>NZ_JBITRX010000001.1:721565-741785 GCF_044540325.1 Streptomyces sp. NPDC086023
CCGCCCCCCGTTGGGGGGCCCGCCCCCCCGCCGGGGGGGGGGGGGGGGGGGGGGGGGGGGGGGGGGGGGCCCCCCCCGGGGGGGCCGGGGGGGCCCCCCCCCCCCCCCCCCCGACCCCAGCGCGCCCTTCGGCTCACTCGCCGGCATCCGGCCTGATCCGGCACGCACGTCGGGGTGGGGTTAACCCCCCATCCCCTAGGGGGTCAGGCTCAGGGTCAAGTGGGTGGATCACCTGATGGGAACCGCCGCCTCGGATCCATAGATTCGAAGCAGCGAGGAACACCAGGCCCGAACACCCACGGAGGCGGTCATGTCGGCCCCCACCCAGACCCGCGCGAACCACCCCGCCCGCGCGCTCACCCGCCCGCCCCTCACCCGCGCCACGGCCGCCGGCGCCGGCATCGCCGCCCGGCCCCGCACCCCCGGCCGCGGGGCGGACACCCGGCTGCGCTGGTGGACCCTGCTGCTGCCCGCCGTCGCCTTCGCCGCGCTCCTCCTGCTCCTCTCCGGATCCGGAGACGCCCACGCGGCCACCACCGGAGAGGGCTCGGCACTCGCCCAGCTCGTCGACGGCCTGCTGCGCGCACTGCCCTGACGACGCGCGCCGGAGCGCTCCCCTCCGCCCCGGTTGAGCCCATCAACACCCTGCGCCCCGTGGCTCATTTCGTGCGAAGCTGGGACCCATGAGCGCCGATACACCTCGCAGGATCGTCCTCCTCCGGCACGCCAAGGCCGACTGGCCGCAGGTGTCCGACCACGACCGGCCGCTGGCCGAGCGCGGCAGGAAGGACGCCCCCGCCGTCGGACTGAAGCTGGCCGAAACCGGCATCACCTTCGACCTGGCCCTGTGCTCCACCGCCGCCCGCACCCGCGAGACCTGGAAGCTCGCCGTCCAGGAACTCCCGCACCGGCCCAAGACCGTCTACGAGGAACGCCTGTACGAGGCTTCGCTCGGCGAGCTGATCGCGCTGCTCAACGAGACCTCGGATGAGGTGGCCGACCTCCTCGTCATCGGCCACAACCCCGGCATGCACGCCCTGGCCGACGCCCTCTCCGGCCGCGCCGAGGGCGACACCCTCCAGCGCATGGCCCGCTCCGGCTTCCCCACCGCGGCCGTCGCCGTCGTCGGCTTCACCGGCAGCTGGAAGTCCGTGGAGCACGGCGTCGGCACCCTGCTCGACTTCTGGACGCCCCAGCACTGACCGGCCCGCACCCGGAGCCCGAGCCCGGCGCCCGGACCCCGGCCCGGACACACGAAGGCCCCCGGCATCTCGCCGGGGGCCTCCGCCGTGGTCGAGCGGCCGCCTAGTCTATGTCGGCCGCCTCGACCTCCTCGCGCGTGATGCCCAGCAGGTACAGCACGGTGTCCAGGAACGGCACGTTCACCGCCGTGTGCGCGGCCTCCCGCACCACCGGCTTCGCGCAGAAGGCCACACCCAGCCCCGCCGCGTTCAGCATGTCCAGGTCGTTCGCGCCGTCACCGATCGCCACGGTCTGCGCCAGCGGCACCCCGGCCTCGCCCGCGAACCGCCGCAGCAGTCGCGCCTTGCCCGCCCGGTCCACGATCTCGCCGGTCACCCGGCCGGTCAGCTTCCCGTCGACGATCTCCAGCGTGTTGGCGGAGGCGAAGTCCAGCCCCAGCCGCTCCTTGAGGTCGTCCGTCACCTGGGTGAAGCCGCCCGAGACCACGCCCACCTGGTAGCCCAGCCGCTTCAGCGTCCGGATCAGTGTCCGCGCACCCGGCGTCAGCCGCACCTCGGCCCGCACCTTGTCCACCACCGACGCGTCGAGCCCCGCCAGCAGCGCCACCCGGGCGTGCAGCGACTGCTCGAAGTCCAGCTCCCCGCGCATCGCCTGGGCCGTCACCTCGGCGACCTTGTCCTCGCAGCCCGCGTGCGCCGCGAACAGCTCGATGACCTCGTCCTGGATCAGCGTCGAGTCGACGTCCATCACGACCAGCCGCTGCGCCCGCCGGTGCAGACCCGCCGAGACCACCGCGATGTCCACGCCGATCCGCGCCGCCTCCGTGGCCAGCGCGGTGCGCAGCGGTTCCGTCTCCGTACCCGAGACGGCGAACTCCACGGCGGTCACCGGGTACTTCGCCAGCCGGAAGATGCGGTCGATGTTGCCGCCCGTGGAGGTGATCGTGGCGGCCACCGAGGCCGTGGACTCCGCTGTCAGCGGGTGGCCCAGCACGGTGACGTGGGAGCGGCCGGAGCCGCGCGGCCGGTTGTCACCGGTACCCGAGATGATCTCCGCCTGCAGCTTGAGCGACTCGGCCCAGCTGTGCACGGTGGCCCGCAGCTCACCCTCCCCGCCGGCGGCGGGCTTGGTGACCAGGGCGCACAGGACGATACGGCCGCGGGTGACGACCTGTTCGATGTCCACGACATCGACGGAGTACGCGGCGAGGGTGTCGAACAGCCCGGCGGTGATCCCGGGACGGTCCTTGCCGAAGATCTTGACGAGGAGGGTGGGGACGTCGGAGGTCTGCGAAGCACTCATGGTGTGCTCACCGTATCCTCCCGCCCACGATGTGGCGCCCCCCGTCCCACCCCCCGGGACACCCTGTCGCTCAGCTGGGGCTTTCCGGCGGCCGCGGGGCGGACGGCGGGGGACCCGGCGGTGGCGGGGGAGTGAACGGAGGCTTCACCGGCCGCCTCCGCGGAGGAGGGGGCGGCGGCGGGCCCGCGATCGTCTCGTCCGCCGAACGGTCCGCCCCGCCGGGCCGGCGCGGCCACGGCGGCGGCGTCCCGGCGATCGTCGCGTCCCCCGACACGTCCCGCCCGCCCCCTCCGGCCCCGGCACCCCGCCCGCTCGGCCCACCGCCACGTCCCGGCCCGCCACCCCCGTACCCCCCGGCACCGGGCGCCCCGCCGCCCGTACCGCCGGCCCCGCCCGAACCACCACCCGCACCACCCGGCCCGCCCCGGTACGGGTTGACCCCCGGCTCCCCGTACACCGGCGACGGCCGGTACGGCCCCACCGCCCCCGGCGGCCACCCCGCACCCGCGCCCCCCACCACCCCCGCACACCCCGGGACCCCGGCCGGCACCACCGGAGCCCGCGCCCACCGCCACGCCACCAGCGCCCCCACCCCGCCGGACACCGCCCCCCACACGCCCCCCAGCACCACCGCCGGCCCCACCCGCCCCCGCAGCTCCACCCCGGCACCGAAGGCGTCCACCCCCAGCACCGACAGGGAGGCGTCCACCGACACCCGCGTCAGCCACACCAGCACCGGCACCACCAGCGCCCACGCCACCCCCATCCGCACCGCCCCCCGCAGCGCGAAGCCCCCCGGCCCGCCCACCCGGGGCGACCGCACCGCCGCCAGCACCCCCGCGTACAGCAGCGCCGCCGCGACCGCCACCACCAGCAGCCAGGCCCGCCCGTCGTACCCGGCCAGGCGCCCCACGGTCACCGGCTCCCGGGCCGACACCGACAGCAGCTCGTCCAGCGGATCCGGCAGCACCCGGGCCAGCTCCCCGGTCGCCCGGCCGTCGAAGGGCACCAGCATCCCGACGGGCACCGCCAGCCACGTCCCGTTCGGCGCCCCCAGCAGCGCGGCGCCCACGATCCGCTCCGGGTGCTCGTCACCGAGCGCCGCCCACCCCGCAGCGGCCAGCCCGGCCACCACCGTCACCAGCAGCACCGCCACCACCGCGGACGCCACCGGCCGCACCACGGACAGCAGCGCACCGGACGGGTACCGGCGCCGCCCCGCACAGGCCGCGACCAGCAGCACCGCCACCACCCAGACCGCCGCCCCCCACAGCGTCGGCACGGTCTCCACGGTGAACCCCACCCGGGCCTTGGCGTCGACGAGGTCGCCCACCCGGTCGGGCAGCAGCCCCCCGAGGTCGCCCAGGTCCCCGATCCCCGGCAGCTCCAGCCCGCCCGGCCCTCCGTCGCCCCCACCCCCGCCACTCGTCCCCGGCAGCTCCAGCCCGTCCAGCGTCACCGCGTCGTGCCCCACCCACGCCAGCCCGCCCGCCGTCGCGACGAACAGCACCGTCACCGCCGCACCGCGGGCCAGCAGTTGACGCGCCCCCCGGCCGGCCGCGCCGCCGGTCCGCAGGAACAGGAAACCGAGCACCAGCGCCCCCGCCAGCCCGACCCCCAGTGGCGTGATGTCGACGGCCGTGTCCGCCGCCGCGCCCTCCAGACCGAACGCCGACACGTGCCCCGAAGGCGTCACCGAGCCCCCAACGGCCAGCACCACCACGGCCGCTGTCATCGGGCCCAGGGAGCCTCCCGTCGCGTCCGCCCCCAAGAGGTGCAGGCCGAGCGCGGCCACCCCGGCCATCGCGACCAGCGACCAGCCCACCGCCGCGATCGCGGCCGGCACCACGTCACCCCAGCGGACAGCGGGCGTTGGCCCCGCCCCGCCGTCCGGACCCACCCTGACGGAACCCATGCGCGGACCCCCCGATTCGTGCCGAGTCATCACGCATCTCCCCTCTGCGTATGATCCGTACGCACTCGGCGGGGCCCGGATTCCACTTCTGCGCCCGGGCCTGAAATAGTTCCCCCCGAAGTTCGCCATCCCTAGACTCCCTGCCGTCAGGGGGAATCGGGGGACAACAAGTGGGGCGTGGAGTGCCGGAACTCGTACTGGAATTGAACGGAAGGACCTGGGCCCTCGATCCGTCCAGGTCGTACACCCTGGGGCGGGACCCGCAGGGCGACGTGGTGATCGACGACGCCCGGGTCTCGTGGCGGCACGCCACCGTCAGCTGGACCGGCCGCGGCTGGTCCATCGAGGACCACGGCAGCACCAACGGCACGTACATGCAGGGCCAGCGGGTCCAGCGCGCCGAACTCGCCGCCGGCAGTGCCGTACACCTCGGCAACGCGACCGACGGCCCGCGCCTGAACCTCACGGCCGCCGTCGCGCACGCCCAGCAGGGAGCCCCCGCCGCCTGGCCGGGCCAGGCGCCCGCCGGCGGCCCCGCCCAGCAGGGCGGCGGCTTCCCGCCGCAGGGCACGCCGCAGGCACACGTACCGCCGCAGGGCGGGGCCCCGGCCCACCAGGCCCCGGCCGGCCAGCAGTACCAGGCGCCGGCCTCCGGCGGCCCGGCCTACGGCGACCGCAGCCCGACGACCTTCCACCACATCGACCTCGGCCGCGTCATGCGCATCGGCCGTGCGCTCGACAACGAACTGGTCGTCTCCGACCTCCAGGTCTCGCGCCACCACGCCGAGTTCCGCTCGACCGGCGGCCGCTTCGAGATCAAGGACCTCGGCAGCCACAACGGCACCTACGTCAACGGACAGGCGCTGCCGAAGTCCGGCACCGCGCTGCTCGGCCCGAACGACATCGTCGGTGTCGGCCACTCGACCTTCCGCATCGTCGGCGACCGCCTTGAGGAGTTCGTCGACACCGGTGAGGTCTCCTTCTCCGCACGCCACCTGACCGTCACGGTCGACGGCGGCAAGCAGATCCTCAAGGACGTCTCCTTCGGCGTCCCGGAGAAGTCCCTCATCGCGGTCATCGGCCCCTCGGGTTCCGGCAAGTCGACGCTCCTCAAGGCGCTGACCGGCTACCGCCCCGCCAACCAGGGCGACGTCCTCTACGACAACCGCAACCTGTACAAGCAGTTCGCCGAGCTGCGCCAGCGCATCGGTCTGGTCCCGCAGGACGACATCCTGCACAAGGAGCTGACCGTCCGCACCGCCCTCAAGTACGCGGCCAAGCTCCGCTTCCCCGGCGACACCGCCGAGGAGGAGCGCACCGCCCGCATCGACGAGGTGCTGCGCGAGCTCAAGCTCGACATCCACAAGGACAAGAAGATCACCTCGCTCTCGGGCGGCCAGCGCAAGCGCGTGTCCGTCGCCCTGGAGCTGCTCACCAAGCCGTCGCTGATCTTCCTCGACGAGCCCACCTCCGGCCTCGACCCGGGCATGGACCGCGACGTCATGCAGCTGCTGCGCGGCCTCGCCGACGACGGCCGCACCGTGCTCGTCGTCACCCACTCCGTGGCCGAGCTGGCGATCTGCGACAAGCTGCTCGTCATGGCCCCCGGCGGGTCCGTGGCCTACTTCGGCCCGCCCGCGGAGGCGCTGAACTTCTTCGGCTACCAGACCTGGGCCGACGTCTTCTCCGCTTTCGAGAACTACCGCGACTACGACTGGGCGGGCCGCTGGAAGGGCTCGCAGCACTACCAGATGTACGCCGCGGACATCGACGCGATCGCCCCGCAGTCGGTGCAGATGCCGCCCATGCAGCAGATGCAGCCGCCCAAGCCGCAGGCCTGGGGCTCGCAGCTGCGGACGCTGATCCGCCGCTACGTCTCGGTGATCGCGTCCGACAAGGGCTTCATGGGCCTGATGCTGATCCTGCCGGCCGTCCTGGGCGTGGTCTCCACGGTCATCCCGGCCGACTTCGGCCTCGCACCGCCCACCGGCAAGGCCCGCTTCAACGGCGACGCCGGCACCATCATGCTGATCCTCGCGGTCGGCATGTGCTTCTCCGGTGCCGCGAACTCCGTCCGTGAGCTGATCAAGGAACGGGTCATCTACGAGCGCGAGCGCGCCACCGGCCTGTCCCGCTCCGCGTACCTGATGTCCAAGGTCATCGTCCTCGGCGTGATCACGGCCCTCCAGGGTGTGATCATCTGCGGCATCGGCTTCGCCACCCGCCAGCTCCCCGCCGAGGGCCTGATCATGCCGCCGGCCGTCGAGCTCTGCGTCGCAGTGATCGCGCTGGGCTTCACCTCGATGATGTTCGGCCTGGTGATCTCCTCGCTGGTGAAGACCGCCGAGAAGACCATGCCGCTGCTCGTGATGTTCGCGATCGTCCAGGTCGTGTTCACCGGCATCCTCTTCCAGGTGTACGACTCGCCGGGCCTGGAGCAGTTCGCCTGGCTGATGCCCTCGCGCTGGGCCATCGGCGCCGCCGGCACCACGCTGGACCTCGGCCACCTGATGCCGCCGTGGGACCACGACAACCCGGGGAACACCGACCCGCTGTGGGAGGCCACCGCCGGCCAGTGGACCCTCGACATCACCGTCCTGCTGCTCATCGGCATCGCCTGCGGCTTCGCGGTGGCGCGCCTGCTGCGCCGCCACGAGCCCGAGGTCATGCGCAAGTAGCCGGCCCGTCCGCACGGCCCGCAGCGGCCGCCCGGACACGTCAAACGCCGCGGGGCGGCACCCGGAGGTCCGGGTGCCGCCCCGCGGCGCATGGGGGTCTGGTGTCTGCGCGCGGCTCAGTAGGCGCTGTTGACGTTGTCCATCGAGCCGTAGCGGTCGGCCGCGTAGTTGCAGGCGGCGACGATGTTGGCGACCGGGTCGTACAGGTCGAACTTCGTGCCCTTGACGTGGTAGGCGTTGAAGGTCGGCTGGATGACCTGGAGCAGGCCCTTGGACGGGATGCCGTTCTGGGCGTTGATGTCCCAGAGGTTGATCGCGCGGGGGTTGCCGCTCGACTCGCGCATGATGTTGCGGTGGATGCCGGCGTAGCTGCCGGGAATGCCCTCGCGCTTCATGATGGACAGCGCCTCGCGGATCCAGCCGTCCAGGTTGTTCGCGTAGACGGGCTTACGGGCGGCGGCACGGCTGGCCGCCTCCTTCTTCGCCCGCTCCTTCTTGGCGGCGGCCTCGGCCTTGGCCTTCGCCTCGGCGTCCTTCTTGGCCTTGGCGGCCTTGGCGTCGGCGATCTTCTTGGCCTCGGCGGCCTTGACGGCCTTCTCGACGACCTGGTGCTGCTGGGTCAGGCCCTGCACGTTCTTGGTGTGCACCGCGTCGACCGCCTGCGTCCAGGACACCGGCTCGGCCGCGACCGTCGTGGCGTCGGCCTGCTCGGCGGGCACCAGGGAGAAGGCGAGGGCGGCGGCACCGAGAACGGAGACACCGGCGATCGACATCTTGTGGGTCTTGGTCAGACGGCTATGACCGGGAGCGCTGGACGCAGACATGCAGGCAACCTCTTCGAATAGCGGGGTCCGCAGGAATGCGCCGGGGGTTCGGAAACCCGCAGCACCGTGCGGCGGCAGCCATTCTTAGCGGCGGCAAAATCCTGTGGCAAAGGTGTGACGTACGATGCCGCTTAGTGGATCAAGCCCGCCCGCAAGGGCCGGAATTTCGCCGCTCACACTGCTTGGAGCAGCACTGATGGCGTCTTTATCTATCCACTAGGTCACTTCGTAAGTGACATGCGTCCTATGCCCGGGCTCACATCGACCACGTAACAGTATTACCATGCGTTGCTTCAGCAATGCGGAATGTTACTACCCTCATTCTTGAGTAGCAGATGCGTATCACCGAAGTAGCAGATGCGCGTCACCGAACTCGTGCCAGAGGTAGCGGTGCCCGACCGCCTCGGCATAGCCCCGGCGCACCGCCTCGGCGCCCGCCACCGCCTCCAGCATCAGCAGGTGCGAGGCCTCCGGCTCGTGCAGCCCGGTCAGCAGACCGTCCACCACCCGCACCCCGCGCTCCGGCGTCACCACCAGGTCCGTCCACCCCCGCGCGGCCGCCACCACCCCCGACGGCCCGGCAGCCGACTCCAGCGCCCGCACCGCGGTGGTGCCCACCCCGAGGACGCGGCCGCCGCCCGCCCTGGCCGCGTTCACCAGCCGCGCCGTCGCCTCCGGAACCTCGAAGCGCTCCGGGTACGGCGGCTCGTGCGCCTCCGGCGAGGACACCCCCGTATGAAGGGTGAGCGGAGCGAACTGCACCCCCCGGCTCACCAGGGCCGCCACCAGCTCCGCCGTGAAGGGCCGCGCCGCACTCGGCATCTCCGCGCTGCCCGCCCCGTCGGGCGACGGCACCGCGAACACCGTCTGGTACGCGGCCAGCGGCTGGTCCCGCTCCGTATAGCGGTACCGGACCGGCCGCCCGAACCGGTGCAGCAGCCCCGTCACCCCCGGTACGGACACCCGCGCCCACCACAGCCGCTCCGCCCCCGGCACCAGCGGCTCCGTCAGCACCAGCCGCACCCCGCCCGGCAGCAGCAGCTCCGCCCCCGCCGGACCACCCGGCCGCGGGCCCGTCGTACCCCGGCCGTCCGGCTCCCGCAGCTCCACCGCCCAGCGCCCGTCGTCGCCCCCGGTAGAGAAGTGCACCACCACCGGCGCACCGTCCAGCCGCGCGTCCACCGCGGCCGGCAGCGTGACCGACGTGTTGACCGCCAGGACGTCCCCGGCCCGCAGCAGCTCCGGGAGCGCGCCGAACCGGTGGTGCGAGACCTCCGTACCGCGCGAGACCAGCAGCCGCACCGCGTCGCGCCCGAGACCGGGCCCCCGCCGCTCGGCCGGCACCCGCGCCGACAGCTCCTCCGGCACCGCCGGCATCCGCACCGCCCCGTGCGATGTCACAGGTCACCTTCCAACGTCACACCGCCGGCCCCGGCCCCCGCCAGCCCCTCCGCCGTGTACCGCCCGCTCGGCAGCCCCGCACCCCCGCCGCCGTCCAGCAGCCGCAGCAGCACCGGCGCCACCTCCTCGGGACCCGGCACCCCGCTCAGGTCCTCCTCCGGCTCCGCCGCGGCCAGCATCGCGGTCCGCATCGACCCCGGATCCGCCCACCACACCCGCAGCCCCGGCTCCTCCACCGCCAGCACCGCCGACAGCCGGTCCAGCGCCGCCTTCGAGGCCCCGTACGCACCCCACGTCCGGTACGCCACCACCGCGGCGTCAGAGCTGACGTTCAGCACCGCGCCCCGGCCCGAGGCCCGCAGCAGCGGCAGCGCCTCCTGCACCAGCCCCAGCGGAGCCACCACGTTCACCTCCAGCGCCGCCCGCAGCCCCGCGAGCGCGTGCACCCCCAACGGCACCAGCGGCTCGCCGCCCAGCACCCCCGCGTTGTTCACCAGCAGGTCGAGACCGCCCAGCTCCCGCGCCGCGGCCACCAGCTCCGCCCGGTGCCCGGCCGAGGTCACGTCCCCCGGCACCGCCACCACCCGCACCCCGGAACCGGCCGCCTCCTCGGCCACCCCCTTCAACGGGCCCGGCGACCTGGCGTCCAGCACCAGGTCCCAGCCCCGCCCCGCCAGCTCCCGGGCCAACGCCCGGCCCAGCCCCCGCGACGCACCCGTCACGACCGCCACCGACACGACAACCACCCCTCGCTCCGCATCCGACGCCTTCACCGTAGATACGGACCGCCCCCGCCCGGATCGGCCCCGCGGCCACACCCCCGGGGTCCTTCGGCCTAGGCCGCAGGCCCCTCCGCCGCAGGTCCCGGGCCCTGCGACCGACGCCCCGCACCCCCCGACCCCGGTCCGATCCGGACCGCACCCCCCGCGGGTACGGTGAGCCCATGAGCCACCGACCCCGCACCGGCCTCGCCGCCGTCTCCACGGCGCTCCTCGCGATGAGCCGCCACCTGGAGGTCCGGGACGTGCTCAAGACGATCGTCGCCTCGGCCCGGGAACTCCTCGACGCCGAGTACGCGGCCCTCGGCGTCCCCGACGACCACGGCGGCTTCGCACAGTTCGTCGTCGACGGCGTCAGCGACCAGCAGTGGCGGGCCATCGGCCCCCTGCCCCGGCAGCACGGCATCCTCGCCGCGATGCTCCACCAGGCGACCCCGGAGCGGCTCGCCGACGTCCGGGAGGACCCCCGCTTCGAGGGCTGGCCCACCGCCCACCCGGAGATGTCCGACTTCCTCGGCCTGCCCGTCCGCGACGGCGACGACATCATCGGCGCGCTCTTCCTCGCCAACAAGCGCTGCCCCCGCCCCGGCGGGGGATGCGGCTTCACGGAGGAGGACGAGGAACTGCTCGGCATCCTCGCCCAGCACGCCGCCATCGCCCTCACCAACGCCCGCCTCTACGAACGCAGCCGCGAGCTCACCATCGCCGAGGAACGCTCCCGGCTCGCCCACGAGCTGCACGACGCCGTCAGCCAGAAGCTCTTCTCCCTGCGCCTGACCGCCCAGGCCGCCACCGCCCTCGTCGACCGCGACCCGGCCCGCGCCAAGGAGGAGCTCCACCAGGTCACCGCCCTCGCCGCCGAAGCGGCCGACGAACTGCGCGCCGCCGTCGTGGAACTGCGCCCCGCCGCCCTCGACGAGGACGGCCTCGTCGCCACCCTGCGCACCCAGATCCAGGTCCTCGACCGCGCTCACACGTCACACGTCACGTTCCGGTGCGACGGCGTACGCGCACTCCCCGCCGCCCAGGAGGAAGCCCTCCTCCGCGTCGCGCAGGAGGCACTCCACAACGCCCTGCGCCACTCCGACGCCGGACTCGTCGAGGTCACCCTCACCCGCCGCGGCACCGGAGCCCTGCTCCGCGTCACCGACGACGGCCGCGGCTTCGACCCCCGGACGGTCCGCCGGGCCGGCCGCCACCTCGGCCTCGTCTCCATGCGCGACCGCGCCGGCGGCGTCGGCGGCAGGCTCACCGTGCACTCGGAGCCCGGCAAGGGCACCACGATCGAGATGGAGGTCCCCGGTGGCTGACACGGCGGCCCGCCCCACCCCCGCACGCGCACCCAGGATCAGGGTCCTGCTCGTCGACGACCACCAGGTCGTCCGCCGGGGCCTGCGCACCTTCCTGGAGGTCCAGGACGACATCGAGGTCGTCGGCGAGGCCGCCGACGGCGAGACCGGCGTCGCCCACGCCGAGGAGCTCCGCCCCGACGTCATCCTGATGGACGTCAAAATGCCCGGCACCGACGGCATCGACGCCCTGCGCCGCCTCCGCGAGCTGGCCAACCCCGCCCGCGTCCTGATCGTCACCAGCTTCACCGAGCAGCGCACCGTCGTCCCCGCCCTCCGTGCGGGCGCCGCGGGATACGTATACAAGGACATCGACCCCGACGCCCTGGCCGGCGCCATCCGCTCCGTCCACGCCGGCCACGTGCTGCTCCAGCCCGAGGTCGCCGGCGCCCTGCTCGCCCAGGACGAACAGGCCCCGGCCGGCAGCCGCGGCGGCACCCTCACCGAGCGCGAGCGCGAGGTCCTCGGCCTCATCGCCGACGGCCGCTCCAACCGGGAGATCGCCCGCGCCCTCGTCCTGTCCGAGAAGACCGTCAAGACGCACGTCTCGAACATCCTCATGAAGCTCGACCTCGCCGACCGCACCCAGGCCGCACTCTGGGCCGTACGCCACGGTCTGACCGATTCCTGACCGGATCGCCGCCGCACCCTGACCGGACCACCCCGGGTTACGGTCCGGGCTGAGATTCATACCGTCGGGTGGATGTACCCCACATGGCGCATCCTGACCGGCGGGCGACCGTTTCCCATGGCGTGCCGCGGCGGCTGGCCGCGGCGAAGACCAGTGAGGACGTCGAACGTGAAGAACTTCAAGAAGGCCACCGCCGTCACCATGATCGCCGGCGGCCTGGTCGCCGCCGCCGCCGGCGTCTCCGCCGCCCACGGCGGCGCCCACGCCCACGGCGAGGCCCTGAACTCCCCCGGCGTGGGTTCCGGCAACCTCGTCCAGGCACCCGTCCACGTCCCCGTGAACGTGGTCGGCAACGCCGTCACCGTCATCGGCGCCCTGAACCCCGCCTTCGGCAACTCCGGCCTCAACGCCTGACGCCACCCGAGCCCGCCGGCCCCCGTACCTCCTGGCGGTACGGGGGCCGGCGCACGCCCGGCGCGACGCGCCCCGCCGCACCGGGGGACACCTCCCGGCCGCAGCCGGGGGAGGGGGCCCGGGGAAGGGACGGCCTACCCCCGCCGCCGCTCCTGCTCCTCCACGTACGCGTTGTACGCCGCGACCTGCGCCCGCCGCGCCACCCGCTCCACCGGCCGCAGCGCCTCCGTCCGCGCCGCCATCTCCGAGGCCGCCACCGCGCCCCCGTGCCCGGCCCCGACCGCCAGATCCATCATCAGCGCGATCCGCTGCGCCAGCTCCAGCACCCGCACCGCACGCGGCGGATACCCCGGGGCCAGCACCTCGCGCCCCGCCTCCGCCCGCGCCCGGTACGCGTCCAGCGCCGCCTCCGCCACCGGCCCCGAGGCCGCCACGTCCAGCCGCGTCAGCACCACCGTCGCCTCCCGCAGCGCCTCCGCCAGCTCCCGCTCCGCCTCGCCCAGCGACGGCACGTCCGCAGGCGGCGCCTCCCGCACCGGCAGGCAGTGCCACACCACCTCCACGTGCAGGTCACCCGCCGGCCCGGCCTCGGACACCTCCGGCACCAGCCCCAGCGCCGCCCCCACCGCGACCACCGCCTCCTCCGCGTCCAGCGCCCGTGCATTGAACTCCGGCGGACCGCTCAGCCCCAGCGGATGCCCCGGCGCCGGCAGCGCCACCCGCAGACCCGTCACCCCCAGCGCCCGCAGCCGGCCGAGCCCCAGCGTCAGACCGACCGGCGCGGACTCGCCCGGCAGCCCCTCCACGCGGTGCACCGCATCGTCCCCGACCACCGCGAGCACGGCGTCGTCCGGCGACACCAGCCCGCCCAGCAAAGCGTTTCCCCAGGCGGCCAGCCGCCCTGAACGTGGTTCCGAAAGCATGCGACCACCCTACGGACCTGACGCCAGGCGGGGCCCGAGTCCCCGGACCCCACCCCGAGTGGCGTAGGTTTTCCCTGGGGGCTGCGCCTGAAGGCGGCGGCTGGGACAACCAAGACTGCAATGGGAGACAACGCGCTCATGAGCGATGTACTGGAGCTGGTGGACGTATCCGTGGTCCGCGAGGGCCGGGCTCTGGTGGACCAGGTCTCCTGGTCGGTCAAGGAGGGGGAGCGCTGGGTGATCCTCGGCCCCAACGGCGCCGGCAAGACCACCCTCCTCAACGTCGCCTCCAGCTACCTCTTCCCCACCAAGGGCACCGCCAGCATCCTCGGCAGCACCCTCGGCAAGCCCGGCACCGACGTCTTCGAGCTGCGCCCCCGCATCGGCGTCGCCGGCATCGCCCTCGCCGACAAGCTGCCCAAGCGCCAGACCGTCCTCCAGACCGTCCTCACCGCCGCCTACGGCATGACGGCCACCTGGCAGGAGGACTACGAGGAGATCGACGAGCAGCGCGCCCGCGCCTTCCTCGACCGCCTCGGCATGTCCGACTACCTCGACCGCAAGTTCGGCACCCTCTCCGAGGGCGAGCGCAAGCGCACCCTCATCGCCCGCGCCCTGATGACCGACCCCGAGCTCCTCCTCCTCGACGAGCCCGCCGCCGGCCTCGACCTCGGCGGCCGCGAGGACCTCGTACGCCGCCTCGGCCGCCTCGCGCGCGACCCGCTCGCCCCCTCCATGGCGATGGTCACCCACCACGTCGAGGAGATCGCCCCCGGCTTCACCCACGTCCTGATGATCCGTCAGGGCAAGGTCGTCGCCGCCGGTCCGATCGACCTCGAACTCACCTCCCGCAACCTCTCCCTCTGCTTCGGCCTCCCGCTCGTCGTCGAGCGCACCGACGGCGACCGCTGGACCGCCCAGGGCCTGCCCCTGCGCTGAACTCCGACGTCCTCTGTCCGGACCGCGTCCGACCGAATTACCATGACCATGTGGATATCGACGCGTGGGTGTGGTGGCTCATCGGCGCGGCCGGACTGGGCATTCCGCTCGTCCTGACCGCGATGCCCGAGTTCGGCATGTTCGCCGTCGGCGCCCTCGCGGCGTCCGTCACGGCCGCCCTCGGCGTCGGAGTCACCGGCCAGGTCCTCGTCTTCACCGCCGTATCCGTCGCGCTCATCGCCGTCGTACGGCCCATCGCCAACCGCCACCGCTCCCAGCGGCCCGAATTCGCCAGCGGCGTCGACGCGTTGCGCGGCAGAACGGCCGTCGTCGTCGAACGCGTCGACGGCACCGGCGGACGCATCAAACTGGCCGGCGAGATCTGGTCCGCCCGCACGCTCGACGCGGACGCCAGCTTCGAACCCGGCCGGCAGGTCGACGTCGTCGAGATCGACGGCGCCACCGCAGTCGTCATGTGACCCCAGGTCACCGAAACCCCGCGCCCCGCGGACCCCGCGTCTGCGAGACTCCGTAACCGACGGGGCAGCAAGAGGCCGGACAGGCAGTCAGAAGGGTACGGGGGAACCGTATGCAACCGATCATCATCGTCCTGATCATCCTGGTGGTGCTGGTCTTCATCGCCCTGGTCAAGACGATCCAGGTCATCCCGCAGGCCAGCGCGGCGATCGTCGAACGCTTCGGCCGCTACACCCGCACCCTCAACGCGGGACTGAACATCGTCGTCCCGTTCATCGACTCCATCCGCAACCGCATCGACCTCCGCGAACAGGTCGTCCCGTTCCCGCCGCAGCCGGTCATCACCCAGGACAACCTGGTCGTCAACATCGACACCGTCATCTACTACCAGGTGACCGACGCCCGCGCCGCGACCTACGAAGTCGCCAGCTACATCCAGGCCATCGAGCAGCTGACCGTCACCACCCTCCGCAACATCATCGGCGGCATGGACCTGGAACGGACCCTCACCTCCCGCGAGGAGATCAACGCGGCCCTCCGCGGCGTCCTCGACGAGGCCACCGGCAAGTGGGGCATCCGCGTCAACCGCGTCGAGCTCAAGGCCATCGAACCGCCCACCTCCATCCAGGACTCGATGGAGAAGCAGATGCGCGCCGACCGCGACAAGCGCGCCGCCATCCTCCAGGCCGAAGGCGTCCGCCAGTCCGAGATCCTGCGCGCCGAGGGCGAGAAGCAGTCCTCCATCCTCCGCGCCGAGGGCGAGGCCAAGGCCGCCGCACTCCGCGCCGAGGGCGAGGCCCAGGCCGTCCGCACCGTCTTCGAGGCCATCCACGCCGGCGACGCCGACCAGAAGCTGCTCTCGTACCAGTACCTCCAGATGCTCCCGAAGATCGCCGAAGGCGACGCCAACAAGCTCTGGATCGTCCCCAGCGAGATCGGCGACGCCCTCAAGGGCCTGAGCGGAGCCATCGGCAACTTCGGCGGACCCAGCGGCAGTTCGCCCCTGCGTAAGGAAGAGCCCCCGGCGCCCCGCCGCGAACAGCCCCCCATCGACTGACGCCCCGCACCTGCCCCCGGCCGACGCACCGGCCGGCCCGTCGGGCCCCCCCAGGCAACCTGACGGCCGGCCATGGACACCCCGACGACCGGGCCCACCCTTCGTGCATGATCAGTGAGGCCCCCCGACCTTCATGGCGGGGAGGCGACTCACCGAACCGAAGGGGCTGGCCCGGTCCATGTCCATCTGGGAACAACTCGCGGTCTTCGCCGCCGGCATCGGCGCCGGCACCATCAACGCCATCGTCGGCTCAGGCACCCTCATCACCTTCCCGGTGCTCCTCGCCACCGGACTCCCACCGGTCACCGCCAACGTCTCCAACACCCTCGGCCTGGTGCCCGGCGCCATCAGCGGAGCCATCGGATACCGCAAGGAACTCGCAGGCCAGCGCACCCGCATCCTCCGCCTCGCCTCCGTGTCCCTCATCGGCGGCCTCGCCGGCGCCGCCCTCCTCCTCGTCCTCCCCTCCGACTCCTTCGACACGATCGTCCCCGTGCTCATCGGGCTCGCCCTCGTGCTCGTCGTCGCCCAGCCCCGCCTCGCCGCCGCACTCCGCCGCCGCCAGGAAGCCGCCGGAACCGACCCCGCCCACCCCGACGGCGGCCCCACCCTCCTCGCCGGCATGACCCTCGCCAGCGCCTACGGCGGCTACTTCGGCGCCGCCCAGGGAGTCCTCTACCTCGGCCTCATGGGCCTCTTCCTCCACGACGACCTCCAGCGCATCAACGCCGTCAAGAACGTCATAGCCGCCCTGGTCAACGGCATCGCCGCCGTCTTCTTCCTGTTCGTCGCCGAGTTCGACTGGACCGCCGTCCTCCTCATCGCCGTCGGCTCCACCCTCGGCGGCCAGATCGGCGCCACCGTCGGCCGCAGACTCCCGCCCACCGTCCTGCGCGCGGTCATCGTCACCGTCGGCCTCCTCGCCATCGCCCAGCTCCTCCTGCGCTGACCACCCCGCACACGCCACAGGGCCCGCCCCCGATTCCGGGGACGGGCCCTGCCCATCACGTCAGTACGTAAGAGCGGCTACGCCGACTGCGCCAGCCACTCCGGCAGCGCCGCCCGCTGGCCCGCACCCAGCGAGAACAGCATCGCGTCCGCCGGAGTCGGCACGAACGGCCTCCGCAGCAGCGGCATCCCCGCCTGCTCCGGCGTCCGGTCCGCCTTGCGGTGGTTGTCCTCCGCACACGAGGCCACCGTGTTCAGCCACGTGTCACCGCCACCCTGCGCCCGCGGCACCACGTGGTCCACCGTCGTCGCCCGCGCACCGCAGTACGCGCACCGGTGCTGGTCCCGCACCAGCACCCCCCTCCGCGACCACGGCGCGTGTCTTCGGAAGGGCACCCGTACGTACCTGCACAGTCTGATCACCCGCGGCACCGGAAGCTCCACCGCGGCCGCACGCACCCGCAGTTCGGGATGCGACTGCTCGACGACGGCCTTGTCCTGCAGCACGAGCACCACCGCACGGTTCAGAGTCACCGTCGACAGCGGCTCGAAGCTCGCGTTCAGTACCAGCGTGTCCCGCATCTCGCCCACCTCCCGTGTGCAGGCCCGCACCCCTCGGCGCCCAAGGCCCGTAACCACTCTGTCCGGGTGCGCCACGCGGGACAACGCAATAAAAATGCCCGGTCCCGGCCACCTTTAGACCAGGACCGGGCGAACCCCGGGCGAACGATCAGTTCTCCGGCGGGGCCTCGTACTCACCGATCAGCTGCGCACGCCCCAGCGCGTGGAAACGCAGGTGGAACCCGACGGCCGCACACGAGGCGTCCGCGTCCGGACCGAGCCGCTCGCGGTCCACCGCGTACACGGTGAACACGTACCGGTGCCGCTCGCCCGCCGGCGGAGCGGCACCGCCGAAGTCCTTCGTCCCGTAGTCGTTGCGCACCTGCACCGCGCCCTCGGGCAGCCCCGTGAACTTCCCGCTGCCCGCACCCGCGGGCAGCTCGGTCACCGACGCCGGGATGTCGAAGACCACCCAGTGCCAGAAGCCGCTGCCGGTGGGGGCGTCCGGGTCGAAGCACGTCACCGCATAGCTCTTCGTCCCGTCAGGAGCCCCCTCCCACCGCAGGTGCGGCGAGACGTTCCCGCCCGCGTACACCTGGTCGGGCCCCAGATCCGCACCCGGAGCCAGGTCCTCGCTCACCACGGTGAACGAGGCGACCTCCGGGTGGAAGTCGTGGGGGAGCGGCGGCCTGCTGAGCTGGGTCACGGGAAACCTCCTGATCACGCGGACACGGCTGTCAGAACTGCTGCGGGCAGCCTAGAACCAGTTGCGCTTCGAACCGACCGAAGCGATCCACTCGTTGAGGTACGCCGCCCAGTTGGTGCCCTGGTAGTCGTGCAGCCCCACCGTGAACGAGCGGAACGTGTCGCTGCCCTCGGAGAACAGACCCGGCTTCTTGTCCATCTCCAGCACGACGTCCATCTCGCGGTCGTCCGCGACGAACGTCAGCTCCACCTGGTTGAGGCCGTGGTACTGCTGCGGCGGCAGGAACTCGATCTCCTGGTAGAACGGCAGCCGCTGCCGCGTCCCGCGGATGTGACCGCGCTCCATGTCCGCACTGCGGAAGCGGAAGCCCAGCTGACCGAACGCGTCCAGGATCGCCTGCTGCGCCGGCAGCGGGTGCACGTTGATCGGGTCCAGGTCGCCGGCGTCCACCGCACGAGCGATCTCCAGCTCGGTGGTCACACCGATGTTCATGCCGTGCAGGTGCTGCCCGGCGAAGTGGGTGATCGGCGTCTCCCACGGGATCTCCAGACCGAACGGCACCGCGTGCACCGCCCCGGCCTGCACCTCGAAGGCACCGCCCAGCCGCAGCTTCGAGAACTCGACGTCCTGCTTGTACTCCTGGTCACCGCCCTCGACCTCGACACGCGCCTGGAGCCCCACCGACAGCCCCTCGATCTGCTGCGGCACCGAACCGCCCTGGATCCGGACCTCGCCCTGGACGACACCGCCAGGGACGACGTTGACCTCCGACAGGACGGTCTCCACGGACGCACCGCCGGCACCCATGGCCGCGAGCAGCTTCTTGAACCCCATGCTCTGTCTCCCCTTGTACTGGACCTGTGCGGGACTGACCTCTACAAACGCGGAAACCCTAGAGCCCGGTTCCGCCCGGGGGCAGTCCACTACGCTCGGACGGATGAGCGCACGTTTCGACCGTACGCCCCTGCCCCGGTCCTTCTTCGACCGGCCGGTCCTCTCCGTGGCCCCCGACCTCCTCGGCCGCACCCTCGTACGCACCACCGACGAGGGCCCCATCGAGCTCCGCATCACCGAGGTCGAGGCCTACGACGGCGAGACCGACCCGGGCTCCCACGCCTACCGCGGCCGCACCGCACGCAACGCCTCCATGTTCGGACCGCCCGGA
Source organism: Streptomyces sp. NPDC086023 (assembly GCF_044540325.1). Lineage (NCBI taxonomy): Bacteria > Bacillati > Actinomycetota > Actinomycetes > Kitasatosporales > Streptomycetaceae > Streptomyces > Streptomyces sp. NPDC086023. The sequence continues at coordinate 740,838 of NZ_JBITRX010000001.1, forward strand.
CACGCGTACGTCTACTTCATCTACGGCATGTGGTTCAGCCTGAACCTGGTGTGCGGCCCCGAGGGCAAGGCCAGCGGCGTCCTCATCCGCGCCGGCGAGATCACCGCGGGCGCCGAGCTCGCCCGCAAACGTCGACTTTCGGCCCGCAATGACAAGGAACTGGCCAAAGGCCCCGCCCGCCTCGCCACCGCCCTCGACGTCACCCGAGCCCTGGACGGTACGGACCTCTGCGGCGACCCCGCATCACCCCTGACCGTACTGACGGGGGAGGAGCCCGCCCCCGACCTGCTGCGCACCGGCCCGCGCACCGGAGTGGGCGGCGACGGGGCCCATCACCCCTGGCGCTTCTGGCTCGACGGCGAGCCCACGGTCAGCCCCTACCGGGCCCACGCGCCACGCCGCCGGTCGACTTGACTCGGCTTGGCGAGACGCCTAACGTAGCCCGAGCCGTAAGAAACGAGCACTGCTCTTGGCAGACCCCATCGGGGCCGACCGGGCAACTCGCAAGCGGCCAACCACTACCTACGATTCACCCTGGCGGGGACGAATTCGGCATGCCTGAATTCTGCGCCGACGGCTCGATTATGCGCCACAGGGGAAATCCGCTAGCGTAGTCACCGCCGAAAGGGAAAGCGACGGAGACGTTCGCCGGAACCGGAAAGCGCCGAGGAAATCGGGTCGGAAAGATCTGATAGAGTCGGAAACGAAGGAAGCGCCCGGAGGGCCCGGAAACGGGAACAAAGGAAGCGACCGCACCTTGAGAACTCAACAGCGTGCCAAAAGTCAACGCCAGATTGACAACCCCGGCTCACTTCGGTGAGTTGAGGTTCCTTTGAAAGACCTGCGGGGCCCATGTGGTGCTCGTAGGCAACACACACAGCGAGGACGCTGAGGACAGTCGGCCATATTCCGGTCGGGCTGTTCCGCTCAACGCGAGTGTTTCACCGG
>NZ_JBITRX010000002.1:0-740579 GCF_044540325.1 Streptomyces sp. NPDC086023
TTGAGCGCCAGGTGCAGCATGACGATGGAGTCCTTGCCGCCGGAGAACAGGATCACCGGCTTCTCGAACTCGCCCGCCACCTCGCGGAAGATGTGCACCGCCTCGGACTCGAGGGCGTCGAGGTGCGACAGGGCGTACGGCGCGTCGGCGTCGGCGGCCGGGTTGTGCAGGTGCGCGGCGGTGGTCACGCCAGTCCCCTCTCGTTGAGCAGCGCGAACAGCGACGCCGCGGACTCCTGGACGGTCTGGGTGTGCGACTCGATGCGCAGGTCCGGCGCGGCCGGAGCCTCGTACGGGTCGTCGACGCCGGTGAGACCGGAGATCTCGCCGGCCGCCTGCTTGGCGTACAGGCCCTTCACGTCGCGCTCGGAGCAGACCTCGACCGGGGTGGCCACGTGGACCTCCAGGTACGCGGTGCCGGCGTCGGCGTGCCGCTTGGCGACGGCCTCGCGGCTGTCCGCGTACGGGGCGATGACCGGGACGAGCGCCTTGACGCCGTTGCCGGCCAGCAGTTCGGCGACGAAGCCGATCCGCTGCACGTTGGTGTGGCGGTCCTCGCGGGTGAAGCCGAGGCCCGCCGAGAGGAACTCGCGGATCTCGTCGCCGTCCAGGACCTCCACGCGGTGGCCCTCGCCGCGCAGCCGCTCGGCCAGCGCGTACGCGATGGTGGTCTTGCCCGCGCTCGGCAGACCGGTCAGCCACACGGTGGCTCCCTGGCCGGTCACGCTCATCTGCTTCTCCGTAGCTTCCGTCACTTCGGTGCGTTCCGTCATCAGCCGTGCAGTCCGCACTCGGTCTTGGCCCGGCCCGCCCAGCGGCCGGCCCGCGCGTCCTCGCCGTCCGCCACGCGGCGGGTGCAGGGGGCGCAGCCCACCGAGGCGTAGCCGTCCATGAGGAGCGGGTTGGTCAGCACGCCGTGCTCGACGACGTACGCGTCCACGTCCTCCTGCGTCCACTTGGCGATCGGCGAGACCTTGACCTTGCGCCGCTTCTCGTCCCAGCCGACCACCGGGGTGTTCGCCCGGGTCGGGGACTCGTCGCGGCGCAGGCCGGTCGCCCACGCGTCGTAGCCGGTGAGGCCCTCTTCGAGGGGCTTGACCTTGCGCAGGGCGCAGCACAGGTCGGGGTCGCGGTCGTGCAGCTTCGGGCCGTACTCGGCGTCCTGCTCGGCGACCGTCTGGCGCGGGGTGAGGGTGATGACGTTGACGTCCATCACCGCGTCGACCGCGTCACGGGTGCCGATGGTCTCCTCGAAGTGGTAGCCGGTGTCGAGGAAGACCACGTCCACCCCCGGGAACGCACGCGAGGCCAGGTGCGCGACGACCGCGTCCTCCATCGAGGAGGTGACGCAGAAGCGCGGCCCGAAGGTCTCGGCGGCCCAGGCGAGGATCTCCAGCGGGGAGGCGTCCTCCAGGTCGCGGCCCGCCCGCTCGGCCAGCGCCCTGAGTTCCGCGGTCCTGAGATCCGTGTCTTGAGCGGTGGTCATATCCCGTCCCCTCCGTTGCCGTTCGACTGGAAGCCGCGGGCCAGCAGCCCGAGGTACTTCAGTTGGAAGGCGCGGTTGCAGGACCGGCATTCCCAGGCTCCGTGGCCCTGTTCGTTGGGGAACAGGTCCTCGTCGCCGCAGTACGGGCAGTAGAACGGTGCGGCGCGCTCGCTCACGACAGGCTCTTCTCGTCCGCGCGGGCGACCCAGGCGGCGAACCGCTCGCCGTCCTCGCGCTCCTCCTCGAAGCGGCGGACGACCCGCTCGACGTAGTCGGGCAGCTCGGCCGAGGTGACCTTCAGCCCGCGGACCTTGCGGCCGAAGCCGGCCTCCAGGCCCAGCGCGCCGCCCAGGTGCACCTGGAAGCCCTCGACCTGGTTGCCGTCGTCGTCCAGGACGAGCTGTCCCTTGAGACCGATGTCCGCAACCTGGATACGGGCGCAGGCGTTGGGGCAGCCGTTGATGTTGATCGTGATCGGCTGGTCGAACTCCGGCAGGCGGCGCTCCAGCTCCTCGATGAGGGTCTGGCCGCGGCCCTTGGTGTCGACGATCGCCAGCTTGCAGAACTCGATGCCGGTGCACGCCATGGTGCCGCGCCGGAACGGGGACGGCTTGACCCGCAGGTCCAGCGCCTCCAGGGCGGAGACCAGCGGCTCGACCTGGGCCTCCGCCACGTCGAGCACGATCATCTTCTGCTCGGCGGTGGTGCGCACCCGGCCGGAGCCGTGCCGCTCGGCGATGTCGGCGATCTTGGTGAGGGTGGCGCCGTCCACGCGGCCGACGCGGGGGGCGAAGCCGACGTAGAAGTTGCCGTCCTTCTGGCGGTGCACGCCGACGTGGTCGCGCCACTGCTGGACCGGCTGGTCCGGGGCGGGGCCGTCGGTGAGCTTGCGCTTCAGGTACTCGTCCTCCAGGACCTGGCGGAACTTCTCCGCGCCCCAGTCGGCGACCAGGAACTTCAGGCGGGCCCGGGTGCGCAGGCGGCGGTAGCCGTAGTCGCGGAAGATCGAGATGACGCCGGTGTAGACGTCCGGGACCTCGTCGAGGGAGACCCAGGTGCCGAGGCGGACGCCGAGCTTGGGGTTGGTGGACAGGCCGCCGCCCACCCAGACGTCGAAGCCGGGACCGTGCTCCGGGTGGTTCACGCCGACGAAGGCGATGTCGTTGATCTCGTGCGCCACGTCGAGCAGCGGCGAGCCGGAGACGGCGGACTTGAACTTCCGGGGCAGGTTGGAGAAGTCCTTGTTGCCCACGATGCGGCGGTAGATCTCGTCGATGGCGGGGGTGCCGTCGATGATCTCGTCCTCGGCGATGCCGGCGACCGGGGAGCCGAGGATGACGCGGGGGGTGTCACCGCAGGCCTCGGTGGTCGAGAGACCGACCGCCTCCAGGCGGTTCCAGATCTCCGGGACGTCCTCGATGCGGATCCAGTGGTACTGCACGTTCTGGCGGTCGGTGATGTCCGCGGTGCCGCGGGCGAACTCCTCGGAGATCTCGCCGATCACACGCAGCTGCTGCGTGGTGAGGCGGCCGCCGTCGATGCGGACGCGCAGCATGAAGAACTCGTCGTCCAGCTCCTCCGGCTCCAGGATCGCGGTCTTGCCGCCGTCGATCCCGGGCCTGCGCTGGGTGTAGAGGCCCCACCAGCGCATGCGTCCGCGCAGGTCGTTGGGGTCGATCGAGTCGAACCCCGCCTTGGAGTAGATCGTCTCAATGCGTGTCCGCACGTTGAGACCGTCGTCGTCCTTCTTGAACTGCTCGTTGCCGTTGAGGGGCGTGAAGTGGCCTACGGCCCACTGGCCTTCTCCGCGGTGGCGGCCGGTCTTGCGGCGCGCGACGGCGGCGGCGGGCTTTTCGGGGGTGGCGGCCATGGCGGTACGTCCTTCTGTGGCGGCTCAAGGCAAGGGGACAGGTGGCGGCGGAATGACCCCGTTACTGCGGTGACCCGGGACAAATGCTTCCGGGTGCGGCAAAACGGGCCCCGCTGCGGGTGTGCGGGGGCCTGTTCCGGCCTCAGGGGGATCGACGCGTCCGCGACGACGGGGACGGCGAAATTACGGCGTGGCTGGTTCCGTCAGCGCGCCGGACAGATGGCGCTGGACACGCGGCCGAGGTCGACGTGCCGCCGACTCACCAAGGCAATTCCAGCTCCAGTCATGGCGGAAGCCTGGCATGCGGCGCTTGGAGGAGTCCACTAGTGTCCGCGATTTGGACGCGTGGGTCTCGAAATGCGGGACGCTGTGGCTTGGGTCACGTGCCGGCACGCCTGGGGGAGACGGCCCCGGGGGGCCCGATCCGGCCGCCGTCCGTGCCGGGCGGCCCCGGAGGGGCGACTGCCGGGGGCCGTCGCGGGGCGGGCCGCCGAGCCGAGTGCAAGCGCCCGGAGTCCGCGGCGATGCGGGCCGCCGAGCAGGGGTCCCGCCGCCGCGAACGAACCGCCGGGCGGCATCACGCACCGGGCGCCAGGGCCTCCGCCCCGGCGCCCGTCCGGGGCGGGGGAGGGTGGTGACGGCCGGCGGCCCCGGAGGGGCGATCGCGGGGTCCGACGCGGTGCGCGCCGCCGGGCGGCGGGCGTGCCGCCGGGGTTCGTCGCCGTCCGGCCGCCGGGTAGGGGCGGGCCCGCGCCTACCCGGCGGCCCGGAAGAACCGCCGGACGGCACTACGCGCCGGGCCAGGGCCCGGGCGTCGGGCCCTCCGCCTTCTCCTCGGTCTCGGTCCGGAAGAGCCGGAAGCCCCGCCGCAGGTAGTTGTCCATCGCCGTCGGCCCGTCCTGGCTGCACGTGTGCACCCAGACCCGCCGGGTCGGCTCGCGGTCCGGCCAGCGCTCCGCCAGGTCCCAGGCGCGGGCGGTGCCGACGGTCAGCAGGTGTCCGCCGATGCGGCGGCCCCGGAAGGCCGGCAGCAGGCCGAAGTACATGATCTCCACCACACCGTCCGGCTGCGGGTCCAGCTCGATGTACCCCGCCGGGGTCCCGCGGTCGTACGCCACCCACGTCTCCACGCCGGGCCGCTCCAGGACCTTCACCCACTCCTCGTAGGTGAGTGAGAGCCGGTCCGTCCAGTGGATGTCCTGGCCGACCGAGGCGTACAGGAAGCGGCTGAACTCGGGCGAGGGGACCTCGGCCCGCTCGACGCGGATCTCGTCGCCGGGCACGACCGCGGGCCGCAGGTCGTCCGGCGAGGTCTGCTCCAGCGACCAGGTGGTGAGAGTGATGCTCATGCCTGCCAGGGAATCACGGGTGCCCCTCGCGCCCCAAGCGGGTCCTGATCACAGCGGGCGCGGTCGAGTGCGGCAGCAGGTCGGAGGGGTCCTCCGGCATGACGACCTCGACGCCCACCGACTCCTGGAACCGGTAGGGCCGGTGCGCCAGCACCCCGGCCAGGTGCCTCCTGACCCGGGACATCTCGGCCCGCACGGTCACCGTGCGCGACGCGTCCCCGAAGATCTCCTCCGCCAGCTCTGCCGCCGTCCGACCCCGCGGGTCCGCGGCGAGCAGGAACAGCAGCTCCGCGTGGCGCGGGCTCAGCTCCAGCGTCCACTCCCCGGCGCTGCCGCCCACCGTCGCCGACCAGCGCCGCGGCCGGCTCAGGTCCAGCACCACGCGGGAGACCTCCCCGCCGGTACGGGCCTCCTCCACCCGTATCAGCCAGCCCCCCGGCAGCGGCTCCACCGCGCAGTCGCCCAGCGCCGGCAGCCAGACCCGCCCCGGCCCGAAGGACTTCGGCAGCGGCACCCGCCCCGGCGGCGCCATCCCGGTCACCGCCGCCGTCCAGCCCTGCCCGTCCACCGCCAGGGCCCGCCCCGGCAGCCGCGCCAGCAGCGGGGCGGCCACCGCCCGCAGCCCCTCCAGGGACCGCAGGTGCCGCAGCCGCAGCTCGCTCTCCGCCAGCCGGGCCACCGAGGACACCCAGGCCAGCGTCGCCGGGTGCATGGTCGCGAGCGGACCGCTCACGTCGATCACGCCCAGCAGCGAGCCGTCCCGCGGGTCGTGGACCGGCGCCCCGGCGCAGGTCCAGTCGTGGTGGCTGCTGACGAAGTGCTCGGCCGAGAAGACCTGCACCGGCCGCCGGGCCACCAGCGCGGTCCCCACGCCGTTCGTCCCGACCACGCCCTCGTCCCAGTCCGCGCCCACCTCGAAGCCGAGCCGGTCCGCCTTCCGCAGGATCGAGGCGTGCCCCTCCCGCCACAGCAGCCGCCCCTCGGCGTCGGCGACCACCATGATGTGCAGCGCCTCGTCGAGCGTGGGCAGCAGCCCCTCCCGCAGCACCGGCAGCAGCTGCCGCAGCGGCGACAGCTGCCGCCGCTCCTCCGTCTCGGCCACCGACAGCATCCGGGAGCGGGCGTCCCGGTCGGGGTGCACGCCGCCCGCCATCATCCGGCGCCAGGACTCGGCGATCTCGGGACGCGGCGCGGCCGGCGGTCTCCTGCCGGCCAGGGCGGCCGCCCGTACGCCCTTGAGCAGGCGCGCGGCCTGCCCCGCGTCCATGGCCGACAGGCGGGCCAAGTCGACAGCGGTGTTGGTCACCGGATCCTCCCCGTACTGAACCGGACGTGCCCCGGAACCGGACCGGTCACCCCGGGAGCGCTCCTCCCCGGGACCCCTCGCGGACGGTTCCGCACCAAAGCGTTGCAACGGTATGCAACTCTCGCCAAGTCCCGGTCGGCCGACCGAAACTAACCGCGACGCCGCTCGGCGGCGTCGCAGCTCCTCCTCGGGGCGAACGTGGCGGGGGTGGTGCCGAGTCGGCGCGGTGCCACCCCGGTCCGCAGCCGTACGGGCCGCCGCCACCCTCTCTCCGCCGCCCGGCGGACACCCCTCTCCCGGCCACGCGCCCGCGGCTCCGGCCCCACGGGTCGGGTACGTGCCGTCACTCCGGCCGGCCCCCCACGTTCAGGTACCTGCCATCACTCCGGCCCCAGGTCAGGTACGTGCCGTCACTCCGGCCCGGCCGCCACCCGCGCCCGCTCCACCAGCGCGCCCAGGTCCAGCGTGGGCGGCAGCGTGCCGAAGCTCGACCCCCAGTCCCCGCCCAGCCGCGAGGCGCAGAACACGTCCGCCACCTCCGGCGGGGCGAACCGCACCAGCAGCGACCCCTGCAGCACCAGCGCCATCCGCTCCACCAGCCGCCGCGCCCGCGCCTCGATGCCCTCCAGGTCGGCCAGCTCCGTCAGCATCCCCTTGACCGCCGCGTCCAGCCGGTGGTCCGCGCCCCGCGCCAGCCCCACCTCCCGCAGGAAGGCGTTCAGCGCCATCGGCTCCCGCTGCAACGCCCGCAGCACGTCCAGCGCCTGGACGTTGCCCGCGCCCTCCCAGATCGAGTTCAGCGGCGACTCCCGCAGCAGCCGCGGCAGCCCCGACTCCTCCACGTACCCGTTGCCGCCCAGGCACTCCAGCGCCTCCGCCACCACCGGCGTGCACCGCTTCGTCACCCAGAACTTGGCCACCGGCACCGCGAGCCGCAGGAACGCCCGCTCCGCCTCCGTGTCCGCGTCGTACGCCGCGGCCAGCCGCAGCGCCAGAGTCAGCGCCGCCTCCGACTCCACCGCCAGGTCCGCCAGCACGTTCCGCATCAGCGGCTTGTCGATCAGCTTCCCGCCGAACGCGCTCCGGTACGCCGTGTGGTGCACGGCCTGCGTGAGCGCCTGCCGCATCACCGCCGCCGCGCCCGTCACGCAGTCCAGCCGCGTCGCCGCGACCATCCCGATGATGGTCCGCACCCCCCGGCCCTCCTCGCCCACCCGGCGCGCCCACGTCCCGTCGAACTCCACTTCGGCCGAGGCGTTGGACCGGTTGCCCAGCTTCTCCTTGAGCCGCTGGATCGCGAAGGCGTTCCGCGTCCCGTCCGGCAGCACCCGCGGCACCAGGAAGCAGCTCAGCCCCTCCGGAGCCTGCGCCAGCACCAGGAACCCGTCGCTCATCGGCGCGGAGCAGAACCACTTGTGACCGGTCAGCAGGTACTCGCCCGCCGCGTCCAGCGGCCGCGCCTCCGTCGTGTTGGCCCGTACGTCGCTGCCGCCCTGCTTCTCCGTCATCCCCATGCCGAACAGCACCCCGGCCTTCAGGGCCGCCGGCCGCAGCTCGCGCTCGTACAGGTGCGAGGTCAGCAGCGGCTCCCACGCGGCCGCCAGTTCCGGGTCGGTGCGCAGCGCCGGCACCGCCGCGTGGGTCATGGACACCGGGCAGCCGTGCCCCGCCTCGGCCTGCGACCACACGTAGAAGCCGGCCGTCCGCCGCACGTGCCCGCCCGGCCGGCCCCAGGCGTCCGTCAGCCCCGCCGCCACGGCCTTGCCCAGCAGCCGGTGCCAGGCCGGGTGGAACTCCACCTCGTCGATCCGGTGCCCGTACCGGTCGTGGCTGCGCAGCCGCGGCGGGTTCTCGTTGGCCTGCGCCGCCCACTCCTGCACCTGGGACGAGCCCGCGGCGCGCCCCAGCGCGCGCAGCTCCCCCTCCGCCTCGGCGAGCGGTTCCGGCCCCAGGTGCCGGGCCACCCCCTCCACGAGGGCCGGGTCCGTGGCGTAGACGTCGTACCCGGCCAGCGGCGGGGCCTGATTGGTGACGGTGTGGGTGGTGGCTGCCATGCCGATACGGTAAGGACGTGCAGCCAGCAAATGAAACACCCGAGCCCCCTCCGGGGCGGCTCCACAGGGCCCGGGTCCTGTACCGCAACGTCTCCAAGCGCAAGATGGCCTGGCTGCTCCTGAAGGACACCGTCAACTCGTGCATCGAGTACCGGATCCTGGGCCTGGCCGCCGAGGCGGCCTTCTTCACCCTGCTCTCCCTGCCGCCGCTCTTCCTCGGCCTGCTCGGCCTGCTCGGCTACGTCGACGGCTGGACCAACACCCACACCGTCGCCAGCATCGAGGAGAACCTCCTGGGGGCCGTCGGCACGGTCCTGTCCGACCGGGGCGTCAACGACGTGGCCAAGCCGCTGCTGGACGACGTCACCAGCCGCGGCCGGCCCGACATCATCTCCCTCGGCTTCGCCTTCGCCCTGTGGTCCGGCTCCCGCGCGGTGAACGTCTTCATCGACACGATCACCGTCATGTACGGCCTCGACGGCCGCCGGGGCATTGTCAAGACCCGCCTGCTGGCCTTCCTGCTGTACGTGATCGCCCTGCTCATCGGCGCGGTGGTGCTGCCGCTGATGGTCGTGGGTCCCGACGCGGTGGTCGCGGTCTTCCCGTGGGGCACGGAGCTGATCAGCATCCTGTACTGGCCCACGGTCACGCTGCTGTCCATCGCCTTCCTGACCACGCTGTACCACGTGTCCGTGCCGGTCCGCTCGCCCTGGATCGAGGACGTGCCGGGGGCCCTGGTGGCGCTGGCGATGTGGGTGCTGGGCAGCTTCCTGTTGCGGATCTACCTGACCAGCACCGTCGAGGGCCCCACCATCTACGGCTCCCTCGCGGCCCCGGTGGCGGTGCTGCTGTGGATCGGCATCTCGGCCTTCGCCGTGCTCGTGGGCGCGGCCGTGAACGCCGCCATCGACCGCGTCTGGCCCTCCGTCGCCACCGCCGCCGCCCGGGAGGCCAACGAGCGGGCCAAGGAGGCGGAGGCCCACCAGCTGGTCGCCCGCGCCGCGGCCTGGCGGGCGCTGGCCGAGGGGGAGTCCGAGGACGACGAGGACGGCGGCGACATGCCCTCCGAGTTCCCGGAGCGCTGGTCGAAGTTCCTGCCGCCGGACGACGTCCAGGCCCGCCTGCGCAAGGAGGGCCACCGGCACCCCTAGGGCCTTCCGGCTGATCATGGCTGGGGCTGGGGCTGGGGCTGGGGCTGGGGCTGGGGCATGGGCCGGGGGCCGGGGGCGCCGCGTTAGCGTGGGGGTGTGTACCAGGAACGCGCCTCCCGCGTGCTGCCGGGCGCCGTCGTGTGGCGGGCCGAGCCGGGGGACGGGCCCGCCGCGCCCGTACTGCCGGACGGCTGCATGGACCTGCTGTGGGCCGACGGGCGCCTCTGGGTCGCGGGTACGGACACCCGCCCCCACAGCACCGGGGATGTGACCGCCGCCCGCTTCGCCGGTCTGCGGCTGCCGCCCGGCACCGCCCCGGCCCTGCTCGGCGTACCGGCCCACGCCCTGGTCGACCTGCGCGTACCGCTCGCCGAGCTGCTGCCCGGCATCCGGCTGCCGGACGGGGAGCGCACCGGGCCGGGTGCCGCCCGCGCCCTGGAGGACCTCGCCGCCCGGCTGGCCGCGGCTGCACCGCCGCCCGACCCCCTGGCCGCCGGGATCGTGGCGCACCTGCGCGCCGGGCACTCGGTGGCCCGTACGGCCGAGGCGGTCGGCCTGGGCGCCCGGCAGCTGCACCGCCGCTCCCGCGAGGCCTTCGGCTACGGGCCCAAGACGCTGGCCCGGGTGCTCCGGCTGCGCCGCGCGCTGGCCCTGGCCCGCGCGGGCATGCCGGCCGCGGAGATCGCGTACGCCGTCGGCTGCGCGGACCAGGCGCACCTGGCCAGGGAGGTCAGGGAGCTGGCCGGGACCACCCTCGGCGCCTACAGCGCCGCGAACAGGGAGACCCCGCAGCCGTCCGGGTCCAGCACCACCGCGTAGCGCTGCCCCCAGAACGCGTCCCAGGGCTTGAGGTGCCCCGGGTGGCCCGCGCCCGTCAGCTCCGCGTACAGCGCGTCGACCTCGGCGGGGGAGTCGCAGCGAAAGGCCAGCTCGCGCCGGTCGCCGCCGGTGGGCCGGGTCCAGGAGGGGTCGAAGGAACGGACCGTGTCCTCCGTGTCCCAGGCGATCCGCAGCCCGCCCGGCAGTTCCGCCTCGACGTGCGGCTGCGCGTCGGCGTCCGCGGGCAGCGCGAAGCCGAGCCGCCGGTAGAAGGCGAGGGAGGCGGCCATGTCGGAGACGACCAGGCCGATCATGTCGAGTCGTGGGGTCATGGGCCCATGCTGACCCCGCCGGGCGGCCGGGTCTTGAAGGAATCGGACGCACGGCGCGGCGCCCGGCCGGGGCCGGCGGAAAAAGAATTGACGGGCGTGCACGGGGGAGGGTTATGGTTCCGGAGTACCTGAGGGGCGGGACGCCGCTCGGGTGCCGACAGGACGTACCGACACGTGGATCCGACCAGGAGGTGGACTTTCGATGACTGCCGTCGCGCTGGGCGCTGCCCGCATCCCGAAGCTCGTCGTTCCCACTTCCGTGGTCTCCGGCTGACCTCTTCTTCCTCTGCGCCGCGCCGTCGAGCGCGTGTGCCGCCGGGACCGCCCACCGTGAAGGGTCCCCCTTGTCTCTCTCCGCCTCTCAGGCATCTTTCGCTTCTTCTTCTTCCTCTTCTGCCGCTGCGTCCTCCTCCTCTTCCGCTGCTTCGGCATCCGACGCCTGCGCCGCCCTCGCCCCCTACGGCTGGGACGCGGCCTGGGAGTCCGAGTTCGCGCCGTACGCCGCCGAGGGCCTGCTCGCCGGCCGGGTGGTACGGGTCGACCGCGGCCAGTGCGACCTCGTCACCGCCGGGGGCCCGGTCCGCGCGGACACCGCCTTCGTCACCCCGCACGACCCGCTCCGGGTCATCTGCACCGGCGACTGGGCGGCCGTCGAACCCGGCGGCAACCCGCGGTACGTCAAGGCGTACCTGCCGCGCCGCACCGCGTTCGTACGCTCCACCTCCTCCCAGCGCTCCGAGGGGCAGATCCTCGCCGCAAACGTCGACCACGCGGTCATCGCGGTCTCGCTCGCCGCGGAGCTGGACCTCGGCCGCATCGAGCGCTTCCTCGCCCTGGCCTGGGAGTCCGGCGCGCAGCCGCTCGTCGTGCTGACCAAGGCGGACCTCGTACCGGACCCGGCCGCCCTCTCGTACCTGGTCCAGGACGTGGAGACGGCCGCCCCCGGCGTCCAGGTGCTCACGGTCAGCTCCCTGACCGGCGAGGGCATGGACGTGCTCGGCGCGGTCCTCGGCTCCGGCACCAGCGTGCTGCTGGGCATCTCCGGCGCCGGCAAGTCGACCCTGGCCAACGCCCTGCTGGGCGAGCAGGTCATGGACGTCCAGGCCACCCGCGAGGTGGACGGCAAGGGCCGGCACACCACCACGACCCGCAACCTCCTGCTGATGCCGGGCGGGGGCGTCCTCATCGACACCCCCGGGCTGCGCGGGGTGGGCCTGTGGGACGCGGAAACCGGTGTCGGCCAGGTCTTCGCCGAGATCGAGGAGCTGGCCCAGGACTGCCGGTTCCACGACTGCGCCCACGAGAGCGAGCCCGGCTGTGCCGTGCGGGAGGCGCTGGAGTCCGGCGCGTTGCCCGAGCGGCGGCTGGACAGCTACCGCAAGCTGCTCCGCGAGAACCAGCGGATCGTGGCCAAGACCGACGCCCGCCTCCGGGCGGAGATCCGCCGTGACTGGCGGCTGAAGTCGGCCGAGGGCCGGGCCAATTACGCAGCGAAGCGCGGCGGCCGCGGCTGACGGAGGGGCCGCAGGCCCCATCGGTGCAGGTGCAGGTGCAGGTGCAGGTGATCGGTGCCGGTGATCGCTGGCCGGTGGCCGGTGGCCGGTGGCCGGTGGCCGGTGACTCGTGATCGGTGATTGGCTGCCGGTGACCGCGCGGCCCTCCGCCGTGCGGCGCCGCTCGTGCCGGCCGGCCCCTCTTTGGGGGCCGGCACGGCACGGCCGTCACAGGCCCCAGGAGTGCACCCGTGCCGGGTGGATGCGGATGACCTCCTGGCTGAAGTGGGGTCCCAGCTCGTGCGGCCCGGTCAGCAGTTCCGCCTCGCCCCGGATCTCGATCCCGCGCACCCGCCAGGGGCGGGTGCTGACCAGGTCGTCGACGACCAGCGCGAGCCACGGGTTCGCCGTCAGGTTGCGCCACTTCCTGGTGGTGCCCATCGCCATGCCGCCGACCAGGACCGTGCCGTCGTCCTGGAGGAAGAACCCGACCGGGTTCGCCTGCGGCCGCCCCTTCGGGTCGACGGTCGCCAGGCGGCCCAGGGGCTGGCTGCCGAGGTAGGCCACCTCGGCCTCGGTGAATCCGGTGAAGTCCCTCATACCGACCAGCATCCGCGCCGTACCGCGCCCGCGCATCGGTCCCAGGTCCCCCCGGTCCCGGTTCCCCGGACGTAGGCCCGCCGGGCGGATGTACGGGCGTACGGGCGTATTCCGGCCCCGCGCAAGGGCGTTCGTCCGGGCGGGGGAGGATGGGGCGGTCCCCGCCGACCGGAACACCCCAGGAGGAACACCGTGGGCAACGCCCTGATCGCGCTGGCCGCCGCGACCGTCGGCGTGATCGGCACGCTCCTCGCGCCCGTGCTGTCCCAGCGGCTGCTGGCCCGCGCCCAGGCGGACCAGTTCGACCGGCAGCAGCGGACCGCCGAGGACCAGTGGATCCGCGAGCGCCGGGTGGCCGAGCACGACCGGCGGCGCGACAGCTACGTGGCGGCCAACGCGGCGTACCGGCGCTTCCGGATCCAGCTGATGAACCACCTGTGGCTGGTGCACCAGGGCGAGGCCGGGCCGGAGGACCGCCAGGAGCTGGAGGCGGCCCGGCAGGGCCACCACGCCGCGTTCTCCGAGGCCCAGATGACCGCCTCCGACGCGGTGGTAGCGGAGCTGGACTCCTTGACCTCGGCGATGGCGGAGCTGTACGCGCGGACGATGCGGCTGGCGGAGGGCAACCCGGTGCCGGGCGGGTCCTTCCAGGAGATCCACGACGCGCTCCAGGACCTCTGGGAACGCGGGCTGGCCCTGCGCGGCACGATGCGGGCCGATCTGGGCGTGGGCGCCGGGGCGGACCTGGGTGCCGCGGGCGTGACGGCCCCGGCCCCGCCGCCGGGTGAAGCGGCGGGGGCGGAGGCCGGGAGCGGTGGGCGGGCGCGGGGGTGTCCGTAGCGGCTGCCGGTGTCGGTCCTCTCGGGCGTGGACCGCCGGGAGGGTGGCGCGCTTCGGCCACCCCGGGCCCGGGCCCGGGCCTGCTGCCACGACGCGTCAAGCCCTTCCCCGCACACCACACCAGGCCGCGGAAGCGGCCAACGGGCCCGTGTTCGCGGTCCTATACTCCCCACCTGCGCGGCGATGGGAGACACAGTGGCGGAGTACCTCGACCTTTCGCTGAGCGCGGGGGTCCTGGCCGTGGCCGGACCCGCGCTGGCGGTGCGGCTGGCGTCACTGCCGCTGCTGACGCGGGCCCAGGCGGCGGTACGTCGACGGGCGTCGGCCGACGGGCCGTCCCCGGGCCTCCTCCCGGCACCCGTCGCCGGCGAACTGGCCCTGGGAGCGGCCGCCGGGGCGGGCCTCTGGATGTTCCTGGACTCCCACTGGCTCACCGCCTTCGCCCTGTTGTCGGAACCCATTGCTCTGGGGCAGGCATGGGCCCTGGCCCTGGCCTACGGGCTGTCCCTCACGAACGCGCGGATCTCCTTCGTCGCCGCCGGCGTGCCGGTCCTGCTGCTCTGGCTGTTCCTCTGGCACCGCACCCAGCGCAACCTGCTGGCCGTCCCCGGGTCGCCCCCGGCCCGGACCGTGCCGGCCGCGCAGCTCGCCGTACGACTGGTGGCGGGACTGTTCCTGCCGGCCGGCCTGGTGCTGGCGGCCCTGGTCTGCCAGACGGTCGCCCTGGCGATGAGCCGACGCGCGGCCTCGGTCAGGGCCGCCGCGCCCGTCCCGTACGCGGAGACGCAGGCGGCGCCGCCGCGGGCGGAACCGGCACCGGTCCCGCAACCGCACGTCCCCGCCGCGGCCCCTCCCGCCACCGCTCCGGCCGGGTACCGGGAACTGCGCCCGCACGAGCCGCAGTCCATCGGCGGCTACCGCCTGCTCGGCCGGATCGGGGCCGGCGGCATGGGCACGGTCTACCTCGCCCGGCGCGAAGGGGCGGCGACCCAGGTGGCGCTGAAGACGCTGAACCCCGAACTCCTGGACCAGGAAGACCTGTTGCGCCGCTTCGAGCGGGAGGCGGAAGTCCTGGCCATGGTTCCGGGCGCGTACACGGCCCGGGTGCTGGACTCCGGGGTGGACGCCGGACGGCCTTACCTGGTCATGGAGTTGCTGGACGGCCGGCCCCTCGACGCGCACCTGGCCCAGCAGGGCCCGGTCCGGGCCCCCGAAGCGCTCCGCGCGCTCGCGCTGGCGCTGGCCGTGGCGCTGTCGGGCGTGCACCGCCTGGGCCTGGTCCACCGGGACCTCAAGCCGGCCAACATCATGCTGACCAGCGCCGGGCCCCGGCTGCTGGACTTCGGCATCGCGGCGATCGTGGACGGGACGCGGCTGACCCGTACCGGCGGCGGGCCGGGCACGCTGACGTACATGGCGCCCGAGCAGTTCGGCGAGGCCCAGGCGGGTCCGGCCGCGGACGTGTGGGCCTGGGCCTGCTGCGTGGTGTGCGCGGCGCACGGTACGAGTCCCTTCGCGGCGACGAGTACGGGCGCGGTGATCCGGCGCATCGTGGAGACCGGCCCCGAGCCGGCAGCCCTGGCGGCGGTCCGGTCCCTGGACCCGGCGCTGGCGGCCACCGTGGCCCGCGCCCTGACCCGCGACCCGGCCTCCCGCCCGGCCGACGGTGCGGCCCTGGTCGCCCTCCTGACCCCCGACCACCCCCTGACGCTCCCCGCCCAGATCACCCGGGGCTGGCGCACGCTGCCGCTGTGAGGGCCCCTCCCGAAGGAGGGGCGGGGCCCGCGAGAATGATCGGCATGGAGTTCTTCTGCTACCACCGCGACCGGGCCGGGTCGGCGGCGCTCCGGATGGAGCTGCTGGAGCGGCACTGGTCGTACATGGACGGGTTCCCCGAGATGATCGCCCGGGGCCCGACCTTCGCGCCCGACGGCGACGTGCCCAGCGGCAGCGTGCACATCGTCGACCTGCCCGGGCCCGCCGCCGCCCGGGCGTTCGCGTTCGACGAGCCCGGCTACCAGGCCGGCGTGTACCGCGACGTCCTGCTGCTCAGGTGGCGCAACGTCCTCGGGCGCACCATGTGGGAGTTCCCCGGTGGCCGGGAGGGCGGTGACCGCTTCCTCGTCCTCGGCCTCGCCGCCGCTCCGGCGGAGGCCGCCGAGGCCGATCTGCCGCCCGAGGAGTGGCACCCCGACGACCTCGTCGCGTACGGCCCGCTGCTCTCCGACGACGGCACCACCTGGCTCGGCACGGCGGCCCTGGTCCGCGCACCGGACGCGGCCACCGCCCGCCGCCTCCTGCCCACCGACCGCTACGCGGACGTGGAAGTCCACGAGTGGGAATTCGGCGGCCGCCGCTGACCGCGGCACCCACCCCCCCCTACACGCCTGCCAGCACCGCACCCAGCCAGGCACCCGCGATCAGAAGGCAGGCGAAGAGATCCACCAGCACGCTCGTGCCCACCGACCGCATCACCACCCGGGTCGAGGCGGCGGCCTCGCCGTGGCTGCCCAGCCGGAGGCGCTCGCACAGGTAGATCCCGCCGATGAACCCCGGGATCGCTCCGACCACCGGGACGAGGACGAACCCGACGAGCGCCCCGGCGCCCGCGAACACCGCCATCCGGCGGGACGCCCCCGTGCCCCGCAGCCGGCGCGGGGGCAGCTGCCACTTGACCACCTGGATGAACAGCAGCAGTGCCGTCGCCCCCACCAGCAGCACCCAGGCCACACCGGTCTGCTCGTGCAGGGACCACCACAGCAGGCCGGCCCAGACCAGCCACGTGCCCGGTACGCCGGGCACGAGCACCCCGAACAGGCCGAGCAGCAGCACCAGGCCCACCAGAACCTGCTGCGGCCCGTCCATTTCCCCAGCCTGCCGGACGTCCCGCCCCCCGGCCAGCTGACCGTCCGCCGCGGTCCGGCCCGCCTCCGGTGCAAGTGCGTGCGTGGCGGCTCATGTCCGGCCCCGGCCGGCCTGTCGGCCGCCGAGACGGCCGAAGCGCGTAGCGATCTGCGGCGGCTTATGAAGGGGCACAGCCGCCCCGGAGGCCGCCGAGACGGCCGGCGGACCTACGGACGCTGACGCGTCCGCCCGTGGGGCGGAGGCTCACCTCGGTGCGGCGAACCGCACCGGCACCGCCGGGCCCCAGGCATCCCTCCTGGGCGTCTTTCCTGGGGGTGTCCGCCGAGGGCTTTTGCTTCCGGGCCGGGGTGGCCTGTCAAGGGTGACCCGAAGGGTCATCGCGCAGCGACGCGACGAAGGAGCGCCCTTGACAGGCCACCCCGGCCCGGAAACCCTCGGTCGGCGGACGCCCACAGACCCGGCCAGCACCCAAAGCCCCCGGCCCCGGAGGCACCGCTTCGAAAGCCGAGCCGGATCCCGCTCCCGTGCCCGACGTCCCCTCCCGTGCCCGACGTCCCCTCCCGTGCCCGACGCCCCTACCGCGCCATCCACCCCCACCCCCACCCCCACCCCCGCCCCCTACCGCGCCACCCACCCCCGCTCGTACGCGTGCCACCCCAACTGCAGCCGCGTCGTCACCCCCGTGATCTCCATCAGCCCCTTCACCCGCCGCTGCACCGTCCGCAGCCCCAGCTCCAGGTGCTTGGCCACGCTCGCATCCGTCATCCCCGACAGCAGCAGTGACAGGATCTGCAGGTCCGTCGTGTCCGGCACCGTCTCGCCCTCCGCCACCGTGCCGGCCGTACCCAGCCGCAGCGGCAGCGCCTCCCGCCAGACCGCCTCGAAGAGGCCCATGAGGGACTCCAGCAGCCCGCTCGCGTGCACCACCAGTGCCGCCGGTTCCGTCGAGCCGCGCCCCGTCAGCGGCACCATCGCCAGGTTCCGGTCCGCGACGACCAGCTTCGTCGGCACCCGCCCCGTCACCCGGATCTGCTCACCGCGCTCCAGCGCCGAGGTCGCCTCCGCCAGCCCGGCCGGCAGGGCGAGGACGTCCCGCTCCAGCACCACCCGGTACTCGACACCGCGTACGGCGGCCTGCTCCTCGGCCTCGTTGTCCGCCCCGCTGACCACCTGCGGCTGCCCGGTGACCAGTGCGCAGACCTCCTCCACCGCCCCCAGCTGGAGCTGGACGAAGCGGTGCGCCACCGCGCTCGCTCCGGTGACGACCTCCACCAGGTCGTGCACCGCGGGCTCCGTCGCCTCCGCCCGGTACTCCTCCGCCAGCAGCGCCGCCGCCAGTTCGGCCTGCTCCAGCTCGTGGCGCTGCTGCGTCAGCAGCGCCCCCAGCGCCACCCCCGGCGGCGCCGCCACCCAGCGGCCCGGCCGCGCCGACGACTGGGCCGCCAGCCCGTGCCGCTCCAGATGGCGCAGCGCCCGCTCCGTCTGCGGCACGCCCAGCGTCAGCCGGTGTGCCAGATCGGGTATCTCCGCCGCCCCCAGCGCGACCAGCGCGCGATAAGCGGACTCCTGGGCCTCGTCGAGCCCTATCGCACCCAACACGCGAAACCACCCCTCCTCCGACCGGTTTCCGGCCGCGGTCGACGGCGGGAAACAGCCACGGCGCAAACCCGCCGGAGACATCATCACCGCATCGGCCGCCACTCTGCCAAGGTGACGCCACCGCAGCACCAACATCCGCTGGTCATACGCCCCTTGTCGGGCCCCTTTTGGGCTCCTCTGCGCGCGATGGCCGGAAATCCACCCTGGGAGAGCGATGCGCCCGATATCGCGTACGGCGTGGGGAGCGGCGACAGCCGCCGTCCTCGCCGTCACCGCGGTCGCCCCGTCCACGGCACAGGCCGGAAGCGGAACGTCCGGAAAGCGTCCCCTCGTCGGCAGCGAGCCCGCCGCCCGGCAGCAGCGCGGCCCGGTGACCGTCACCCTCGTCACCGGCGACCGCGTCCTCGTCAGCACCGACGCCGCCGGCCGCACCGCCGCCACGGTGCTGCCCGGCCGGGGATCCCCCCGGACGGAGTCCGAAGGCGGCAGCCTGCCCCTCGTCCAGACCCGCCGCTCCGGCAACGACCTGTACGTCTACCCCGAGGGTGCCGTCGCCGCCCTCGCCGCCGGAACCGTCGACGAGGAGCTCTTCAACGTCACCGGGCTGATCCGCCAGGGCTACGACGACGCCCACGCCAAGGCACTGCCCCTGATCGCCGTGTACGACAGCTCCGTGGACGTCGCCCGCACCGCCCCCGCCGCCCCGCGCGGTGCCGAGCGCACCCGGCTCCTCGACTCCGTCGGCGGCGTCGCGCTGACCGCCGACAAGCAGCAGGCCGCGCAGTTCTGGGCCGAGCTCACCAACCCCCGGTCCCGCTCGGTCCGGGGGCTGAAGAAGCTCTGGCTCGACGGCAAGGTCCAGGCGAACCTGGAACGCTCCACCCGGCAGGTCAACGCCACCGCCGCCTGGGCCGCCGGCTACGACGGCAAGGGCACCCGCGTCGCCGTCCTTGACACCGGTGCCGACACCGCCCACCCCGACCTCCAGGGCCGGGTCGCCGCCTCGGAGAACTTCACCGACTCCGACACGGCGGACGACCGCCAGGGCCACGGCACCCACACCATCTCCACCGTCGGCGGCTCCGGCGCGGCCTCCGGCGGGGCCAGGAAGGGCGTCGCCCCCGGCGCCGGACTCCTCAACGGCAAGGTCCTCAACGACGGCGGCTACGGCCTGGACTCGTGGATCATCGCCGGCATGGAGTGGGCCGTCGCCAACAAGGCCGACGTCGTGTCCATGAGCCTCGGCGACCCCTCCCAGAGGGACTGCACCGACCCCCTCGCGGCCGCCGCCGAGGAGCTGTCCCGCACCTCCGGCGCCCTCTTCGTCATCGCCGCCGGCAACTCGGGCCCCGGCCCCAACACCGTCTCCTCGCCCGGCTGTGCGCCCAGCGCGCTGACCGTCGGCGCCGTCGACCGGGACGACTCCACCGCGTACTTCTCCAGCCGCGGCCCGGCGGGCCTCGCCCACACCCTCAAGCCCGAGATCGCCGCCCCCGGAGTCGGCATCTCGGCCGCCGCAGCCGGCGGCCGCGGGGTGTACGCGTACCAGTCGATGTCCGGTACGTCGATGGCCACCCCGCACGTCGCGGGCGCCGCCGCCATCGTCAAGCAGCGCCACCCCGACTGGACCGGCGCGCAGATCAAGGCCGCCCTCACCGGCTCCGCGAACCCGAGGCTCCCCGGCGACGTCCGCGAGACCGGCGCCGGGCGCCTCGACGTTCTGGCCGCCCTGCGCACCACCGTCACCAGCGCCCCGGCCGTCCAGGGCGGCAGCTTCAACTGGCCCCAGGACCGCAGCGACCGGACCACCGTCCAGGTCCCGTACACCAACCACGGCGCCGCCCCGGTCACCCTGAGCCTGGCCGTCCGGCAGGTCACCGGCCACGACGGCTCCGCGGTCCGCAGCACCGTCGCCCGCCTGGGCCGTACCACCGTCACCGTGCCGGCCGGCGCCACCGTCAGGGTCCCGCTGGCCCTCGACCCCACCGCCCGGCTGACCCGCGCCCAGTACGGCGACGTCACCGGCCGCATCGTGGCCACCGCCAAGGGCGTCAGCGTCTCGACCCCCTTCTCCCTGTACGTACAGCCGGAGACCGTCACCCTGCGCGTGAAGCTGGTCGACCGGGCCGGGAAGCCGGCCGGGGGACCGTCCTCCCTCGACGTCATCGGCACCGACGACGCCAGCGGCGAGCGCCGCTTCAACGACGGCGCCGCCGACCAGGTCTACCGGGTCCGCCCGGGCGCGTACTTCCTCTCCGCCTTCGTGGGAACGCCCGACCGGGAGGAGGGCGCGACGCTCGTCGACTCCCTCACCTACCTCGGCCGTCCGCAGGTCGAGGTCCGCAGGGACACCACGGTCGTCCTCGACGCGCGCAGGGCCGCCCGGCTGCGCGTCGCCGCCGACCGGCCGACCGAGGTCCGCGGCGGCACCCTCGCCTTCGCCCGCTCCTGGGACGACCTGTGGCTGCACGCCGGCACCGCCGCGGGCGGCCGCGGCATCCGCGGCTTCTACGCCTCCGTCGAAGGGCGCGCCACCGACGGCGAGTTCGAGTTCGGCAGCTACTGGCGGGCCGCCGCCCCGCTGATCACCGAACTCAAGGCCGTCGGCGGACCGGTGCTGCACCCCAACACCGCGAGCACCGGCAGCGACAACCTCGACGGCACCGGCAGCGCCCGCCTGGTCGACGCCGGCACCGGCACCCCCGAGGAACTGGCCGCCGCCGGCGTCAAGGGAGCCGTCGCCCTGGTCCGCTCCGAGGACAGCTCTCTGTACGAGGCCGCGCAGGCCGCCAAGGCCGCCGGCGCCGTCGCCCTGCTCGCCCACCGCACGGCGCCCGGCCGCTGGTACGGCTTCACCGGCTACGCCGGAGGCGCCCTGCCCGCCCTGAGCATCGACTCCACGGAGGCCGCGGCCCTGCTCGCGCAGCTGAAGACCGGCCCCGTCACGCTGGCCTGGAAGGCCACCGCGAAGAGCCCCTACCTCTACAACCTGGCCTTCCCGGAGACCGGCACCGTCCGCGGCGACCGCACCTACCGGGTGCGCGACCGAGAACTGGGCCGGGTGGAGGCCGCGTACCACTCCATGGGCGTGGCCGCCGACTACGTCGACACCACCGCCGCGTACCGGCCGATCGGCAGCGCCGTCCACTTCGGCGGCATCGAGACGGTCGCCGTGCCGGGGAAGCGCACTGAGTTCTACACCGCCGGGGACACCGCCTGGGACCACCTGGTCTCCAGCAGCTTCCCCTGGGGTGAGTTCATGACGGACCGGCAGCGCACGTACCGGGCGGGCACCACGAGGTCCGAGAGCTGGTACGACGGCGTCGTCGGCCCGGTCGCCCCGCGCGGCACCGACGGCACGGAGGTGCTCGCGGCCGAACGCCAGGGCAACCTGATCGGCTTCGCCTCCGCCATGTGGGGCGACAGCGGGCACTACGCCCAGCCCGGCGGCTTCGGTGACATCGGCAATCTCCAGCTGAAGCGGGACGGCGAGGTGCTCGGCGACAGCGGCTACCCCTTCGGGGTCTTCGAGGTACCGGCCGAGGAGGGCCGGTACGAGCTGACCCAGAACGTGGAGAAGTGGGGTGCCCCGGCCCGCGTGTGGCAGCGCTCCACCGGGATCCGGACCACCTGGGGCTTCACCTCGAAGCTCGACGCGTCCGCGTACTCGCAGGGCCTGGGCATCCTCTTCCCGCGGATCGCGCTGCCCGGCGCGGACGGCCTGAAGACCCTGCCGGCGGCGGACGGCCAGACGGTACGGCTCTCCGCGACCGGCCACGCCGGGTATGCGCCCGGCGCGCTGACCGCCGCGAAGCTCGCGTACTCGTACGACGGCGAGCACTGGACCGAGGCCACCGTGCGCCGTGACGGCGCCGCGTGGACCGGGGTCGTGGACCACGCGGGGGCCTCCGGCAAGCCGGTGTCCCTGCGGGTGGAGCTCACCGACGCCAAGGGCAGCACCGTGAGCCAGACCGTGGCGCGGGCGTACGACGTGCGCTAGCCGCGGCCGTTGAGACGGGTCCGCCGGGCGACCTTCCCGTGGGGGGTGGGGCCGCCCGGCGGACCTCCGCGTCTTTCGGGTAGGCGTTCGACCGTTCGCCCGTAGGTGTGGTGTCCGCCGGTATTCGCGAGGTTTTCGCCCGCCCCGGGCGGCGAACATAAGGGCATGAACCAGCAGGGGGACGCGGACGACTGGTGGCAGGACCTGTACGAGGACTTCCCGCCCGACGACGACCGGGCCGCACGCGGCCCCGAGGGCACCCTGGACGCCCACTTCACGTCGGCGTCCCGCGTGACCGCCCCGGTACCGCCGGGCCCGGACACGCGCCGACCGGCGGGGCCGGCTGAGGTACGGCCACCCTCGGGAGAGCCGCCGGCCGGGCGAACGCCCGGAAGACCGGAAGCGGGGGCGGTGACCGGGGAGACGCGCGGGTCCGGAGGACCGGTGGCGGGGAAGGGACGCGGACCGGAGGGTCCGGCTCCCGGTGAGCCGCCGCGCAGCCCCGCCACGTTTCCCGGCAAGGACGTCCCCGGCAAGGACGTCCCCGGCCCCCGCAGGACCCCGGCCGCCGCGGGAGCGACCGACGCCCTCGCGGCCTCGGAGCCCTCACCACCGGGTGAGGGGCAGACACCGGGCGGCGGTCCGGACGCTCCGGGAAGCCCGGCGGACGGACGGCCGTGGAACCGGGACGACCCGGAGTCCGGGGCCCTGCCCACGCGCCCGCGCGCGCCCTGGGAACCACCGCCGACCCTCCCGGACTTCAGCGCCGGCACCTCCGGCCGGGGCATGTGGGGCGGCGACGACCCCGGCCGGGGCGGCGACGCCGCCGCCCGGCACCCCGGCCCTCCCGCACCGGGCGGCGACGCCTCCGGCCGGAATGCCGACCCCCGCGCGTCGGACGGTGACGCCGCCGGCCGCAACGCCCGTCCCGTCGCCGGGGAGGCCGGGTCCGGCGGCCCGCCGCCCGGCTCCGGCCCCGGACGCGGGCAGGCTCCCGGCAGCCTGCCCGCCCCGCCACCACCCCCGGCCCCCGGAAGCGCGGACGCCAGGCTGCCGTGGCCCGGTCACCCGGACGCGCCGCCGCCCCCGCCCGCCCCCCTGCCGCGGGAGTGCTCCGAGCCCGACCCCCGGTACGGCCCCCGCGCTCCCGGCATCGGCACCCCCGAACCCACCCCGCCGTACCCCGCCGCCGGAGCGGAAGACGGGACGGCCGGCACCCGTACCGGCAGCGGGAGTTCCGGCGCGCAGCCCCCGGACGGGCGCAGGGCGCCGGAGGACGCCGGGGCCGGCCGACCCGGCATCCCGGCACACCCCGCCCCGGGAGCCGGAAGCTCCGCCGGGCCGCCGTCCGCCGGCAAGGCGGACACTCCCGCCACCGGACCCGACCCGAGGTCCGCCGCGCCGGACACGCCGTCCCCGTACGCGTCTCCCGGTGCCGGGGCGGACCCGGAGGGGGCCGACGACGCGCCGCCGGCACCCCGCAGCGGGGCCGGCCCCGCGAACGGCGACACCGTCCGGGGCAGCGGCGCGGCGCCCGGACTGCCCGCGCAGCGCACCGGGCCACCGGAGGAGCTGCCCCCGCTGCCACCGCCCCCGGCGGAGCCGCGCCCGCACCCCGGGCGCCCCGCCGTCCGGTACCTCGGCGACCGGCCGCCCACCTACGAGGGCGAGCCCGGCGCCCTCCCGGTCGCGGACCCGGCCGAGCCGGCCGACCTCGTGCCCGACACCGTGCTCGAAGGCGCCCGGTACGGCCGCTACACCCTCCGCGCCGCCTCCGTACGCGGCGACTCCGCCCGCTACCGCGGCGAGGCCCGCCGGGACTTCCTGCTCACCGCCCGGTTCGGCCGCGGCGACGACGCCCTGCTGCTGGTCGCCCTCGCCGGCGGCGACCGCGCCACCCCCGGCGCACCGCAGGCCGACGCCGAACTCTGCCGGTGGATCGCCGGCGCCGTCGGCCGCAGCCAGCAGCGGCTCGGCGCCGACATCCGGGCCGGCCGCCGCGACGACCTCCGCTCCGGCCTCCAGCGCCTGACCGACCGCGGGTACGGCCGGCTGCGCGCCCTCGGCCACCCCCAGCCCACCGGGCTGCGCTGCATGCTGCTCCCCATCGACCCCGAGTGCCGCACCCGCGTGGTGTTCGGCGCGGGGGAGGGCGGCCTGTTCCGGCTCCGCGGCGGCGTGTGGGAGGACCTGGAACCCGCCAGGACCGATCAGCCCTTCCGGTTCCGCGCCTCCGTGGCCGAGAGCGGCGACACCCTCCTCGTCTGCACCGGCGGCCTCGCCGACCCGATGCGCGACGAGCCGCTGCTGCCCGAGGCCCTGGCCGGCCGCTGGGGCCCGGGCTCCGGCGGGGCGCCGGGACTGGCGGCCTTCCTCGCCGACTCGCAGCTCAGGGTCAAGGGCTACGCCGACGACCGCACCGCAGCCGCCCTCTGGGAGAGCTGACACGAGGAGGTCCGAGTACGGGGACGGAGACGGGTGCGGAGACGGGGACGGAGACAAGGACGGAGCAACCCGACGGGCGCAACCCGCCGGTGCGTGGGTTGATGGGAGGCGTGCCGCCGCCCGCGGCCGCACGGGCACCGACGCCGGACCGGAAGGGCACCCCTGTCATGGCCAAGCAGAACGTGGCGGAACAGTTCGTCGACATCCTCGCCCGCGCCGGCGTCCGGCGCCTGTACGGAGTGGTCGGCGACAGCCTCAACCCGGTGGTCGACGCCATCCGCCGCACGGGCGGCATCGAGTGGATCCAGGTCAGGCACGAGGAGACCGCCGCCTTCGCGGCCGGCGCCGAGGCCCAGGTCACCGGCAGGCTGGCAGCCTGCGCCGGCTCCTGCGGCCCCGGCAATCTGCACCTGATCAACGGCCTCTACGACGCGCACCGCTCCATGGCCCCGGTGCTCGCCCTCGCCTCCCACATCCCCTCCAGCGAGATCGGCCTCGGCTACTTCCAGGAGACCCACCCCGACCAGCTGTTCCGCGAGTGCAGCCACTACAGCGAACTGATCTCCAACCCCCGCCAGATGCCCCGCCTGCTCCAGACGGCCATCCAGCACGCCATCGGCCGCAGCGGCGTCAGCGTGGTCGCGCTGCCCGGCGACATCGCCTCGCAGCCCGCCCCCGACCGGCCGGTCGAGCACGCCCTGGTCACCGCCCGCCCCTCGGTACGCCCCGGCGACGGTGAGATCGAGAAGCTGGCCCGGATGGTCGACGAGGCCGACCGGGTCACCCTCTTCTGCGGCAGCGGCACCGCGGGCGCGCACGCCGAGGTGATGGAGTTCGCCGAGCGGGTCAAGGCGCCGGTGGGCCACGCCCTGCGCGGCAAGGAGTGGATCCAGTACGACAACCCGTACGACGTGGGCATGAGCGGCCTGCTCGGCTACGGCGCCGCCTACGAGGCCACCCACGAGTGCGACCTGCTGATCCTCCTGGGCACGGACTTCCCGTACAACGCCTTCCTGCCCGACGACGTGAAGATCGTCCAGGTGGACGTCCGGCCCGAGCACCTCGGCCGCCGCTCCAAGCTCGACCTCGCGGTCTGGGGCGACGTGCGCGAGACCCTGCGCTCCCTCACCCCGCGCGTGCGCGCCAAGACCGACCGGCGCTTCCTCGACAAGATGCTCAAGAAGCACGCCGACGCGCTTGAGGGGGTCGTGAAGGCGTACACCCGCAAGGTGGAGAAGCACACCCCCATCCACCCCGAGTACGTCGCGTCCGTCCTGGACGAACTGGCCGCGGACGACGCGGTGTTCACCGTGGACACGGGAATGTGCAACGTGTGGGCGGCGCGCTATCTTTCCCCCAACGGCCGCCGCCGCATCATCGGTTCCTTCAGCCACGGCTCCATGGCGAACGCCCTGCCCCAGGCGATCGGAGCCCAGTTCACCGACCGCGGCCGCCAGGTGATCTCGATGTCGGGCGACGGCGGGTTCTCCATGCTGATGGGAGATTTCCTCACGCTGGTGCAGTACGACCTGCCCGTCAAAGTGGTCCTGTTCAACAACTCCTCCCTGGGCATGGTCGAGCTGGAGATGCTCGTAGCCGGACTGCCTTCGTACGGAACCACGAACCGCAATCCGGACTTCGCCGGCATCGCCCGGGCCGCCGGGGCGTACGGCGTCCGGGTGGAGAAGCCCAAGCAGCTGGCGGGCGCCCTCAGGGACGCCCTGAAGCACAAGGGACCTGCGCTGGTGGACGTGGTGACCGATCCCAACGCCCTGTCCATCCCGCCGAAGATCAAGGCGGAGATGGTCACCGGCTTCGCGCTGTCCGCCAGCAAGATCGTGCTCGACGGCGGGGTCGGCAGGATGCTCCAGATGGCCCGCTCCAACCTCCGGAATGTGCCCAGGCCATAGCCCAGTGCGACCGGCCGGTGACCGGCAGGAGTGCCGCCGCCCGCGCGGGGCATGCATCCCGTAGACCTGTTCGAGGAAGGGATGGCACCGTGCGGGTGGGGGCGAACGCCGGGCAGCAGTGGAGAAGGGGGCGGCCGGTCGCGCGCGAGCCCTCCGAGGACGAGGACACGGACACGGAGGCGGCGCGCAACAGGCGTACGAGCCCCACGTCGTCCGGTCCGGCGGGGCCTCCGGGCCGCCGGATGAGCCGAACGGTGCGCAGGGCCGACCTCCGGGCCGTGGGCGAGGTGCGGCGGGCACTCCGGGAACTGCTCCGCCCCTGGGGTCGCGCCGACTCCGCGGACGTGGCGGAGCTGCTCACCACGGAACTCGTCACCAACGCCCTGGTCCATACCGACCAGGGGGCCGAGGTGACCGCCAGCCTCGCCGCCTCCCGGCTCAGGGTGGAGGTCCGGGACCACGCCACCCGGCATCCGCTGCCCCTCGTACCGGCCGCCGACGACGGTACGCACGGCAGGGGACTGCTGCTGGTGGAGGCGATGGCCGACGCCTGGGGCGTCAGCGCCCACGGGATGGGCAAGGTGGTCTGGTTCGAGATCGACGCCGCCGGCTCCGGACCGGACTGAAGCGGCAGGCTCCGGACGGGCCGGACTGAGCGAGATGCGACGGGCCGGACTGAGCGAGATGCGACGGACCGGACCGAGCGTGAGGCGACAGACCGGGAGGGAACCGGCGGCCGGGCAACGCGGAGGGGGAGGACCGGGCGTACCCGGTCCTCCCCCTCCGGCCGAACCGCTGCTCCCGGTCCCTCAGCCGAACTGCTGCTCCAGGTCCTTGAGCTTGCGCTCCAGGGAGTCCAGGCGCGGGATGGTCTGCGTGTCGTCCTCGGCGGTGAGGTCGACGGTCCGCGCGTAGCCGTCAATGGAGCTGGAGCCGCTCACGGCCTTCAGGGAGGGCCGCTCGGGGGCTCCGGTCAGGGGAAGCATGGGCAGCTGTCCCGGTTCTGCTATGGCGGGCTCCGCGCCGACCGGCGCGGAGCCCGACCCCGGAGCGAGTCCCGGTACGTCCACCTGCCGGCCGCGGGCCCGGCCGAACGCGCGGTGCTGGCGGCCCAGCGCCCGGATGTGGGCGCGCTCGCGGCGCTCCTGCTCCCGCCTGCGGTGCCGGTTCGCCTGCTTCTCCCGCTTGTCCTCGCGCACCTCCTCGACCGCCTCGTCGAGGGTCCGTACGCCTTCCAGCAGCATCAGCGACCAGGCGCCGAAGGTCTCGCGGGGAGCCCGCAGCCAGCGGACGATGCGGATCTGCGGCAGCGGCCTGGGCACCAGGCCCTGCTCGCGCAGCGCGGCCCGGCGGGTCTGCTTGAGGGCCCGGTCGAACAGCACGGCCGCCGAGAGGGACATCCCCGCGAAGAACTGCGGGGCACCGTCGTGCCCCAGCCCCCGCGGCGCGTGCACCCAGTTGAACCAGGCCGCCGCGCCGGCGAACAGCCAGACCAGCAGCCGGGAGCCGAGCGCTGCGTCGCCGTGGCTGGCCTCGCGGACGGCGAGCACGGAGCAGAACATGGCGGCGCCGTCGAGGCCGAACGGGACGAGGTACTCCCAGCCGCCGGAGAGGTTGAGGTTCTGCCGGCCGAAGCCGACCAGGCCGTGGAAGGAGAGGGCCGCGGCCACCGCGGCGCAGCAGAACAGCAGCACGTACGAGGCGGTCCCGTAGACCGCCTCCTTGCGGCGCCGGCGCTCCTCGCTGCGCTCCCAGCTGTCGTCCGCCGATGCCTTGTCACCCTCGCGCCTGCCGCGCGCCAGCACCGCCACCGCCGCCAGGACGCCGAGGATCAGGAGGCTGCCGGGAAGCAGCCAGTCCAGCGATATGTCGGTCAGTCTCATCCGGTGTCCCTTGCATCGCGAGAGCGGCGTTCCGGCGTCATATTGGCGGATCGCGTGCAGGCCGCATGCGGGTTTCGGGTCAAGTGACCGCCATCGGGTTGCGGCCCCCTCCGGATAGGGCGATCTGTCTCGAACTCCCAGCCGAAAATCCGTAGTTGAGTTCGAATCGCGTCACTCGAAAGAGTGGAGTAGTCCGGAGGGGCCGGTGTTCAGGACCCCGGGGCCTCCTCGGGGGCGAGCGAGTTGCCGGCGGGGATGCGGCCGCAGTCGGAGGGGGCCGTCCGGCCGGCGAAGCGGTCGTCGATCCAGCCCAGCGCGACGGGGATCCAGGCGGCGGTCGCGCCCACGTGGCTGAGGAGCTCGTACTGGCGGTACTTCACGGCGGGGGCTCCGGTGGCGCAGTACTGGCGGGCGAGCGCCCGTACGTCGCCGGCGACCATGACGCCGTCCCCGGTGCCGATGCCGGGCCGGTTGCCGAAGGTGCCCTCCAGGACGCCGGCGTCGCCCTGGCCGATGAAACCGGGCACGGTCGGGGTGGCGGCCGACCCGAGGTTCAGCCGGTTCACCGCCTCCAGGAAGGCGGGGATCGAGTTGGGGTCGGCGTACTCCGGCTTCGCCATCTTCTTCCACGTCAGGCCGGGGTAGTGGCCGATGGCGTCGATGATCGAGCCGTCCTCCAGCTGGTCGTACACCTTCCGGCCGTAGTCGCTGAGGTAGGACTTCAGGTCGATGTCGTACGAGCGGGAGACCCCGATGACCGCCATGGGGATGACGCCGGACCAGGCCAGCGAGCCGTCGACGTACTTGAGGTTGTGCGCCGGGTCCACGAGCAGGCCGCCCTCGGCGTAGCCGACCAGCCGGGCGTTGACGTCCGGGGCGTAGCGCGGTGCGAGCGCGGCGGCCCAGTTGGTCGCGATGGCGCCGCCGGAGTAGCCGAGCAGCGCGAAGCGGGTGTCCGCGTCGAGCCGGGTGCGGTCCGTGCGGGTGGCCGCGCGGATCGAGTCGAGGGTGTTGGTCCCGTACTCCGGCCCCGCGGCGAAGTTGGCCCGCTGGCCCTCGGTGTCCGGGATGACGAGGTCGTAGCCCTTGGCCAGGAGCGGTGCCATGAACAGGGCCTCGACGTTGGGGATCAGGCCGCCCAGGGTGACGTTCCCGGCGATCGCGCGGGACGGCCCGTCCTCCGGGCTGAGCGAGTCGTAGAAGGACTGGTACGACACCGCCCGGCTGCCGTCGCCCGACGGGCTGTGTACGACCGTGGTCACGTTCGCGGCCGGCCGGCCCTGGGCGTCGGTGGTGCGGTACAGCAGCTGGACCGCCTTGAGCGGGGTGGGGATCCCGACGAGGTGGTACTGCAGCGTCCGCGACCTCAGCACGGTGCCGGGCGCGAACGCGGACAGGGGCGTGCTGCCGGCGTAGGCGTAGAAGGGGTCGCTCGCGCCCGTGGCCGTGACCGAGGCCGTCGTGGCCGCGACCGGTGCGGTCGCGGCCGTCGGGACGGCGGACGCGCCGGCCGTCGCCGCCGGGGAGGCGGCCACGACCACCGCGGTGGCGGCGGCGAGGGTGGTCAGGCGCACGGCTGCCTTGGACATGGGTGCCTCGATTCGTGGGGGGCGTGCGGGGCCGGAGTCCGTGACGGCGGGCTCCCGGGTGCTGCGCTCTTCGGCAACGACGTGACAGGGGCGGGGGATTGTCTGGCGGTTCACCGGCCGGACGTGTTACCAACCAGTAGGAAAAGTCCCGGAAACATCATGCGGGCCCCGCACGGCCGCGTCTCCGGGGCGGGCCCCAGAGATTGGAGAGGTGGATTGTGACCGCGTCCAACGCCCCGGAACCCGACCAGGCGGCGCCGCGGTTCGGCGGCGTCCCGGTCCACAAACGGCTGAGGGCGGCCGAAGGCACGCTGGAACGGGCCGTGATGGTCCGGCTGGTCGAGCGGCTGCCCGTGTACGGCGCGCTGCCGCCGGAACAGCTCGGCGGCGACATCGCCAGGCAGGTCGTCCGCGGCATCCGGACCTTCGCCGAGGTGCTGCGCACCGGCGAGCTGCCCGGGCCCGCCGAACAGGCGGCGATCCGCGAGTCGTCGGCGCGGCGCGCCGACGAGGGGGTGCCGCTGGAGGCCGTGGTCAGTGCGTACCACCTCGGCGCGGAGGAGTGCGCCGCCCAGGTCTTCTCGGCCGCGGGGCCGGGGGACCTGGGCGACGTGCTGCTGGTCCAGCGCCAACTCCTCGCGTACCTGCGGCTGGTGAGCTGTGACGTGGCGGCGGGGTACGTGCAGGAGCGGCAGATGGCCCTGGGCGACGAGCAGGTCGCTCTGCAGTCGCTGCTGTCCCGGCTGCTGGAGGGCGGCAGTCCGCGGGCCGCGGCCGACCGGGCCGGCGTCCGGCTGCCGCCCTGCTACCTGGTGCTGAGCATCAGCGTGGGACCGCACCCCGACGAGCTGCTGCCCGGCGTGAACCACGCGGTCGCGGCCCGCCGCAAGCTCCGGCGGCTGCGGAACGAGCTCCAGCGCCAGACGGCCGGCCTCCCGCTGTCCGTGCTGTCCGGGTCCGGCGGGCTGGTGCTGGTGCCGTACGAGACCCCGGCCGCCGAGTGCGGCCCCGCGGACCGGGAGCGGCTCACCCGGATGGTCGGACAGCTCGGCCGGATGTGCGGCGCCGAGCTGCTGGCGGCGGTCGTGCCGGCGGCCCCCGAGGACGTGGCGGAGGCCGCCCGGCTGGCCGGCGAGGTGCGGGAGGTCGCGCAGGCCTCGGGCCGGGGGCCCGGGCTGTACCTGCTGGAGGACGTGCTGCTGGAGTACCAGCTGAGCCGCCCGAGTCCGGCGCGGCGCGGCCTCGCCGCGCTGCTGGGCCCGCTGGAGGGGCGCCCGGAGCTGCTGGAGACGCTGCGGACGTTCCTCGCGGCCGGGCTCGACCGGCGCGGGGCCGCCGCCCGGCTCCAGGTGCACCCCAACACCGTCGACTACCGGCTGCGCAAGGCGGCCGAGCTCACCGGACTGGACGCCGCCCGGGGCGCCGACGTGGTGACGCTGCACGCCGCGCTGGCCGCGCATGACGCGGTACGGCGGGGCGGCACGGGTGGGGCCGGGCGGGCGGGGGCCGGCTGAGGCGGGCTGCGGGGTGCGGTTCTGCCTACGCCGTCGTCGCGGTCAGCCGGGCGACCCGGTCCGCGTCGCAGGTGCGCGGACAGGTGACGCAGGTGTCCTCGGACCGCACCGTGTAGAAGAGGCAGCAGCTGGCGCGGTCCCGGGTGGGCAGCTCCCGGCCGCCGGGTCCGGTGAGCGTACGGAAGCCGGCGCCGCCGGTGTACGGGGCGGTCGAACCCGGCAGCAGCAGCGCCAGCTCCGCCGTGGCCCTCGCCTCCTCGCCGAGCAGGCTGGCGATGTACCAGATGCCCTCGGCGACCTCGTCGGTCACCATGCCCCACAGGGCCCGCCGCCCGCGCCGCATTCGCGGGCCGAACCCCTCCAGCACCGGCGCGACGTGCTGGGCCACCGCTGCCCGCACCTCCGCCCGCAGCGCCTCCTCGTCGGCCACGACCCGGGCCCCGGGGAGCGCGGCCGCCGGGTCCGACGGCAGGCAGGCGAACTCCTCGACCCGTACGGACATCCGGCCGAGGGTCCGGTGGAACGCCACCCGTTCCACGGGCAGCCGGGGCACCCGCCGGGACAGGAACCAGGGCGCCGTGAACAGCAGGCAGGCGGGCCAGGCGTACCGGTGGAGCCCGAAGCTCGCGATCACATCCGGGCGGGCCTGGCGTCCGTAGTCCCGCAGCACCTGGGCCTCGTCCCAGGCCAGGAACCCGTCCAGAGCCGCGCCTCCGGCTGCCAGCTCGGCCGCGCCGACCCAGCCCGCTCCGCGCGGGGCCGGTCCGGTTGCGCCCGACTCACGGACGGTCAGCCCCGGGAACACCTCGGCCAGCCGCGCGTACGCCGGTGCCACCGGAGAGCCGGCGGTGGCACCGGGCTCCCCCGCGGGGGAGCCGGAGACGTGGGCGGGGGCGGCCGGGGAGGCGGGGAGCGCAGCCGGGACGGTCATGACGGAGCCCATCGATCGCGATCGAAGCAAAGGTTAGGCTTACCTTACCCGATCTCGGCAGGTCCGTACCGCGGGGCCTGCCCGGCGTTTCGCCTATCCTCGGGGGACATCCCTGGAACGCGGCCGCGCACGGCGGCCCGCGCGGGGCGGACCGGGACGGAGGGACGAGGCGCGTGTCCGATGCCGTACTCCCCATGGCTCCCTCCGCCGAAGGAGTGGCCGCAGGGGCGGCCGGAGGGGCGGCCGGAGGGGTGGCGGGAGCGGTGGCCGGAGGGGGCGCCATCCCGTCCCAGAAGGTGTCCCGGCACTCGGTCCGGGGCCAGGTCCTCGGGCTGCTGCGCACCGCCCTGATCGACGGCGAGCTGGCGCCGGGGCAGATCTACTCGGGGCCCGCCCTGGGCGAGCGCTTCGGGGTGTCCGCCACGCCCGTCCGGGAGGCCATGCAGCAGCTGGCCCTGGAGGGGGCGGTGGAGTGCCTGCCGAACCGGGGCTTCCGGGTGATCGAGCGTACGCCGCGCGAGCTGGCCGAGCTGGCCGAGGTGCGGGGCCTGCTGGAGGTGCCGGTGATGCTGCGGCTGGCGCGGAGCGTGCCCGCGGGGACCTGGCCGTCGCTGCGGCCCCTCGCCGCCGCGACGACCGCCGCCGCGGCCGCGGGTGACGTGGCGGGGTACGCGGAGTCCGACCGCGCCTTCCACCGCGCGGTGCTGGCCCTGGCGGGGAACGAGCAGCTGCTGCTGGTCGCCGACGACCTGCACCGGCGCTCCCAGTGGCCCCTGCCGGGCGCGCCGGCGGTCCGGCGCGCCGACCTGGTGGCCGACGCCGCCGAGCACTCGGCGCTGCTGGAGGCCCTGATCGCCCAGGACCTCCCGGTCGTCGAATCGCTCGTACGCGAGCACTTCGCGGGGTCCCAGAGCTGACCGCGGGCGCGCCCTCGGGCGTGCCCGTGGGCTGTGGGCACCGCGGGGCTCCGAGTGGTGGGAGGGGGCGGGGGCGGGGTTGGGGAACGCGGCTGTGCCCGCCCCCCCCGGGGCGGGCACAGCCGGTGTTCAGACCGCCGGCGACGGCCGCAGTTGCGCCGCCAGCCATGTCGGTACGCCGCCCAGCAGGTTGACCAGACGCCGTGCCTCCTCCCGCAGTCGGCCCGCCTCGGGCTCCTCCTCCGCCTCGGCCAGCGCGGCCAGTGCCGGGGCGGTGCCCACCAGGTAGCCCAGCTCCTCCCGCAGCCGGAGGGACTGCGCGAACCCGGTGCGGGCCTCGGCCAGCTCCCCGTCCCGCAGCGCCAGCCCGGCGAGGTGCCGGGAGGTGAAGGACAGCAGCAGGAAGTCCCCGTGCGCCGCCGCGGCCGTGTGGGAGCGGCGGTACGCGGCCCGCGCGGCCTGGGGTGAGCCGGAGATGTTCTCGGACAGCAGCCCCCGCCGGAAGTCGAGCAGCGCCCGCGCGGGCGAGTCCGGCGAGATCAGCGCCGCGGCCCGGCCCAGCGCGGAACGGGCCTCGTCGGCCCGGTCCCGCACACCGAGCAGGGTCGACGCGTAGGCCAGGTACCCCCGCTCGCACGCGGCCTCGCCGCGCTCGTCGTCCGTACCGGCCACCGCCTCGGCGGCACGCAGGGCCTCCTCCGCCTCCGTCCAGCCCCGCTCGGTGTAGAGGCAGCCCTCGATCAGCAGTGCCGCGCGCTGTAGGGCGGCCGCCGGCGCCGCCGCGTGCGGTTCGAGCAGCGCGGCCGCATCCGTCCAGCAGCCGCGGGAGCGCAGCCGCCATATCGCCCGCTGGAGGGGGTCGTCGCCCCCGGTCGTTCCACCACCCGACATGGCGGTGTCCGCCACATTGCCCTCCCCGGAAAAGCGCGTCGTCGAGCCCGTGGACGCATCCCAGCACACACCGGAGGGCTGGGCCAAGGGGTCAGGTGAACGGTTTCACAATCTCTTGGCTGTGGTTTCGGCCGACCCCGGCGGGCGGCGGGCCCGCCGGAATGGCGTTCCGTCAGCTCATCCGCAGGGCGAGGAAGAAATCGAGCTTGTCCTCCAGGCGCGAAAGGTCACGCGCCGTCAACTGCTCGATCCGGCCGACCCGGTAGCGCAGCGTGTTGACGTGCAGGTGCAGACGGGTCGCGCAGCGGGTCCAGGAGCCGTCGCAGTCGAGGAAGGCCTCCAGCGTGGGGATGAGCTCCGCGCGGTGCCGCCGGTCGTAGTCGCGCAGCGGGTCCAGCAGCCGGGCCGTGAAGGCGCGCCGCACGTCGTCCGGGACGAACGGCAGCAGCAGCACGTGCGAGGCCAGCTCGTGGTGCCCGGCGGCGCAGACCCGGCCGGGCCGGGCGGCGGCCACCCGGCGGGCGTGCCGGGCCTCCTCCAGGGCGCCGCGCAGCCCCTCGGCCGAGTGCACGGCCGCGCTGACGCCCAGGGTGAGCCGCCCGTCGTCGGCCAGACCGGCCGCCAGGGGCTCGCGTACGGCCGCCAGCAGCGCGTCGGCGTGCAGCGCGGTGCCGGGCCCTTCCTCGCCGGCCAGGGCCGGCAGCGGGACCAGGGCGATCGCCTCGTCCCCGGCGTGCGCCACGGCGATCCGGTCGGACGGCTCGGGGCCGGACACGCCCGGGTCGACCAGGATCTCCTCCAGCAGCGACTGGGCCACCGGGCCGCCGGGGATGTCCCCGCCCTCCCAGTCCACCCGGGCCACCACGACCTGCCAGTGCGGGGCCGCGCCGAGGCCGGGCAGCAGCACGGGGGCGGCCACCCGCAGGCGGGCGGCGATCTCGGCCGGCGCCGCGCCGGTCTGCACCAGCTCCAGCACCTCCTGGGCGAGCCGGCGGCGCACGGTGCGGGCGGCGTCGCGCCGGTCCCGCTCGACGGCGATCAGCTGGGTGACGCCCTGGAGCAGGTCCAGCCGCTCCGCGGGCCAGTCCCCGGCGTCCGCCTCGACGGCCAGCAGCCAGTCCGACAGGACGCTCTCGCGCACGTCACGGGCGCCCGCGCCGGCCGCGGCGCGGCCGTTTCCCCCGATCGGGAAGAGGGAGTAGGTAATACCCTGGATGGAGATCCGGTGCGGGCCCCGGCGACCGGTCCGGACCGCCGCCAGATGCTCGCTCGCGAGCGCCGCGCAGACGCCCGGCGGGAGCGCCTCCCCGGCGCCGGCGATCTGGCGTCCCGTGGGGGACAGCACCCAGGCGCGCAGATCGAGGTCGGTGGTGAGCAGATCGAGCACCACATCAGGTCCGCCGCCGGCGGGGCCCGAGGTCATCAGCCGCCGGTGGCGGTCGACGACGGCCGCGAGGTCCCCGGCGCGCTCTCCGGAGACCTGCCGGACGACGTACTCCGTAATCGTGGCGAATGCAACGTCCTCGTTCACCGCGAACAGCGGAAGCCGGTTCCGCAGACAGGCCGAAACAAGATCCTCGGGGATGCCCCCGATCTCCGCCTCGCCCGCTGCGAGACCCGCGACACCCGCCGACGCAAGGATTCGTACGAAAGGCTCGGAGTCGGCCGGATTCTGTCGCCAGGCGAGCCCTGTCAGCACCAATTCTCCGCCCGAAAGGTATCTGCTCGGGTCTTTCAGGTCCGTGGTCATGACGCCTCGGACCGTACGGTCGAGCTCTTCCTCGCCGCCGAGCAGCCGCAAGCCCAGCGCCTCGGTTTCCAGCAGTGCGCGCAGCCGCATGGGGTCGCCGCCGATCTGTCTCGATGTTGCCGTTGGAAATCGGCGAGGTCAGCGCACCTCGCCTTTCATACGAATCTACAAGACGAGGGAGGCCGCCAGCCAACTGCTTCATGGTTTCGGTGACTGCACCCGAGGGATGCGCGGCTTGTGTACTGACTCCACACCGCGTTAACAGCACGTGAACGACCAGTCGAGGGCCTTTGGGCCTCCTGGCTTGAAGTGAACGACCCGATTAAGAAGAAGAGAGCCGCACATGGACTTCCTTCGCCCCGCCAGCTGGGAGGAGGCGCTCGCCGCTAAGGCCGAGTACCCCACAGCTGTGCCGATTGCGGGTGGCACCGACATCATGGTCGAGATCAACTTCGACCACCGCCGTCCGGAGTACCTCCTCGACCTCAACCGCATCGAGCTGCTGCGGGAGTGGGAGGTAGGCGAGGAGGTCACCAAGCTCGGCGCCTCCGTCCCTTACACCCAGATCATGGAGAACCTGCGCGGTACGCTGCCGGGTCTCGCGCTCGCCTCGCACACGGTCGCGTCCCCGCAGATCCGCAACCGCGGCGGCGTCGGCGGCAACCTCGGTTGCGCCTCGCCGGCCGGTGACTCCCACCCCGCCCTGCTGGCCGCCGACTGCCACGTCGAGGTCGAGTCGGTGCGGGGTTCGCGCCTGATCCCGATCGACGAGTTCTACACCGGCGTCAAGCGCAACGCGCTCGCCGCGGACGAGCTCATCAAGTCGGTACACATCAAGAACGCCACCGGCCCGCAGCAGTACTCCAAGGTCGGCACCCGCAACGCGATGGTCATCGCGGTCTGCGGCTTCGGCCTGGCGCTGCACACCGACACCCGCACCGTGCGTACGGGCATCGCCTCGGCAGCCCCGACGCCGATCCGGGCCAAGGCCGCCGAGGAGTTCCTGAACGCCGCGCTCGAAGAGGGCGGCTTCTGGGAGTCCGGCAAGGTCATCACCCCGTCGATCGCCAAGCAGTTCGGTGAGCTCGCCTCCGGCGCGTGCAACCCGATCGACGACGTCCGTGGCACGGCGAAGTACCGCCGTCACGCGGTTGGCATCCTTGCTCGCCGCCAGCTCGTCTGGACCTGGGAGCAGTACCGCGGCACGAACGGCCGCTCGCTTGAAGGGGCTGCGTAACCATGCGCGTCAATTTCACCGTCAACGGCCGTCCGCAGGAAGCCGACGACGTCTGGGAGGGCGAGTCCCTCCTCTACGTCCTGCGTGAGCGCCTGGGCCTGCCCGGCTCGAAGAACGCCTGCGAGCAGGGCGAGTGCGGTTCCTGCACCGTCCGTCTCGACGGCGTGCCGGTCTGTTCTTGTCTGGTCGCCGCGGGTCAGGTCGAGGGGCGCGACGTCGTGACCGTCGAGGGCCTGGCCGACTTCTCGAAGCAGCGCGAGGACCACGGCCACGCCTGTGGCTCCGGCGCCTGCGGCGGCGGCACCGGCGTCTCCACCGACGAGGCCAAGCGCTGGGCCGCCAAGCCGGGTGACTCCCAGACCGGCGAGGGCGTCGAGCTCTCCCCGATCCAGCAGGCGTTCATCGACGCCGGCGCGGTCCAGTGCGGTTTCTGCACCCCGGGTCTGCTGGTCCAGGCCGACGCCCTGCTGGAGCAGAACGCCGACCCGTCCGACCAGGACATCCGTGAGGCCCTGTCCGGCAACCTCTGCCGCTGCACGGGCTACGAGAAGATCCTCGACGCGGTCCGCCTGGCGGCCGCCCGCCAGGGAGAGGCGGTCTGACCATGGCTCAGAACACCCGCACCGTGGGTACGCCGACCAACGTCACCCAGAAGCACAGCAAGGGCGGCATCGGCGAGTCCACGCTCCGCCCGGACGGCACCCTCAAGGTCACCGGCGAGTTCGCGTACTCCTCGGACATGTGGCACGAGGACATGCTGTGGGGCCAGACCCTGCGCAGCCCGGTCGCCCACGCCGAGATCGAGAACATCGACATCTCCGAGGCGCTGGCCATGCCGGGCGTCTACTCGGTCCTCACCTACGCGGACCTGCCCGCGGAGATGAAGAACTACGGTCTGGAGATCCAGGACACCCCCGTCCTGGCCAACGGCCGCGTACGCCACCACGGTGAGCCGATCGCCCTCGTGGCGGCCGACCACCCGGAGACCGCCCGCCGCGCCGCCGCGAAGATCAAGATCGACTTCAAGGAGCTGCCGGTCGTCACGGACGAGGCCTCCGCCCTCGCCGAGGACGCGGTCCTGCTCCACCCGGGCCGCGACGACCACCACGCCGGACACGTCCCGCACCCGAACATCGTGCACCGCCAGCCGATCATCCGCGGCGACGCGGACGAGGCGGCCAAGAAGGCCGACGTCATCGTCACCGGCGAGTACACCTTCGGCATGCAGGACCAGGCCTTCCTCGGCCCGGAGTCCGGCCTCGCCGTGCCGAGCGAGGACGGCGGCGTCGACCTCTACGTCGCCACCCAGTGGCTGCACTCGGACCTCAAGCAGATCGCCCCCGTCCTCGGCCTGCCCGAGGAGAAGGTGCGCATGACGCTCTCCGGCGTCGGCGGTGCCTTCGGCGGCCGCGAGGACATCTCGATGCAGATCCACGCCTGCCTGCTGGCCCTCGCGACCGACAAGCCGGTCAAGATGGTCTACAACCGCTTCGAGTCCTTCTTCGGACACGTGCACCGCCACCCGGCGAAGCTCTGGTACGAGCACGGCGCCACCAAGGACGGCAAGATCACGCACATGAAGTGCCGGATCGTGCTCGACGGCGGTGCCTACGCCTCCGCCTCCCCGGCCGTCGTCGGCAACGCGTCCTCCCTCTCGGTGGGTCCGTACGTCATCGACAACGTGGACATCGAGGCCGTCGCCCTCTACACGAACAACCCGCCCTGCGGCGCGATGCGCGGCTTCGGCGCCGTCCAGGCGTGCTTCGCGTACGAGGCCCAGATGGACAAGCTCGCGGCGAAGCTGGGCATGGACCCGGTGGAGTTCCGCCAGCTGAACGCCATGGAGCAGGGCACGATCATGCCCACCGGCCAGGTCGTGGACTCGCCGGCGCCGGTCGCCGAGCTGCTGCGCCGCGTCAAGGAGCGTCCGCTTCCGCCGGAGCGCCAGTGGGAGACCGCCGGCGAGAGCGCGGACGTCCGCGCGCTGCCGGGCGGCCTGTCGAACACCACGCACGGTGAGGGCGTCGTCCGCGGCGTCGGCTACGCGGTCGGCATCAAGAACGTCGGCTTCTCCGAGGGCTTCGACGACTACTCCACCGCCCGCGTGCGCCTGGAGGTCATCAACGGCGAGCCCGTCGCGATGGTCCACACGGCCATGGCGGAGGTCGGCCAGGGCGGTGTCACCGTGCACGCCCAGATCGCCCGCACGGAGCTCGGCGTCACGCAGGTGACCATCCACCCGGCCGACACGCAGGTCGGCTCCGCCGGTTCGACGTCCGCCTCCCGGCAGACGTACATGACCGGTGGCGCGGTGAAGAACACCTGTGAGGCCGTCCGCGAGAAGCTGCTGGAGATCGGCCGCCGCAAGAACGGCTCGTACCACCCGGCGTGGGCCCACGCGGAGCTGGTCCTGGAGGGCGGCAAGGTCGTCACCGACGGCGGCGAGGTCCTCGCGGACATCGCCGACATCCTCGAGGACGAGGCGATCGACCTCGAACTCGAGTTCCGTCACCGCCCGACCCAGGCGTTCGACCTGGTCACCGGCCAGGGCGACGGCCACGTCCAGTACACCTTCGCCGCGCACCGCGCGGTCGTCGAGGTGGACACCGAGCTCGGCCTCGTCAAGGTCGTCGAGCTGGCCACCGCCCAGGACGTCGGCAAGGCCCTGAACATGCTCTCCGTCGTCGGCCAGATCCAGGGTGGCACCACCCAGGGTCTCGGTGTCGCGGTGATGGAGGAGATCATCGTGGACCCGAAGACCGCGAAGGTGCGCAACCCCTCCTTCACGGACTACCTGATCCCGACCATCCTCGACACCCCGACCATCCCGGTCGACGTCCTGGAACTCGCCGACCCGAACGCGCCGTACGGTCTGCGCGGTCTCGGCGAGGCCCCCACCCTGTCGTCCACCCCGGCCGTCCTCGCGGCGATCCGGCAGGCGACCGGTCTGGAGCTCAACAAGACGCCGATCCGTCCCGAGGCCCTCACCGGCACCCTCTAGGACGGCGTCCTCCGGGGGCCGCGAGGCCCCCGGACCCCGGACTCTCCGGGCGGTGTGACCAGGGAACGTCACACTTCACGCGGTCACACCGCCCGGAGCAGCGAAGTACCGCACCGCTCGCGGTCAGCTTCTCCAGCACCACCCGAAGCACCGGCAACACCCAGCAGGACCGAAACACCGAAGTTTCATCCCCAGCAGTACCACAGCTCGGGCCGTCACCCCGGGTCGTGCAGCCAAACGCAGTCCCAAATCCCGCGATTGAAAAAGAACCCCCTGCGGGTGCCCCTTTGAACCTTGGGAGTTAGGCACCATGACCCAGTCGTCAGTGGAGCCCAAGACCACCGCGGAAGACGCCGGAACCGGCTCTTCCCCCGCGGCCGGACGGTCTTGGCTCGACCGGTACTTTCACATAACCCACAGAGGATCCTCGGTCGGCAACGAGGTCCGTGGCGGCATCACCACCTTCATGGCGATGGCGTACATCCTCCTGCTCAACCCCCTGATCCTCTCTGGCAAGGACGCCGCCGGCGACACTCTGAGCCAGAAGGCCCTCATCACGGCCACCGCGTTCGCCGCGGCCGTGACCACGCTCCTCATGGGCTTCATCGGCAAGGTGCCGCTGGCCCTCGCCGCCGGACTCTCCGTCTCCGGCGTGCTCGCCTCGCAGGTCGCCCCCGAGATGACCTGGCCGCAGGCCATGGGCATGTGCGTGATGTACGGCGTCGTGATCTGTCTCCTGGTCGTCACCGGCCTCCGCGAGATGATCATGAACGCGATCCCGCTCGCCCTCAAGCACGCGATCACCATGGGCATCGGCATGTTCGTCGCCCTGATCGGCCTCGTGAAGGCCGGATTCGTGCACGCTTCCCAGGGTGGCGGTCCCGTCACCCTCGGCCCCGCCGGCGAGCTCGCCGGCTGGCCCGTCCTGATCTTCTGCGTGACCCTGCTCGCCATCTTCATGCTGCAGGCACGCAAGGTTCCCGGCGCGATCCTGATCGGCATCGTCGGCGGAACCGTCCTCGCCGTGATCCTCAACGCCGTGGCGGAGATCAGCCCCAAGGCGTGGCGCAGCGGCCCGCCGGAGCTCAGCGGCTCCGCGGTCTCCATGCCGGACTTCTCGCTCTTCGGCAAGGTCGAGTTCGGCGGCTGGGGCGAGGTCGGCGCCGTGACGATCGGCATGATCGTCTTCACCCTGGTGCTGGCCGGCTTCTTCGACGCGATGGCCACCATCATCGGCGTCGGCACCGAGGCCAAGCTGGCCGACGACAAGGGCCGCATGCCGGGCCTGTCCAAGGCCCTGTTCATCGACGGCGCCGGCGGTGCCATCGGCGGTGTCACGGGCGGCTCCGGCCAGACCGTGTTCGTCGAGTCCGCGACCGGCGTCGGCGAAGGCGCCCGTACCGGCTTCGCCTCCGTCATCACCGGCCTGTTCTTCGCCGCCTGCATCTTCTTCACCCCGATCACCCAGATCGTCCCGGGCGAGGTCGCCTCCGCGGCCCTGGTCGTCATCGGCGCGATGATGATGCAGAACGCCCGCCATGTGGACTGGGCCGACAGCTCGGTCGCGATCCCGGTCTTCCTGACCGTCGTGATCATGCCGTTCACGTACCAGATCACCGCCGGTGTCGCCGCGGGCGTCATCAGCTACGTCGCCATCAAGATCGCGCAGGGCAAGGCCCGCGAGATCGGCGGCTTCATGTGGGGTCTGACCGCGATCTTCGTGGTCTTCTACGCCCTGCACCCGATCGAGGGCTGGCTCGGCATCAGCTGAGCCCGCCGACCGGGACCGCACCCTCCACCCGTCCGATACTGGAACCGAACCCCTCAGGGAGGCCGCAATGCTGGACATCGCCGAAGAGCTGAACCGGTGGGTCGAGCAGGGACGCGACTTCGCGGTCGCCACCGTGGTGGCGATCAGCGGCAGCGCGCCCCGGCAACCCGGAGCCGCGCTCGCCGTCGACAGCGACGGCACCGCGATCGGTTCGGTCTCCGGTGGATGCGTGGAGGGTGCGGTCTACGAGCTGTGCCGCGGGGCCATCGAGGACGGGGAGACCGTCCTGGAGCGCTTCGGCTACAGCGACGACGACGCCTTCGCCGTCGGACTGACCTGCGGGGGCATCATCGACATCCTGGTCACCCCGGTCCGCGCCGACAGCCCCGACCGGGCCGTCTACGAGGCCGCGATAGCCGCCGCCGCGGCCGGCTCCCCGGCGGCCCTGGCCCGCGTCGCCGCCGGCCCGGCCGAGCTCATGGGCCGCCCCGTGCTGGTCCGCCCCGAAGGCGCCCACGAGGGCGGTCTCGGGGGCAACCCCGAGCTGGACCGCACCATCGCCGAGGAGGCCCGCGCCATGCTGGACGCCGGCCGGACCGGCGTACTGGAGGTCGGCGCGGACGGCCGCCTCTGCGGAGAGCCGCTGAAGGTGCTGGTCGAGTCCAGCGTCCCGGCCCCGCGCATGATCGTCTTCGGTGCCATCGACTTCGCCGCCGCCCTGGTGCGGGTCGGCAAGTTCCTCGGCTACCACGTCACGCTCTGCGACGCCCGCCCGGTGTTCGCCACCAAGGCCCGGTTCCCGGAGGCCGACGAGATCGTCGTGGACTGGCCGCACCGCTACCTGGAGTCCACCGAGGTCGACGGCCGCACGGTGCTCTGCGTGCTCACCCACGACGCCAAGTTCGACGTCCCGCTGCTGGAACTGGCCCTGCGCCTCCCCGTCGCCTATGTCGGTGCGATGGGCTCCCGCCGCACCCACGACGACCGCAACAAGCGGCTCCGCGCCGTCGGCGTCACCGACGTGGAGCTCGGCCGTCTGCGCTCTCCGATCGGCCTCGACCTCGGCGCCCGGACCCCCGAGGAGACCGCGGTCTCCATCGCCGCCGAGATCGTCGCCAACCGCCGCGGCGGCAGCGGCATCGCGCTGACCGGCGCCCACTCGCCGATCCACCGCGAATTTCCCGAACCCCGCCCGGCCCGCCACTCCGCCATCGCCTGACCCCACCTGCTCGCAGCCGCCGCCGGACGTTCCGTAAGCACACCGCCGAGGGCGCAACCCGCACGGGTTGTGCCCTTGAGCCGTCCCGGGGAACAGGGGTTGACCCGTGCGGGGCCGTTCCGCCAGCGTTTGGGCGTGTTCCACCGCAACCTCGCCCGGGCGCTGGCCGCCCTCGCCGCGGGCGCCGCGCTGCTGCCCGCTCCCGGCGCCGCCGCTCCCGCCCCGCAGACCGCCCTGTACGTCCCCGAGCCCAACCCGGCCGCCGGGCGGCAGGCCCGGGAGCTCGCCGACCGCGGCCTGCACCGCGAGGCCGCCGGGATCCTGGCCATGGCCCGCACCCCGCACGCCGTCTGGCTCGGCGACCAGACCCCCGCCCAGGCCGAGTCCGAAGCCCGGGCCACCACGATGGCCGCCGCCCGCGCCGGCACGCTGCCGGTGCTGGTCCTCTACAACGTGCCCGGCCGCGACTGCTCCCAGTACAGCGCGGGCGGCGCGGCCGGCACCGCCGCGTACCGCTCCTGGATCGACGCCGTGGCCCGCGGCATCGACGACCACCGCGCCCTCGTCGTCCTCGAACCCGACTCGCTCGCCCTGCTCCCGCGCGAGTGCGCCGGCGGCGCCGACGCCCTCGGGCGCACCAGGACCGCCTCCCGCTACACCGAGATCGACTACGCGGTCCGCACCCTGGAGTCCAAGCCGGCCGCCGACGTCTACCTGGACACCGGACACGCGGGCTGGCACACCGTCAACAACATCGTGCCGCGCCTGCGCCAGGCCGGCATCGACGCGGCCACCGGCTTCGCCGTCAACATCTCCAACTACACCACCGACGACGACAGCACCTGGTTCGCCCACCTGGTCTCCGCCTGCCTCCGGTACGCCGACCAGGGCGGC
Source organism: Streptomyces sp. NPDC086023 (assembly GCF_044540325.1). Taxonomy (NCBI): domain Bacteria; kingdom Bacillati; phylum Actinomycetota; class Actinomycetes; order Kitasatosporales; family Streptomycetaceae; genus Streptomyces; species Streptomyces sp. NPDC086023. Next base: position 43,716 of record NZ_JBITRX010000002.1, read on the forward strand.
GACAGCGCGGACTGCCCCGACCAGCGGCGCCCGCGCGGCGAGGCCCGCGCCTGGATCGCCGCCCGAGTGGGGGCACCGGATCCGGCCACGATGAAGCACTTCATCACCGACAGCAGCCGCAACGGACAGGGCCCCTGGAAGGCCCCGGCCGGCCGTTACGGAGACCCCCAGGAGTGGTGCAACCCGCCGGGCCGCGGCCTGGGCGCCCGCCCCACCACCGCCACCGGCGACCCGCTCCACGACGCCAGACTGTGGATCAAGACGCCGGGGGAGTCCGACGGCGCCTGCCTGCGCGGCGGCAAGGGCCCCGAGGACCCCGCGCGGGGCACCGTGGACCCGAAGGCCGGCGAGTGGTTCCCGGAGCAGGCCCTGGAACTCGTACGCCTGGCGAAACCGGCCATTCTGCGGTAACCGGGCCGTAATGACCCATTAGGGTCTTGATCATGCTGGACATCCGAGAGGTGCCCGAGGACGGCATCGACGCCGCGCTGGAACTCGCCTACCTGGTCTTCCACGACCGCCCCGAGGAACAGGTCCGCGAGCGCCACCGCGAGCTGCTCCGCGGGTGCGACCGCCTCGGCGCGTACGACGGCACCACCCTGGTGGGCTTCCTCGCCGCCCACCCCTTCCGGATCTCCGTACCGGGCGCGGACCTGCCGTGCCCCGGCCTCACCTTCGTCGCGGTGGCCCCCACCCACCGCCGGCGCGGCGTGCTCACCGCGATGATGGCCGCGCGGCTGGACCGGGCCGTCCGCGACGAGCACCCGGTCGCCGCGCTCTGGGCCTCCGAGACCGCCATCTACGGGCGGTTCGGCTTCGGCGCCGCCACCCAGGGGGTCAGCGTCGAGATCGACGCCACCCGCCCCCTGGCCCTGCGCATCACGCCCGACCCGCGTCCGCTGCGCCTGGTCGCCCCCGACCAGGCACCCGCACTCCTCGGCCCCTACTTCGAACGCACCCGGACCCTCCGCGCCGGCCGGACCCTGCGCGACGAGGCCCGCTGGCGCTCGGACTGGCTGGCCGAACAGGACGAGGAGGACGACGAGCTGGGCCCGCCGCGCATCCTCGCCCTCGGGGACCCGCTCGCCGGGTACGCCGTCTACCGCAGCAAGACCGAGGACCTGCCCGGCGCACCGGGCCGCAGCCGCGGGGTCGTGCAGGTCCACGAACTGGAGGCGGACACCCCCGCCGCGGCCGCGGCCCTCTGGCAGTGCCTGACCGCCCTCGACCTGGCGGGCACGGTACGGGCCTGGGGCCGGCCGGCCGACGACCCGCTGCTGCTCTTCGCGGCCGACCGCGACCAGGTGCGCGCCACCGAGCAGTTCCCCGCCCTCTGGATGCGCCTGGTCGACGTCCGCGCCGCGCTGACCGCGCGTTCCTGGGCCGCACCGGTGGAGCTGGTGCTGGAGGTGCGGGACGACCGGCTGCCGGCCAACGCGGGGCGGTTCCGGCTCAAGGCCGGGCCGGACGGGGCCGCGTACGAGCCCGTGCACGAGGCGCCCGACCTCACCTTCGACGTGCGGGACCTGGCCGCCTGCTACCTCGGCGGGACCCCGGTCGGGACGCTGGTGCGGGCCGGGCTGGTCGCCGAGCACACGCCGGGGGCGGCGGAGTGGTTCGACGCGGCGCTGCGCACCGGGCCGCTGCCGCACACCCTCGACGAGTTCTGACCCGGCGAGCGCCCCGGCCCGGCCCTTCGCGGACCGGCCGGGGCACGCGCCGGATCAGGCGGGCTGGGGGCGGAACAGCCGTACCGCGGACGACCCGAGGCCGGTCGGCAGCCCGACGTCCGAGGGCAGCCGGGCTGCCGGGGCCGACCCCGCGTCCGGAAGGCGCCCGGCGACGGCCGCCGGCCCGGCAGCGGCGTTCCCGGCCGTCACCCGGGACGCGTACGCCTCGTCGTACCGCCGCGTCTCCCGGTGCCAGTGCAGCACGCCCGCCATCCAGTCCTCCAGCTCCCGGACGTACGCGTCCATGGCCGCCCGGGCCGCCGCGTCGAGCCCCCGGTCCTCGTACAGCACCGGCAACTGGTGGTCGCGGATGTGCTCGAACTCCCGGGTCCGCTGCTCCAGGAGGTCGGCGACGATGCCGAAGGCCGCCGGGGGCTCGATGTCGAAGAAGGTCTCCGTGACCAGGACGTGGTTGTGCACCTCGCCCTCGAACTCGATCTCCTTCCGGTACGAGAACAGGTCGTTGACCATGCAGCCCACGTCCGACGCGGCGTTCTCCAGCGAGCGCACCACCCCGTCCCCGAACACCTCGGCCGGCACGCCCCGCCCCGCCTGCCCCTGCCGCGCCAGGAACATGGTCAGCCCGCTGCCGAAGGTGTGCCGGCGCATCTCCGCGTAGTCGACCGGGTCCGGGACGCGGTTCAGCGTGGTGTTGTCGACCTCCCACACCCAGCTCTCCAGCATGTCGGCCAGGGTGGCCCGGAACTCCTCGCGCACCGGCCCGGCCATGCCGGCCACGCTGTGCGCCCACAGCTCCCTGAGGCTGCGCTCCAGCGGGATCAGCGGCTCGGGCGCGTCGGCCGGGTCCGTCGGCACCATGGACAGCAGCCGTTCGGTGGCGACGCGGGCCGCGTCGGGGGACCTGGTGGCTCCGAAGGCCGCCGGGTAGTAGTCGTCGGCGTACGTGCCCCAGGCCAGCCAGCGGGCGCTGACGTCCAGCTGCTCCGGCGTGGCGTCCGGGTCGATCGCCGCGGAGCAGAGCGCGAAGTCGAAGGCCCGCAGCCGGTCCTCGTCCCAGATGCCGGAGGCCGGGTCGCCCGGATACGGCTCCAGCAGGCCCATCTCGCGGCACCACGCCACCAGCCCGGCCCGCGCCCGGTCGAGGTGGGGACTGAAGGAGACCGGGAAGGGCAGCGACACCTCCGGCCGCGCGACCGGACCGACCTGCCGGAAGGGCACGTGGCCGAGGCTCCGCCGGCGCAGCTCCGCGGCGCGCGGCGCGAACACGGACCGGATGTCCAGCGCCGCGGTCCCCGGACCGCTGTGCGTCACGGCGCCCGGGCCGCCCGGTGCGCCCGCCCCGCCCGCGGACCACGGCGCCGGCGCGGGCAGCGGGACGGCGGCGGTCCGCCGGGCGTGCTCGTTCATGTACCGGCTGGAGACCATGTGCCACTCGTGGCCGCCGGACTGCCAGTCCTGGAGGCCCTTGGCGTACGCGAGTACGGCGGCCAGCTCGGGCGCCGTGAGCCCGTGCTCGGCGGCCAGCGCGGGCACCTCGGCGAGCGCCGTGTGCTCGAACTGGTGCAGGCGGGAGGTCAGCAGGTCGTTCGAGAGGTCGGCGGCCTCCTGCGTGGTGCAGCCGAGGAAGGTCTCCAGGACCAGTACCGCGTTGGAGAGTTCGCCCTCGTCCTGCACCTCGCGCTGGTACGAGAACAGGTCGTTCCTGATGTGCACCGCGTCCGAGAACGCGTCCCGCAGCACCCGGAGCGGCCGGGCGTGGGCCACCCGCGCGGGCACCTCGGCCGCGGCGTACTCCACCAGCCCGGCCGACCAGGGCGCGCCGCCGACCTTGCGGCGCATCTCGACGTACTCCAGCGGGTTGGCCACCCGCCCGATGCCGATGTTGTGCAGCTCCCACATCGACTCGTTGAGGAGGTTGCGGGTGCTCTCCGCGAACCGGGCCCGCCAGTGCGCGGACATGGCGGGCACCGTGCGCAGCCACAGGTCCTTCAGGCCCGCCTCGACCGGGTTCGACGGCTCGGGGAAGCCGTCGGCGAGGTCCATCGGCATGAACGCGGCCAGCCCGTCGAGGTAGGTGCGGGCGCCCTCGCGGTCGTTGGTGCGCTTGAACAACTCCAGGAAGTGGTCGTCGAAGAAGAAGACCCACACGTACCAGTCGGTGATCAGGGACAGGGCGTCGGCGTCGCAGTCCGGGTGCGTGTACGCGCAGAGCAGCGCGTAGTCGTGGGAGTCGAGGTCGCTCTGCTCCCAGACCCCGGACCCCTCCAGCATCCCGAAGCCGCGGGCCCACTCCGTGCTGTGGGCCCTGGCCTGCTCCACGTGGGGGTTGAGTCTCGCCGGATGGGGCACGTAGAAGTCCGGCAGGTGGAACGGCTGCGTCACGGAGGGCCCGGCCTTTCACTTCGCTTCGTCGTCGGGTCGCGTCCCGTCGGGCGGAGGGTGACCGTTTCCCCGGTCCGCGCGCGAGATCGGCAGTGCCCTACCCCCGACCCGGCCCGCCCATGGGGCGGTTCACCGCATCAGGTGAAAGCCCGGCGACCCGCTGGCGGTTCGGCCCGCGCCGTGCAGGGTCACGCATGAGGGGCGGGCTCCGTTCCGCGGGAGGAGTCGTGTGACGTCCTTCCCATGGAACGGGGCCCGCCCCCCAACGGCCGCGTAGGGCGCGTCCGGCCGCGTAGGGCGCCCGGTCCCCGGTGTGCACCCGGGACCGGCACCGCCCGGCCGCTCCGTACCGCCTCCGCTACTCCTGCCCGGCCTGGCCCTCCAGGTCGCCCTCGGCGTCCAGGAACACCTGCCGCAGCGCCTCGATCACCTGCGGGTCCGGCTTCTCCCACAGCCCGCGGGACTCCGCCTCCAGCAGCCGCTCCGCGATGCCGTGCAGCGCCCAGGGGTTGGCCTCCTTCAGGAAGGCCTGGTTCTCCGGGTCCAGCACGTACGCCTGGGTGAGCTTGTCGTACATCCAGTCCGCGATCACGCCGGTGGTCGCGTCGTAGCCGAACAAGTAGTCCACCGTCGCGGCGAGTTCGAAGGCGCCCTTGTAGCCGTGGCGGCGCATCGCCTCGATCCACTTCGGGTTGACCACGCGCGCCCGGAACACCCGGGAGGTCTCCTCGACCAGCGTGCGGGTGCGGACCGTCTCCGGCCTGGTCGAGTCGCCGATGTACGCCTCCGGGGCGGTGCCCCGCAGCGCGCGCACGGTCGCCACCATGCCGCCGTGGTACTGGAAGTAGTCGTCCGAGTCGGCGATGTCGTGCTCGCGGGTGTCGGTGTTCTTCGCCGCCACCGTGATCCGCTTGTACGCCGACTCCATCTCGTCCCGCGCCGGACGGCCGTTCAGGCCCCGGCCGTAGGCGTAGCCGCCCCACACCGTGTACACCTCGGCCAGGTCGGCGTCGGTGCGCCAGTCCCGGCTGTCGATCAGCTGGAGCAGGCCGGCGCCGTAGGTGCCCGGGCGGGAGCCGAAGATGCGGGTGGTGGCCCGCCGTTCGTCGCCGTGCTCGGCCAGGTCCGCCTGGGCGTGCGCCCGTACGTAGTTGTCCTCGGCGCTCTCGTCCAGCGAGGCGGCCAGCCGCACCGCGTCGTCGAGCAGCCCGATCACGTGCGGGAACGCGTCCCGGAAGAAGCCCGAGATGCGCAGCGTCACGTCGATGCGCGGGCGGCCCAGCTCGGCGACCGGCACCGGCTCCAGGCCGGTGACCCGGCGCGAGGCCTCGTCCCACACCGGCCGGACGCCCAGCAGCGCGAGGGCCTCGGCCACGTCGTCGCCGGCGGTGCGCATGGCGCTCGTACCCCACAGGGACAGGCCCACGGAGGCCGGCCACTCGCCGTTGTCCGTGCGGTAGCGCTCCAGCAGGGAGTCGGCGAGGGCCTGTCCGGTCTCCCACGCGAGGCGCGAGGGCACGGCCTTGGGGTCGACGGAGTAGAAGTTCCGGCCGGTCGGCAGCACGTTGACCAGGCCGCGCAGGGGCGAACCCGAGGGCCCGGCCGGCACGAAGCCGCCGTTCAGCGCGTGCACCGCGTGGTCCAGCTCGTCGGTGGTCGCTGCCAGCCGCGGCACCACCTCGCGGGCGGCGAAGGCGAGTACGTCGGCCACGCCGGCCGGGTGGCCCTCGGCGACCCCGGCCACAGCGGCCGGGGCCCAGCCCGCCGCCTCCATCGCCTCGACCAGCCCGCGGGCCGTCTCCTCGGCCTCGTCGGCGGAGGTGCGGGTGGCCTTGGACTCGTCCAGGCCCAGCGCCTCGCGCAGGCCGGGGAGGGCCGTCGTACCGCCCCAGATCTGGCGGGCCCGCAGGATCGCCAGCACCAGGTTGACCCGCTCGGGGCCGGTCGGCGCGCCGCCCAGCACGTGCAGGCCGTCGCGGATCTGGGCGTCCTTGACCTCGCACAGCCAGCCGTCGACGTGCAGCAGGAAGTCGTCGAAGCCGTCGTCGTCCGGACGCTCCGCCAGACCGAGGTCGTGGTCGAGCTTGGCGGCCTGGATCAGCGTCCAGATCTGGGCGCGGATCGCGGGCAGCTTCGCCGGGTCCATCGAGGAGATCTGCGCGTACTCGTCGAGGTGCTGCTCCAGGCGCGCGATGTCGCCGTACGAGTCGGCGCGGGCCATCGGCGGCACCAGGTGGTCGACCAGCGTCGCGTGCACCCGGCGCTTGGCCTGGGTGCCCTCGCCCGGGTCGTTCACCAGGAACGGGTACACCAGCGGCAGGTCGCCGAGCGCGGCGTCGGGCGCGCAGGCCGCGGAGAGGCCGGCGTTCTTGCCCGGCAGCCACTCCAGGTTGCCGTGCTTGCCCAGGTGGACCATCGCGTCGGCGCCGAAACCGCCGTCCTCCGCGGCCGCCTGGATCCAGCGGTAGGCCGCCAGGTAGTGGTGCGAGGGCGGCAGGTCCGGGTCGTGGTAGATGGCGATCGGGTTCTCGCCGAAGCCGCGCGGCGGCTGGATCAGGATGAGCAGGTTCCCGCGGCGCAGCGCCGCGAGGACGATGTCGCCCTCCGGGTTGTGCGTGCGGTCCAGGAACATCTCGCCCGGCGCCGGGCCCCAGTGCTCCTCGACCTGCTCGCGCAGCTCCGCGGGGAGCCGGGCGTACCAGCGCTTGTAGTCGGCGGCCGGGATGCGGACCGGGTTCCTGGCCAGCTGCTCCTCGGTCAGCCAGTCCTGGTCGTGGCCGCCGGCCTCGATCAGGGCGCGGATCAGCTCGTCGCCGTCGCCGGAGACCAGGCCCGGGATCTCCTCCTCCGGCCCGAAGTCCCAGCCCTCGGCGCGCAGCCGGCGCAGCAGCGCCACCGCGCTGGCGGGGGTGTCGAGGCCCACGGCGTTGCCGATGCGGGAGTGCTTGGTGGGGTACGCGGAGAGCACGAGGGCCAGCCGCTTCTCGGCGTTCGGCAGATGGCGCAGGCGGGCGTGGCGCACGGCGGTGCCGGCGACGCGGGCGGCGCGCTCGGGGTCGGCCACGTACGCGGGCAGGCCGTCCTCGTCGATCTCCTTGAAGGAGAACGGCACGGTGATCAGCCGGCCGTCGAACTCCGGTACGGCGACCTGGCTGGCGGCGTCGAGCGGCGAGAGGCCCTCGTCGTTCTCCTCCCAGTCGGCGCGTGAGCCGGTCAGGCACAGGGCCTGGAGGATCGGCACGTCGAGCGCGGCGAGCGCGCCCGCGTCCCAGGACTCGTCGTCGCCGCCGGCGGAGGCGTCCGCCGGGCGGGTGCCGCCGGCGGCCAGGACGGTGGTCACGATGGCGTCGGCGGAGCCGAGTTCGGCCAGCAGCTCCGGCTCGGGGCTGCGCAGGGAGGACACGTACAGCGGCATCGGCGTGCCGCCGGCCTCGACGACCGCGTCGCACAGGGCGTGCACGAAGGCGGTGTTGCCGCTCATCTGGTGGGCGCGGTAGTAGAGCACGGCGATCCGGGGCGCGTGCGGGTGGGCGGTGGGAGGTGTGGGGGTGGTGGGGTGTGCGGGGGTGGCGGGAGTGGTGGGGGCTGGATCGCGCTCCAGCGCGCCCCAGGTGGGCGAGGCGGCCGGGGGCTCGAAGCCGTGGCCGGTGAGCAGCACGGTGTCCGAGAGGAACCGGGCCAGCTGCTCCAGGTTGGCCGGGCCGCCGTGCGCGAGGTAGGCGTGGGCCTCGGCGGCGATGCCGATCGGCACCGTGGAGGCCTCCATCAGCTGTGCGTCCGGGGCCTGTTCACCCGTGAGGACGACGACGGGCTTGGTCTGGCCGGGGGAGAGGAGGAGGTCGAGGCCCTCCTGCCAGGCGCGCAGGCCGCCGAGCAGGCGTACGACGACGAGGTCGGCCTCGTCGAGCAGCGCGGGCAGGTCGTCCAGGGGGAGCCGGGAGGGGTTCGCGAAGCGGTACGGGACCGGGCCGTCCGACGCACGTGCGCTCAGCAGATCGGTGTCCGACGTCGACAGCAGCAGGATCATGCGGCGTCCGGCCTTCCTCGGGGTTTCCGCGCCCCGGGCAGTGAAGACGGCGGGAGTTCCTGGCTCACCCGGGCGCCGCGCGGGGCGGGCACCGGGGCTCACAGTGGCGGGACCGCGCCGGATTCACACCGGGCTTCCTCCCATGACGCCGCCTTCGGCGGTGCCGGGCCAGACGACCCGACGGGGAGCATCTTAGTGCGGGGGGTGGGGGGCGGGGGAGTGGGGGTTGGGGCGTGGGGAGTGGGGGTGCGGGGGTTGGGGGGGTGAGGTTGGGGGTTGGGGGTTGGGCCCGTGGGGGTGCGGGCTGAGGATCTGCGGACCTGTGGGGCTGCGTGTGCCCGCTGCCTGCTCCCGCCTCACGGCCTGTTCCGGTTTCCGGCAACCGGCGTTAGCCGCGGCCTGCGGGGCTGTGCAAGCTTGCCTGCCACGGCCTGCTCCCGCTTCCCGCTCCGTTTCCTGCTCCGGCTTCCCACCACCAGCCCGTCACTTCCCACCCGCACCGGCCCGCCACTCGCCGCCGCACTCCGCCCGCCCCCACTCGCCGCCGCGTCCCGGTCCACCCCATTCGTGCTGGGGTGATGCCGCGTTGGCCTGGTGGCGTGCTGGAGCGCGACTTGTGCCCCCAGCGCCGTCGGCGCGCCCGACACCGCGTACCGCGGTTCGCTGCTGGGCGTCCCCGGTAGCGGCGGGGCGTGGCGTCCGAGGCGGGTCCCGAGTCTTGGCCCGCCCGGCGTTTGAGGGCGCAGGGGGTCCGGGGACCGCCCCGGTGAACGGGAGAAGGGCGGGGAGGGGCAGCTCCGCGCAGCGGCCACGGCCCGTCCGGCCGCAGCGGGTCCCGCGCCTGATACGGGGCCCACGACGGTGCCGGGGCGAAGGCTGGGCCAGGGGTTCCCGTGGCCCGCCTCGGTTCGGCGCCCCGGTGCCGGTGCCGGGGGCGAGCCGGTGCCGGGGTGGGCCGGTGTCGGTGCCGGGCGAGAGCCGGTGCCGGGGCGAGCCGGTGGTGCCGGGTGGCCGGTCGTGTGGTGTGTGGGTCCCCTCGGTGCTTGACCCGTCGTGGCCTGCAGGCCCAGCGGCAGGCCCACCCCTGGGGCTTTGGGGCTTCGCCCTGGCCTTCGGCCACCCCAGGCCCGGGCCTGCCACCGGACCAGCCTGCCACGACGCCTCAAGCACCTTCCCCACACACCACACGACCGGCCGGGAGCGGAGGGGACGGCGGGCATCGGGCTGGACCCGGGGCCAGGGTGGGCGCACCGGGGATCAGGCCGGCCCTCCTGGGTCTGCGCCCTTCCCGGCGGCGGTGTGGGGCGCCGGCCTGCCGGGATCGAGACGGGGGCCGGCCGGGGAGGGGGTGGTGACGGCCACAGACCGGGGCCCGAGAATCGTGGGTATGCTCGCCGCCATGCCCCCAGCCCCTTCCCCCGCGTCCCGGGACGAACCAGTCATACGGGACGGCGGCGACGCCTGCCCGGGTGCGCTGCGTCTGCACGCGGCGGACGACGGGTACCTGGCGCGCGTACGTCTGCCCGCCGGTCTTCTCACCGCTCGTCAGGCCGCCCTGCTGGGGGAGGCCGCCGAGCGTTTCGGGGACGGGAACCTGGACGTCACGTCGCGCGGCAACGTGCAGTTGCGGGGTCTCGCGGATGCGTGCGGGGCGGAGCTGGCCGCGCTGCTGGACGGGGCCGGGCTGCTGCCCGCGCCCGGGCACGAGCGGGTGCGGAACATCGTGGCCACCCCCATGTCCGGGCTGGACGGGCCGCCGGAGCGCGATGTGCTGCCCTGGGTGCGGGAGTTCGACCGCAGGCTGTGTGCGGATGCGCGAGTGACCGCTTTGTCTGGACGTTTTCTGTTTGCGTTTGATGATGGTCGCGGCGATGTCGCGGCGCTCGACCCGGACGTCACCGTGCTGGCAGTCGGCGGGTCCGCGGGTGCCGGGGTGGGCGCACTGGTTCGGCTCGGGGCGGGCGCGGATGCCGTTGAGGTGGGTGCCGGTGACGCGCCGCGGGCCGCGCTGCTCGCTGCTCATGCCTTTCTCGACGCCGTGCAGGTGGCCGGGACCAAGGCCTGGCGGGTGGGCGAGCTGCCTGCCGAGCATGCCTTGTGCGCAAGGGAGTTCGTCGGGCGGTTGAGTCGTGACGGGATCGGTGCCCGGTACCGGGCCGATGTGGTGTGGCCCTACGCCGCGCCGGTGCGGCCCCGTGGTGTCGGTGCCGGGCCCCGGTCGCACCTGTGCGTTCTGCCGCCGCTCGGCCGGTTCTCCGCCGGTCAGTGGCGGGAGCTGGTCCGTGTTGCCGGGCTGTCCCGCGGTCCTCTGCGCATCACCCCCTGGCGTGGTGTCGTGCTTGCGGACGTGCCCGTGGACGGTGCTGCGCTGCTGGAGCGGGCCGGGCTCGTCGTCGCGGGCGACAGCGTCTGGGAGTCCGTCACGGCCTGTACCGGACGTCCCGGTTGTGCCAAGTCCCTGGCGGATGTGCGGGCCGACGCACCCCTCGCCGTGGGGGCCACGGGCGGGGCCGGCGTGCTGCCCGTCCACTTCGCCGGGTGCGAGCGCCGGTGCGGACACCCGCGCGGCACCGACTGGGTCGATCTGGTCGCTGCCCCCGACGGCTACCGCCTCACCGCCCCCGGCCGGCCGGCCCGTACCGGCCTTGCCCCCACCGACCTCGCCGCCGCCCTGGCGGAGGCGCGTACCACCCCTCACCCGTCGTCGCAGACCGCAGTGAAGAAATGAGCGAGTACACCGTGTTCGAGTACGAGAAGGACGGCGCGTCGATCTACCGCCAGTCCTTTGCCACGATCCGCGCCGAGGCGGATCTCGCCGGGCTGCCCGCCTCGGTCGCCCAGGTGGCGGTGCGCATGATCCACGCCTGCGGCATGACCGACCTGACCCGGGACCTCGGCTACACCGACGACGTCGTGCTGCGCGGCCGGGCCGCCCTGCACGCCGGCGCGCCGATCCTGTGCGACGTACAGATGGTCGCCAGCGGCGTGACCCGCAAGCGGCTCCCCGCCGACAACCGGGTCGTGTGCACCCTCTCCGACCCCGAAGTGCCGGAGCTGGCCCGCAAGATGGGCACGACCCGCAGCGCGGCTGCTCTTGAGCTGTGGCGCGACCGGGGCCTGCTGGAGGGTTCCGTGATCGCCGTCGGCAACGCGCCGACCGCGCTCTTCCGGCTGCTGGAGATGATCGAGGAGGGCGCGCCGCGCCCGGCCGCGGTGATCGGCGTGCCGGTCGGCTTCATCGGCGCCGCCGAGTCCAAGGACGCGCTGGCCGGACACCACTCCGGGCTCGACCACCTGATCGTGCGGGGCAGGCGCGGCGGCAGCGCGATCGCCGCCGCCGCCATCAACGCGATCGCGAGCGAGGAAGAATGAGCGAGCAGACTGCCCCGCCCGCCGCCGGGCGCCTCTACGGTGTCGGGCTCGGCCCCGGCGACCCCTCGCTGATGACGCTGCGTGCCGTCCAGGTGATCGCCGAGGCGGACGTGGTGGCGTACCACAGTGCCCGCCACGGCCGCTCGATAGCGCGGTCGATCGCCGCGGAGCACCTGCGCGCGGACCACATCGAGGAACCCCTGGTCTACCCCGTCACGACCGAGACGACAGACCACCCGGGCGGCTACCAGGGCGCGATGGAGGAGTTCTACGCGTCCGCGGCGGCCCGGCTGGCCGCGCACCTGGACGCCGGCCGGACGGTCGCCGTACTCGCGGAGGGCGACCCGCTCTTCTACGGCTCGTACATGCACATGCACAAGCGGCTGGCCGACCGCTACCGGACCGAGGTCGTCCCCGGCGTCACGTCGGTGAGCGCCGCCGCCGCCCGGCTCCAGACGCCGCTGGTGGAGGGCGAGGAGGTGCTCACGATCCTGCCCGGCACGCTCCCCGAGGAGGAGCTGACGGCCCGTCTGGCCGCCACCGACTCCGCCGTGGTGATGAAGCTCGGGCGCACCTTCCCGGCCGTCCGCCGGGCCATGGAGACCTCCGGGCGGCTCGCCGAGGCCAAGTACGTGGAGCGCGCCACCATGGCGGGCGAGCGGACCGGCGAACTCGCCGACACGGACCCGGAGTCGGTCCCCTACTTCGCCGTCGCCGTGGTGCCGAGCCGGGTGGGCAACCCCGGCAGCCGGCCCGCCCCGGAGACCGGTGAGGTCGTGGTCGTGGGCACCGGGCCGGCCGGCCCGCTGTGGCTGACCCCGGAGACCCGGCGGGCGCTGGCCGACGCCGAGGTGCTGGTCGGGTACACCACGTACCTCGACCGGGTGCCCCGCAGGGCGGGCCAGGTGCGGCACGGCTCCGACAACAAGGTCGAGTCGGAGCGCGCGGAGTTCGCCCTGGACCTGGCGCGGCGCGGCAAGCGGGTCGCGGTGGTCTCCGGCGGCGACCCGGGCGTCTTCGCCATGGCCACGGCCGTCCTGGAGGTCGCCGCGCAGGACGCGTACCGGGACGTGCCGGTGCGCGTGCTGCCCGGCGTGACGGCCGCCAACGCCGCGGCCGCGGCCGCCGGAGCGCCTCTGGGCCACGACTACGCGACCATCTCCCTCTCGGACCGCCTCAAGCCGTGGGAGGTCATCGCCGAGCGGCTGGCCGCGGCGGCCCGGGCCGATCTGGTCCTGGCCCTGTACAACCCCGGTTCCCGCAGCCGCACCTGGCAGGTCGGCAAGGCCCGGGAGCTGCTGCTGGAGCACCGGTCCCCGGACACGCCGGTCGTGATGGCCCGCGACGTGGGCGGCCCGGAGCAGTCGGTCCGCATCGTGGGGCTGGCCGACCTGGACCCGGAGGAGGTCGACATGCGGACGATCCTGCTGATCGGCTCGTCGCAGACCCAGGTGGTCCGCCGCGGGGACGGTGCGCAGGTCACCTGGACCCCGCGCCGCTACCCGGAGGCGTGACGCCCGCGGCGCCCTGACGCGCTCTGCCCGGGTCCCTCCCCCTCCCCCGTGCGGGGGAGGGGGATCCCCCGCACGGGGGGAGGCACACCCCCGTGCCTGCTGGGAGCTTGGGGGCATGGAACACGAACTGATGCCGATCCGTGCCCGCCGCCCCCAGGGGCTACGGCTGGGCGAGCTGCCGGAAGAGGGCGCCGATCCGGGACTGGTCGGCGACGAGCGGGAGCGTGTCGAAGTACAGCTCCTACGCGCCGCCCGGCCCGAAGCGCTCCACGATGCCGAAGGAGGCCTCGCGGAAGCGGGGTTCCGCCGCCGGGTCGTCCTGGGGCAGGGGGATCCGGGCGGTGCCGTGCCACTCCACGTACGTCGTGGTCCGCCCGAAGGCCGCCTGGCCGGCCTCGAAGCGCAGGTCCGCGGTCTCGAACAGCCGCTCCAGGTACGCCGTCTTCGCCTCCGGGGAGGTCAGCTGCTCCCGCTGCCCCGGGCCGGTCAGCCGTGCTCCGGCCATGCGCCGGACCAGTGCCCCGGCGTCCGCGCCGTTCCACGCGGCCAGCCGGTCCGCGATCTCGTCGGCACGGAACCGCTCCGGCGCCCGCCGGGGCGTCCCAGGCGCGCCGTCCGCCCGGTCGGTGACGCCTCCGAACAGGTCCGGCACCGCACCCGGCAGGGTGTCGCGGAACAGCGCGGCACGGTCGTGGTAGCGGCGCGCCTGGAGCGTCCTGCCGTCGTCGCCGAGCACGTTGCGGGCGATCTGCGGGTAGGCCACGGTACGGCCCTTGAGGGTCACCTCGTTCCACTGGCCGAACATCATCACGGCGCCGTCCGCCACCACGTCCGTGCCCCGGTTGCGCAGGTCGGGCGCGAGTCGCAGCGAGCCGGTGATGGAGGTGCCGATCGTGCTGTGGCCCCGCTGCGCCGCGCCGCCGGCCTCCCACAGGGACGCGTCCGCGTCGAAGATGTCCACGTAGGCCCTGACCCGCGGGTGCCCCAGCTCCCCGAGGGCCGGGGGAGTGCCGGTCGGCATCCGCCCGAAGGCGAGCTGCCGCTGCATGAAGGCACAGGCGTTGGGCGTGATCCGGCCCTCCAGCCGGTCCACCTTCTCCCGTACCGCCGGACAGTCCCCGAAGGACGGCGCCCCGGCGGTGCCACCTGCGATGGCGGCCGTCCCGCCGCCGGCGAACCCCACCGCACCCATCGCCAGCACCGCCGCCGCACCCGCGACCACACCATGCCGACCTGCGAACATTCCCCGCACCCCTTTTCGTTGCCGCTTGCGTGCGACCACCATCGCCGCCGGCCCACGACCTGGTCGATTACCCCGGAGGTCATGCCGGGGACGCCGGGGCAGGGGCGGTCGGCGGCAGTCGTGGCGCCGGTCCCACGGGAAGCCGTGACAGCGGCGGCAGTGCCGGAAGGGGACGCCGCCGCAGTCGCCCGGCTGCATCCCGCCGGTGACGGTCAGGAGGTGTTCCGTACGGTGCCCGACGGCGCATGGCAACGGGCGACGCCGCAGGCGGTCGTACGCGCCACCGGCAGCCCGGCCGGCGTACGGCGGGTCGGACGTCAGCGCCGAAGTGACGTGCCACGGAGCCAGGTGACGGCGTCCGGAACCGTGGTGGCGACCGCGACGCCCGGGGGGACGGGTGGGCGGCGGACGATGACGACCGGGACGTTCGCCTCGCGGGCGGCGGTGAGCTTCGGGGACGTGGCGGCGCCGCCGCTGTCCTTGGTGACCAGGACGTCGACGGCGTGGGTGCGCAGCAGGGCACGCTCGCCGTCCAGGGTGAACGGGCCCCGGTCCAGCAGGACTTCGGTGCGGGCCGGGCGCGGGCCCTCCGGCGCGTCCACCGAGCGGACCAGGAACCAGAGGTCGTCCAGGCCGGCGAAGGCCGCCAGGCCCATCCGGCCGGTGGTCAGGAAGACGCGCTCGCCCAGCCCCGGCAGCGCGGCCGCCGCCTCCTCCAGCGTGGACACCTCGTGCCAGTCGTCGCCCGGCACCGGCGCCCACGAAGGCCGGCGCAGCGCCAGCAGCGGCACACCGGCCGCTGCGGTGGCCGCGGCCGCGTTGAAGCTCATCTTCTCCGCGAAGGGGTGCGTGGCGTCGACCACCGCGTCCACGCCGTGCTCCCGCAGCCAGCCGGCCAGGCCCACGGCGCCGCCGAAGCCGCCGATACGGGTCTCGCCGGGCGGCAGCACGGGCCGGTTCACGCGTCCGGCCAGCGAGTTGGTGACGCGCAGGCCGGGCTCGCCGGCCAGCGCCTCGGCCAGGCGGCGCCCCTCGGTGGTGCCGCCCAGCACCAGGACGTGCGCCGCCGCGGGCGTACTAGCAGACATGCCGGTCGCGCTCGGCCGAGTACAGGTGGCTGTCGCGGAACTGCTCCGCGCCCAGGGTCCGGCCCACGATGATGACCGCCGTGCGCACCAGGCCCGCCGCCTTCACCTGCCCCGCGATGTCGTCGAGCGTGCCGCGCAGCACCAGCTCGTCCGGGCGGCTGGCCATGGCCACCACCGCGGCCGGGCAGTCGGCGCCGTAGTGCGGCAGCAGTTCCTCCACGACCCGGTCCACGTACCGCGTGGCCAGGTGCAGCACCAGCAGTGCCCCGCTGCGGCCCAGGGTCGCCAGGTCCTCGCCCGGCGGCATCGGGGTGGCCTGCTGCGCGATGCGGGTCAGGATCACCGTCTGGCCGACCGTGGGCACGGTCAGCTCCCGCTTCAGCGCGGCGGCCGCCGCCGCGAAGGCCGGTACGCCCGGCACCACTTCGTACGGCACCCCGGCCTGGTCCAGGCGCCGCATCTGCTCGGCGACCGCGCTGAACACGGACGGGTCGCCCGAGTGCAGCCGAGCGACGTCCTGACCGGCCTCGTGGGCCCGCACCAGCTCGGCGACGATCTCGTCGAGGTTCAGCTGCGCGGTGTCCACCAGCCGGGCGTCCGGGGGGCACTCGGCCAGCAGCTCCCGGGGGACCAGGCTGCCCGCGTACAGGCAGACCTGGCAGGAGGCCAGGGTCCGCGCACCGCGCACCGTGATCAGGTCCGCGGCGCCGGGCCCGGCGCCGATGAAGTACACGGTCATGTGCGATCTCCCGATGTGGCATGTGATGTCGTACCGATGCCGGCCGTAGCCGTGGTCTCCGCCGGCTCCGCAGGCTCCGCCGCGCCGCCCGGCTTGCTGACGGACCACTGGGTGATCGGCATCGCCTGCCGCCAGCCAGTGAACCCGCCCACCGGCACCGCGTGGGAGACCGCGAGCTTCACCAGCTCGCCGCCCAGCTCCCGGTGCCACCGGGCGAGCAGCGCCTCGGACTCCAGCGTGACGGTGTTGGCGACCAGTCGGCCACCGGGCCGCAGCGCGGCCCAGCAGGCCTCCAGCAGCCCGGGCGCGGTCAGGCCGCCGCCGATGAACACCGCGTCCGGCACCGGCAGTTCGGCCAGCGCCTCCGGCGCGGCGCCGCCGACCACGCGCAGTCCGGGCACTCCGAGCGCGAGCGCGTTGCGGCCGATGCGCTCGGCCCGTACGGCGTCACGCTCGACGGTCACGGCCCGGCAGGACCGGTGCGCGCGCATCCACTCGATGGCGATGGACCCCGAGCCCCCGCCGATGTCCCACAGCAGCTCGCCGGGCGCGGGCGCCAGCGCACCCAGCGTGACGGCCCGCACGTGACGCTTGGTCAGCTGCCCGTCGTGCTCGTACGCGGCGTCCGGCAGGCCCGGCGTGACGGCCAGCCGCAGGGCGCCCTCGGCCCGCCGGCACTCCAGCGCGATCACGTTCAGCGGATCGCCCGGAGCGTGCGACCAGTCCTCGGCCCGCCCGGAGAAGGAGTCCTCGCGCTCGGACCCGAGCTGCTCCAGTACGGTCATCCGGCTCGGCCCGAAGCCGTGCTTCCGCAGCAGCGCGGCCACCTCGGCGGGGGTGCCGGCACCCGCGCTCAGCACCAGCACCCGCCGCCCGTCGTGCAGGGCGGCGGCCAGGCCCGCAGCGGGCCGCCCCACCAGCGTGACGACCTCGGTCTCCTCGACCGGCCAGCCCAGCCGGGCGCAGGCGTACGAGACGGAGGACGGGTGCGGCAGCACCCGGAGCCGGCCGGCGCCCAGCTCCTCGGTGAGGGCCCGGCCGATCCCGTAGAACATCGGGTCCCCGCTGGCCAGTACGGCGATCCGGCGCCCGGCGTGGGCGGCGAGCAGCCGCGGGACGGCGGGCCGCAGCGGCGAGGGCCAGGCCACCCGTTCGCCCGGGCAGTCCGCCTCGGGCAGCAGGTCGAGCTGCCGCCCGCCGCCGATGAGGACCTCGGCGGCGCAGAGTTGCGCGCGGGCCGTGGCGGAGAGGCCCGCCCAGCCGTCCGCGCCGATCCCGACGACGGTCACGGGTGACGGTGACGGTGACGGGGGCACTGGGGAACTCACGGGCCGGGTCCTCGGGGCTAGCTGGAGGGGAGCGGGACCCGACTCTACTGGCCCCTGACCTGCACGGGCGCTCCGGGCCCTGTGGCCGTCCTCACGCCGCCGGGGCCCGCGGGACCCGCCGGGGCGGCAAACCGGGACGGCCGGGGGCGGCACCCGCCACCGGAACCCGCATGGCGCTGTTACCGCCGGTAGCGGCATGATGCGGGTGTCGGGAACCGGGTTTCGGGAATCGGGTGGTCCCGGCGGCGGACCGGGGGAGGGTGCCCGGTCCGGTGCCGCGGCCGGAAGGAGAGTGCGGGCAATGGCGGCGTGGAGCGCGCAGGACATCCCCTCCCAGCGGGGGCGCACCGCGGTGGTCACCGGGGCCAACAGCGGCATCGGCTACGTGACCGCCCGCGAGCTGGCCCGGGCCGGGGCGCACGTCGTACTCGCCTGCCGCAGCCGGAGCAGGGGAGAGGCGGCCCTCGTCCGACTGCGCGCCGAAGTCCCCGGGGCGGACGTCGTGTTCGAGCCGCTCGACCTCGCGGACCTGTCCTCCGTACGGAAGTTCGCCGCCGGCCACGCCGACCGGCACCCCGGACTCGACCTGCTCGTCAACAACGCGGGCGTGATGGCCCTGCCGTACGGCCGCACCGCGGACGGCTTCGAGACGCAGTTCGGGGTCAACCACCTCGGCCACTTCGCGCTCACCGGACTGCTGATGCCCGCCCTGCTGCGCACCCGCGGGGCCCGGGTGGTCACCCTCTCCAGCGGCTTCCACGCCCTGTCCGACCTGGACCACGGCGACCTCAACGCCGAGCGCCGGTACCGCCGTTGGATCGCGTACGGCCGCTCCAAGACCGCCAATCTGCTCTTCGTCCACGAGCTGTCCCGGCGGCTTGCGGCGGCCGGCTCGGGCGTCGTCGCGGCCGCCGCCCACCCCGGCTACGCGGCCACGAACCTCCAGACGGCGGCCGCCCGGCAGGAGGGCCGCCGGGCCGCCGAGCGGATGATGGAGCTGGCCAACCGGGTCGTCGCCCAGCCCGCCGCGGCCGGAGCCCTGCCCAGCCTGTACGCCGCCACCGCGCCCGGGGTGGCCCCCGACGCCTTCATCGGGCCGAGACTGGGCTGGCGTGGGGCGCCCACCCGGTCCTGGCGGGCCGGATGGACGCTCGACGACGCCTCGGGCGAACGCCTCTGGGCCGCCTCCGAGGACCTCACCGGAGTCCGGTACGCGTCGCTGGACGCCTGACGGAACGTTTCGGCGAGGCGTCGGAGGGCCTCCCGGCCGCGGGGTGCGCGGCCCGCCTGCGAGCCCTTCCCCGCCTACACGTGCGCCGTGCCGCCCCCGGCCGCCAGCGCCCGCGCGATCCGCCGGTGCGTCTCCCGCCACTCCTCCAGGGGCACCTTGGGCAGCACGTCGCCCCACAGCGGCAGGCAGGTCCCGCGCAGCTGCAGCATGCCGGCCGGGCGTGCGAAGAACCACCAGTGCAGGTGCTCGGCCCCGTCGCCGTACCGGTTGACGTGGACCCGCGCGACGCCGCCCGCCGACATCACCGCCTGCTCCACCCGCTGGAGCACCGGGCCCAGCTCCGCGGCCCGCGCCGGGGGCATGTCCGCCAGGTCGAAGTGCGCGCGCGGCAGCAGCATCACCATCGCGGGCAGCCCCTCAGGATCGGCGAAGCCGCGTACCCACCAGTGCTCGTCGCTCCACAGGATGCCGTCGTACGCGCCGTCCGCCGACGGGCACACCTTGCAGGGCCGGTCCTCCTCGCCCTCCCGCGGGGGCTCGGGCAGCACGGGCTCGTCCAGCACCTTGATCCGGAGGTCCCCCTCGTAGGGGAACACCTCCCAGAACGGTATGCCGCCCTCGGGCATCGGGATGCGCTCTCCGAGGGGCAACCGCTTGACGAATTCACTGGGTTCGACAGTCATGGCCGCAGCCTCGCACACCGTAGGCGGGGGCCCTTTCCCGACCCGCCCCGGCGTTCCCCGCCCCCCGGCGTCCCCGGGCCCCCGGCCCCTTCCCATGTCAGCCGCGCGCCGCGTCAGCCGCGCGCCGCGCCCGCCGCGGCCGCCCCCACCGCGCCCAGTGCCTCCACCAGCGGCGCCAGCTCGGGACGGGTGGCGGCCTCCGTCAGGGCCTCGTGCAGCGCGGCCCCGTTCGTGGGCCGGGCCTCCGCCAGCAGGGCCGCGCCCGCCTCGCTCACCTCGGTGTAGATCCCGCGCCGGTCGGTGGGGCACAGGTAGCGGGAGAGCAGCCCGCGCTCCTCCAGCCGCGTGACCAGGCGGGTCGTTGCGCTCTGGCTGAGGACGACGGCGTCGGCGACCTGCTTCATCTGCAGGTGCCCGCCGGGTCCGTCGTGCTGCCGGCTGAGCACGTCCAAGAGGGAGAACTCGCGCACGCTGAGCCCGTGGCCGGCCTGCAGGGCCCGCTCCAGGTGGGCCTCGATCCGGCCGTGCAGCAGCGACAGCGCGCACCAGCCCTGGGCCAGGCCGGTCAGCGAGGCGTCCGTGGCGGTCATCGGGCGCTCCTCTCCTCCTCCGTACGACGTCACCCCCAATGTACCGCGCTTGCAAATAACCCGCGTCTGCAACTATTGTGGACGCTCGTTAACGGCTCCTGCAATGAATCGCACGCACCGCACTCCCGGGAAGGCCCCTCCTCCCATGCCCCTCGCCCTCCTCGCCCTCGCGATCGGTGCCTTCGGCATCGGCACCACCGAGTTCGTGATCATGGGGTTGCTCCCCGAGGTCGCCGCCGACTTCGGCGTCACCATCCCCGCCGCCGGACTGCTCGTGACCGGCTACGCCCTCGGTGTCGTGGCCGGGGCCCCGCTGATGACCGCCCTCGGCACCAGGGTCCCGCGCAAGCGGATGCTCATGCTGCTGATGGGCCTGTTCGTCGCGGGCAACCTGCTCTCCGCCCTCGCGCCCGCCTTCGGCGTCATGCTCGCGGGCCGCATCGTCGCCTCCCTCGCCCACGGCGCCTTCTTCGGCATCGGCTCCGTCGTCGCGGCGGGCCTCGTCGCCCCGGCCAGGCGGGCCGGGGCCATCGCCCTGATGTTCACGGGCCTGACCGTCGCCAACGTCGTCGGCGTGCCCCTCGGCACCTTCCTCGGGCAGCGTGCGGGCTGGCGCGTCACCTTCCTCGTCGTCGCGGCCCTCGGCGTGGTCGGACTGCTCGGCATCGCCCGGCTGGTCCCCGAGCTGCCCCGCCCCGAGGGCGTGCGGCTCCGCCACGAGCTGGCGGCCTTCCGCAACGTCCAGGTGCTGCTCGCCATGGCGATGACCGTGCTCGGGTTCGGCGGCGTCTTCGCGGCCATCACCTACATCGCCCCGATGCTGACCGGGGTCACCGGCTTCGCCGGCTCCTCCGTCACCTGGCTCCTGGTCCTGTTCGGCCTCGGCATGGTCGGCGGCAACCTCGTCGGCGGCCGGTTCGCCGACCGCGCCCTGATGCCGATGCTGTACGCGAGCCTCGGCGCCCTCGCCGTGACGCTGGCCCTGTTCACCGTCACCGCCCACCACAAGGCGGCCGCCGCCGTCACCCTCGCCCTCGTCGGCGCCCTCGGCTTCGCGACCGTACCGCCCCTCCAGAAGCGGGTCCTCGACCAGGCCGCCGGCGCCCCCACCCTCGCCTCCGCCGTCAACATCGGCGCCTTCAACCTCGGCAACGCCCTGGCCGCCTGGCTCGGCGGCCTGGTGATCTCCGCCGGGTACGGGTACACGGCCCCCGACTGGGTGGGCGCCGCCCTCGCCGCGGCCGCCCTGGCCCTCGCCCTGCTGTCCGGCGCCCTGGAACGGAGGGACACCCGTACCCGTAGCCGCGTGGTCGCCCAACATCAGCCCGCAGAAACGGACTTGGCAGCAAACGGCCGCTGACGCAAGCCCCCCGGACACGGCGGGAACCCGCCGTACTGATCGGTAACCCGACGTCTTCCCCACGGCCACCCAACTCCCCTACGCTCCCCCCTCGTTGACCGACGAGCGAGGGGAGCGCTGGTATGCGGAGACTGGTACGCACGGGAGCGGCACTGGCGGGACTGGCCCTGGCCGTGGGCGCCCTGACCGCGGCACCGGCCGGCGCCGCGGTCCACAAGGCGTCCGCGGAGGCGTCCGCGGACCAGGCCTACTCGGCCTCCACCGGGGTCGGCGTCCACAACGCCTACGAGAAGTCGAAGTTCCCCTACCTCGCCGACGCCCTGGACTCCGGCGCGGCCATGCTCGAACTCGACGTGTGGACCAACTTCTTCGGCAGTTCCTGGCGGGTCTCGCACAGCAACCCCTTCGGCAACGACAACAACTGCGAGAACGCCACCAGCCCCGCCCAGCTGCGCACCAAGTCCCGCAACCAGAACCTCGCGGGCTGCCTCTCCGACCTGCGCGCCTGGCACGACGGGCACCCCGGCCACCGGCCCGTGCTCATCAAGATGGAGCTGAAGGACGGCTTCGCGTCCAACCTGAGCCGGGGCCCCGCCCAGCTCGACGCGCTGCTCACCGCAAAGCTGGGCGACGCGCTCTACCGGCCCGCCGAGCTGGCCGCCGGGTACCCCGACCTCGACGCGGCCGTGCAGGCGCGCGGCTGGCCCGCCCGCTCCGCCCTGGCCGGGAAGTTCGTCGTCGAGCTGATCCCCGGCACCGTCGAGCAGGACAACCCCAACGACACCCTCTGGACCGACCGCGAGTACGCCCAGTACCTGCGCGACCTCGCCGGCGCGGGCCGCCTCGGCCAGGCCGGCGTCTTCCCGGCGGTCCTCCGCGCCGCCGCCGGCGACCCGCGCACCCGCTACGCCGACGCCTCGATCCGCCCTTGGTTCGTGGTCTTCGACGGCGACGCCAACGCCTACGTCACCGGCACGGCCGACGCCGCCTGGTACGACCAGCGGCACTACCTCCTGGTGATGACCGACGCGGCGGGCGTGGCCCCCGCCATCGACGGCACCCGCCCCACGGAGGCGCAGGCCCTGGACCGGGTGAACCTCCTGGCCCGCGGCCACGCCAGCATCATCTCCGCGGACTGGTACCCGCTGCCCAGGGTCCTGTCCACGGTCGTCCCCCGCGGCTGACCGGGCCGACGGGGTCAGCGGCAGCTCTCCCACGGCGTGTCGTGGACCAGGGCGCAGACCATCAGCTCGCCCCGCCCGCCCGGATAAGCGGTCCGCAGCTCCTCCTGGAAGTCCGCCCACTGGCGCCCGATCCCCTCCTGGGCCAGCACCGCGGCCCGGTCGAAGTTGTGCTCGGCCCGGGTGCGCGGCATGCCCCGGAAGTCCTTCGCCAGGTCGGCGTGGCCGACCCGGCCCGCGCAGTCCTGCTCGACGCCGGCCGAGTCCAGGTCCTCGTAGCAGCCGGTGGTCAGCTCGTCCGGCGCTCTCTGGACGATGTCCCGGCGGACGGCGGCGTCGCTCATGTGCGCGTAGCGCGAGAACGCGAAGAACGGCGCGACCTCCCGCCGCTCCAGCCCCGCCGGGTTCGTGATGCCCAGGGACCCGGACCCGGCCACGTCCGCCCAGTTGCTGTGCGCGTAGAAGTCCTCCACGGCGTGCCAGGCCAGCCCGAGGTGCCGGATCACCTCGCACTTGGCCCGCCGGTTCGGCCCGTTCCAGACACAGTCGGTACGCAGCTCGGTCTGGCTCTCGGGCACCCGGCCGTGCTCGTCGACGAGCCCGTCCGCCGCCGCCACGGCCGCCTCGAACTGCGCCAGCGCCCCGGTGGCGCAGGCCGTCAGCTCGGTGTTGCGGTCCTCGATCGTGCGCGGGTACGTGCCGTCCGGGAACCAGTCGGCGTTGTCGCAGTGCATCGGCCCCTGGTGCCGGAAGGCCGGGTCGACGTCACTCGCGACCACCGCGCCCCGCACCGGGCTCGCGATCTGGTCCTCGGTGAGCGGCTGCCACGGCAGCGCGGCCCGGGTGATCTCCGCATGGTTGCCCAGCGTGTACGCCCCCGCCGGGGCCGGCACGGCGAGCGTCAGGGCCACCGACGACGCGCAGGCCAGCAGCAGGACCCCTCGCCCCCGCCGGCGGCTTCCGGACATGGCAGGTCACTCCTCGGGCACGCCGCACCGGGCCCGCCCGGTGCCGGCGTGCTCAGAATGGCACCGTTCCCGCGCCCCCGCGACTCACCCGTCCGGCCGAACGGGCCCGGTCTCAGGCCAGCAGCCAGGCGATCGCCGTCAGGGACGCCATCGAGCAGAGCGTGGACAGCAGGACGGTGTCCCTGGCCAGATCGGTGTCCAGCCGGTACTCGGAGGCGAAGAGGAAGGCGTTCTGGGCCGTCGGCAGCCCGGCCACCAGCACCACCGACAGCAGCGCGTGCCCGTCGAGCCCGAACGCCCAGCGCCCCAGCGCGTACGCGAGGAGCGGCTGCCCCACCACCTTCAGCGTGACCAGCACCCCCCGTTCGGCCCGGCCCCCGGCGTCCGGCCGCACCCGGGCGTGCAGGGACATCCCGAGGGCGAACAGCGCTGCCGGCACGGCCGCCCCGCCCAGCAGTTGCAGGGGCCCGGTCACCTCGTGCGGCAGCGGAAGGCCCAGCGCCGCCACCGCCAGCCCGCACCCCGAGGCCGCCACGATCGGGTTCCGGAACGGCAGCTTCAGCAGCGCCAGCCAGCGCTCCCGCGTCCCGCGCCGGGTCCCGAGGTCGATCAGCGTGAGGATCAGCGGAGTGATCAGCAGGGTCTGGAAGAGCGCCGCCGCCACCAGGAACGAGGTGTCCTTCAGCACGTGCACGGCCACCGGGATGCCCAGGTTCGCCGAGTTCACGTACGCGGCGGCCATCGCTCCGATCGCCCGCTCGCCGGGCCCGCGCCGGAACACCCGGTGCCCCAGCACCAGTCCCGCCGCGAACACGGCCAGCAGGCTGAGCGCGAAGACGAGCACCCCGGGCTGGAACAGGTCGCCGACCCGGGACCTGGACATCGTCAGGAACAGCAGCGCCGGCATGGCGAAGGTGAACGCGAACCGGCCCAGCACCCCCTGCGCGTGCGGCCCGAGGACGTCGAAGCGCCCGGCCGCCCACCCCACGGCGGTGATGGACCAGATCGGCAGGAAGCCCGCGAGCACCGTCCCCGTCACGGCGCCCAGTATCGATCACCCGTGGCGGAACCCGGTGGGCAGGTCCCGCCACGGTGCTTTTCGGAGGTCCCCCGGGTCAGGGCGTGAAGACCTGGTCCAGCTGGTGGATCGCCCCGTCCTTGCCCAGGCTGTACCTGAAGACCAGGCCCGAGTTCGGGTGCGCCTCCAGCCAGTCGAGGAACTCCTGGACGCCGATCTTCTGGTTCTCGGTGGACTCCACGATCGGGGTGACCACCGTGATGGACGCGGCCTGGTCGAGCGGGATGAAGGTCTCGACCCCCACCGTCTCGAACGGCGCCCCGTCCGAGTCCGGCGTCCCGCAGCCCCAGTTGCCGTGCCGCACGATCAGGCTCAGGAACCCGCCCTCGGGCGTGTACCGGTACACCGCGATCTCGTCCGGGGAGATCGGCATCTTGTGGTCGCAGGACGGGGTCGCCCCCGGCTTGGCCGTGGCGGGCGCCTTCGGCTTCCCGGCCGGGGCCTTCGGCGGCGCGGTGGTCGAGGCCGGCTTGCCCTCGGCGGTCGGCTTCGCGTCGGGGGTGGCGCTCGCCGTCCCGCCGGGCGCCACGGGCGCGGAGGCGGCGGGCTTCCCGGGCGCGGGGGCCTTCGGCGCCCCGGCGGCGTCCCCGTCGCCCTTGCAACCGGTCAGCACCAGCGCACCGCACAGTGCCGCCGTCGCGAACACCGCTCTCCGACCGCTCCGCTTCATGTCACGTCTCCCCTGCGCGAGGTGCCGCCGAGCGGCAGCCGTTGAACCTCGGGGAGGAAAGTAGCGTGGCCGGATCCCGCAGGGTAACGCCGTCCGCCCGTTCGTCACGGATCCGCGATCGCGCTGTTGCCGATCGGGGAACTCCCGGAGGCCGCGGGGACATTCGAGGGCCCGGCGGAGATCCGGCCCGAACCCCGGCGCAGGCCCCGCGCGTGCCCGCCCCGGCACACCGCCCCGGGTGTTCACCATGCGGACGGTCCCCGGCCGGACCGCGTAGGCCCGCCCGCCGCCTCCCCGTTCGATTCTCTCGCCCGATCTGCGTGTTCCTGACAGTCGGGAGACCCCCTCATGACCAAGCCCCGTCCCGTCCGTACGGCGGCCCTCGTCCTCACCTCGGCCCTCGCCGTGCTCGCCGCCGTCGTCCCCGCCCAGGCCCAGCCCGGCCCGGCCGGCGCCGCCGGCGCCCTGCCCGTGGTGACCCCCCGCGCCGAGACCGCGACGCTGTACGACGACGAGGCCGGCGGCAACGCCAACGCCGACGACCCGGCGATCTGGCGCAACCCGTCCGACCCCGACCGCAGCCTGGTCATCGCCACCGCCAAGGAGGGCGGCCTGCGCGTCTACGACCTCGACGCCCGCACCGTCCAGAAGATCACCCCGCCCTCCACCGGCCGGCCCGACGACGCCCCCGGCCGCTTCAACAACGTCGACCTGGTGCACGGCCTGCGCCTGTCCACCGGCCGGGCCGACCTGGCCGTCACCACCGACCGCGGCAACGACCGCCTCCGCTTCCACCGCATCGCCCCCGGCCACCGCGGCGGCCCGCTCGTCGACGTCACCGACAAGGCCGTTCCGCCGGTCTTCAACCGCGACCAGGACCAGATCAACGACCAGCGCACCGTCTACGGCCTGGCCACCTGGACCGACCCGCGCACCGGCCGCTCGTACGCCCTGGTCAGCCGCCGCGAGCGGACCCGCGTCGCCCTGCTGGAGCTGCGCCCGACCGCCACCGGCACCGTCACCTACCGCACCGTCCGCACCCTCGACCTGCCCTCCTCCTTCCGGCTCCCCAACGGCAAGACCTGGCGCCCCTGCGGAGAGCCCGGCGAACTGCCGCAGATCGAGGGCATGGTGGTGGACCCGCTGAACGGCATGCTCTACGCGGGCCAGGAGGACGTGGGCATCTGGCGCATCAGCGCCGACCTCAAGGGCACCCCCAAGCTGATCGACAAGGTGCGCGACTACGGCGTGCCGGCCACGTACGACGAGGACACCGAGGAGTGCACGCCCGGCGCCGACCCCGGCTACGGCGGCAAGCACCTCACCGCCGACGTCGAGGGCCTGACCCTGGTCCGCCGCGGCGGCCACGGCTACCTGCTGGCCTCCAGCCAGGGCGACAACACCTTCGCCCTGTACGACCGGGACGTCGCCGACCGCAACGCCTACCGCGGCGGCTTCCGCATCGGCGCCCGCAACTCCGTGCTCGACGGCTCCGAGGTCTGCGACGGCGCCGCGGCCTTCACCGGCCCGCTCGGCCGCCGCTACCCGCGCGGACTCCTCGTCGTCCAGGACGGCCAGGCCACCCCGGCCCCGGCCGGCCGGGAGGCCACCGGCTTCAAGTTCGTGGACCTCGGCACCGTGCTGGACGCCGTCCGCCGCTGACCCGCGCCGGGCACGCCCCCGCCCCGCCGGCCAGCCGGCCGGGCGGGACCGCGCGCCTACCCCGGCCAGGACCTCCGCAGCGAGGGCGTCTTGACGAACGGCAGCGCCTGTTCCGCCCAGATGGTCTTGCCCGAGGAGGTGTACCGGGTGCCCCACTGCTGGGTCATCTGGGCGATCAGGAACAGGCCCCGGCCGCCCTCGTCGTCACCCGACGCGCGCCGCAGGTGCGGCGAGGTGTGGCCGGTGTCGGACACCTCGCAGATCAGCGTCTGGTCCCGGATCAGCCGCAGCTGCACCGGGCCCGACGCGGCGTACCGCACCGCGTTCGTGACGAGCTCGCTCACCACCAGCTCGGTGGTGAACGCGAGCTCGTCCAGGCCCCATTCGGAGATCTGCCGGACGGCCAGCGCACGGGCCCGGCCCACCGAGCGCGGATCCGGCTCCAGCTCCCACACGGCCACCTGGTGCGAGCCGAGGGTGTGCGTACGGACCAGCAGCAGCGCCGCGTCGTCGTCCACCGGGCGGGGCAGCAGCGTGGCCACCGTCTCGTCGCACAGCTCGTCCAGCGGCCGGCCGTGGTGGGCCAGCACCCGGCGCAGCGCGTCCAGCTGCACGTCCACGTCCCGGTCCCGCCCCCGCACCAGGCCGTCGGTGAAGAGCGCCAGCAACGAGCCCCGGGGCAACTGGAGTTCGGCCGACTCGAAGGGCAGCCCGCCCAGGCCGAGCGGCGGCCCGGCCGGCAGGTCGGGGAACCTGACGGCACCGGTCGCCGGGTCCACCACGGCCGGCAGCGGGTGCCCGGCCCGGGCCATCGAGCAGGTCCCGGCCACCGGGTCGTACACCGCGTACAGGCAGGTGACGCCCAGGGCCTCGTCGTCGGGCACGGACTCGCCGTCGACCAGCACCGCGGCCCGCTCGTTGGCGGCCTGCGCCACCAGGTCGTCCAGCCGGGAGAGCAGCTCGTCGGGGGCCAGGTCCAGCCGCGCCAGCGCCCGTACGCTGGTCCGCAGCCGGCCCATGGTCGCGGCGGCCCGCAGCCCGTGCCCCACCACGTCGCCGACCACCAGCCCGACCCGGGTGCCGGACAGGGCGATCACGTCGAACCAGTCGCCGCCCACCCCGGCCTTGCTGTCCGCCGGCAGGTAGCGGTAGGCCAGCTCCACCGCCGTCAGCCGGGGCAGGATCCGCGGCAGCAGACTGCGCTGGAGCATCAGGGCGGCGGTGTGCTCGCGGGTGTAGCGGCGGGCGTTGTCGACGCACATCGCGACCCGCGCCACCAGCTCCTCGGCGACGGCCAGTTCTCCGGAGTCGAAGGCGTTCACGCGGTGCTCCCACGTGAAGGTGACCACCCCGAGCACGCTCGCCTCGGCGCGCAGCGGCACCGCCAGCCGCGCCCGCCCGCCCCCGGCGGCGCCGTTCTCGCCGTCCGCCACGCCGTCCTCGCGCACCGGCAGGCCGGTGGCCAGCGCCCGCGCCTGCGGACCGTCCGGGAGCAGGGCGATCCGCTGCGGTTCCTCGCCCGCGCCCACCCGGACCAGCGGCCCGTGGAGCGTGGCGCCGGGGGTGGGCCGGTCGCCCTCCAGCACCTCGGCCAGCAGGTCCACCACCAGGTCGTCCGCGAAGCTCGGCACGGCCACGGCCGCGAGCTCCCGTGCGGTGCGGGCCATGTCGAGGCTGAGGCCGACGCTGCCCCCGGCCCGGACCAGCAGGTCGAGCCGCTGCTGGGCGAGGTACCGCTCGGTGATGTCCACCGACTCCTCGCAGACGCCGAGGGGGGTGCCGGCGGCGTCCTGGAGGCGGTAGTACGAGCAGGACCAGACGCGTTCGCGGTCCGGGTCGACCGGCGCGCGGCCGCGGTAGTGCAGGTCGATCACGGGCTGCCCGGACTCCAGCACCCCGCGCAGCGTCTCGGTGAGGGTGGGCGGGCTGTCCGGGGTGAGGACGCGGCCGTCGCCCACCATCTCGTCCGGGCCCTGGCCGACGTACTGCGAGTTGCCCATCTCCTCGCACAGCGCCTGGTTCGTCCAGACCACCTTCAGGCCGGTGTCGTAGATGGCGAGGCCGACGGGGGACTGGGTGACCAGGCCGCGCAGCATCGACTGGAGCGCCTCCCACTGCTCGCTCTCGTCGGCGTCGGCCATTGCCATCAGCCGCGCGGGGGCGGCGTCCTCGGTGTTCAGCGGCAGCACGGCGAGGCTGACCCGGACGGTGTGGCCGTCGCGGTGCCGCAGTACGGCGGTCCGCCGGGCGCGGCCGGGGAGGGCGTCCAGGGGCACGGGGGCGCCGGCCTCCTGGGCGACGTACCGCGCCACGGGCCGGCCGAGCACCTCGGCGGGGGAGTAGCCGAGCAGCTCCTCGGCCGCCGCGCTCCAGCCCAGGACGGTGCCGCCGGCGTCGATCACGGCGGTGGCGGCGCGGGAGACGTCCAGCGGGCCGCGCGGGTCCTCGTCGCGCCCGTACCGGGCCGGGCCGCGGTCAGGGTCGTCCACTGCGGTCACCTCCCCCGGTCCCGGCGTCCTCCCGGCGGGCGGCGAGCAGCAGGGCGATGTCGTCGGGCCGGTCGTCGACCTGGCCGGCCTCGCCGATGAGCCGGTCCGCGGTGGCGGCGAGGGAGTCCTGCCCGGCCTCGGCGAGCGCGCGGCGCAGGCGTTCGATGCCGAGGTCGATGTCGGTGCCGGGCTGTTCGACCAGGCCGTCGGTGAACAGGGCCAGGACGGCGCCGGGTTCGAGGCGCAGCTCGGTCATCGGGTACTCGGCCGCCACGTCGATGCCGAGCACCACCCCGCCCGCCAGGTCGAGTTCCTCGGTGATGCCGTCGGGGTGGCGGACCAGCGGCTGGGGGTGGCCGGCCCGGACCGCCTGGGCGCGCCCGTCGGAGGGGTCGAGGACCACGTAGAGGCAGCTGGCGAACTGGCCCGGGTCGAGGTCGATCAGCAGTCGGTTGGTACCGGTCATCACCTCGCGCGGGTCGTGCCCGCTGAGGGAGAAGGCGCGTACGGCACTGCGCAGCTGGCCCATGGTGGCGGCCGCGTTGACGCCGTGGCCCTGGACGTCTCCGATGACCAGGGCCAGCAGGCCGTGGTCGGTCTCGATGACGTCGTACCAGTCGCCGCCGACGTCCATCCCCTGGGTGCCGGCCAGGTAGCGGCCCACGGTGTCGACGTTGGGCCGAACGGGAAGCCGGTGCGGCAGCAGCGCGTCCTGGAGCCCGCGGGCGACGGCCGACTCGGTGTCGTACCGCTGGGCGCGCTGGAGGGCCTGGGCGATCAGCCCGGCGAGGGCGGTGAGCACGGTCCGCTCCTCGGGGCTGAAGCCGCGCGGCTTGTCGAAGCCGAGGATGCAGGAGCCGACCGGGCGGCCGGAGGCGATCAGCGGCAGGAAGGCGCGGGCGCCGACGTGCGAGTCCAGCGGGATGCCCGGGTAGGCGGCGGCGAGGTGCTCCATCGACTCGAAGAACAGCGGGCGGCCGGTGGTGAGCGTCTCCACGCCCGGCAGGCGGGTGTCGAGCGCGACCCCGTCGAAGCGGTCGAGGAAGCCCTGCGGGAAGCCGGTCTCCCAGGCGAGGTACAGGTGCCGTTCGTTGAGGAGGTAGATGGCCAGCTGGCGGCCGCCGAAGGCGGGCAGCAGCTCCTCGGTGACCACGGCCGAGACCTGGCGGGCGGTGATGGCCTCGGTGAGCGCGATGGCCAGGGCCACCGGCCGGTACAGCGCCGCGGCCCGGTCGGCGGGGGAGCCGAGGCTGCTGCCGGGGCTGACCACGGAGCCGGGCGCGTACGCGGGGTGCTCGGCGGCGGACAGCAGGACGGTCACGCCGCCGGGGGAGGGGTGCAGCGAGACGGAGACCCATTCGGCGGTGCCGCGGCGGGCCAGGAAGTGCACCGGGTCGTGCGAGAGGAACACGGCGCGGAAGAAGTCCTCGTACGCGGCGTTGGCGAACCAGGGCAGCGCCTCCCACAGCACCTCGCCGGTCAGTTCCTCGCGGGCGCGGCCGAGCAGGGCCTCGGCGCTGTCGTTGACGTAGCCGACCCGGCCGAGCCGGTCCAGGCAGAGCAGGGCCTGCGGCAGCCGGTCGGTGGCCTCGCCGGCGACGGGGCCGCCGTGCAGGTCGAGGAGCACGCCGGTCAGGGGGGCGCCGGGCGCCTCGGGGGCGGAGAGCTCCAGCAGCCGCATGCCGCCCCGGGGGCCGCGGAGCCGGATGCGGCGGGAGCCCTCGCCCGGGGACTCGGCCAGCCGGCGGGCCGCCACCCGGAGGCCGTACGCGTCCTCGGGCGCCCAGCCCTCGGTGAGCGCGTCGACGGTGCCGGGGAAACGGCCGGGGGAGGGGCGGCCGCGGCGGCCGCGCCCGGCGCCGCGGGCCAGGTCGGCGCGGAGGTCGGGGTCGGGGGTGACCTCGTCGGTGGCCGGGTCCCAGGCGAAGCGGCCGACGCGGGCGGGCGGGGCGGGGCTGCCCGGGGGCTGGACGGTGACGGGCTCGGCCTCCCACTCCACGCTCCCTCCCTCGTCCGCCAGGGCCGCGAGGGCGGCGCCGAGCCGGTCGGCGGCCCGGTGCAGGCGGCGCCGGTGGGCATGGCTGACGGGGATGCCGGGGGTGGCCGGGCGGAGCACCATCAGGACGCCGTACTTCTCGCCGCGGGCGGTGACCGGCTCGAAGAGCGAGCCGAAGGGGTACGGCAGCCCCGCCATCAGCTGCGGGAAGCGGCGCATGGCCTCGTCCGGGTCGGCGAGGTGGACCGGCATGCCGGAGCGGTGGGCCTCCGCGACGGGGAACGGGCGGTTCATGTGCATCCGCCACCAGGGCCGGAAGAGGGGGCCGGGCAGCCCGGCGAGCACTGCCAGCCGGAGGAGCTCTGCCGTCCCCGACCGCAGGTACACGCCGCCGGCGTACCCGCCCACGGACTCGATGGCGCCCACGACGGCATGGGCGAGCACCAGGGCCAGTCCGTCCGGAGCCCGTCCGTTCACACAGACAGCATGCTCCCGTTCCGGCGCCCCGCGCATCTCGCGCGCATCTCGCGCGGGTCACGCGGGGTCGCCGGAGGCGGGCCCGGCGGCCGGCACGGGCACCTGCTCGGCCGGTACGGGCGCGGGCACGGCCCGCTCCGCGGCCCGGCTGGTCTCCTCCCAGGCGGCCCAGGTGTCCATCCGCCGCCGGGCGACGTCGAAGGCCAGGTCGTACACCATGGAGCCGAGCAGCAGCCGCAGCGGCGGCTCCTCGGCGCCGACGAGCGCGAGCACGGCGTCGGCGGCGAGGCGGGGCTCGCTGTCGACGGACCCCTCCGCCCATTGGGCCTCCAGTTCGGCGCGCAGGGGGGCGTACGCGTCCAGCGGCGCGGCCGCGTGCATCGAGGTGTAGAGGTCGGTCCAGTAGCCACCGGGCTGGACGATGCTCACCTTGACGCCGAACGAGGCCGCCTCCATGGCCAGGGCCTCGCTCATGCCCTCCAGGGCGAACTTGCTGGCGCTGTACAGCCCGGTGGCCGGGAAGGCGGCGACGCCGCCGATGCTGGAGATCTGGACGATGTGGCCGGCCCTGCGCTCCCGCAGGTGCGGCATGACGGCCTGGCAGACCCACAGGGCGCCGAAGAAGTTCACCTCCATCTGGGCGCGGGCCTCGGCCTCGGTGAACTCCTCGGTCATGCCCATCGACAGGGTGCCGGCGTTGTTGACGACCACGTCGAGCTGCCCGAAGTGGCCGACGGCGTCGGCGACCGCGGCGAACACCGCGGCGCGGTCGGTGACGTCCGCGGTGAGGACCCGTACCCGGCCCGGGTGGGCGGCGGCGAGCTCGTCGAGTGCGGAGGTGGTGCGGGCGAGTGCGGCGACGGAGTCGCCCGCGGCCAGGGCGGCCTGGGCGAAGGCCCGGCCCAGGCCGCGGCTGGCGCCGGTGACGAACCAGACGCGGGGGGCGGCGGGGCGGGCGGTGGCGCGGGTCATGCGATCTCCTCGCTCGAATGAGACGAGACGGTCCGTCTCGCCTTGATGTGATGACTATGAGCCCCTTCGGGCGCACTGTCAAGACGGACCGTCTCGTCTCTTTGCTAAGGTCCCGCCATGACCCCAGCGAAGAACGCCCCGGGCGGCGCGAAGGGTGCCCCCAGCGCCGCGCGCCGCAGCGAGGCCTCCCGGCGCGCCATCCTCACCGCCGCCGTCGAACTCGCCGGCGAGGTCGGGTACGCGAAGCTCGGCATCGAGGCCATCGCCGCCCGGGCCGGCGTCGGCAAGCAGACCATCTACCGCTGGTGGCCCTCCAAGGGCGCCGTACTGCTCGACGCGGTGCTGATGCTGAGCGGCGCCGAGGCCGGGGCGGGCGGGGGAGTGGCCGACGGAGCGGCCGAGGAGGGGGCGACCGGGCTGCCGGACACCGGGGACCTGGAGGCCGATCTGAAGGCGGTGCTGCGCGCCACCGCCGCCGAGCTGGCCGACCCGGCCTTCGACGGCGTGCTGCGCGCGCTCACCACCGAGGTCATCAACGATCCGGCGCTGGCCGACGCGTACGCCGAGCGGCTCCAGGCGCCGCTGCACGCGATGAAGCGCGGCCGCCTGGTGGCCGCCCGGGAGGCGGGGCAGCTCGCCGAAGACGTCGACCTCGACGTCGCCGTCGACCTGATCTGGGGCCCGCTGACCAACCGCTGGCTCCAGCGCGGCGGTCCCCTCACCGCCGAGTACGCCGACCGCGTCGTCGAGACCGCTCTCCGCGGCCTGCGCCCGGCGTGACCCGGCGGCCGCTTCCCGAGGTCGGGGCCTGCGATGCCGCCGGGACGTGCGGGGTTCCGGCGGCGCGTGGGGGCCATGGGACGGTCCAATCATTTTCAGTCATGGCCGGTCCCGCGCCGAGACCCCCCGGCGCGCCGGCCGGCCCCGCCGCCGCATCGCCGAGGCGGCCCCGGTCGGACGACCGGAACTCCCTTGTGCGATGGGCCTGTTTCGGCCACGCAAAGTGAACATCAGGTGTACATTCGGTTACTTGTGTTGTCGCGGCGAAGATCGTCAGTAGGTTCTGTGCGGACGTCGCCGCACCCTGGGCAAGGAGCCCGCACGG
Organism: Streptomyces sp. NPDC086023; assembly: GCF_044540325.1. Lineage (NCBI taxonomy): Bacteria > Bacillati > Actinomycetota > Actinomycetes > Kitasatosporales > Streptomycetaceae > Streptomyces > Streptomyces sp. NPDC086023. The sequence continues at coordinate 77,562 of NZ_JBITRX010000002.1, forward strand.
GGAATCGCGGCGTCAAGGATGCGGCAACATCCATGACGACAACGACAGTTGCGTTCCAGGTTCAGCCCTACACCCCGCACTGCCAGGTCATCGCCGACGAAGGCGAACACGCGGTGATCGGCATCAGCCCCGGAAACTCCTACTTCTCCCACCAGCGGGTTCAGGACCTCGCGCGCTGGGGACTCGACAACTTCGCGCAAGTCGACCTGATATATACGGACTTGCACGTCGCCGAGATGTACGAGGCGCTCGGCTATCCGGAGGACGAAGCGCGCCGCAAGGCCGTGAAGAACCTCCGCGGCGTCCGCGCCAAGGTCACCGCCGCCGTCGCCGACAACGACCCGAGCGGTGAACGCCTCCGCGGCCGGCCCATGTCGGCGCTGCGCGACATCCCCGAGTACCGGCGGATGCACGCGGAGCTGATCGGCCGCCTCGACAGCGACCCGGCGTTCCGCGAGACCTGCAACGCCCTGGTCGACATCTTCCTGTCCTCGAAGGTCCTCGACGGCAGGGCCCCGACCGCACGGCAGCGCCAGGTCTGCATCGACTACGTGTGCGCCGAGGCCCCGCTCTTCCTCGACACCCCCGCCATCCTCGGCGTGCAGTCCTCCCTGAACTGCTACCACGCCGCGCTCCCCATGGCGGACCTGCTCTACGCGCGCGGCGCCGGTGTGCGGGCCTCCCGCAACCAGGGCCACGCCATCGTCACCCCCGCTGAAGGAGACCACTGATGTCCGCCGCCGAGACGATCCTGGACTTCCCGTTCACCTGGGACGGGACCCAGCTCCCGACGGAGGTCGCCGAGCTCGCGCCGATCACGAAGGTGCGTACCATCGCCGGGGCCGAGGCCTGGCTGGTCTCCTCGTACGAGCTGGTGAAGCAGGTGCTGGAGGACGACAACTTCAGCCTCAAGAACACCTCCGACCCGGGTGTGCCGCGCCAGTACGCGCTGACCATCCCGCCGGAGGTGGTCAACAACATGGGCAACATCACCGGAGCCGGGCTCCGCAAGGCCGTGATGAAGGCCATCAACCCCAAGTCCCCCGGCCTGCAGGAGTGGATGCGCGACCACGCCGCCGAGCTGGTCGAGCGGATGCTCAAGCACGGCGCCCCGGTGGACGTCCGCTCGATGTTCACCGACCCCTTCAGCGAGGCCATGCACAGCTACCTGCTCGGCATCCCGCTGGAGGACACCCCGCTCCTGGCCGAGTCCCTGCCGATCGCGTTCATGAACTCCGCCACCGAGATCCCGGCCGCCCGCCTCAACTGGGACCGGGACATCGCCTACATGAAGGAGCGCCTGAACGACACCGAGGGCGGCCTCATCGGCGACCTCGCCAAGCTGCGCGGCACCGAGGAGTACGCGCACGTCTCGGACGAGATGTTCGCGACCGTCGGCGTCACGCTCTTCGGCGCCGGTGTCATCTCCACCGCCGGGTTCCTCGCTATGGCGCTGGTCACCCTCCTCACCCACCCCGAGGAGCTCGACCAGCTCGCCGCCGACCCGGAGCTCATGCCGAAGGCGGTGGACGAACTCCTGCGGATCAACCTGTCCATCGGCGACGGTCTGCCCCGCCTGGTCATGGAGGACGCCGTCCTCGGCGGCCAGGAAGTGCGCAAGGGCGAGCTGATCCTCGTCCTGCCCGAGGGAGCGAACTTCGACCCGAAGGTCTTCCCGCAGCCGCACAAGCTCGACTTCCACCGCGAGAACTCCTCCGCCCACTTCTCCTTCGGCGGCGGCTCGCACTACTGCCCGGCCACCGCCCTCGGCAAGAAGCACGCGGAGATCGCGCTGACCGCCCTGTTGGAGGCCATGCCGCGGATCCGCCTGGCCGTGCCGGTCGAGCAGCTCGTCTGGCGCACCGGCTTCATGAAGCGCCTCCCGGAGCGCCTGCCCGTGATGTGGTAGTCCCGGCGACCAGGGACCGGTAGACCGGGGGGACTGGTCGAGGGGGGGCGGGCTCCGGCGCGGAGTCCGCCCCCCCCTCTCACATCCGCTGCCGGATCAGGTCCTCCAGCGAGCCCTCCGGCACCGTGCCGTCGGGGGTCAGCCGGTCCACCGCCACCGGCAGCACCTCGGCCAGCCGGTCCGCCGCCTCCTCGGGAGTGACGCCCGCCTGCCCGGCCACGTGGTCCAGGGCCTGGTACGGCAGGGCCTGCGCGACCTCGGGTCCGCTGACCTCCTGGTTGTCGCCCGTGCCCACCCAGGAGTCGGCCTTCGCGCCCAGACCGCCCTCCTTCAGGGTGTCGACGAGCGCGCCCAGCGGGTTGCTGCCCGCGCCGTGCGTACCGGCCCCGCCCAGCGAGGTCAGCAGGGCGCCCAGCAGGTCGCCGCCCTTGCCGGAACCACCGCCGAGCAGTCCGCCCAGCAGACTGCCCAGATCGTTGCCCATGCCGGCCGCCTTTCGTCGAGTACCCGGAGCCCCCTACGTTGGTCGGCGCCCGCGAGCGGGGCACCCCGGCACGCGGCCCGGCGCGCGACGTTCACCCGTACCGGGGTGTGGAGGTTCCCCGAACCCGCCCTCGTCGTCGCGGATCTGCACATGGTGGTGAACCGTGCGCCGTGCGCCGTTACCTGTGCGCAGTGCTGAGCTGCACCGTTACCCGGGGAATCGAACCCCCGCGCTGCTCTCCGCGCACCGCGAGACCGGATTGACCGCCGGCCCTCGGCTTGTGCACGCCTCCGTGACGACTACCTGCTCCACATCCGGGTGCTGGTCAGTCCAGCAGGTCGACCTCCCAGTTGGAGCGCTGGATCAGCACGTCGACCTCGCGGATCTCCTTGGCCACCAGGTCGGCCTGCGCCCGCAGTTCGCTGACCGGGAGTGCGGCGAACATCCGCAGCTCGGAGCGCATCTGACGGCCGGCGGCGGGCCCGGCGGCCGCGTCGGCCGCCGAGGTGAGCACGGAGTGGCGCAGCCGCAGGACGTCGCGGCGCGCGAGCGCGTCGGTGAGGGTGCCGCCGCCGGCGACGACGGCCTGCGCGTTGGTCCGGTTGATGCGCCGGATCAGGGTCTCCAGGCCGTCGAGCGTCTCCCCGGCCTCGGTGAGGAGAGCCGCGGCGTCCTCGACGGGCGTCTCGCCCTCCTGGTAGCGCGCGTTGCCGACCACGCGGGAGCGCAGCTGCTCCACCCGGCGCGCCGCGTCGGCCCGCAGTGCCAGTGCTTCGGCCAGCTTCATGGTCCGTCCGTCCCCCTGTGCGTCGATCAGTGCCGCATTATGCCTGGTCCGCACGGGCAGTCAGGGAGGCCGCGCGGCAGAAATATCTTGACGTCGAGATTCATGGGCGGGCACCCTGGCGCAGGTATCTCGATATCGAGATACCTCTACGGGGAGCACGGAGGAGCCCGGCATGGGACGGAACGGCGCGCGGGGGACGGCACCCGCGGGGTGCGCGGGAGACGGGACGGGCCGGGGGCCGGACGGCGTGCCGGGGGACGGGCCGGAGGCAGGCGGGGCGGCGGCCGATGGGGCGGCGGCCGATGGGGTGGAGGCCGACGGCCCGGGCCGCCAGGGGTCCGTACGCGAAGGAGCCCCCGGCGGCGGCCTGATCGCGCAGCTCCGCCGCCCGCCCGGCGGCCGCGACGCCCGGATCATGCTGTTCGCCCAGCTCCTCGACCGCACCGGAACCGGCGTCTGGGCCGCCTCCATGGTCCTGTTCTTCACCTTCGTCGTCGGCCTCGACGCCGGCCGGCTCGGCCTGCTGCTCGGCGCCGGCGCGGTCGCCGGCATCGTGGGCTCGCCGATCGCGGGCCACCTGGCCGAACACTGCGCCGTACGACCACTCCTGATCGCCTGTCACCTGCTCCGCCTGGTCGCCCTCCTCGCGCTGCTGGTCGTCACCCGCTTCGAGGCGCTGCTGCTGATCGTCGCCCTGACCTTCCTCGGCGACCGCGCGGCGAAGACCCTGGAGATGCTGTTCGCCACCCGGGTGGCGGGCGAGCGGCGCGCCACCTACCAGGCCCTGTCGCGCAGCGCGGCCAACGCGGGCTACGCCGTCGGCGCGGGCATCGCCGCCGCGGGACTCGCCGTGGGCTCCAGGGGCGCGTACGAACTCCTCATCCTGGCCAACGTCCTGTCGTTCCTGCTGGCGGCCGCCCTGACCTGGCGCACGGCGGAACCGCCGGTGATGCACGCGGCGGAGCCGGTGGTGCGCCCGGCCGCACCCCCGGCCGCCGCCGTGCCCGCCGGCCCCTCCGCGGAACCGGCGGCGGCCGGACCCGCGCGCACCGCGGCGGCGGCCGGACCCGCCCCGGCAGCGGCGGCCGCGAACCCCTGGCGGGACCGGGGCTACCTCCGCTTCGTGCTGCTGGACATCCCGCTCTGCCTGGACGACGCGATCCTGTCCGTCGGCCTGCCCCTGTGGCTCGTGCACCACACCGACGCCCCCCACGCCCTGGTCCCGGCCTTCCTCTTCCTCAACACCGTGCTGGTCGTCGTCCTCCAGCTCCCCGTTTCGGCGAGGGTCGAGCGGCCGCGCCAGGCGGCCAGGTCCGTCGCCTGGTACGGGCTGTTCCTGCTCGGCGCCTGCGTCCTCGTCGCCCTCACCCCGGCCCGCGGCCCCTGGGCGGCCTCCGCGACCCTGCTGGCCGCCGCGGTCCTGGTCACCGCCGCTGAGCTGGTGCGCTCGGTGTCGTCCTGGGAGCTGGCCGTGTCCCTCGCCCCGAGCGAGGGGAAGGCCTCGTACCTCGGCGTGGCGGGCATCTCCTCGGCCACCCAGAAGGCCGCCGGCCCCCTCCTCCTCACCGCGGCGGTCATGCCCACGGGCCCGGCGGGCTGGCTCGCCCTCGGCGTCGTCGTCACGGGCCTCTCCCTCCTCCAGCGCCGCACGTCCCTGGCCCGCCTGGCCGCCCTCGCCGGACACCCCCGTACCGACTGACTGGCCATCAACTATGGTCCCGTGCCACCAAATTGGCATACGTTCCGTAAAGTCATGGCCCTGCCCCACGCCTGCCACCCATCGCACGCCCATGACGAAGGGACGATCGGCGCATGACGCTGCCCGAGAGCACGGTGTACGAGTACGACGTCGTGATCAGCGGGGCCGGCCTCGCCGGCAGTGCCGCGGCGATCCTGCTCGCCAGGCGGGGGGCCCGCGTCGCGCTGCTGGAACGCCGGTCGGACCCGGGAGCGTTCAAGGTGCTCTGCACCCACTCCCTCACGGCCAACGCGCACCCGGTGCTGGACGAGCTGGGCCTCGTGCCCGACCTGGAGAAGGCGGGCGCCGTCCGCAACGAGGCACGCTGGTACACCCGTTGGGGATGGATCGAGCCGAAGGCCGCGCCGGGCGGCCCGGAGCTGCCGTACGCGTACAACGTACGGCGCAGCACCCTCGACCCGCTGATCAGGTCCCGGGCCGCCGAGACCCCCGGTGTCGACCTGCTCCTCGGCCACCGGGTGACCGGGGTGGTCCGGAAGGCAGGCCGCACCGTGGGCGTGCGCGCCTCGACCCGGCAGGACGAGCGAGAGCTGCGGGCCCGCCTGGTGGTCGGCGCCGACGGCAAGGACTCGGCCGTGGCCAGGCTCGCGGGGGTGCCCACCCGGCAGCACGAGAACGCGCGGTTCGCGTACCTCGCGCACTACCGCGACCTGCCGCTGCCCGGCGGGATCGGACAGGCCTGGTTCCTCGAACCCGACATGGCGTACGCCTTCCCCAACGACGACGGCGTGACGGTCCTCGCGGTGGTGCCGGACAAGAAGCGGCTGCCGGCCTTCAGGGACGATCTGGAGGGCAGCTTCAACGCCTTCGTTCGCGCCCTGCCCGAGGCCCCGCCGGTCGACTCCGCCCGGCGGGTCTCGAAGTTCATCGGCACCGTCGACTACCCGCTGCACACCCGCAAGCCGACCGCACCGGGCCTCGCGCTCATCGGCGACGCCGCTTTGACCTGCGACCCCCTGTGGGGAGTCGGGTGCGGCTGGGCCCTCCAGTCCGCCCAGTGGCTGGCGGAGGCCGTCGCCCAGGCCGCGACCGGCCGCGGCGACCTGGACCGCTCCCTCGCCGCGTACGCCCGTACCCACCGCCGCCGGCTGCGCGGCCACCAGTCCCTGGCCGCCGACTTCGCCAGGTCCCGTCCGTTCAACCCGGTGGAACGCCTGATGTTCTCGGCGGCGACCCGCGACCCCTCCCTGGCCCGCCACATGCACCTCTTCGCCTCCCGCCTGATCACCCCCCTCGGCTTCCTCAGCCCGGCGGCCGTCCTCAAGTCGGTGACGGCGAACCTCCGGCCCCGCCGGACCTGATGCGTTGCCGCGCTGCCGCGTCCCGGTCGGTGGGGGTGCCGGCCCCGGCCCGCCGGACCGAAAAGATGCTTTAACGGCGTCGCTGTTGCGGGGGTGGCGCATGGGGCCGGACTCCCGCGAATTCGAGGGCGGATACACGGATTCGGTGGCGCGAGGGGTGATCTGCGCGCCGCGGGCGCGCTACAGCCCGGCCCCGGCGCGCCGTTGCGATGATCCGGTCACCCTACGTAGCGTTTCCGGTCGGGATCACCGGTCCTCGGACCGGAGGCCCGCTGCGTGCGCATGCACCCCATCACCCCTGAGGCGAAAAGGAGTTCGACCATGACGTATGGGCGCCCCACCCTCACCAAGGCCGGCAGCTTCCGCAAGCTGACCGGGATCAAGAACACGGGGCCCAAGGACGTCCTCGGCGGCAAGCAGCTCCTCTGATGTGAGGGCCCGGCCGCGCCGCTGAACCGGCGTCTGTGCCACCGGGTGGCGGCACCCGGCCGCCACCCGGCCACCCTGCTTCCCGCACATCGCCGACCGAAGGCCGCAGCCGTGGAAGACTCCCTGTCACTCCAGACCCTGCCCGCCTGGTTCACCGTCCTGCCCGACACCGACGCGGCCGCCCCGGTCGCCGCCAAAGCGCTCAGCCACGCCGACCAGAGCCTGCGGCACCGGTCCGGGCGCCCCTGGCTGGTGGGGCGCTGGGCACCCTCCGGCCTCACGGTGGGCGAGTGCGGAGGTACCCGTATCGCCGTCCTCGGCGAACACTCCGTCACCGCCGAAGCCGCCCGACGCGCCGCCGAAGCGGCCGAGAGCACGTCCCTGTCCGCACTCGACCGTCTCAGCGCCACCTGGTCCGGCAGCCTCCACCTCGTGGCCAGCAGCGGCGGGCGGGTCCGGGTCCAGGGCGGCGTCGTCGGCATGAGGCGGGTCTTCTTCACCGATGCCACCCTCCCGGCGTCCGGCGGCGTCAGCCTCGCCGCCGACCGGGCCGACGTGCTTGCCGAACTGGTCGGCGCCGAACTCGACGAGCGCAGGCTCGCCCTCGAACTGCTCACCTTGGGCGTGCCGCACCCGCTGGCGGGCGCCCCGATGTGGAAGGGCGTGCACGCCCAGCCCGGCGGCCACTACCTGACGCTCGACTCCGACGGACGGGCCGCGGGGACCCGCTGGTGGTCACCGCCCGATCCCCACCTGCCCCTGGCCGAAGGTGCCGTGCGCTTCCGGGAGGCGCTGACCACCGCCGTCGCCGCGCGGACGCGCGGGCGCGAACTGGTGACAGCCGACCTGGGCGGGCTCGACTCCACCGCCGTGTGCTGCGCCGCCGCCCGCGGGGACGCGAAGGTCGCGGCGTACACCGCAGCCATCCACGACGAACTCGGCGACGACGTGTACTGGGCTCGCCGGACCACCCGGGCACTGGGGACGATCGAGCACCACGTCGTTCCGGCGCCCGACCTGGCCATGACGTTCGACGGGATCGACACCCTCGACGACCTTCTGGACACCCCCAGCATCCTCACGGTCGACCGCAACCGCCGCATGCACATCATCGCCCTGGCAGCTGCCCGCGGGTCGAGCCTGCACCTGACCGGCCTGGGGGGCGACGAACTCCTCGCGGGGGCACCCGCCCGCCTGCACGCGCTGATGCGCACCCATCCGCTCACCGCGCTGCGGGACATGCGCGGATACTCCGCGAAGTACCAGTGGTCCCGGCGGCGCGTGCTCCGCCAGCTGTTGGACCGCCGCTCCTACCGCGCCTGGCTGGGCAGGGTCGCACGCGACCTCAACGCGCCCCCGGCCCCGGCGGACGAACCGCTGCTCGACTGGTCGGCGCCGCCCCGCATGCCGGCCTGGGCCACGCCCGCGGCCGTGGAGGCGGCCCGCGAGCTGCTCCGCGCCCACCTCCCCGGGGCAGAGCCCCGCGGCCGCGGCCACGGAGAGCACCGCGAAATGGCCGCCATGGACGGCATCTCCCAATGGACCCGGCACATCGGCCAGATGGCCGCCCCGCTGGGCGTCACGGTGGCGGCCCCCTACTACGACGACCGGGTGATCGAGGCGGCCCTCGCCATCCGGCCCCAGGAGCGGATCACTCCCTGGCGGTACAAGCCGCTGATCGTCGAAGCCATGCGCGGCATCGTCCCCGAGGCCAGCCGCACCCGCGGCACCAAGGCCAACGCCACCTTCGAGGAGGAGGTGGGGCTGCGCCGCCACCGCGCCCGACTGCTGGCGCTGTGCGAGGAGTCGCGCCTCGCCCGGCTGGGCCTCGTCGACGTCGGGGCCCTGCGCGAGTGGTGCCGCCGTGCCCTGTCGGCCGAGACGGAGAGCTACCTCCTGCACCCGACCGTGGCGTGCGAGGTCTGGCTGCGCTCGCGGGAGACGACACCCTCCTGGACGCGCCCCCCTACGGAACGCGAAAGGTGAGCCGATGTGGACGCTCAAGTCCGGAGTGCTGCTGACCGAGACCGAGTACGGCATGGCCCTGCTCGACGAGAAGAGCGCCGAGTACTGGACCCTCAACCCCGCGGCGGCCGTCGTGCTCCGCGAGCTCCTGGACGGGCACGGCGTCGAGCGGGCGGCGGCTGCCCTCGTCGAACGGTACGAGGACGTGGACGCCGAGGTGGCCGCCCGCGACGTCGGGAGCATCGTCGAAGACCTCCGCTCCGCGGGGCTCATCACCCCGTAACCGCACCCGGCGGCCGACCGCCCGGAGAAGGGATGTGCAGATGTCGAGCCCGGAAGCCGTTCCCTACCGCCCCCGGTCCGTCCCCCTGGCCCGCCGCCTCGGAGCACGCCTCGTGATCGGCTGCGCCCACGTGCTGGCCGCCCTGCCGCCCCGGCTGATCCGGGCCGTGCTGGCCCGGCTCCGCCACGGAGCACGGCCCGCCACACGGGCCGAGGCGGCGGCGGCCCGGGAGACGGTGCTCGCCGTGAGCCTGGCCGCGGGCGGGCACAAGGGCTGCCTGCCGCGGTCCCTGGCCACCGTGCTCCTGTGCCGCTGCCGCGGCCAGTGGCCCACCTGGTGCGTGGGAGTGCGCACCCGCCCGCCGTTCGCGGCGCACGCCTGGGTGGAGGCCGAGGGCGAACCCGTCGGCGAGGGCACGCCCCCCGGGTACTTCCAGCGCTTCTTCGCGGTGGAGTGAGCCCGTGCCCACCACGTCACTCGCCCTCATCGGGCACCTCCGACCGCAGCGCGGCCGCATGACGGCAGGTGTCCTGCTCGGCCTGCTCGGCAGCGCGATGGGCCTCGCCCAGCCCCTGGCGGCCAAACAGGTGATGGACGACATGGGCCGAGGCGCCCCGGCGTACGGCCCGGTGATCGTCCTCAGCGTGCTGGTGGCGGCGGGCGGGATCCTCGCCGGCCTCGGGCACTACGTGCTGGACCGGTCCGCGGAGTCCGTCGTCTGCACCGCCCGGCGCCGGCTGATCGACCGCATCCTGGCCCTGCGCGTTCCGGTGGTGGAGCGCACCGAACCGGGGGACCTGATCTCCCGTGTCACCTCCGACACGGCGCTGCTCCGGCAGAGCGCGCCCCAGGCCGTGTCGGCCGCGGTCACCGGTTCCCTGATCACCCTCGCGACGGTGGTCATGATGGGCCTTCTCGACGCCGTGCTGCTCGGCGTCACGCTCGCCGTGATCGCGTTCGTCGGCATCGCCGTCGCCGCCGTCGCCCCGCGGATCGGCCGGGCGACCCGGCACACGCAGGAGGCCGTCGGCCGCATGGGTGCCGCGCTGGAACGAGCCCTGGGCGCCTTCCGCACGATCAAGGCCTCGGGCGCCGAACGACAGGAGGCCCGAGCGCTGCACGCCGCCGCCGAGCACGCCCGGCGCACCGGAGTGCGCGCTGCCGCCTGGGAAGCGGTCTCCGCGACCCTGTCGGCGGTGGTCGTCCAGGTCTGCTTCCTGGTCGTGCTGGGAGTGGGGGGCGCACGCGTCACCTCGGGCGCCATCGGCGTCTCCACCCTGGTCGCGTTCCTGCTCTACCTCTTCGCCCTCGCACCCCGGATCGGCCAACTGGTGGAGGGCGTCGTCCAGTTCCAGATCGGCACGGCCGCCGCCGCCCGGATCCGGGAGGTCGAGAGCCTGGAAGTCGAGGGCCAGGAGGCCGATGGCGCGGAGGCCGGGGGCACGCACCAGGGCAGGGACGGCGGTGCCGGCCGGGCGGGGGCCGATCCGCTGCCCGCCGGCGTGGCCTTCCGCGATGTCTCCTTCGCCTACCGGCCCGGGCTGCCCCGGGTCCACCACCGTGTCTCCTTCAGCATTCCCGGCGGAGGCCTGACCGCGTTCGTCGGGCCGTCCGGCACGGGCAAGACCACGGTCTTCTCCCTCATCGAGCGCTTCTACGACCCCGACGCCGGCCAGGTGCTGCTGGACGGCAGGGACCTGCGGCAGTGGCCGCTGGCCGAACTCCGCGCGGCCATCGGATACGTGGAACAGGACACGCCCGTCCTCGCCGGCACCCTGCGCGACAACCTGACGCTGGGCGCGGCCGACGCCACTGAGGAGGAACTCCGCCACGCCCTGCGCCTCGTCCGCCTCGACACCCTGACGGACCGGCTGCCCCGTGGCCTCGACACCGAGGTCGGCCACCGCGGCAGCAGGCTCTCGGGCGGCGAACGCCAACGCGTCGCGATCGCCCGGGCCTTGCTGCGCGGGCCGAGACTGCTCCTGCTGGACGAGGCCACCTCGCAGCTCGACGCGGCCAACGAAGCCGCGCTGCGCGACACGATCACCGACATCGCGGGCCGCATCACCGTCCTCGTCGTCGCCCACCGCCTGTCCACCGTCACCACCGCCGACCGCATCGTCGTGATGGAGGCCGGCCGCGTACGGGCAGTGGGCACCCACACGGCACTCCTCGAAACGGACGCGCTCTACCGCGAACTGGCCACCACCCAGCTGCTCGACGGCCGCTCCGGCCCCTCCCGGAGGGCCCTCACCTGAGCCGGCAGAAGCTCGCCCGCCACGACGGCCCGGCGAGTCCGCCCGCACCCTCCCGCGCCGCGGACGTGCCGGAACGGCACACCTAGAGCCAGTCGCGCTTCTTGAAGATGACGTAGAGGCTGGTGCAGACGACGGCCATCAGGAGGATGGCGAAGGGGTAGCCGCCGGCCCAGTGGAGTTCCGGCATGGTCTCGAAGTTCATGCCGTAGATCGTGCCGACGAGGGTGGGGGCGAAGAGGATGGCGGCCCACGAGGAGATCTTCTTGAAGTCGTCGCCCTCACACCGCTGACCTGCGAGAATAGGCCGGACAGGCGCTCTGACCTGCGACGACCCGGCTTTCCGGCCCTTTCGCCGTACTGCCGATCGATGCGGCCGATCCTCCCCAGCCGCTCCCCAAGGGGCTTCATTCTCCCCAGACTCTCCCCAGCCCGCACCGTACCGAACTCCACTCCGAGAGTTGTCTCGGACGAATTGCCCGTGGGGCATCGAACTCCACTGACTTCGGTTCGGGGCACTGCCTCTGTGCTGGGGGAGGAGCCAGCAGGCCCGCGACCGGCCGGGCTGCGGGATCCGCTTGCAGCACGCTGTGTCAGTGGCCTACGCCATGATGGGATGAGCGCGAATGCGCGCCCGGACACCGACAAGTGCGAGGCCCGTGTGGAGAAGCTGAAGCTGCAGCGGAGCGAGTGGGAGCTGGGTAGCCAGCTGGGAGAGGGAGGGTTCGGGCGCGTCTTCGAGGCTTGTTCCCTTGAAGGCGAACTTGCGGTGGTGAAGCTGATACCTAAGGAACCTGGGGCGGAGCGTGAGTTGCTGTTCAAGGGAAATGGTGCCCCTAACGTCGTTCCGATCATCGATAGTGGTGAACACGACGACGCCTGGGTGATCGTCATGCCCAGGGCAGAGAGACCACTCGATGCCTACTTGCGGGACTCTGGGGGCGTGCTCTCCGTCGACGAGACGGTGGCTGTGCTGCGGGACATCGCCATCGCACTCGAAGGGTTGGACGGTGGCGTCGTGCATCGGGACCTGAAGCCGGCGAACATCCTGTTCCTAGACGGGCACTGGTGTTTGGCTGACTTTGGCCTGGCCCGCTACGCAGATGCCGCAACGGCGACCCACACTTGGAAAGGCGCTGGCACTCGCCCCTACATGGCCCCGGAAGTGTGGAGGAACGAGCGGGCCACTACGGCGACCGACATCTACTCAGTTGGCGTCATTGCCCATCAGCTACTCACTGGCGATCTACCGTTCCGAGGGCCGAAAGTCTCCGATTACCACGACCAACATCTTCATACGCTGCCTCCTGCCCTGACCGGGGTGCCAACCCGCCTGGCGGCGCTCGTGGAGGAGTGTCTACTCAAGCCGCCCCAGGCCCGGCCGACACCGGCCAACATGCTGGCGAAGCTGGACAGAATGGTCCAGCAACCCCTTGCAGGCGGGCTGGCGGTGCTGGCGGCGGCGGATCGCGGTGAAGTCGTGCGGAAGGCCGAGGAGCACCGGCGCAGGTCTGAGTATCGGACTGAACAGGAACGCCGGGAAGACCTGGTTCGTGCCGCAGAGAGCCTGCTTTCCCGGTTCTCGGACGCGTGTCTCACGGCCTTCGCTGAAGCCGCTCCGACAGGCAGACTCGACCGCGGTAAGGACGGTGGATGGACGTTTGAGCTTGGTCAGGCTGGCCTGGCCTTCTCTTATGCCCGCACCGCTGCCCCCGAAGTCTGGAGCAATGGTACGAGGCCGCCCTTCGACATCATCGCGTATGCCGCGATGTCGCTGCGCTTGAAGGAGGCCAGTGCCTATCAGGGCCGCAGCCACTCCCTGTGGTACTGCGATGCCCAAGTGCAAGGGGAGTACCGCTGGTTCGAAACCGCGTTCATGACCACTCCGCTCATGGCCCAGGGGTCCGCCATCGAGCCGTTCGCACTCCTCCCCGACTCGGCGGCCAGGGGTGCCGTGGGGCCGGGTATTGACGTTCGGCAGGTTGCCTGGCCCTTCATGCCTCTGGAAGTTGCCGAGCCGGAGGAATTCATCGACCGGTGGGCCAGTTGGCTCGCCGCAGGGTCCCAGGGGCGCCTGGGCCGACCTAGCCAGATGCCCGAGCGCCCCATACAAGGGACCTGGCGACGATCCTGATAGTTGAGGGCCCACCTAGTGTGGATCGACGGGACCTGAGAAGGGTCACGACTCATGGGTAGGCCAGTCTTCATTATGGGTGGCGCGCCTGCGGAGTTCCTTGGCCTCCAGAACTCCGCTGTCGCGGCGGAGGCGTACGCCCGTTTCCTGGAGGGCCGCCTCGACCTGCACGGAGCGGATGCCGTCCACGCGGTGACTGACTGGGGGAGTAGTGTCGCTGTCACGGGGGAACTGCGCATACAGGCCGCGACGGGCTCCGCTCGGGGGCCTTTGGGAACCGGTTCTGACGACTGTTGACCGTCCTCAAGGGCATGGTTTTGGGCACGCCCTCGCGGTGGTGGTGAGGAAGAGGTGCGAGCCGCCTGGACTGCCTGCGGTCGGGGCCAGGCTGGTAGGTCGCCCTTACGTATGATTGCACCCGCTAGCGGATAGCTGGAGGGCGTCGGGGATGACATCCGTGCCGGCCGTATCTCAGGCCGAAGGCTGGGCCTTCCAAGAACGGGCCAGAGACTCGTCCCACGCAGACTCGGCGTCGTAGTCGAAGGACGCTGCCCTGCAGCCCCGATTGCGGGCAGGGTTGCAATGGACCCAGTTGTCTTCGCCAGGGCCCAGCTCGATGGGCTTCCGGCAGTTGCGACACTTTGACCGCTCGGTGGCTGAGCTGATGCTCTCGGCGAACTCGTCGATGCGCTCGAGTAGCTCCCGCGCAGTCATCTCGGGGTCCTCTGTGGCAAAGAGGGCGACCAAGCGGCGGGCGTTCTGGATCGTGGACGCGTTCAAGGTGGTGCCCCCTCTTTGGTCGGAACTCTGGCGAACCCATCCGATCCTGCCCGACACGGGCTGAGTGTGTCCTGGCTACGAGAGATCCCTTCGGGTCAGGGGTGGACGAGACCCACCCCTGACCCAAGAGGCAGACAGGAGCACGCGTGCGCGAGGACATGGCGCCAGGGTCGAGCGTCCCTATTGCGTCGCGTCACAGCTCTCGCAGCGGCTCACAGCCACCCGCTCGGGGTTGCCCTGGGTGGCGTGGATCGGGTTTGAGGGCGAGAGGCGGCGCCATGCCCCGGGGGACGGGGCGGTGATCCAGCCATAGCGGGGTGGCTGGATGTCGGCCGGAACGATGTGCGTGCAGCCGGGCAGGTGGGCTTTGCCGCTGGCGTGGATGATGATCGCAGCCGCTGGCCAGCCGTCCCATTCGCTGGTGGGTGCGCTACTGCGCGGTGCGCGGGGAGCGCAGTCTGCGCAGTTGTGCATTTCGTGGCGTTCGCAGTACTGCATCGCTCTCTCCCCGTCAGGTCCGACAAGCAGCCTACTTGTCCCGACCGTGGCACCAGGTCGCTTCCTGGGGCTGCCCGCCGATACGACGGGCTGCCAGGGAGGGGACTGATAGGGCAGGCCTCGTGCAAGCGTTCGGCATTAGGTGCGAGCGGCTACTGCCCCAGGGACGGATCCGGCCCGAAGTCGGCGACCTGCATGGTGGCGGATCCTCCGGGCGGGCAGTTGAGCACCCCACGGACACGTACGGGGATGCCGGAGTCATGGCACCGCACTGCCTCGTGGTAGCCGGCGTCAGGGAGGTCCATCCAAACCGTGCGGCTGCGTCGCTGGATAAGGGCTTGGACGCCCACCTTGCCCGTCTCGTCGTCCGGATGCCGGTTCAGGTGGGTCACCAAGCCGAAGATCACGTTCTCGCGACTGTAGACACTCGTCTTGAGCTGATCGGACACCCGTTCCACGATCGCCATGGCATCGTGGTTGAACTCGACTTCACGTGGCGTGCCGGGCGGAGCCGCCGCCACGCGGGACCAGTGGAAGGTAACGTCCAGCCTGTCGACCGCTTCGCTGTTCACGACCTTCGAGAGAGCTTGGCACAGCTCGTACGAGACGCCTTCTCCGATGGAATCCGTGATTTCGCTGGGGGTGGGTACCCGCTCGGCACCAGCCATTTCCTCCAGCACCCCCAGGGCGCGTGACATGGTCGCGGTGACTCGTCGGTCGAAGAGCGTCTCCTCGACCTCGATGTCGATCTGTTGCTGTCCCCGCTCGTACACGTCCAGCGGCGACCGCGCTTGGCTGATGATGGGCACGATGTACGAGCCCTTGCGAGTCTGCCCGAGGCGGACGTCGCGGGCCTGTTCCCGGGCGCGGGTGGGAAAGTTTCGAAAGTGTCCCTGACGGCGGATGGTGGCCGCGGCCGATGCCACGCGGAGGCGCTTGGCGGACTGGAACAACTCGAAACCGGCGTCAAGGGGAATGGATCCGTCGCGGATGGTGGGGTGGGAGGCCCTGAGGTCCGTGACGTCGTGAAAGATGGACGCGATGGCGTCCTGCACGGTCCGCATGTCTTCGGCGCTGACACGCGCCAGGTCTTCGACGAGCATGCGTGCGCGCTTCCCGAAGTCTGGTGCCCCCGGCTTCATGGGAACGAGTACGACTTCCTCGGCGGGCCCCGGCAGGCGCCAGAGCTCGGCCACGTCACTGCCGGACACAGTGGACCAGCCGGTGACCTTGAGATAGCTGCGGATCTCGTCGGGTCCGAAGGGAAGCGTGTCGGTAGCCATGTCAGTGCACCCCCGCGCTGCCGGAGAGAAGAATGCTGCGCGCCATGTCGAACATGCCGCGCATGGACTTCACCGAGAGCTGTTGCTCCTCAGGGAGGCTGATCGCGGTCGTGGCCCGGCTGGCCACCGAGTGGCGACCGTGCAAGCAGGCCCAATATCCGTGACAGGCGAGCACGACGGAATCCGAGTGCTGGGTGACCCATAGTTCGAGGTTGGGTGGCACCACCAAGAGCACCAGGTGCCCAGGTGCCGAGCGTTCCGTGCTGCGCAGCTTGTCGTATGTCTCAACATCTAGGTCGAAGCTGTACCCGCCTCGGATGACCCGCGGACTCTGCGTGCACTTGAGCTGAATGTCGACCATTAGGCCGCGATCCCGGAGAGTGACGTCCACACCGTCTTTGTCGACGTTCCACTCCCCCACGGTGTAACCGCCTTGGGAAGCGAGTGCGTGTACGTACGCGCGGCTGATCTGTTCCTTCTGCCAGCTTGTCGCTTCGCCTGCCACGCGCCCTCCCCCTCGCTGCTTGATCGCGAGAATAGGTGCGGGTGAAGCATGTGGGAACAGGGCCTCAACATCTCGATCGTTAGCAGGAGTCGGCGACGCTTCTTTTTCGCCACTTGTGTCCAGCAGGGCCACGAGTCCTCGTCCTTGAAGCCGTTTGCGGTCGATGACAGCGGCGTCTGCTTTGGGCCGCACGGTAGCGTCAGGCAAATGACTCCTGGCGGAAGGCGTCACGGACATCGCTCAGCGGCTGGCGGTCGCGGGTGTAGTAGAGCTTGTTGGTCAGCAGTACTGCCCACCTTTCCTGGGCGGGGGAGACCCACATGCCGGTGCCGGTGAAGCCGTAGTGGACCCAGACGTCCTGGTCGTCAGCGGTGCCGGGGGCGGGGTGCCAGAAGAGGCCGCGGGCGGGGGTGAGGGCGCCGGTCTGGAGGCGGAGGGAGTCCTTGATCCAGGTCGGACCGAAGGCGGCCTGGGCGGGGGCGAGCATGTGGCGGAGGAAGAGGGCGAGGTCGTCGAGGACGGAGAAGGTGCCGGCGATGCCGCAGAAGCCGCCGAGGAGGCGGGCGGAGAAGTCGTGGGCGGTGCCCATGAGGTGGGTGCCGGTGGACTCGTCGTACTCGGTGGGGGCGCAGCGGGCAGCCTCGGCGGCGGGGAGGGGGCCGAAGCCGGTGTGGGCCATGCCCAGGGGGTGCCAGACGCGGGCGGTGGCGAGCCGGTCCAGGGGCTGACCCGACAGGTGCTCGGCGAGGTAGCCGAGAACGAGGGCGGCACGGTCGGTGTACTCGACGGCCTCGCCCGGCGGGCGGTGGAGTGCTTCGTGGAGGACGCCGTCGCGGATGTCCTGGGGGTCGGTGCCGTAGAGGTTCTTCAGGTTGGCGCGCAGGGGCAGGCCTGCGGTGTGGGTCAGGAGGTGGTGGGCCGTGGCCCGGGCCAGGGGGTGGCCGGCGACCTTGTCCCAAAAGGTGCCCAGAGGGGCGTGGAGGTCGAGCTTGCCCTCTTCGACGAGCGTGCCGATCGTGGACCAGACGGCGAGGATCTTGGTGAGGCTGGCCACGTCGAAGACGGTGTCCAGCCGCATGGGCTCGTCGGGCCGGTCGGGGTCGAGGAGGCCGACGGCTCCGCTCGCGCGGGTGCCGTCGGCGTCCCCGACCGCCCACACCGCGCCGGGGTAGACCTCCTCGCGCACGCCGGTCTGGAGGAGGTCTTCGATGCGGGCGGTGGAGGGCGTGGTCATGGTCTCCCGATCGTCGTACGGCCGCCGGTGGTCCGTCGGCCAGGGTAGTGAGGCAGCCGGGACGGTTCCGGCTCCGCCACGGACGGAGTCAGGCGAGCCGGTGGGGGCGGGCGATTCCGGCTCGCTTCTTCCTCCGACTCTCTGTCGGGGCCTCGGTGACGAAACCAGCTGCGAGGTTCGGCATCGGCGTACCGTGCTCGGGGTGACGGATACGACTCGAGAAGACGGTCTGGCGGCAGTGCTGCCCACCCTGTCCGACGCGTTCGGGCTGGGCGCGGTAAGCGATCGGCAGTTCCTTGCCCATGGCCTGATGAACCGGAACTGGCGTCTCGTGACGGCGGCCGGCGTGTACGCGCTCAAGGAGATCACCGACGTTCCTCTGCCGAAGGCTCGCAGGAACCTCGCGGTCCTCGTGGACCTGGCGCGGGAGGGCATCCCGGTGCTGGCGCCGCTGGTCGACGCGAGTGGGGACTTGGTGGTCGAAGTTGGTGGTCACGGCTACTGCGTCCTGCCGTGGGTGGACGGTGAGCACCTTCAAGGGACGGACCTCCCGCTCGACCAGGTCCGCGATCTCGGTGCTCTCCTGGGCCGCTTGCACGAGGGCTTGCGGCGGCACGGGCCCGGCCCGGTCCCGGAACAGGCACCGGTGGCGAAGGTCCGCGATGTGGCCGAGGCAGAGCAGGCAGCTGCTGCGCTTCTGAGCCGCTTCCCGGCCGATCCGGTGACCGACTTCGACAAGGCCGCCGCCGAGGCTCTGTACAGCCGCCGAGGTCTCCTCGCCCGGTACGCCGATGCCCGGCCGGACGGCGAGGTGCCGGCCGGGCCGTACGGGTGGACGCACGGCGATTTCCAGTACCGCAACCTGCTGCGCCGGGACGGCCGGGTGGTGGCGGTCCTGGACTGGGACCGGCTCGGGGTCCGTCCGTACGGGGAGGAGGTCGCGCGGACCGCGCAGGTGCAGTTCGGGGTCGGTGGTGGCTTCGACCTCGACCGCGTCGCCGCGTTCTGCTCCGGATACCGGTCCGTGATCAATCTGGCCGAGGGTGACCTCGCCGACGCGGTGAAGCGGCTGTGGTGGAAGCGGCTGACTGACTTCTGGCAGCTGGAGTTCTACCTCGACCGCCAGGACCCCACCTTCGGCGAGATGTTCCTGACGGACGAGGCACTGCTGAACTGGTGGACAGACCGCGCCGACGAGGTGCAGGCCGCCTACGCGGCCCGTTAGCCGGCTGCTGCTACCGCCGGGATCAGCCCGGCGGCAGCCAGCTCGGGCAGGCACGGCCGGACCAGCGGTGTTGCCCCGGCGCGGGCCTTCGTGCCGAGACCGGTCCGGTCGGCCGACTCGATCGCCTGCACCCAGCCGTCCACGTCGTCGGGGTGGAGGCAGATTCCGCCGTCTCTCACCGCCTCGGGAATGCCGCCGCGGGACGAGCCGATCGTGGGGACGCCGTGGAGTCCGGCTTCCACGATCACCCGGGGGAAGGCGTCCTCGACCTGGGAGGGCACGAGCAGCAGGTCGTTCGCGGCGTAGATCGGGCCCATGGCGTAGGTGCGGGGAACCCAGTGGACGTTCGGGTACGCGGTGAACTCGCCAGCCGGGTCCCACCAGCCCTCGACGAGGGTGAACCGGCAGGCGGGCAACCGGAGGATGAGCTGGTGCAGGAGGGCTGCGCCCTTGGCTGGGATGGGGTTCACCATCAGCACGCCGCCGGGGACGCGGCTGGCTGTGCCGCGCCCCGCGGCGAGGAGGGGCCCGGCGCCTTCGGCCGGCGCGAACGGCGGGTAGAAGACGACCGCCTTCATGTCGGCCTGGGCCTGGGCCCGTCCGGCGACGAACTTCGACGTGGCGAGGGCGACGTGCGGTCGGCCGTGGAGGACGCCCATGCTGTTGGCCGAGACCGAGTGCAGCCATCCGGCGACCCGCGAGGACCGGCGGGCAAGGGCGGCGAGGTCGGCCGCCCGTTCCTGCGAGGTCACCACCAGCTCCGGCCGGGCCTCGGCCAGGAGGCCCTTCAGCGTCGCTTCCACCCTGTCTTGCGGCACGGCCCGGCACGAGACGCCGTTCCACTGGTAGCGGACCTCTCCGCCGGCCTCCTCCCACACGGTTCCGTGGGCCCGGAGGTGGGCGCGCAGGTGGCCGATCTGGGCGGACCCGTTCCAGGGGGCCTCGTGGCTGCCGAGGTAGACGACCCGCCAGCCGGCCCGGACGAACTCTTCCGCCAGGAGCTGCTGGGAGACCTCCGCGCCCCCGATCAGCAGCGGTGGCGGGGTCCGCCGCCATGCGAACAGCACCGTCGGGCCGGTCACCGGACACCCGCCCAGTACGTGAAGAGGGCTTGCACGACGGCGGCAGTCTCCTGCCGGTCGCCGTCCCCGGAGGCGATAGCCAACTCCGCAGTCGCCGGGCTGCGGACGGGGCGGCAGAAGTAGTCGCGGAAGTGCGTGAGGAAGGCGGGGTCGTGGAGGAAGTACTCGGGCTCGACCTCATGGTGTCCAGCCGCCTTGCGCCGCAGGTGCAAGAGCTCGGGCGTCACGTCCAGGTACAGGGTGTGGTCCGGCCTGAGGTGCGGCATCTCCTCGACCCGCCGGCACAGTTCCGGCAGGATGCCGAAGCCGTGGATCTCGTCCATGGCTTGGGCGTGGGCGAGGAGGGTGTCGACGGTCCGGTCCAGGACGACCAGCCCGCCGTGCCGGCGGGCTGCAAGCACGCGCTCGCCCTCGATCTCCATGAACGTCACGAACGCCTCCACCTGCTCGGCGGCGGACCGGGTGGCGGGGGTGGGGATGTCCTCGCGGCGCGCGAACGACTTCACGTAGCAGGGGAAGAACATCGCGTCCCGCATCGCCGGCACCCGGCGCAGCCGTCCCAGGGCGGAGGTCTTGCCCCC
Source organism: Streptomyces sp. NPDC086023 (assembly GCF_044540325.1). Lineage (NCBI taxonomy): Bacteria > Bacillati > Actinomycetota > Actinomycetes > Kitasatosporales > Streptomycetaceae > Streptomyces > Streptomyces sp. NPDC086023. The sequence goes on from NZ_JBITRX010000002.1 coordinate 98,056, forward strand.
GTAAGAGGGGCCTTCCAGTCCGAGGATCACCACGACCCCCCGACCCGGTAGAAGCGTTCTGCGAACTGGCCGCGTGGACGGCCGTCCGGGTCGGGCAGCAGGTTGGCGGCGACGGTGTGGGCGTGCCGGATCGGCCGGTACATCTTCCGCGCGGGGTGCATCTGCGAGCCGTGCATGTGGAGCAGGGTCACCTTGTCCAGGGCGGTGCCCGTGATGTCCTCGACCTCCGGGGTGAGGATGCCGCGTGCCCGCTGCCGGAACAGTTGCCGGTCGCATCCGGACAAGGCGTATGTGGACCAGAAGGCGGCGTCCTCCCAGAACCACCGGCAGCCCAGGCGGCGCGCCGCCTCGTGGACGGCGAGGTGATCGGGGTGTCGGGTGACGGCGGCCGGGGCGAGCAGTTCCGCGTCGTCCATCCGGTCCAGCACCTCGGCGAGCTCGGAGGTGATCCGGTCCACCTGCGCGGGCACGGGTGCCCGGTACGGCTTCTCGGCGTCCTTGTGCCCCAGCCCGACCCGGGCCGCTCCCAGGGGCAACAGGGACTGGGCGGCTTCGCGGTCGCGGAGCTCGGAGACCGCCTCCACGCTGTTGTAGGTGCTTTCGAGGGAGGGGTGGACGCTGCGCGAGCGGGTGAAGACGGTGACCACGGTCAGCGGTCGGGGACGGGCGAGGAAGGTCCCTGAGGCGGAAAGGACGAAGTCGTCGTGGTGGGGTTCGATGACGACCACCGGACGCCCGGACGGCTTGCGCGGCTCGATCCAGTACGGCGCGAGGGTCAGCGGCGCCGTCAGCGTCATGATCTCCTTCGACCCGGTCAAGGAGTCCATCCAGGACCGGTGCGCGGTCAGGAGGTCGGTGGGGAAGGTGTAGATGCCGTCGGCGTCCGGCAGGGGAAGGCGGGTCACCTGAGGTTCTCCGATCATCGGATGGTGGTGGCGTACCAGTTGCGCCAGAAGCGGGGCGAGGTCAGGCCGAGGCGGACAATCAGCGGGTTCTGCCACCAGAGCATCCGGGCCGTGGACCAGGCGTCGTAGCGGCGGGTGGAGGGCCGCACGCGAAGGTTTTCGAGGACCGCAACCGGCCCGCCCGTGCGGCGGCCGTAGGCGGTCAGTCGGGCGAAGAACTCCATGTCCTCACTCATGAAGTAGTCCGGCCGGTAACCGTGTACAGCCTTGAAGGCGTCTCGGGTGCAGAACTGGTTGACGCCTTGGGCGCCGCCGTGGCGGGCGCGGTGATGGTCCCAGTAGGCGCAGAGCAGACGGGCCCCGAACCGGGCGGGGGTGTAGAGCGGTGGGATGGCCCCACCGACGGCCCCGGCGTCCATCGCGGCCACGGCGGCGGTGATCCCCTCCAGCGGTAGGGCCACGTCGGCGTCGACGAAGAACAGCATTCGCCCCTCGGCTGCGCGGGCTCCGGTGTTGCGGACCAGGCCGATGCTGCGGACCAGCTCTGTCACCACCTTGGCCCCCAGCTCCTTTGCGACGGTCGCGGTGTCGTCGGTGGAGGCGTTGTCCACCACGATCACCTCTCCGACGAGGCCGGAGAGGGATTCCCAGGCTCGGAGGGACGCGAAGACGGTGGGCAGGTAGCGGGGCAGGTACTTGGCCTCGTTGTATGCGGGGATGATCACCGACAGATCGGGATCGGTCACAGCACGGTCCTTCCTGGTTGCGGGGGCAGGGCAAGGTGCAGGCGTGCCGCCCAGGCGTCGCGGTCGCGGCCCTCCCGTTGGGCGGCGTAGGTCCAGCCGCGTACGGCTTGGAAGGCCACGTAGGCGTCCAGGAGGCGGGTGTCGAGGGGCCGCCCGTAGGCGGCGGCCATGAACATCCGGTCGGACGGTTCCAGGGCGTCGCAGGTCACGAGGGTCTGGGCGAGGTCGTATTCGGGGACTTCCACGGTCGCGGCCTCGAAGTCCACGAGGTAGTCGGGGAGGCGAAGCCGGCCGTGTTCGCCGGAGGTGAGGCGTAGGTCGTCTCCGCGGACCACGTTCTCCAGGTGGAGGTCTCCGTGGCACCACACCAGCCGTTCCACGCGGGCCCCGGCTGCGATGACTTCCAGGGCGGGCGCGAGCCGGACGAAGAGCTGTTTGGGGCAGTGGGTGGCAAGGGCGCTGACCTGCTGGCCGATGCCCGGCGCCAGGGGGACGCCGGGCGGGGCCTTGGTGCTGTGGAAGGCCGCCATCAGCAGGGCGAGCCGCAGCAGGGCCGCGGGACGTGGGATCTGCCCGGCCCGGACGGCGCGGCCCAAGGTGCTCGGTCCGGCATCGGCGGTGACCAGGGCTGAGACTGTCAGACCGGGAACGGGGCCGTGCCCGATTACGACCGGTACCCGCACCCGCCCGGCGGCGGTGACGGCGGCCAGGAGGCGGGCCTCGTCGGCCGCTCCGTGGTTGGTGTCGGCCGCGAACAGCTTGACCACCACCCGGCGGCCGTCGGCGAGACGGACGCGGTAGACAGCCGTCTTCGGCCCACGGCGGACCCGGACCGTCTCGGCCGGAGCCGACCCGGCCAGCTCCGCGCAGGCTCGCTCCACTGCCGGGAGCGTGCCGCCGGTCACCGGGCGCCCGCCCCGGCCAGGTGCCGCAGGGTGCGGTGCATCTGCTGCCGGTAGACACGTACGTCCTCGGTGCCGGGGCACGAGCGCATCCACGGCTTGTGGCCCCCGACGAAGTGCACCACGTGCCCGTCCCGGCGGGTGACCGGACGGCGGAGGACCCTGCGGACCCAGTCCCCCCGCTGGAGGAACCGGTCCACCTCGAACCGGTTGAACATCGGCCCGACCGGGTGCGCGGCCCCGGAGGACAGCAGCCAAAGGTTCAGGGCGCACTGGTCGTTGTGCTTGATGTACTGCCGTCCGCCGACCAGGGCCCGCTGGACCCCGGCCCGCATGGGGGCGAGCATCGGCGCGGGCACCCACAGCATCCCGGCGTTGAAGTAGGTGCGCCCGACGAGGTGGGGCCAGCGCTCGGCGACTCCGGGGAGTGCCGGGCACTGCCCGACGGCCGGGTTGAACTCGTCCTGCACGGCGCCGATCCGGTCCGCTGGCAGTCCGTCCAGGGGCGCGGAGACGTCGCCGCGCACGTGTACGTCCGCGTCCACGTAGATCAGGAACGGCCGGTCGAGGAAGCCGGGGGTGAACCCGAACCTCAGGTAGGTGGCGACGGAGATGTAGGCGGTGTCCGCCATGACGCTCTCGGCCGGCGGGGTCTGCCAACGCAGGTCGAAGGAGCCGAACCCGCAGCGGCGGGCGAAGGACTCCATCACGGCGGCCTGCCCCGGGGACAGGCCGTTGGTCAGTACCCGTACCGCGCTCTCGCGGCGGTCGGCCACCGGCAGGTGGTCGGCGACCGACCCGAGCGTGACCAGGGCGGGCAACAGGTAGCGGCCATCGACGCACATGCCGATCGCGTACACGCGGGTGCCTCCAGGGCGAGATTCGACGGGCCCGGCGCGAGCCGGGGAACGGTGGCCGCCTCCTCGCCCGTATGTGGAGGAGACGACGGTCGGTGGGGCGCTGTTGTCACCTGCCGGGGCCGGGCAGGTGGTGGGGCTTCCGGTAGCGGCGCCTCCGGGCAGGCCGGCGCCGGAAGCGGTTCAGGTAGACCGCAGGAGGTCCGTGTACCGGGCGAGGTAGGCCACTGACTTGGCCAGCAGCCGCAGCGCTATCGCCGGATCGCTCCCGCAGTCCCGGGTGACCTTGCGGGCGAACCGCACGGTGCCGGCCGCGATGTCCTTCTCCCGGCTTTCCGGCAGTAGGTCCGCGTACCGTTCGGCAGGCACCGCGAGGGTGTGGACGTGCTCGCGCAGCCGATCCCGCAGCCGGACGGCCGCCTCCCCGGCCGGTTGGTGGTCGGCGAGGGCGAGAGCGGCCTCGACGTCCCCGGCGACGGCGGCAGTCGCAGAGGTGATCGCGGTCTCCTGGCCGGCGGAGGTGACCGTGGCTGTTTCGCTCGGTACTGCTGCCACATCGCGCGCGAGTACGGTCACGATTCCGCTCCCATCCGGCTGCTGCCAGTTCAGCTGTGCGGACAAGTAACCCGCGACCGAGCTGCGTTGGACATGACGAATCGGCTCGTGCCTACTCGCGTGACCACTGACGAAAAGTCCCGACCTCCGCTACCTCGGACGTCGGCCCCACCCCTACCGTGGCTGCATGGTGCGGAAGCGGAACGCGGAATTAGAGACCTGGATGAAGGAACACGGGCTCGGTGCGGGCGCTCTTGCCGAGCAGGTCAACGACGCCATGGCAGACCTCACAGGCCACCGAGGCGCCGTCACCGAACGGACGGTCTACCGGTGGCTGTCGGGAGAGAACCGCTCGCCCCAGGATCGCCAGTGGCAGGCCCTGGAGGTCGTCTCCGGGCTTCCTGCGACCGACCTGGGGTTCGTGCCCCGCGCCCGCCCCCGCCCCACAACGCCCCCGGCACGACTGGAGGACCCCGTGCTCGGCCGTCGAAGCTTCATCTCCGTAGCCACCGGCGCCGCCGTCGCCGTGTCCACCGGCACTGCGACCGTAGCCACCCGACCCACCGTCGGGCACTCCGACGTCGACCGCCTGCGCGTCCTCCTGGCCGAACTGTGGCTACTGGACGACCAGAACGGCGGCGGCCCCGTTCTGGAGAGGCGCGCCGCCGACCTCGCCGCCCGTACGCTCAGCCTCCAGCAGCACGGTTCCGCCAGCCAGCGCGTCCGCTCCCGCCTCTACGCCGTCGCCGCATCCTTCACGGCCTTCGCCATGTTCTCCGCCATCGACGCCCGCCGGCTGGGGGAGGCCCAGCGCTACCTGGAGCAGTCCGTCACCCTCGCAGGACTTTCCGGAGACGGACAGGTCCAGCACCAGACCTGGCGGTACGCCGCCATGCTCGCCGGACAGCGGGGCCGGTACGCCGACGCCCTTGCCGCGGCCGAAGCCTGCACCGGCACCCGGGCGCACCGCACCGACCCCCTCTACGCCTCGCTGACCCACTCCCGGATCGCCCTGACCGCCGCCAGCCTCGGTGACAAGACCCGGGCCCTCCGAGCCCTGGACCGGGCCCATGGCGCCTACGACCGAGCCGATCCCGCTGAGGCCCGTCCGTCCTCCGTCGCCTTCTACACCCGGGGCGAACTCCACGGGCTGACCGGCATCACCCACTACAGGCTCGGCGAAGCAGAGAAGGCCGAGTTCCACGCCCACCGGTGCATCGCGGACCTCCGCGACGACCAGCACCGCAACCGCGCCTACTACCTGTCCCAGGCGGCCCTCGCGCAGGTCGCGCAGGGCGACGTCGAGCAGGCCGTGGCCACCGCCACCCGCGTCATAGCTCCGACCGGCGCCGACTCGGGCCGGGTCCCCCATCTCTTGGGCAGCTTCACCTCCGCACTCAACCAGGCGGCCCCCAAGTCCGCCGTCACCCTCCAGTGGAACGACCGCACCCGCACTGCCTGAACCGTCACGAGACAAGGAGCACCATGCCCGTCCCCGAGATCACCCTTCACCGCTACGGCACCGATCAGTTGGCCATCATCCGCCCCACGCTGGTCGGTGTGTACGCCGAGGTGTACGAGAAGGAGATCGGCGAGGACCCGTTCTTCTCCGTCGACCGCTTCGAGGGTCGTCTCACCGGCCACTCCTCCCGCCCGTCCTGGGAGGCGGTGGTCGCCTACGACGGTGGCGAGGCCGCCGGCTACGCCTACGCCGCGGCCCTGCCTCAGAACACCGGCTGGTGGGCCCACATGCTCCAGCCGCTTCCCGAGGCGGACACGACCGAGGACGGTACCCGCACCCTCGCCCTCTTCGAGATCATGGTCCGTGCTCCCTGGAGGGGCACGGGCCTGGCGCACCGGATCCACGAGGAACTGCTGGCCGGTCGCACCGAGGAACGCGTCACGCTGCTCGTCGAGCCCGGCCACCCGAAGGTGAAGGCCCTCTACGAGGGGTGGGGGTACCAGCACATCGGTGATCAGCAGCCGTTTCCCGATGCTCCGGTGTACACCACCATGCTCCGCGCACTCCGGTCTGATGGCAGTCCATCTGTAGGGCGGTCCTGAGGCCTGGAACCGTCCTGAGGGCGGCTCGGGCGAAGCAGGCGACGGTGACGCCGACGACCCTGGCGGCGGTCGCAACGAGCGCGTGCTCGTCGTTCAAACGGACGCTGCACACTTTGGAGCGCTGACCGTCCCTGTGGATACGTCGTTGTGTACGAGGCTCAGGCGCGGTAGCGAAGGTGCACGCGACTTCGCGCACGCAGTCTGCTGCTCTTTCCTCGGCTGCGATCCGCCCTCGGTCGCTGCCTGGTGGACCGGTGCCCCCTGGCTCCGGTCCGCTCCCGCAACTCCAGGGGCGGGATTGGTCGAGACGCTCTCCCCCGACGGGGAAGAGCGTCTTGGCCGATAACTTGCTCCATCTGGGGCTTGGGTAGGGGCCGCCTGCTTGGAGGTTGTGGGGACGTGTGGCAGTGGGGTCGTCGTGCAAGAGCGTGCCTCCTGTTGGTCGGGCTGGAACGGCTTCGGGGCTGTGGGGATGGGCGTACGAACGCCAGCTCGCGCCGCGACTGATGCGTGGGGGAGCAGCGTGACTTCGGGCGGAGGCCTACGCGGCGTCCGCTCTGCCGCTGTCGAGTTCGGCTTGGACCTGCCGGGTGATCTTGTCCCGCCGGTCCCTGCCGATGGAGAGGCCGCGTGCACGGACAGCCGTCTCGATGTGGCGGCTTGACGCGCGTCCATCGCGTCCGAGCGGGGCGGTGAGGGCGATGGCGAAGAGCTCGTCGTCGGTGGCGGCGGGCTTGCGACCGGTGCGCTTCTTTGGCGGGACGTGGGCTTCCGCCACTTGGTCGGTCTCTTTCGCCACATCGACTGATGCGCCCTGTGCGGCGCCAGCCGGAGTGGGGCGGTCACCCTCGTGGCCTGAGTGCCGTTCCGGGTCCGGGAGCTGGGGTGTGGCGGAGTGCCCGCGGGGGCGGTCCAGGTCCGCAGGATGCGCTGAGGGTTCCCCTACCGGACGGCGACTGTGGCGGGACTCCTCGGCAGCGACGTGGCGGTGGATCTGCCGCATGAGGACGCCGAAGGCGAAGAGCGCGGCTGCTGGTGGGACAGCGGCGACGACGTAGTCGAGGGCTGGGGCCGGTACGCCGTCGGACCTGCTGACGCCGGCGACGTTCAGGGCGATCGAGCCCAGCGATCCGGCTGCGGTGAGGGCGATCGCCCACCCGTCGGCTTCTCGGCGGAGGCTGGCGCGGAGCATGAGCACTTCGCCGGCGACGATGAAGGCATCGAGCGTGGCGGGCCATGCCCACTGGCGGGTGGGGGAAGTCCCGAGGCCGTGCCGCCCCGCGACTTCGGCCAGGTGGGCGTAGGAGAGCCAGAATCCTGCGGCGGTGAGAGCGATGATGACGCAGCCTGCGACGGCGAGGGCGTACCGCTCGGCCGTCTGCGTGCGGTGGGACGTGGTGGTCAAGCGGGTGGTGCTCCAAAGGGGTGGGCGCGTTCAAGCGGCGGGGGTGCGGCGGCGGTCGGGCCCGTCGAGGATGACCCGGTGGGTCATCTCGGAGAGGCGGGAAGCGACGCGGTCGCCGAGGGCGGTGCGGAGCTTGGCGATCGGGAGGTTGGTCGTGAGCAGGGTGGGGCGCAGGTACTCGTACCGGTGGTTGATCAGCCGGTAGGCCAGCTCCTCCGTCCACTCGCTGCCTTTGGCGGCGCCGAGGTCGTCCAGGACCAGCAGCGGGCAGCGGGCCAGGGTGTGCAGTTCACGCTCGGCATCGAGCCCTGGCCGTGGCCTGAGGCGGGCGTACAGGTCGGCGGCGGTGACGGCTTCCCAGCGCAGGCGGACGCCGGCTGCGAGCAGGCTGCGGACGGCCCCGTAGGCCTGGTGGGTCTTTCCGGTGCCGGTGGGGCCGACGATCAGCAGCGATGGGCCCTCTGCGATGCCCCGCATGCCGGACGGGCCGGGGCGCCCGGCACGCACGACCTCGTCCACCCAGGCGGCGACCTCGGGGTGATCAGCGAGGGCCTGCCGGTAGCGCGGAGGGATGCGGGCGTCGGCCAGTGCCAGGGACGTGACCGGTTGGGACGCGGGCTCCGGTTCCTGCGAGTCCACGATGGACGGGTCCATGCCCCGGCGGCGCAGGATCCCCGCCATGGCCCGGACGACGTGGTCGGCGGGCCGCGGGAGAGCGGTGGTGGTCAGAGGGCACCTCCATAGGCAGCGGCGACGTCGGTGGGGTTGGTCCAGGGGCGGTGGGCGGCGGTGGTCGCGGGCATTCCAGCGTTCATGACCTCGTGTACGAGGCTGGGCAGGGTTTTCGGGTGGAGGCCCCTGGCGCGGTGGCGGTGGAGACCGGCTCGTACGTGGGCGGGGTCGATGCCCTCGTCGAGGAGCTTCTTGGCCTCCTGCCCGAGTTGGCCGAGCACGGTGGAGGGAGGGCGGTGCTCGCAGGCCGCGGCGTACTCGGTGATGAGGTCCTTCGCCGAGACGGTCTGGGGCGCGGGGGCGCTCGCGCCCCCCAACGGGGTAGTTCCTAGATCCCTGTTCCTAGGTCCTAGATCCGGACGCTGAGGGCTCACGTCAGGCTCAGTGAGCCCTCCCGCAACGGCCTGCGAGGGCTCACTGAATTGCCCTTGACCTGCGGATTCCCTGCTCATGGCGGGCTCACTGCCTGCTGTCTGACCCGTCCTGGAGGCCTCCGTGACGGCTCCGTGCACCGGCAGTGAGGGCTCACGCGGGACGCCGAGGTCGTGGTGCGGGCAGGACGGGATCCTGCTGATGCTGGGGCGGTTGATCTTCTGGTGGAGGGCGAAGGCGACGACGTGCAGGTACTGCCTTCCGTCCTCGCCCTCGTAGCGGCAGATCAGGCCGGCGGCGTCGAGCTGCGTCAGGTCGTCCTCGACCTCGACGGGGCCGTGTTCGCGGCGCAGCGACCACAGTTGTCCGGCGATGACGGCGGCCTGATCGCGGATGCGGCCCTTGTCGTCGGCTTGGGTGAGCAGGCCGAAGAAGGTCCGCTCGGCGCTCAGTGACACGGCCGCCAGGGACTCGGAGGCGAAGGCCTCGGGCTTGATGGTGCGGATACGGGCGATGGAGATCGACCGCCTTTCGAAATCGGGGCAGGTACACCGGCGGAGCCAGGGCACGTGGACAACACAGCCACACCCCGGATCCAGAAGTCCAGACCTGGCTCAAGCGGCCGTGAAAGGTTTTCCGGTCGCACGACCGTAAACCCGAAACCCCGGCCGGCGAAATCGCCCGCGATATCCGATGTCGGCCGGGGATCGCTCACAGCAGACGGGGAATGCCTTCCCAAGTCTCTGGCGGGCAAGCTACAACACACCAATGCCGCCACGCCCTCTCGAAATCGGACCCGCTGGACGCGCCGCCGCCCAGGCCATCGAACGCACCCGCGTGGCCCGTGGCTACTCCCAGCGTCAGCTCGCCGCCCGGGTCACCGCACTCGGTCGCCCCATGACCTTCACCGCACTCTCCCGCATCGAACGCACGGTACGGCGCTGCGACATCGACGACCTCGTCGCCATCGCCGCAGCCCTCGGAGCGCCGCCGCACGCGCTTCTCGCTGCTCCATCGAGCCGCCCCGAGTCGCTGCGGGTGGGCGGAATATAGCCGACGATCCCCGGTTTCCGAAACCGGGGATTCTCCGCACCATTGGTGGTCCCTGGAGGCCGCTGCGCCTGTCCGTGGCCAGTGGCCTATTCCCCCGTCCCCTGCGTAAGGAACTTAGCTTGTCCGTCGTCGTTCCGATTCCCTCTGCCGGTGCCCCCGAATTTCGTCACCGTTCCATCGTCGGCCGTGCGTTTCTCGGGGTTCAGGACACGGCCGCGTATCTCGGCATTTCACCCAAGACGCTGTACGTCTGGCGTCACCGGCGGCAGGGTCCGCCCAGTTTCCGGATGGGTGCCCGCGGGCGGGTGACGTACAGGGTCGACGCGCTCGACGCGTGGATACGTGCGCAGGAGCAGGCGGACTCCCGCTCCAACCCCGACCTCAACCCCGTGAGCGCCGCACCGCAGCGGCGCGCTGCCTACTCGGCAACCGCCTGACGGCTTCCGGTCGACCGTCCCGAACCCCTAACTGCAAGGAAACACTTGGCCGGCTACATCGAAGACCGCTGGATCAACAAGAAGAAGGACCCCGTCACCGGCAAGCGCGAGCGTACCGCCCGGTACGGCAAGGGCAGCCGGTACCGGGTCGCGGGCATCCCGGGTGTCCGGGGCATGTCGTTCGACACCTTGGAGGACGCCAAGGCGTGGCTCCGCAGGGCCGGCACCGACAGTGAGCGGGGCGAGTTCGTCGACCCGCGCGACGGCTCCATCACCCTCGCCGACTACGTCACGCGCCACTGGCAGGCGGGCGTACGGGGCGCACCGGGCACGGTCAAGCGGGTTGACGAGCGCGTCCGCCTCCACGTCCTTCCGCACATCGGCGAGGTGGCGCTGCGGGACGTCTCCGCGTCCGTCTTGCGCGGCTACATCGCCACGCTCGAAGGCGAGTGCGCGCCGCGCTACGCCCGGCAGATCCTCACCACCCTCTCGAACGTTTTCGAGACGGCGATCGACGACAAGCGCCTGGTCCGGAACCCGATGCGAGCCAAGTCAGTGCGCTGGCCCAAGGCCCTGGAGGACCAACGGGAGGCTTGGCCGTTGGAGACCGCGCAGCGGGTGTGGGACGTCATCAACCAGCGGTACCGGATCGCCGTCGTCGTCGCTCTCGGGTGCGGGCTGCGCCAGGGGGAGGTCTTTGGGCTGTCGCCGGCGGACATCGACTTCGAGCGCGGCCTCATCCGCGTCCGCCGCCAGGTTCAGCTCCTGTACGGCCGCTTGTACTTCACTCTTCCCAAGGGCGGGAAGACCCGGGTCGTCGACATGCCGCCTTCGGTGGCCGCCGAGCTGCGCGCACACTTCCTGCAGCTTCCGGCCGTCGAGGTCGAGTTGCCCTGGGGCGGCCCCGAACCGGATCGGGAGAAGCGCTCCTTCCCGCTGGTCCTGACCACCACCTACGGTAACGCGATCCGGGCCAACATCTTCAACGACGAGGTGTGGAAGCCCGCCCTCGCGAAGGCTGGCGTGATCCCCGTGCGGGAGAAGGGCCAGCGCTGGAAGGCCTCCCGCAAGGACGGCTTCCACGTACTCCGGCACACCTACGCCTCCGTGATCCTCGAGGCGGGCGAATCCGTCGTCACCCTGGCCCGATGGCTCGGCCACTCCAGCCCGACTATCACCCTCGACCACTACGCCCACTTCATGCCCGAGGCCGGTGGCAAGGGCCGCGCGGCAGTCGATGCGCTGCTCGGAGTGGTCCCTCAGTACGTCCCAGACGACCTTGCCCTTGCCTGAGAACGGGTGGCACAGCTCATGCTGTGCCACCCGTTCTCATTTGGTGGGTCAGGCTTTGTGTCTCATGCCGCTCGACGCCAGGGCAGGCGGGCGCGCCGCGCGGGCAGTCTGAGCAGTTCGTGCAGGGCCTTGCCCTTGTGGGCCCATTGGTCGAGTCGGTCGCGGTCGATCCAGTGGACTCCGTGGCGGTCGCCCCAGGCCATGGCGTCGCGGGTGAAGGAGCCGTTGGTGACGACGACCGCGTGGTTCGCCCTATGCGAGGGCCCTGCGGTGCCGTTCACCTCGTACATCACCGACGAGCCGACCTTGCCGCCGACGCGGGTGTACTTCGCCTGCACCACTATCCGTCCGAGGGGGATCAGGACGCCGATCACGTCGGCGGCCTGGTCCCCTCCCCGGCCCACCTTCGTGGCCGCCCAGCCGTCGCGGACGAGGAGGTCGCGCAGCGCGTACTCGAACTGCTGGTCGTCCATCGCGTCCAACTCGGACAAGGTGATGCGTAGACGGGCCAGCCTCTCGCTGTCCGCGCGATGCTGACGGGAGCCCCGTACCCGGAGGCAGGCCAAGCCGACGGCAAGAGCGAGACCGATCAGGACGAGCACCGGCCAGGCTGTGGCGGCCCTCGTCAGGAGGCGCGATGCGGCCTGTGCCAGGGCGACCGAGAGCGCGAGGGCAACGGCTGCCGCACCCAGGAGGTCCACGGTGTTGCGCGGTCGCCACCGGATGCTTCGCCGCCGCCGGGCCGTCACTGCCCACCCGCTGGAGCGGAGATCGCGGGCTTCGGCGTGGGCTGCTGTTCGGCGGAGCTGTCGCTGAATCCGAAGACCTGGCCCCAGAGCCAGACCACCGCACACAGGCCGGCGATGGCCCACACACTCAGGCCCTTGGCGGACTTCGGGCCCGGCCTGTTCCGGAAGTGCGGCCGTACGTACACCTTGCCGTGCGGAGCCTTCGGCATGCTGATTCCCTCCCCATCGGTCCGCGCCGTGCGGACCTCCAGTTCGGTTGTAGCGGCGGCCACTGACAGAACCTGATGAGCCGTCACGATCGTGTGGATGGCAAGGGTGCGAGTCGGCCAAGTCTGCGGGGACGCCTAGAAGATTGGACGGCCCGCTGGCCTGCGTCGAGGCGTCTCGGTCGTGTGTCACGCTGCGGAAATGCAGGGCGTACCGAATGGCGAGTTCCCGTGGAGCGCGGTCGGTGACGACTGCGCCGGGCGCCGCCCCCTGGTAGGCGGCGGAGCTGCGCATGGTCGACCCCTCACCGCGCGTTCTCCCCAGATACTCCCCACGGGGCCTCCAGGGGCACGGTACGCAGTTCGCTTACGCTAAGTCGATCAAGCTCGTGAGGTGGATCGCTACAGCCAGTCGCGCTTCTTGAAGATCACGTACAGGCTCGTGCACACCACGGCCATCAGGACGATGGCGAAGGGGTAGCCGCCGGCCCACTTCAGTTCCGGCATGTCCTCGAAGTTCATGCCGTAGATGGTTCCCACCAACGTGGGAGCAAACAAGATGGCGGCCCACGAGGAGATCTTCTTGATTTCCTCGTTCTGTTCGAAGCCGGCTTCGGCCAGGGCGCGCATTTCGGCGTTCTGCTGCTGGGTGACCAGGGTGGCGTTGACCGTGAGGATTTCGGTGAGGGCCTGGCGGAAGCCGTCCACGCGTTCGCTCGTGTGCGTGACGTGGTCGGCCACGTCGCGGAGGTAGCGCTGGAGTTCCTCGTCCGTGCCGTACTTCGCGAAGCCCGCCATCAGGCCGTGCAGCATGCCGACCAGAGGGCGGGTGGCGCGCTGGAACTCGACCATCTCGCGGGAGAGTTCGTAGATGCGGCGGGAGACCTCCGGGTCGCCGCGGAACACCTCCGTCTCGATCTCGTCGATGTCGGTCTGGACGCCGTCCACCACCGGGGCGTAGCCGTCGACCACCGCGTCGAGGATGGCGTACAGGACCGCCTCGGGGCCGAGCTTGAGGAGGTCCGGGGTCTCCTCCATGCGGCGGCGGACCGCCGAGAGGTCGGGGGCGGCCGCGTGGCGGACCGTGATCAGGAAGTCCGGGCCCACGAAGACGTGCAGCTCCCCGAAGTCGACCTCCTCCGGCGCGTCCAGGTAGCGGGCCGCGCGGAGGACGACGAAGAGCGTGTCGCCGTAGCGTTCGAGCTTCGGGCGCTGGTGGGCTTCGAGGGCGTCCTCCACCGCCAGCGGGTGGAGGTCGAACTCGGCCGCGAGGGAGTGGAGTTCGGCCTCGGTGGGGCGGTGCAGGCCGATCCAGGCCATGCCGTCGCACTGCTCGCGCAGCTGCCGGAACGTCTCCGCGAGGGTGGCCGGGGACGCGACCCGGTGCCCGTCGCGGTAGAGGGCGGCCTCGACCACGCTGCGGTGGTTCGCGGGGGCGTCGGCGGGTTCGGTGGAGGGGGAGGGAGGGGAGGCCGGTTCGCCCGGGGAGGCGGGGGAGGGAGCGGCGGGGCGCAGCCAGGAGGTCCTCTTCTGCGGAGAGGAGGGGCGGCGGTCGCGGCGCTCGGCCATGTCGGGTCAGCTCCCGGTCGTTTCCTGCCAGGGGGTCCTTTTGCGAACACCGAGCAGGATATACGGATGAATCGGGGCACGGGCCGGGAGGTGGGATCGTCATTGCGGACCGAAATCGTCCGCAATGCTCGTTAGCGTGGTCTCCATGGACGCCACGAAGAAGCACGTGCTCGGCCCCCGCGCCCTCAACCGCGCCACCCTCGCCCGCCAGCTGCTCCTCCGCCGCTCCGGGATGGGCGCGGGGGAGGCTGTCTCGCACCTGCTGGGGCTCCAGGCGCAGAACGTGAAGCCGCCCTATTTCCAGCTGTGGTCCCGCCTGGAGGGCTTCGAGCCGGCGGCGCTGGCCGCCCTCATGGAGTCCCGGGAGGTGCTGCGCATGGTCACCATGCGTTCCACCATCCACACCCACACGGCCGAGGACGCGCTCGTGCTGCGCCCGCTCGTCCAGCCTGCCCGCGACCGGGAGATCAACAACTTCCGCAAGGGCCTCGTCGACGTGGACCTGCCGCGCCTGGCCGAGCTCAGCCGCCGCTTCGTCGAGGCCGAGCCCCGCACGATGGCGGAGATCCGCGAGGAGCTGCTCAAGGAGTGGCCGCACGCCGACCCGCCCGCGCTCTCGGTGGCCGCGCGCTGCCTGCTGCCGCTGGTCCAGGTCACCCCGCGCGGGGTCTGGGGGCGGTCGGGGCAGGTCCGGCTCACCACGCTGGACAACTGGCTCGGACGGACGGAGTCCGGGGGCGGGGCCGCGCCGGATCGCGCCCGCGAGGACCGCGACACCGACGCCGTCCTCGACGCGACCGTACTGCGCTACCTCGCCGCCTTCGGCCCCGCCTCCGTCCAGGACATGCAGACCTGGGCCGGGCTGACCCGGCTCCGCGAGGCCTTCGAACGCCTGCGGCCCCGGCTCGTCACCTTCCGGAGCGACTCCGGCACCGAACTGTTCGACCTCCCCGACGCGCCCCGCCCGGACGAGGACACCCCCGCGCCCGCCCGCTTCCTGCCCGAGTTCGACAACCTGCTCCTCTCCCACGCCGACCGCACCCGCGTCGTCCCCGAGGAGTACCGGGGCCGCACCTGGCAGGGGAACCAGGCGCGCTGCACGTTCCTCGTCGACGGGTTCCTCGCCGGGACCTGGCGGCTGGAGCAGCCGAAGGGCGGCGCGGCCGCCCTGCTCACCGTCGAGCCCTTCGGCCGGCTCACCCGGCAGCAGCGGGCCGAGCTCACCGCCGAGGGGCATGACCTGCTCGCCGCCCTGACGGAGGCGGGGGAGGGGGACGTCCGGTTCGGGCCCGTCGACGAATAGCCCCAGGCCCTCCGCCGGTCGGTCCCCGGTCAACCGCGGCTGACGGCCCACTGGTGCTCCGCCGTCCCGCCCGGCACGATGCCCATGCGCAGTGATCCACATCCACGCCGACCGCAGTCCATCGTGCGACGCAGACGAGATGCCAGGAGTGAGCAGTGCGGGTTCCCATGACCGTGTCCGACTTCCTCGACCGGGCCGAGCTGGGGTTCGCCGCCGGCCCCGGTGTGATCGACGAGCCCGACCAGCCCGGCCCGCCGGTGCCCGATTCGACGTACGGCCGCCTCGGCGAGCGGGTCCGGGCCTGGCAGGCCGGGTTCGACGCGCTCGGCGTGGGCGAGGGCGAGCGGGTGGCGGTGGTCAGCCACAACTCGGCCCGGCTGCTGGAGCTGCTGTTCGCGGTGCCGATGAGCGGCCGGATCTGCGTACCGGTCAACTTCCGCCTCAAGCCCGAGGAGGTCGAGTACGTCGTACGGCAGAGCGGCGCGTCCGTACTCCTCGTCGACCCGGAGCTCGACGCCGCCCTGGCCGGCGTCAAGGCGCGCCACCGCTTCGTGCTCGGCGCGGAGACCGAGACCGGGCTGATGCGCTTCGGCGTCGAGCCGCGGCCGTGGTCCCGTCCCGACGAGGACGCCACCGCCACGATCAACTACACCTCCGGCACCACCGCCCGCCCCAAGGGCGTCCAGCTCACCCACCGCAACATCTGGGTCAACGGCCTGACCTTCGGCCTGCACACCCGCGTCTGGGAACGCGACGTCTACCTCCACACGCTGCCGATGTTCCACTGCAACGGCTGGGGCATGCCGTACGTGATGGCCGGCCTCGGCGTGAAGCAGGTGGTGCTGCGCAAGGTCGACGGTACGGAAATCCTGCGCCGCGTCGACGAGCACGGGGTCACCCTCATGTGCGGAGCGCCGGCCGTGTGGAACGCCGTGCTCGACGCGGCGGCCGCCTGGGAGGGCGAGATCCCCGGCCGTGACCGGGTACGGATCGTCTGCGCGGGCGCCCCGCCGCCGAGCCGGACGATCCAGCGGGTGGAGGAGGAGCTGGGGTGGGAGTTCACCCAGATCTACGGCCTGACCGAGACCTCCCCGCTGCTCACCTTCAACCGGTCCCGCCCGGCCGACGAGGGCCTGCCGCCGGAGGAGCGCGCGCACAAGCTGTCCCGCGCCGGGCTGCCCGCGCTCGGGGTCAAGCTCCGGGTCTCGGATTCGGGGGAGGTGCTGGCCCGCTCGAACGTCGTCCTCGACGGCTACTGGGACAAGCCGGAGGAGACCCGGGAGGCGCTGGCGGACGGCTGGTTCCACACCGGTGACGGCGGCACGCTCGACGAGGAGGACGGCCACCTCACGATCTCCGACCGCAAGAAGGACGTGATCATCACCGGTGGCGAGAACGTCTCGTCCATCGAGGTCGAGGACACGATCTTCAGCCACCCCGCGGTCGCCGAGGTGGCCGTGATCGGCGTCCCGCACGAGAGGTGGGGCGAGACGATCAAGGCGCTGGTGGTCCTCGCCGAGGGAGCGACCGCGGACGAGGCCGAGATCATCGCCCACTGCAAGCAGCGGATGGCCGGGTACAAGGCGCCGACGAGCGTCGAGTTCCGCGAGGCCATCCCGCGCACCGCGACCGGCAAGATCCAGAAGTTCAGGCTGCGCGAGCCGTACTGGGCGGGGCGCGACCGGCAGGTGAGCTGACGCAGAGGGGGCCGCCCGCATCCCGCGCGGGCGGCCCCTCCTGCGTACGGGAAAGGACGTACGGACGACGCCTACGCCGGCAGCACGGCCTCGATGGCGGCCAGCACCTCGGGCGACTCCGGGTCGGTGCGCGGGCGGAAGCGGCCCACGACCTCGCCCTGCGGCGAGATCAGGAACTTCTCGAAGTTCCACTGGACGTCGCCGGCCTCGCCCTCGGCGTCCGGCGTCTTCACCAGCTCGGCGAAGAGCGGGTGCCGGTCCGCGCCGTTCACGTCCGACTTCTCCAGCATCGGGAACGTGACGCCGAAGCCGGCCGCGCAGAAGGTCTGGATGTCCTCCGCCGTGCCGGGCTCCTGGCCGCCGAACTGGTTGCACGGCACGCCGATGACGGTGAAGCCCTTCTCCTCGTACTTGAACTGCAGGCGCGCCAGTCCGGAGTACTGCGGGGTCAGGCCGCACTGCGAGGCCGTGTTCACCACCAGGATGGCCTTGCCCTTGAACGGCGCGAGGCTGGTGGGCTCGTCGGACAGGGTGGTCAGGGGGATGTCGTACAGGCTCAAGACGGGTCTCCTCGACAGGATGGTGTGCGCCGCATCCGATGATGCCCGATCCCGTCGAACAAGTGATCAGGCGCCCGTGCCCACCAGCTCGTCCGCCGGGTCGTTCACCGGCTGGGGCATGCCCGTGAGGTCCATGACGAACAGCGGTATGCCCAGGTCGTCGGCGCGCGCCCGGGCGTCCTCGGTGTAGCCCGCCAGGGAGAAGTACACGCTGGTCGCGGAGGCGGTCAGGCCGTTCAGCCAGACGCACTCGACCGCCCGCAGTCCGGCCGGCGCGGTCGTCGGGTCCACCTGCGCCACCAGCCCGGGCGCCCGCAGGTCCACCGCGGCCGAGGGCACGGGGCGCGCGTCGGGCTGCCGTACGTCCTGGAAGCCGAGCCAGCGCAGGTACAGCGCGGCGGTCGCCACCGCGTCCCGCGCGGTACGGATGGTCACCGGCCGGAACGCCGGCCGCGGCACCGGCCCGGTCACCGGCAGCGGAATGTGCGCGGGACCGTGCCCCTGCCCTCCGGGAGCGGGTACGGAGTCCCGTTGTCCCCGCGGCTCCGCCGCGTCCGGCGCGGGGTCGGGCGGGGCCGGTGCGGCCGCCGGCGCGTCCTCGCGGGCCGGCAGTGCGGGCGACGGGGCGACCGGGGTGTCCATCGCCTCCGGCGGCGTCACGGGCAGGCGAACCACCGTCCCGCAGGAGCAGCCCACCTCCGGCTGCGGCCACTCGTCCCGCCGCCCGCACGCCGTACAGCGCACCGCGACCCAGGTGTCCGACCAGTTCCGGTGGGTCAGCGGCACCGGCGTCGCCACCCGGTCCAGCGGCGGGGTCACCGGGGAACCGCAGGCACAGGGGAAGACCGGCGGGGCGTACGCGTTCTCCCGCCCGCACGCCGGGCAGCGCACCGCAAACGTCTCGGCCATCGACATCCCTCCGCCGTCCCCACCGCCGTCGCTCTGCGTGGTCCATCGTCCACCACAAGCGACGGCCCGCGCGAGGGTCCCCCGGATTTGTGTGACTCGCGGGGCGGTTACGCGCCATTTGGTGGTTTCCGGGGTGCCCCACCGCCTTGACGCGCCGGAAGACGCCTCCTAGATTGTTTCGCATAGCAGAACAGATTTTCCGGATGACGGAAACAGCCTGATCGCAGGAGTACCGATGCCTCGTATGACAGCCGCCGCCGCGGCAGTGGAGATCCTCAAGCGCGAAGGAGTCACGCAGGCCTTCGGCGTGCCCGGCGCTGCGATCAACCCCTTCTACCGCGAGCTCAAGAACGTCGGCGGCGTCAACCACACGCTCGCCCGCCACGTCGAGGGCGCCTCGCACATGGCCGAGGGCTACACCCGTGCCCAGGCGGGCAACATCGGTGTCTGCATCGGCACCTCCGGCCCCGCCGGCACCGACATGATCACCGGCCTGTACTCCGCCATCGCGGACTCGATCCCGATCCTGTGCATCACCGGCCAGGCCCCGGTCTCGAAGCTCCACAAGGAGGACTTCCAGGCCGTCGACATCGCGACGATCGCCAAGCCGGTCACCAAGGCCGCGACGACCGTCCTGGAGGCCGCGCAGGTCCCCGGCGTCTTCCAGCAGGCCTTCCACCTGATGCGCTCCGGCCGTCCCGGCCCGGTCCTCATCGACCTGCCGATCGACGTCCAGCTGACCGAGATCGAGTTCGACCCGGAGACCTACGAGCCGCTGCCGGTCTACAAGCCGTCCGCGACCCGCGCCCAGGCCGAGAAGGCCCTGAGCTTCCTCCTGGAGGCCGAGCGCCCGCTGATCGTCGCCGGCGGCGGCATCATCAACGCCGACGCCTCCGACCTGCTCGTCGAGTTCGCCGAGCTCACCAACATCCCGGTCATCTCCACCCTGATGGGCTGGGGCACCATCCCGGACGACCACGAGCTGGCGGCCGGCATGGTCGGCGTCCAGACCGCGCACCGCTACGGCAACGCGACCTTCCTCGAGTCCGACACCGTCATCGGCATCGGCAACCGCTGGGCCAACCGCCACACGGGCTACAACCTGGACGCGTACACCAAGGGCCGCAGGTTCGTCCACGTCGACATCGAGCCCACCCAGCTCGGCAAGATCTTCGCCCCGGACTACGGCATCGCCTCCGACGCCAAGGTCGCCCTGGAGCTCTTCATCGAGATCGCCAAGGAGTGGAAGGCCGCGGGCAAGCTCCCCGACTTCACCGCCTGGGCCGCCTCGGCGCAGGAGCGCAAGGCCACCCTGCAGCGCCGCACGCACTTCGAGAACATCCCGATGAAGCCGCAGCGCGTGTACGAGGAGATGAACAAGGCCTTCGGCCCGGAGACGCGCTACGTCACCACCATCGGCCTCTCGCAGATCGCCGCCGCGCAGTTCCTGCACGTCTACAAGCCGCGCCACTGGGTCAACTGCGGCCAGGCCGGCCCGCTCGGCTGGACCATCCCGGCCGCCATCGGGGCCGCCACCGCGCAGCCGGACGTCCCGGTCGTCGCCCTGTCCGGCGACTACGACTTCCAGTTCATGATCGAGGAGCTGGCGGTCGCCGCCCAGCACAAGGTCCCCTACGTCCACGTCCTCGTGAACAACGCCTACCTGGGCCTGATCCGTCAGGCGCAGGGCGGTCTCGGCATCAACTTCGAGGTCAACCTCGAGTTCGAGAACATCAACACCCCGGAGATCGGCGTCTACGGCGTCGACCACGTCAAGGTCGCCGAGGGCCTGGGCGTCAAGGCCATCCGCGTCACCGACCCGGAGAAGCTGGGCGAGGCCTTCGAGCAGGCCAAGAAGCTGGCCGCCGAGCACCAGGTCCCGGTCGTCGTCGAGGCCATCCTGGAGCGCGTCACCAACATCGCGATGAGCAAGACGGTCGACATGAGCGACGTGACCGAGTTCGAGGAGCTCGCCACCGAGCCCGGCCACGCGCCGACCGCCATCAAGGCCCTGCAGGTCTGATCCCGGCCCTTCAGGCCCCAGGACCGCGGGGCGGGCAGCACGAACTGCCCGCCCCGCACGAAGCGGCCCCCGTCACTCCCCCGGGAGGGACGGGGGCCGCTTCGCTGTTTCGCCGAAGGGGCACGGCCTGCCCTCGGGGCCCATCCGGACGGTCCGGTCCGGCTCGACCGGGGCTCGCCCGGCCTCTGGGAGCTTCCGGCCATGGAAACCGCCCTGGACACCGCCGGGAAGACGCCGCCGACAGCGGCCCCGGCCCCGTACCCGTACCGCTGGGCCGTCCTCGCCCTGGTGCTCACCGCCGACGTGATGGACCTGCTCGACGCCACCATCACCGGTATCGCCGCCCCCGAGGTGGCCGCGGACCTCGGGGGCGGTCGCGAGCTCGGCCAGTGGCTCCAGGCCGCCTACACCCTCCCCTTCGCGGTGCTGCTGATCACCGCGGGCCGGCTCGGGGACCGGTACGGGAGGCGCCGGCTCTTCCTGATCGGCAGCGCCGGCTTCACCCTCGCCTCCGCGCTGTGCTCGCTGGCCACCGAGCCGGGCTGGCTGATCACCGGACGGGCGCTCCAGGGCGCGCTCGGGGCACTCCTGCTGCCGCAGGGCTTCGGCCTGCTGAAGGAGGTCTTCCAGGGCCCCGAACTCGGCCGGGCCTTCGGGTTCTTCGGCCCGGTGCTCGGGGTGGCCGCGGTGGGCGGACCGGTGCTGGGCGGCGTACTCGTGGGGGCGGACCTGTTCGGCACCGGCTGGCGGGCCGTCTTCCTGGTGAACCTGCCGCTGGGCCTGCTCACGGTGCTGGGCGCGCTGCGCTGGATGCCGCGCGGCGAGGCGGACCCCGCGCTGCGGATGGACCTGCCCGGCATGCTGCTGACGGGAGCCGCCTCGGCCGCCCTGGTCTACCCGCTGGTGCAGGGCCCCGGCCTGGGCTGGCCCTGGTGGTCCCTGGTGCTGCTGGCGGCCGGTCCGCTGGGCTTCTGGCTCTTCGCCCGGCTCCAGCCGCGCCGGCCCAGCCCGCTGGTGCTGCCCAGCCTGCTGCGGAACACCGCCTATACGGGCGGCATCCTGGTGGTCACCGCGTTCTTCGCCGCCTTCAGCGGGGTGACGCTGGTCCTCTCGCTCTTCCTCCAGGGCCCGCTGGGGATGTCCCCGCAGGGTGCCGGGTACTCCGTGGCCCCGCTGGCGCTCGGCATGGCGCTGACGGCGGGTCCCGCCTCCGCACTGGCCCGGCGCAAGGGGCGGCTGGTCATCCAGGCGGGCATCGTGGTGAGCCTGCTGGGGCTCGTGCTGCTGGCGGTCCTGGCCGGGCCGGCCGGGTGGGCCACCAGCGGCTGGCGGCTGGTCCCGGCCACCCTGCTGACGGGGCTGGGCATGGGGCTGGTGGTGCCGCCGCTGTTCGACGTGATCCTGGGCGGGGTCACCGGGCCCGAGACCGGCTCGGCGGCCGGCGTGCTCAACGCGGCGCAGCAGCTGGCCAACGCCTTCGGCGTCGCGCTGCTGGTCACCTGCTGGTCGGCGTACGGGGACCACGGGTACGGCCCGGGCGGGGCGCTGGCCGGTACGGCCCTGGCGGTGGTGGGGCTGCTGGTCGTGGCCCTCCTGGCCTCGTACCGGCTGCCCGAGGAGATCACCGCCCGGCACTGAGGCGCGGTATCGGGAGCCCGTGCCGGGAGGCCCGTACCGGCAGGCCTGCACCGGGGAGTTCGAACCGGCCGGGCACGACAAAGCGCCGGGTTCGCGGGACCGTCCGCAAACCCGGCGCTCTGGCCTGGGAGGTGTGACCGCCCGACGGAACGAGGCTGGCGCGACAGGACGTTCGCACCGCCGGGCGGAGACTGGGTGGACCCCTCGCGGGAGTCCGGGGTCCTCGGGTACAGGGGGCTCTGTGCGTGGCCCCTGTACACAAGGAGTGGCTGGGACCGTGGCGGCGGGCGACGGGCGTCCCGGCACCGCCCCCCTCAGGTCAAGGGACGGGCCTGCGAACACCCATTACCACCGCACTGGCTCGCACGCCGCCACGGTCCTCGTCCTGAACCCTTCACCGACGAACCACCCCTCATCCGGGTCCGCGGTGCCGGGCTCAGCGCCCAGGTCCTGACCTCCCGTCAGGTCCCGAGCGCGGCCTTGTGGGCTCAGTCCTCGCGCAGGGCGCGGACGGCCTCCTCGACGCGCTTGCCGTAGTCGGCGTCGGCGGCGTGGAAGTGAGCCAGGTTCTTCTCGATGACGTCCTCGCGGGAGACCTGCGACAGGCCGCCGGCGATGTTCGCCACCAGACGCTGCTTCTCGTCCTCGGACATCAGGCGGTACAGCTCACCGGCCTGGAAGAAGTCGTCGTCCTTGGTGTGGGCCGGGGCCGCGTGGGTGCCGGTGTAGCCGGAGACCGCCAGCGGGGCGCCGAGGGCGTCGCCGGTCTCGGCCGGGCCCTGGTACGAGTTGGGCTCGTAGTTCTTGTCGTGGCGCGAGCCGTTGCGCAGTGCCATGGCACCGTCGCGGCCGTAGTTCTGCGCGGTGGTGGCCTTGGGGGCGTTCACCGGCAGCAGGGTGTGGTTCACACCGAGGCGGTAGCGCTGGGCGTCCGCGTAGGCGAACAGGCGGCCCTGGAGCATCTTGTCCGGCGAGGCGGTGATTCCCGGGACGAAGTTGTTCGGGGAGAAGGCGGACTGCTCGACCTCGGCGAAGACGTTCTCCGGGTTGCGGTCGAGGACCAGACGGCCCACGCGCTGCAGCGGGTAGTCCGCGTGCGGCCACACCTTGGTGAGGTCGAACGGGTTGAAGCGGTAGTCCGCGGCCTCGGCGGCCGGCATGATCTGGACGTAGAGGGTCCAGCTCGGGTTCACACCGCGCTCGATGGCCTGGAGCAGGTCGGTCTGGTGCGAGTTCGCGTCGCTGCCGACGACCTCGGCGGCCTGCTCGGAGGACAGGCAGCGGATGCCCTGGTTCGTCTTGAAGTGGTACTTGACGAAGAAGGCCTCACCCTGGGCGTTGGTCCACTGGTAGGTGTGGGAGCCGTAGCCGTTCATGTGGCGGTACGAGGCCGGGATGCCGCGGTCCCCCATCAGCCAGGTGATCTGGTGCGTCGCCTCGGGGGCGTGCGCCCAGAAGTCCCAGACGTTGTCCGGCTCCTGCTTGCCCGTGAAGGGGTCGCGCTTCTGGGAGTGGATGAAGTCGGGGAACTTGATCGGGTCCTTGATGAAGAACACCGGGGTGTTGTTGCCGACGAGGTCGTAGTTGCCGTCTTCGGTGTAGAACTTCAGCGCGAAGCCGCGCGGGTCGCGGACGGCGTCCGCGCCACCGAGGGAGTCGGCGACGGTGGAGAAGCGCAGGAAGGTCTCGGTCTTCTTGCCGACCTCGTTGAGGAACTTCGCCGAGGTGTAGGCGGTGACGTCGTCGGTCACCTCGAAGTAGCCGTACGCGGCCGAGCCGCGGGCGTGCACGACGCGCTCCGGGATGCGCTCACGGTTGAAGCGGGCGAGCTTCTCCAGGAGCTGCTGGTCCTGGATGAGGAGCGGGCCACCGACGCCGGCGGTGGCGGAGTTCTGGTTGTCGGCGACCGGGGCGCCGGACTCGGTCGTAAGCACGCGCTTCGACATGGTGACCTTCCGTACGGGAGCTGCTGACGGAAAGCGTCTTCCGCCATGCGGATGAGCCTAATTTCAGGCGGAACGCAGCGTCAACAGTTTGTTGAAGAAAGATGGAGGAGAGGTGATCCGGACGGTGCCGGCGCTTGGGCGCGACAGGACAGGTGTCAGCACCGGCACCGTCCGGAAACTCAGGTCCCCCGGAGGGGAGGCGCCACCCCCGGAAGGGCGGCGTCAGGATCAGACCTGGGCGCCGGAGAGACGCTCGACGGCGCGCAGCAGGGCCGAGTGGTCCAGGCCGCCGTCACCCTGGGCGCGCAGCGAGGCGACCAGCTGGGCGACGACCGCGCCGACCGGGAGGGCCGCACCGACGTTGCGGGCGGCGTCGGTGACGATGCCCATGTCCTTGTGGTGCAGGTCGATCCGGAAGCCGGGCTTGAAGTCGCGGTTCAGGAAGTTGTCCTTCTTGCGGGTCAGGACCGTGGAGCCGGCCAGACCGCCGTTGAGGACGTCCAGGGCCGCCTGGAGGTTCACGCCGGACTTCTCGAGGAAGACCACGGCCTCGGCGCAGGCCTGGATGTTGACCGCGACGATGAGCTGGTTGGCGGCCTTCACCGTCTGGCCGGAGCCGTGCGGGCCGCACAGGACGATGACCTTGCCGAGGGCCTCCAGGATCGGGAGCGCGGCGTCGAAGTCCGCCTGCTCGCCGCCGACCATGATGGAGAGCACGGCCTCGATGGCGCCGGCCTCGCCGCCGGAGACCGGGGCGTCGATGACGCGGATGCCCTTCTCGGCGGCGTTCTTGGCCAGGTCGACCGAGGTCTGGGGGGTGATCGACGACATGTCGATGATGAGCGCGCCGGACCTGGCGTTCTCCAGGATGCCGTCGGGGCCGTAGTTGATGGCCTCGACCTGCGGGGAGGCGGGCACCATCGTGATGATGACGTCGGCGTCCTTGACGGCCTCGGCGATCGAGCCGGCCGCGGTGCCGCCGGCCGCCGCGAGGCGGTCCAGCTTGTCCTGCTCCAGCGTGAAGCCGGTGACCGAGTAGCCGGCCTTGAGGAGGTTCTCGGACATGGGGGAGCCCATGATGCCGAGGCCGATCCACGCGATCTTGGGGAGGTTGCTCATGATGAGGTCCTTCTCTTGAAGCTTCGTACGAAAAGTTCGAGCGGTGTCCGGGCGTTCGTCCGGACCTACTTGGCCGCGCGGGCCCCGGCCGGCAGCCACTCGAAGGACGTGGCGGCGTCGGCGGCCTTGTACTCCAGGCCGACGTAGCCCTCGTAACCAGCCTTCTTCAGCTGGTCGAGGAGCTCCTCGAGGGGCAGGTCGCCGGTGCCCGGAGCGCCACGGCCCGGCTTGTCGGCGATCTGGACGTGCCCGGTCTTGGCGGCGTACTTTTCGATGACCTCGGAGAGGTCCTCATCGTTCATCGCCAGGTGGTACAGGTCGAGCAGGAACTTGGCGTTCCCCAGGCCCGTGGCCTCGTTGACCTTGTCCACGACCTCGATCGCGGACGGCGCGCTCACCAGCGGGTAGAGCGGCGACTCGGGCTTGTTGAGGGTCTCGATCAGGAGGATCGCACCCACCCGGTCGGCGGCGCGGGCCGCGACGACCAGGTTCTCCAGGGCGAGTTCGTCCTGGGCGGCGGGGTCCACGCCCTCGACGCGGTTGCCGTAGAGCGCGTTGAGCGCCTTGCAGCCGACCGAGGCGGCGAAGTCCGCGGCCACGTCGATGTTCGCGCGGAACCGGTCCGACTCCTCGCCGGGGACGGATACCGCGCCGCGGTCCGGTCCGGGGAGCCGGCCGGCGTAGAAGTTCAGGCCCACCAGCTGGGTGCCGGCGTCCTCAAGGGCCTTCTTGAGGGCGTCGAGCTCCTCCTGAGCCGGGGTGGGGGTTTCGATCCAGGGCCACCACAGCTCGACCGCGGTGAAGCCCGCCGCGGCGGCGGCCGCGGGGCGCTCCAGGAGCGGGAGTTCCGTGAAGAGGATCGAGAGGTTCACATCGAAGCGCTGGTCCGTGTATCCCATGAGGGGTGTGCGCTCCTTCCGTATTGCGGAAGTTGTTTTCTGCTTGATGGAAGGTTGCATGGGCCGTTGCGCGAATGTCAAGTGGGACCTGCCGGATTTCTCGTACCTCGGGGTAGCTTGGCCGCGTGCGATTGAGAGTGGAGTTCACGACCGAGCCCTTCGACCTTGAGGAAGCCCCGGCCCACGCCGTGGCGGCCCGCGAGGTCATCCAGAAGGCGCAGCTGGACGCGGTGGATGTCGGCCCCTTCGGCAATACGGCCGAAGGCGGGGCGGATGCCGTGCTGACCGCGGTGGCCGCGCTGCTGCGCGACTCGCTGGAGGCCGGGGCCACCCGCGTCTCGCTGCAGGTCAACGTGGTCCGGGAGGACACCTGATGACCGAGCCCCGCGACCACCCCTTCGTCGCAGCGGTCAAACCGCTGGTCGACGCCATGGGCGGCGAGCTGATGGACCCGTCCCTGGCCCAGCCTGACGACGTCGTGCTGGCCTGGGAGGGCGAGGACGTGCTCGCCGTACGGCTGCCGCAGCTGTCGGACTCCCTGGATCACATCCTCGCGGCGCTGGAGCGCCGGCACGGGATGCCCCTGTCGGAGCTGGACCGCAAGGCGAAGCAGGACGTCGTGCGCATACTGGAGGCGCGGGGTGCCTTCTCGGTGCGGCACGGTGTCGAGACGGTGGCCGGCGCTCTGGGCGTAAGCCGCTTCACGGTCTACAACTACTTGAACAGGGAAAACCCCAACAAGAACAGCCAAGGGTGACGTCGCCCTCACCCGTTGTCACGAGCCGCCGCCCGATTGAGCCGGGCGGCGGCTTTTGTGTACCGGAAGTTTCAACAAAGTGTTGACGCGGTGTTGAGGAGGGCGTTAGCTATGCGAAGCCCGTCAAAGCACAAGGCCAAGCACATCGGCCACGGAGGCTTCCCGTGACTTCGAGTACGACACCGGGCCTCGCCCGGTTCAACACCTTGGTGGACGCCGCGGCCCAGGCCGAGCTCCACGAGGTGTGCGCCAGTTCGGCTTGGGTGAGCAAGCTGCTCGCCCAGCGCCCCTTCACCAGCGCCGACGCCCTGTTCGCCGCGAGCGACGCCGCCATGGCGGAGCTCACCACCGCGGACCTGGAAGAGGCGATGGCGGGCCACCCGCCGATCGGCCGCCCGAAGCCGGGTGACCCGACCTCCGCGCGCGAGCAGCGCGGCATGGCCGGGGCGTCCGAGGAGCTGAAGGCCGAGCTGCTCGAACTGAACCTGGCCTACCAGGAGAAGTTCGGCCACGTCTTCCTGATCTGCGCCACCGGTGCGACCGGTGAGCAGATGCGGGACGCGGTCAAGGTCCGGATCGAGAACACGGACGAGGTCGAGCGGGAGATCGCCCGCGGAGAACTCGTCAAGATCAACCGGATCCGTCTGACCCGCCTCGTAGAAGGAGAGTGAGCATGAGCACCGAGACCACCGCGTCGGTGTCCACCCACATCCTGGACACCAGCATCGGCCGCCCCGCGGAGGGCGTCGCCATCTCCCTCTCGGCCCGCAGCGGCCTCGACGGCGAGTGGGCGGCCCTCGGCGGTTCGGCCACCGACGCCGACGGGCGTTGCAAGGACCTGCCGGCGCTGCCGGAGGGCACCACCCACGTGCGCCTCGACTTCGAGACCGAGACGTACTTTTCCAAGAAGCAAGCCGCCGAGGCGCAGCAGGACGCCCCCCGCGTAAGGGACAGCGGTGCGTTCTTCCCCGAGGTGACCATCACTTTCGCGGTCAACCCGGGCGAGCACTACCACGTACCGCTGCTGCTCAACCCGTTCGGCTACTCCGTTTACCGAGGGAGCTAGCAGACATGCCCACGATTCTCGGCCAGAACCAGTACGGCAAAGCAGAGAACCGCGTCGTCAAGATCACGCGGGACGGCGACACCCACCACATCAAGGACCTGAACGTCTCGGTCGCCCTCTCCGGCGACATGGACGACGTCCACTACTCCGGCTCGAACGCCAACGTCCTGCCGACGGACACCACCAAGAACACGGTGTACGCGTTCGCCAAGGAGTACGGCATCGAGTCCGCCGAGCAGTTCGGCATCCACCTGGCCCGCTGGTTCGTCAACAGCCAGGAGCCGATCGGCCGCGCCCGGATCCGCATCGAGGAGTACGCCTGGGAGCGGATCCAGACCTCGGACGCGAACTCCAAGTTCATCGGCGCCGACGAGGTGAAGCACTCCTTCGTCCGCAAGGGCCAGGAGACCCGCGTCACCCAGATCACGTACGACGGCCAGAACTGGGAGGTCATCTCCGGCCTCAAGGACCTGATCGTCATGAACTCCACCAACTCGGAGTTCTGGGGCTACGTGAAGGACAAGTACACGACCCTGCAGGAGGCGTACGACCGCATCCTGGCCACCCAGGTGTCGGGCCGCTGGCGGTTCAACTGGACCGACGACGAGCAGCGGATGCCGAACTGGGAGAAGTCCTACGAGGCCACCCGGAAGCACATGCTCGAGGCCTTCGCGGAGACCTACTCCCTGTCGCTCCAGCAGACCCTGTACCAGATGGGTTCGCGGATCATCAACCACCGTTCGGAGATCGACGAGGTCCGCTTCTCGCTCCCGAACAAGCACCACTTCCTGGTCGACCTGGAGCCCTTCGGCCTCAAGAACGACAACGAGGTGTACTTCGCCGCGGACCGTCCCTACGGTCTGATCGAGGCGACCATCCTCCGCGACGGCGCCGACGCCCGCATCCCGGTGGACCTGACCAACCTCTAGGAACCGCCCGTCCGGACGGCCCGGTCATCCGCGTCCCGGGGTACCGCAGTGGCCCCGGGGCGTGGCCCCCCGCAACACCCCAGAACTTCCTGAACTCGGCACCCGGAGCATCACACGGGGCGGCAGTACTGTCAGCTGCCAGGCCCCCGGTTTCGGCACTCAAATCCCCTGGGTCCTGCCGTGCCCGCACCGCCACTGAAAGCACGAGGAAGCCCCATGGCAGCCACTGACAGCGCGGTCGAGCGCATCGTCATCGAGAACTGTGCGATCGCGACCGTCGACGCCGACGACACCGAGTACGCCTCGGGTCACATCGTCATCGCCGGCAACAGGATCGAGGCCATCGGTGCGGGCAAGGCCCCCGAGAACCTCGAGAACGTCGTACGCCGCATCGACGGCACGGGCCACCTCGTAACGCCCGGCCTGGTCAACACGCACCACCACTTCTACCAGTGGATCACGCGTGGCCTGGCGACCGACCACAACCTCTTCAACTGGCTCGTCGCGCTGTACCCGACCTGGGCGCGCATCGACGAGCAGATGACGTACTCGGCCGCGCAGGGCTCCCTCGCCGCGATGGCCAAGGGCGGTGTCACCACCGCCATGGACCACCACTACGTCTTCCCCAAGGGCTCCGGCGACCTCTCCGGCTCGATCATCCGCGCCGCGTCCGAGATGGGCGTCCGCTTCACCCTCGCCCGCGGCTCCATGGACCGCAGCGAGAAGGACGGCGGCCTGCCGCCGGACCACGCCGTCGAGACCCTTGAGGGCGCCCTGGCCGACACCGAGGCGACCGTCAAGAAGTTCCACGACGCGTCCTTCGACTCGATGACCCAGGTCGCCGTGGCCCCCTGCTCCCCCTTCTCGGTCTCCACCGAGCTGCTCAAGCAGGGCGCCGAGCTGGCCCGCCGCCTGGGTGTGCGCATGCACACGCACGGCAGCGAGACGGTCGAGGAGGAGAAGTTCTGCCACGAGCTCTTCGGCATGGGCCCGACCGACTACTTCGAGTCGACCGGCTGGCTGGGCGAGGACGTGTGGATGGCGCACAGCGTCCACATGAACGACTCCGACATCGCCGCCTTCGCCCGGACCAAGACCGGCGTGGCGCACTGCCCCTCCTCCAACGCCCGTCTGGCCGCCGGCATCGCCCGCGTCCCGGACATGCTCGCCGCCGGCGTCCCGGTCGGCCTCGGCGTCGACGGCACTGCCTCCAACGAGTCCGGCGAGCTGCACACCGAGCTGCGCAACGCGCTCCTCATCAACCGCCTGAACCCGGTGCACCGCGAGGCCGCGCTCAACGCCCGCCAGTCGCTGCGCCTCGGCACCTACGGCGGCGCCCAGGTGCTCGGCCGTGCCGACAACATCGGATCGCTGGAAGTCGGCAAGCTCGCCGACCTGGTGCTCTGGAACCTGAGCACCTTCCTGCACTCCTCGATCGCCGACCCGGTGACCGCCCTGGTCTTCGGCGCGGCGGCCCCGGTGACGGCCTCCTTCGTCAACGGCAGGCAGATCGTCGAGAACAGCCGCCTGCTGACCGCGGACGAGGACGCCATCGCCGTGTCCACGCGGGAAGAGGCCCAGCGCCTCGCGCGGATCGCCGCGCAGGCCTGATCCCCCACGGAATCCGGCCGGGGGGGACGGCCCCCGGCCGGTGGCCGCGGACCCGAGCGGGGTCCGCGGCAGCCGTTCCCGGGGGGTGCGGACGTCAGTGCCCGCACCCCCCGGGGCGGTGACTCGTGTACGTACACACGCCACCCCCCTCCCGTCTGTTTTGGCATGCCCTGAACACATCGGGCAGCCGTGCCCCACCGAACACCGCACAGGACTGATCCACCTCCCTGACACCCACGTCACCTGCCGACGTGTTAACCGACCGGAGGAAGCCCGTGGCCGTCACGCCCAGGTTTCGCAAAGACGCAGTCGCCAGCCCAGCGGAGAGGCACCCGGTCGACGAGACCCTGCCCCCGCTCCGGATGTTCACCAGCGGCCTCCAGCACGTGGCCGCCATGTACGCGGGGGTCGTCGCCCCGCCCATGATCGTCGGACCGGCCGTCGGCCTCTCCGCCACCGAGACGGCCTTCCTGATGGGGGCCTCCCTCTTCACCGCCGGCCTCGCCACCCTCCTCCAGACCCTCGGCTTCTGGCGGGTGGGCGCCAAACTCCCCTTCGTGAACGGCGTTTCGTTCGCCGGCGTCACCCCGATGGTCGCCATCGGCAAGGACCAGGGCGCCGACGCCGTCCCCGTCATCTTCGGCGCGATCATCGTCGCCGGGGCACTCGGCTTCTTCGCCGCCCCCTACTTCGGCCGCCTGGTCCGCTTCTTCCCGCCGGTCGTGACCGGTACGGTCATCACGCTGATCGGCGTCTCGCTGCTGCCCGTCGCCTTCAACTGGTCCCAGGGCGGCAACCGCACCGCCGCCGACTACGGCTCCCTCACCAACATCGGCATGGCCGCGGCCACCCTCGCCCTCGTACTGCTGATGCGGAAGTTCCTGCGCGGCTTCCTCCGCCAGATCGCCATCCTGCTCGGCCTCGTCGCCGGCACCCTGATCGCGATCCCCGTCGGCATCACCGACTTCTCCGCCATCGGCCGTGCCGGACTCGTGGGCTTCCCCACCCCGTTCCACTTCGGCGCCCCGCAGTTCCAGATCGCCGCGATCGTCTCGATGTGCATCGTGATGCTGGTCTGCATGACCGAGTCCACCGCCGACATCCTGGCCCTCGGCCGGATCGTCGGACGCCCGGCCGACGCCCGCACCATCGAGGGCGGCCTGCGCGCCGACGCCCTCGGCAGCGCCCTCAGCCCCGTCTTCAACGGCTTCATGTGCAGCGCCTTCGCCCAGAACATCGGCCTGGTCGCCATGACCAAGGTGCGCAGCCGCTTCGTCGTCGCCGCCGGCGGTCTGATCCTCATCGCCCTCGGCCTCTGCCCGGTGGCCGCCTCCGTGATCGCCGTCGTACCGCTGCCGGTGCTCGGCGGCGCGGGCATCGTCCTCTTCGGGTCCGTCGCGGCGAGCGGCATCCAGACCCTCGCGGGCGCCGCCATGGAGAAGGGCGAGAACGCCCTCATCGTCGCCGCCTCCATCGGCATCGGCCTGATCCCGATCGCGGCGCCGGACTTCTACCACGCCTTCCCCGAGGACCTCCTGGTCGTCCTCGACTCGGGCATCAGCACCGGCTGCGTGGTGGCGATCCTGCTCAACCTCGCCTTCAACCACCTGGGTTCACGCCGCGACCGGGCCGCCGCAGCGGCGCAGGACCCGGTACCGGTGCACTGACCGGGCGACGGGACGCTCAGCCGGCCGTGCGCGGCCGGGGCCAGGCCGAGGCCAGGCCCCGGCCCAGGGCCCGTAACGGCGCGGGGTCACCCGAGGGAGCCGCGGCGTGCCCGGCCTCCGGCCCCGGCCGCCCGTCCGCGGCAGGCCCCGCAGCCGCCCCGGACCGCCCGACCGGGGCCTGCGCGGGTGCCGGGTCCGACCAGATGTCCGCCGGGATCGTGCGGACGCGGCGGCCCTCCGGGTCCAGCTCCTGGGCCGCGGACTTGCGTACGTACAGCGCGAGCGCCGAGTCGGCGATGCGCAACGCAGGTACCCTGCGCGTCAGTTCGGCGGTGTAGCGGGACAGCTCCGCCACCGTCCGCAGCCGTGCGCTGATCAGGAAGTTCCACGGCCCGCTGGTCGACATGCAGGCCCGGGTCTCGCGCAGCCCCGACACCGCCGCGGCGCAGTCCGCCACGTCGTGCTCCGCGACCTCGCCCCACAGCGTCGCCGAGACCGGCCAGCCGCTGTGCACGGACGCCAGCGAGCAGCTGAAGCGCAGCACCCCGCCCGCCTCCAGCCGGGCCAGCCGCCGCCGTACGGTCGACTCGCTCATCCCGCACCCGCGGGCCAGCGAGGCCACGCTGCGCCGCGCGTCCCCCGCCAGCGCCAGCACCAGGGGCCGGTCCTCCGCCGACAGCGGCGCCGTGGCCGGCGCGGCCGTCGGCACCGGCCGCTGCGCCGCGTCCGTGAGCTGCGCGGTCTGGGCCGGGGTCAGCTGGTCCAGGCGCCACCGGTTGGGCGAGTAGTGCACCGTCGTCACCATCGAGGACCGCGTGGCGACGACGCCGGGTATCCGCTGCACCCGGAACGACAGGTAGCGGTAGAGCGCCGTCAGGTCGGGTACGGCCACGAACAACAGCAGGTCCCGGCTTCCGGTGAGGTGCTCGACCCGCAGCGCGTGCGCGTCGCCGGTCAGCGTCCGGCCCACGGCCGGGGCCGTGCCCGCCGTGCACGTCACCTCGACCCAGGCCGTGCACGGCACGGCGAGACCGCTGCGAAGGCCCAGGCCCGCGGTCCAGGCGTCCCCGGCCGCAGACAGCCGCTCCCAGCGCCTGGCCAGCGTGTCCGGACGGGCGCCCAGGACCGGGGCCAGCCGCTCCCAGCTGGCCCGGGGCGCCAGCTGGAGTGCGTGGACGAGCGCCCGGTCCATGTCGTCCATGGCGGAAATGGCTGAGTTCATACCCTCCCCTGGCGGTTCTCCCGGTCACCGACCGGAGGTCCGGTGTCACAGCCGATGATCTCCCTCTGGTGCATTCAACAAGTCACGGGGGCTCGTGCGTGCATCTTTGGCAAATCGGGGGAGGCGGCGTGGGCGGGTCCGGCTCGGGAGGAGCGGACGGAGCCCGCGCGGGAGTGCGGGCCGCCGTGCCCGCCGAGCTGTCGAGTTTCGTCGGCCGGGAGCGAGAACTGGCCACCACGCTGGCCCTGCTGGCCACCGAGCGGCTGGTGACCCTGACCGGCCCGGCCGGCATCGGCAAGACGCGCATCGCGGTCCGCGCGGTCCGCGTGCTGCGCGAGCCGCAGGTACCGGCCGACGGCACCGGGGCCCCGGCCGCCGGTCCCGACGTGGTGTGGGCCGATCTCGCCGGGCTGCCCGAGGACCGGTGGGCCGCGCTGGAGGGCCGGCTGCTCCGCGAACTGGCCGGGCGGCGCGTGCTGCTGGTGCTGGACGGCTGCGAGCAACTGGGCGACCTGTGCGCCGGGCTGGTGGCGCAGCTGCTGGTGCGGCTGCCGGGGCTGCGGGTGCTGGCCACGTCCCAGCGCCGGCTCGGCGTGCCGGGCGAGACCGGGTTCGCCGTACCGCCCCTGGCCGTACCGCCCGCCGCCGCGGCGCCCCAGGGCGAGGCGCCCTCGGCCGCGCCGGTCCTGGCGGGCCGGCCCGACGCCGTCGACTACCCCGCCGTACGCCTCTTCGTGGAGCGGGCCCGGGGCGCCGACCCGTTCTTCGAGATCACGGGGCGCAACGCGGAACCGGTGGCGCGGCTGTGCCGGGCCCTCGACGGCATCCCGGGCGCCCTGGAACTGGCGGCCGGGCGGCTCCACCAGTACGCGCCGGAGCAGGCGCTGCGCCGCCTGGAGGCCGACCCCCTCGGCTTCCTGGCGGGCGGCGCCGGCCGCGGCACCCGGGCGGACGCCGAGCGCAGCCACCGGCTGCTCTCCCGGGACGAGCGGCTGCTGTGGGAGCGGCTCTCGGTGTTCGCCGGCTCGTTCGACCGGGCCGCCGTCGTGGCCGTCTGCGGGTTCGGCCGGCTGGGCCGGGACGCCGCGGCCGCCGCGCTGGACCGGCTCGCGTCGGGACTGCTGCTGGACGCGGGGCCGGGCCGCTGGCGGCTGCCCCTGTCCGTACGGGCCCACGCGGCCCGGCTGCTGCTGGCGCGCGGCGAGAACGCGGAGGCGGTGCGCCGGCACCACGACTGGTACCGGACGGTCGCCGAGCGCGCGGCCCGGCTGTGGCGGGGCGGCAGCCAGCGGGAGGCCCGGGAGCTGGCCCTGCGGGAGCTGCCCGACCTGCGGGCCGCGATGAACCCGATGGCAGGTCCGGGTCCCGGCGCCGCGCTGGAGATCGCGGTCGCCCTGTGGTTCCTCTGGATGGCCTGCGGCCTGCTCACCGAGGGACGCCGCCACCTCGAACGCGCCCTGGCCCTGCACCCGGCGCCCCGCCCGGCGCGGGCGCTGTGGCTGAACGCGTGGATCGCGGCCTGCCTTGGCGAGTGCGACGGGGCCGATCCGCTGCTGGTCGAGGGCTGGACGGCGGCGGTGCAGGAGGGGGAGGACAGCTGCCTCGCCTACCTGGCGCACGTGCGGGGCACCGTGGCGCTGTGGGAGGTGCGCCCCGCCGACGCCGTCGCCGAGTTCGCCGAGGCCCTGGAACTGCTGCCCCCGGAACCGGAGTTCGGGCCCGGACGGGCCGCGCTGGCCGCCTCGTACCTGATGGCGCTGGCCCGCGCCGACCCCTTGGCGGTGCCCGTGGCGGACGCGCCGCCCGCCGGGGACCGGTGGGCGCGCTCGTGGTCCGGGTACGCGCGCGCCGAGGTGCTCAGACGGGAGGCGCAGCCGGGGGCCGCCCGGGCCGAGGTGCTGCGCGCGCTCGGGGCGCAGCTGGCGCTGGGCGACGTACTCGGCCAGGCCGCCGCGGGGGAGCTGCTGGCCGCGCTGGAGACCGACCTGGGGCGGCACCGGGACGCGGCGCGGCTGCTGGGGGCGGTGGACCGGATCCGGGCCGGGTTCCTCAAGGACCCCAGGGCGGCCGCGTACTGGGCCCGGGGGCGCGCCCCGGCGGAGGCGGTGCTGCGGGCCCGCCTCACCGAATCGCTGTTCGCGCGCGCCTACGCGGCCGGGGCCCGGGCGGGCCGGCGGGCCCTGCTGCCGGAGTCCCGCGAGGGCTGAGCGGGCGCTGAGCGAGGACCGGGGCGGGCGCTGAGCGAGGACCGGGCGGGGGTTGAGCGAGAACCGGGCGGGCGCTGAGCGAAGGCCCGGTGGGGGTCGGACGAGGGCCGCGCGGGGGTCGGGCAAGGGCCGGGGCAAGGGCTGACTTCACCCCTCCGCTTTTGGTCATGAAACGGTCATCAAATTCGTCGCGGGACGCAGAACCGGGCGCCCTGACGAGGCGTGATACCGCTCGACGCGTGCACCGGGCACGTCATGACGGGGGGTCGGAGTGGAACCCAGAACAGCAGTGAGAAGGACGGCGCTCGCCGCCACGGCGGTCGTGGCGCTGATCGCGGGGACGGCCCCGGCCGGCGCCCTGTCGGCGGCGCAGTCCGCGGACCCGGCCGCGAGGCCGGCCGCACGGGACGGCGCGACGGCACGGGCCGCGGCGCCCGCGGCCGTCACGCTCGTCACCGGCGACCGCGTCCACGTCGCCGCCGACGGCCGCGTCGCGCGCATCGACCGCGGCGAGGGCCGCGAGGGGATCGTGTTCTCGGTGCGGCGCGAGGGCGCCCACACGTACGTCGTCCCGCAGGACGCCCTGCGCCTGCTGGCCGACGGCGTCCTCGACCGGCGGCTGTTCGACGTCGCCCAGCTGGTACGGGACGGCTTCGGCGACGCGCACAGCGCCACGCTGCCGCTGATCGTCCGCTACCGGCAGGGTGCCCCCGCCCGGGACACCTTCTCGGGGCTGGCGCGCGACCGGCGCCCGCTGCCGGCCGTCGGCGGCGAGGCGCTCAGCACCCCGAAGGCCCAGGCCAAGGCCTTCTGGTCCCGGGTCACCGGCGGCGCGGACACCCTCACGGCGGGAGCCACCGCCGCGACGGCGCCCGTCGAGCGCCTCTGGCTCGACGGCCGGGTCCGCGCCACCCTCGACAAGAGCGTGCCGCAGATCGGCGCGCCCGCCATGTGGCAGGCCGGCTACACCGGCAAGGGCATCACCGTCGCCGTCCTGGACACCGGCGTCGACCAGACCCACCCGGACCTCAAGGGCGTCGAGAAGGCGGAGAAGAACTTCAGCAACTCGCCCGACAGCAAGGACCGCCACGGGCACGGCACGCACGTGGCCTCCACCATCGGCGGCTCCGGAGCCCGGTCGGGCGGCCTCTACAAGGGCGTGGCGCCCGGCGTCCGGATCCTCGACGGCAAGGTGCTCGGCGACGACGGCTACGGCAACGAGTCGGACATCGTCAGCGGCATGCAGTGGGCCGTCGACCAGGGCGCCAAGGTCGTCAGCATGAGCATCGGCGGCCAGGACGGCCCTGACGTGGACCCCAAGGAGGACGCCGTCGCCCGGCTCTCCTCCAAGGCCCTGTTCGTGGTGGCCGCCGGCAACGACGGCGACAAGAACGGCACGGTCAACTCGCCGGGCAGCGCCCCCGCGGCCCTCACCGTCGGCGCGGTCGACAAGCAGGACCGGCTCGCGGAGTTCTCCAGCCGCGGACCGACGGCCGCCGGGGTGCTCAAGCCGGACGTGACCGCCCCCGGCGTCGACATCACCGCGGCCCGCAGCACCCAGGGCGCCGACCCCGGGGGCAGCGCCTACCTGCCCATGAGCGGCACCTCGATGGCGACCCCGCACGTCTCGGGCGCCGCCGCCCTGCTCTTCCAGCAGCACCCGACCTGGAGCGGCGCCCGGATCAAGGCCCTGCTCACCGCGTCGGCCAAGCCCAACCCGAAGTACAACGCCCTCCAGCAGGGCGCCGGCCGGGTGGACCTGGCCCGCGCGCGCACGGCCGTCGTCGTCTCCTCGCCCGGCTCGCTCGACTTCGGTACGAAGCTCTGGCCGCACGGCGACGACAAGCCGGCCACCAAGACCCTCACCTACCGCAACTACGGCACCAAGGCCGTCACCCTCAAGCTGAGCGCGGCCGGCAGCGACTCGGCCGGGCGACCGGCCCCGGCCGGCATGTTCACCGTCAAGAACGCGCAGCTCACCGTCCCCGCCGGCGGCACCGCGCAGACCACCGTCACCGTCGACACCCGCAAGGGCACGGCCGACGGCCAGTTCGGCGGCAGCGTGCTGGCCGCCGGTGACGGCCAGTCGGTCCGCACCGGCCTGGCGGTCGTCCGCGAGGTGGAGTCGTACGACATCACGCTGCGGCACAGGGACGAGAACGGCGGGACCCCGGACGCCTACTACGCAACGCTCACCAGGACCGGCGCAGGCGGCCCCGGGGAGCCCATCTACCCGGAGATCGAGGAGGACGGCACGGTCGTCCAGCGGCTGCCCAAGGGCACCTACCACCTCGAAAGCCTCGTGATCAGCCCCGGCACCGACAACCGGATGGCCGTCTTCGTCCAGCCGGTCCTCAAGGTCACCGGCAAGGCCACGGTCACCATGGACGCCAGTAAGGCCAAGCCGTTCGCCGTCACCCCCGCCGACCCGGCCGCACGCCTGGTCTCCGCCAACGTCGGGTACGACTCGCCCTCCACGGGGGTCGGCGGCAGCTGGGTCGTCGCCGGTTCGACGAAGTTCCGCACCGCCGCCCTCGGCCCGTCCCTGTCCACGCTGCGCGCGCAGTACAACGGCGTGTGGAAGGTGCCCGGCACCGCCGGCAGGAACGTCGACCACCGCCTCGCCTTCAACCGCACCGGCAGCTGGTTCACCGGCCTGACCCGCACCGTCACCAAGGCCGACGTCGCCGAGGTCCGGCTCGGCTTCGGCGCCTCCGTCACCACCGCCAAGGGCGTGCTCTACGCGTCCCCGGCCGACGAGGCCGGCTACAGCGTCGGCATTCAGGAGTCCACGACCACCCTGCCGGCCGCCACCACGCAGTACCTGAGCACCGAGGGCGTGCGCTGGTCCTGGATCGCCTCCCAGAACAACGCCCGCAACGAAGGCCGCTTCATCTTCACCAAGGGCATGACGGCCTACAAGCCCGGCAAGCGTTACACGCTGAACTTCAACACCGGTGTGGTCGGCCCCGACCTGGCGGCCGGCACGGACCAGGAGGCGGCGCGGAACGGCAACTTCGTCAACGCCTACCTCCAGCTCTTCAACGACGGCGCCGGCCACTCGGGCAGCTCCGTGACCACCGGCGGCTTCACCCGCCTGGAGTCCGGCGGAAAGGTCCTC
Source organism: Streptomyces sp. NPDC086023 (assembly GCF_044540325.1). NCBI lineage: Bacteria > Bacillati > Actinomycetota > Actinomycetes > Kitasatosporales > Streptomycetaceae > Streptomyces > Streptomyces sp. NPDC086023. The sequence goes on from NZ_JBITRX010000002.1 coordinate 136,575, forward strand.
GCCGAAGCCGGCGCCAACGACTGGCTGAGCACCGAGGTCCCGGCGGCGAAGGCCGAGTACCGCCTGACCAAGGAGGCGACCCGGTCGGCCGCGGACACCACCACCAGCACGAAGGTCTCCGCCGTGTGGACGTTCACCTCGGCCCGCCCCGCCGGCGAGGAGACGGCCAGGCTGCCGCTCTCGACCGTGCGGCTCTCCCCGGCGCTGAGCCTGCGCAGCACGGCGCCGGCCGGCAGCACCCTGAAGGTGCCGCTGCACGTGGCGGGCGCGGCCGCGGGCACCGGACGGGTCGCCGTGCTGACCGTCAAGGTCTCCTTCGACGGGAGCACGACCTGGAAGCCGCTCACGGTGGCCACCGACGCGAACGGTGCGCGCTCGGTCAGCGTGAAGCACCCGGCCTCGGCCAAGGCGGTCTCCTTCCGCGTGTACCTGAAGGACAAGAGCGGCAACTCCGTCCTGGAGACGATCGGCAACGCCTACCGGCTCGCGCCGTGAGGTGACGCCGGCACGCCGACCACAGGCCCGAGGCCCGGCCCCGCAGGCGGGGGTCGGGCCTCAGGCCTTCGCGGAACCCAGCGGGTCTACGAGACCGGGCTGAGGTACATCCCCGACGCGTCGGCGCCGGCGGTGTTCCGGCAGGAGAAGCTGCCGGTCGGCTGCGCCCACAGCAGGGACAGGCAACGGCCCTGGGCGAGCTGCCCGTAGTGGTTCGGGTGCATGGACTCCTGCACCTTGCCCTGCGACTCGCTGCTGTCGATCCAGCGGGCCCACTCGCTCGAAGCGCCCGACGCGGGCGCCGTCGAGCTGACCAGCCTGCTGGACTTCGAGCAGACCTCACGGCCCTGGAGCAGGTCGCGCAGGTCCAGGAACTGCGCGCCCTTCGCCGCGGCCACGCCCTTCAGGCGGTTCGCGATCTGCGGGACGAGGGAGTCGCGCGCCCAGTCGGCGTCCTTGTTCCAGAACGGGCAGCCGCCGGTGTTGACCCGGCTCCAGCCGCTCTCGGAGTAGCGGTTCTCCGCCGCCCGCGGGATCGGCGAGGGGTACGACTGGAGGATCAGCCGGTACGACGAGGAGCTGTAGCCGGCCGCCGACATCACGGCGCGGATCTCGTCGATGGCCTTGCCGACCTTGGTCATCACGCCGTCGATCTTGGAGTCGACCACGGGCTGCTGGTCGTCGTGGCAGTAGGAGTACCAGACGATGTAGTCCGTGGCGCACTTGGTGATGATGTCGGCGAAGCCGAGGTCGTTGCCGCCGATCGAGAGCGTGACGGCCTTGACGTCGTTGGCGGCCGCCACGGCGGCGAGCTGGTCCGCCTGCGGGGCCTCGCCCTTGTAGGAGACGCCGCCGTTGGATGAGCGGAAGACGTTGTCCGTGACCGCGCCGGAGCAGGCGAGGTTGATCAGGGCCTGCGCCCCGGTCCCGGTGGTGCTCTTCACCTCGGCCGAATCGGAGCGGTGGCAGCCGTTGGCCGCCGTCGTTCCGTATACGCGGCTGGGGTCGTACGTGCTGCCGCTGACCCAGGCGCGGTCGGTGCCGTCCCGGCTGCCGGAGTTGGTCAGGCTGTTGCCCTTCCAGCGGCCGGCCTCTCCGGAGATGTAGCTGTCGCCCATGGAGACGATCGCGGTGGGTCCGCTGCCGGAACTCGCCGCGGCGCTGCCCGTGCCCGCGGCCAGCACGGAGCCGGCCAGCAGGGGCAGCGCGAGAGCGGCGGCGGCGAGGCGCCGGCGGGCGGCGGCGCCGGGGCGCCGGTGGGGGAACGGGGAGGTGCTTGCGGTGCGGGATCCGGTCACTGCGGAACTCCTGCGTTCGGCCGCACCCACGCAGAACGGATCAACGCGGACGCATGGCTGGGGAAGTGGGGGTACCGCCGGCCGGTGGCAAACGGAAAGGTGCCACGGCGCGTTTTGTTACCGCTAGGTAGCCGCATATTTCGATTGGGTAACGCCCGACCGATCGTTCGGCTGAGGTCCTGTCACTTCCCGGGTGGCCGGAATCCCCTGTTCCTGAGGGGTGCTCAGCCACGGGGCCGCTGAGCAGCGGCGATGCCGGAGAGGGGGCTGAGGTCAGTGGGGAGAAGGGTTACCCGCGGTTGCATTCCGGTACCCCGGGCCTCCCCGGACCGGAAAAACCGCTTCGATGCCGGCGTGAAACCGGGCCGAAAACGAAACCGCCCCCGGAGTCGGTGGCTCCGGGGGCGGCGGGTGGGTCCGGTCGCTGTGCGTGACCGGCCGGACCGTCCGTCAGCCGACCAGCTGCTCGTACGCGGGGAGGGTCAGGAAGTCCGCGTAGTCGGCGTCCAGGGAGACCTGGAGGAGCAGGTCGTGCGCCTGCTGCCACTTGCCGGCCGCGAAGGCCTCCTCGCCGACCTCGGCGCGGATCGCCGCGAGCTCCTCGGCCGCCACCTGGCGGGCGAGGTCGGCGGTGGCGAGCCGGCCGTTCTCGAAGACCACGCCGGCGTTGATCCACTGCCAGATCTGCGAGCGCGAGATCTCGGCGGTGGCCGCGTCCTCCATCAGGTTGAAGATGGCGACCGCGCCCAGGCCGCGCAGCCAGGCCTCGATGTAGCGGATGCCGACCTGGACCGCGTTGCGCAGGCCCTCGTACGTGGGCTTCGCGTCCAGCGAGTCGATCGCGATCAGGTCGCCGGGAGCGACGGCGACGTCCTCGCGCAGCCGGTCCTTCTGGTTCGGCTTGTCGCCGAGCACCGCGTCGAAGGAGGCCATCGCGATCGGGACCAGGTCCGGGTGGGCGACCCAGGAGCCGTCGAAGCCGTCGCCGGCCTCGCGGTCCTTGTCGGCCTTGACCTTCTCGAACGCGACCTTGTTGACCTCCGCGTCCTTGCGGGACGGGATGAAGGCCGCCATGCCGCCGATGGCGTGCGCGCCGCGCTTGTGGCAGGTGCGGACGAGGAGTTCGGTGTAGGCCCGCATGAACGGGGCGGTCATCGTCACCGCGTTGCGGTCGGGCAGGACGAACTTCTCGCCGCCGTCACGGAAGTTCTTGACGATGGAGAAGAGGTAGTCCCAGCGGCCGGCGTTCAGGCCCGCGGCGTGGTCGCGCAGCTCGTAGAGGATCTCCTCCATCTCGTACGCGGCCGTGATGGTCTCGATCAGGACGGTGGCGCGCACGGTGCCCTGCGGGATGCCGACGTAGTCCTGGGCGAAGACGAAGATGTCGTTCCAGAGGCGCGCCTCCAGGTGCGACTCCGTCTTCGGGAGGTAGAAGTACGGGCCCTTGCCGAGGTCGATCAGGCGCTGGGCGTTGTGGAAGAAGTACAGGCCGAAGTCGACGAGCGCACCGGGGACCGGGCGGCCGTCGATCCGGACGTGGCGCTCCTCCAGGTGCCAGCCGCGGGGCCGCATCACGACGGTCGCGAGCTCGGCGGCGGGCTTCAGGGCGTACGACTTGCCGGACCGCGGGTCGGTGAAGTCGATGCGGCGCTCGTAGGCGTCGATCAGGTTGAGCTGGCCGAGGACGACGTTCTCCCAGGTGGGAGCCGAGGCGTCCTCGAAGTCGGCGAGCCAGACCTTGGCGCCCGAGTTCAGGGCGTTGATGGTCATCTTGCGGTCGGTCGGACCGGTGATCTCCACGCGGCGGTCGTTGAGCGCGGCCGGCGCCGGCGCAACCTTCCAGTCGCCCTCGCGGACCTGTGCGGTGTCCGGGAGGAAGTCGAGGTGGGAGGTGCGGGCGATCTCGGCTCGCCGCTCGGCGCGACGGGCGAGGAGCTCGTCGCGGCGGGGGGTGAACCGCCGGTGCAGCTCGGCCACGAAGGCCAGCGCCGCTTCTGTGAGGACCTCGTCCTGCCGTGGCAGGGGCTCGGCGTCGACGATGGCCAGCGGGGACGGCGCTGGTGCTGACATATCTGTCACTCCTTCAGCGGCGGTGCCTGGCGGCCGCGAGGACGCTCGTACTGCTCGTATCTGCTCGTGCCGGGCAGGTGGGCCGGTGCCGGGGAGGCCGGCCTGCGGCACGGAGTGCCGCCCGGCGGAGAGAGTTCCTCATGCGGTCGCGGGCGCCGTCTGGGGGTTCAGGGCGCTTCTGACCAGTGGATAGTAATTTCCACGTGGTGGAAGTTCAATGGTTTGTTGATGTCGAGATTCTCTGAGTCGACAGATTCTGGCTCTGAGTGCCACGCCCGTCACGGACCGCGCTCACCCCTCAGTCCAGGCGTCGCAGGTCGGACGGGGTGTCGATGTCGTAGGGCTCCGCGATGTCCGCGCACTCGACAAGAGTGAGGTCCGCTGCGTGGTTTGTCAGGTGTACACGCGCACCGCGGTCCCCGGTCGCGGTCGCGGCGATGTCCGCCCAGCGGTCCGACCCGAACAGGACGGGGTGGCCGCGCTCACCGTCGTACGCCGCGGCGGCGAGCGTGGCGGGGGAGCGGTACGCGGCGAGCACCCGCTTGAGGGCGTCCGGGCCGATGCCCGGCTGGTCGACCAGGGACACCAGGACGGCGGGCGGCACGGGGTCGGCCCCGCCGAGCGAGGCGAGCCCGAGCCGCAGGGAGGACCCCATGCCCTCCTCCCAGTCCGGGTTGTCGACCACGACGCACCCGGCCAGGTCGGCGCGCTCGCGCACCTCGGCGGCGGCCGCGCCCAGCACGACGTGGACCGGCGCACACCCCGCCTCGCGCAGCACGCGGACGGCGTTCTCGACGAGCGGGCGGCCGCGGTGGGGGAGCAGCGCCTTCGGGCGCCCCCCGAGCCGCCGCCCGCCACCGGCGGCGAGCAGGAGACCGGCGATGGGCGTGGGCTTCGGAACCGGGTTCTGGGACATGCCACGTTGCTTACCACGGGGTGGTGGCGTCCGACGCCCCGTACCGGTTGACTGGCCCGCGCAGCGGAGGCGCTGCACGAGGCGCGAGTGGAGAGCGGCGCGGTGGCTGATGTCGCGGGCGAGGACGAGGACCCCCGGGTGGCCGGCCTGCAGCGGGCGGTGAGCCGGCTGCGCCGGGAACTGGCCGCGTACCGCGGCGACTTCGCGGAACGCCACATCGCGGAGGACGAACTCGCCGCCCTCCACGCCATGACCCTGGGCGGCGCGGTCGAGGCCCGCCGCCTGCGCCGGTCGCTCCTGGTGGTGGCGGGCGCGCTCGGCTCGGTCAGCGCCCTGTCCCGTGCGCTGGGCGAGGTCCGGGGAGCCGTCGACGCCTTCGGCTGACCGGTCCTACCCGAACCCCTCCACGTACCGCTTCTGCCACGGAGTCTCCACCGCCCGCGGGTGGTACCGGGCACGCACGTACGAGACCGCCTCGTCCGCGGGTACGCCGTCCAGCACGGCCAGACAGGCCAGCGCGGTCCCGGTACGCCCGCGCCCCCCACCGCAGGCGACCTCGACCCGCTCGTCCCGGGCCCGCTCCCAGGCCAGCGTGAGCACCCTCAGCGCCTCGCCCCTGTCGCGCGGCAACCGGAAGTCCGGCCACCGCAGCCACCGGTACTCCCAAGGCGCGGCCGCAGGAGGCCGGCCCAGCAGATACACCCCGTACGAAGGCAGAGGCCCATCGGGCACCCCACCCCGCAGCGCCCTCCCCCGCACCAGCCGCCCAGAGGGCAGAGCCAGCACGCCGGGGGAACCGGAATCCCAGGAGAAAGCCATGAAGCCACCCTAAATCCCATCCGGCACACCAGAGTTCCGCCCAGCGAACCGCAGAGCCGCAGTGGGGCCCCGGCACCGGGGGCAGGGCTCGGCCCCGCACGAACCGGCCCCCGGCACGGGGGAAAGGGCGCCGCTGCCTCCCGGCAGGAGCGACTCGGCACCTCCCGGCCCGTGAGGTCCGCTGGGCGGAACTGTCGACAGGCGATCTGCGGGTGCAGACGCCGGGAGGGCTCGGACCGGTATGAAACGACCCCCGCATGACGAAAAGCACGCCGCGCCCTCCCGGCACCAGCGAATCGGCGTCTCCCCGGCCGAGAGGTCCGCTGAGCGGAACTGTGGGCAGGTGATCCGCGGGCCCAGACGCCAGCAGGGCTCGGACCGGCCGCTTTGGGAGCGCCTGTGGCCTGTTCAGCCCCGGGCGGTCTGTCGGCCGCTGAGACGGCCGAAGCGCGTAGCGATCTGTGGCGGCTTATGAAGGGGCCCTGGCGGCCCGGAGGCCGCCGGGTCGGCCGGTGGGCCTACGGCCGCTGTCGCGTCCGCCCCGTCGGGGCGCACCCGCACCTTGGTGCGGGGATTCGCACCCGGTACTGGTGTGGGCATGGCATCCCCCCTGGGCGTCTTTCCTGGGGGTGTCCGCCGAGGGCTTTTGCTTCCGGGCCGGGGTGGCCTGTCAAGGGTGACCCGAAGGGTCATCGCGCAGCGACGCGACGAAGGAGCGCCCTTGACAGGCCACCCCGGCCCGGAAACCCTCGGTCGGCGGACGCCCACAGACCCGGCCAGCACCCAAAGCCCCCGGCCCCGGGGGTATGGCTTCGAGCGCCCAGCCGCAGCTTCGCCCAGCCGCAGCTTCGCCCAGCCGCAGCTTCGCCCAGCCGCAGCTTCGCCCGGCCCCTTTTCAAAGCTGCCCCCGCCCCGGGGCCCGTATCTAGATGCCGCCCGGTGTGGGGTTGTCCGCCGACCGAGGGTTTCCGGACCGGGGCGGGCCCTCAAGGGCGCTGCGCTGCGCTCCGCGTCGCTGCGCGATGACCCTTCGGGTCACCCTTGACCGCCCACCCCGGTCCGGAAGGCAAAGACCCTCGGCGGACAACCCCCGAAAAACGCCCCGGAGCAACACAAGCCACCCACCACCCTCACAGCCATCACCCAGCGTCGGGGGAGGGGCATCCCACCAGACGGCAGCACCACCTCCGCCCACCAACGCTGCCGCCGAGCCCCCGCCCCACGGGGCGCGCATCCCCGTCCGTAGGCCCGCCGGCCGTCTCGGCGGCCTCCGGGGCGTCTGTGCCCCTTCAAAAGCCGCCCACGATCGCTACGCGCTCCCGCCGTCTCGGCGGCCGACAGGCCGCCCGGGGCTGAACAGGCCGCTGGCGTTCCCGAGGCTGCCGGTCCGAGCCCTGCCGGCGTCTGGGCCCGCGGATGACCTGTCGACAGTTCCGCTCGGCGGACCTCAGGGCCCGGGAGGTGCCGGTTCGCTGGTGCCGGGAGGCCGCGGCGTGCTTTTCGTCATGCGGGCGGCCGGTTCAGGCCGGGTCCGAGCCCTTCCGGCGTCTGGGCCCGCGGATCACCCGTCGACAGTTCCGCTCAGCGGATCTCACGGCCCGGTAGACGGCCGGCGGGCTCAGCCCGTGGCCGTCCTGCCCCCGGTCCGGAGGGAGAGGTGGAGTCGCGGGAGGCGCAGGGCGCGGGGGAGGCGGATGCGGAGTGGGGTCGTGATGCGGGCTTCGTGGGAGGCGAGGAGGGCGCGTTCGGTGCGGTCCGTGAGCGGGGTGCTGGGCGTGTTCGTGTCCTTACGCATGGTGGTCTCCTTGCCAATCTCGGTCCAATAACGGGAGTCTGGACCCCGGATTGGCCTGGCTGGCAGAGCCAATCAGGGGAGGTTGGCATGGCAAGTGGGCGAGTGGTCCAGACGGCGGACAGGTTCATCGGGAGCCGGCAGCTGACCGGTCTGCTGCCCCCCGACGTCGCCGCGCGCCCCGGGTACCGGGCGCTGGCCGGTGCCGTGCGCGAGCTGATCCTCGACGGGCGGATCCCCCTGCACGTGCGGTTGCCCGCCGAGCGCGACCTCGCCGAGACGGTCGGGGCGAGCCGGGCCACCGTCACGGCGGCGTACGACCTGCTGCGCGAGAGCGGGTACGTACGGTCGCGCCGGGGGTCCGGCACGTGGACGGAACTCCCGGCGGGCCACGGCATGGTCGGGGTGCACGGCGTGACCGGTGTCGAGGCGGCGGGCGGGGCCGTCGACCTGGCCATCGCCGCCATGGGGGCTCCGGAGGGGGCCCTGGAGTCCGCGATGGCCTGGGCCGCGCCCAGGATGGCGCGGCTGGCCCGGCACCACGGGTACCACCCGTACGGGCTGCCGGAGCTGCGGGAGGAGGTGGCCGCGCGGTTCACCCGGCGGGGGCTGCCCACCCGGCCCGAGCAGATCCTGATCACGGCGGGCGCCCAGCAGGCCCTTGTGCTGGTGCTCCAGTTGCTGTGCGGGGCCGGCGACCGCGTGATGACCGAGAACCCCACGTACGCCAACGCCCTGGACGCGCTGCGGCACGCCCGGCTGCGCACGGCCTCCGTGGCGGTGTCGGACGACGGGTGGGACATGGAGATCGCGGAGTCCGCGCTGCGCCAGACCGTGCCCCGGATCGCGTACGTCATCCCGGACTTCCACAACCCCACCGGCGCGCTGATGCCGGACGAGGACCGGCTGCGGCTGCTGGCTGCGACCCGGAGGACCGGGACCTGGCTGGTGGTCGACGAGACCATCGCGGACATCGCGCTGGACGTGCCCGCTCCGGCGCCGCTCGCCTCGCTGGCGCCGCGCGGCGGTGCCGACCACGTGCTGACCATCGGCTCGCTGAGCAAGACCCACTGGGGCGGTCTGCGGGTCGGGTGGGTGCGGGCGGCCGGCAATCTGGTCACCGAGCTGACCGCTTCCCGGGTCGCCTCCGACATGACCGGTTCGGTGCTGGACCAGCTGATGGGCGTGCCGCTGGTGCGGGACCTGGACGCGGCCCTGCCGGAGCGGCTCGACCGGCTGCGCGAGCGGCGGGCGGCGCTGGTGGGGGCGCTGGAGCGGCACGTGCCCGAGTGGTCCTGGCGAGTGCCGCCCGGCGGGCTCTCGCTGTGGGTGGACCTCGGGGAGCCGGTCAGCTCCGCGCTGTCCGAGCGCGCCGAGGCGGCGGGGGTGCACATCGGGCGCGGCGCCCGCTTCGGGGTCGACCCGGGCACGTTCGAGCACCGGCTGAGGATCCCGTACACCCTTGGCGAGGAGGAGCTGGCGCGGGGCGTGCGGCTGCTCGCGGACGCCTTCCATGGCGGGGCGCCCCTCGCGCGAGGCGTGGAGCGGCCGCACTGGGTGGCCTGAGGGGTGGGCTGGGGGGTGAGGCCCGAGGGGTGAGGGCTGGGGGGAGGCCTGAGGGGTGAGGGCCGGCGGTTCAGGCCTGGGGGCTCAGGGCGCGCCCGGCGTGCGGATCAGTTTGCGGGTGGCCGCCAGGGCCACGGCCGCGGTGCGCGAGTCCACGCCGAGCTTGGCGTAGATGTGCACCAGGTGGGACTTGACGGTGGCCTGGCTGAGGAAGAGCTGCCTGCTGATCTGCTGGTTGGACAGGCCGTCCGCCACCAGCTGGAGGACCTCCAGCTCGCGTTTGGTGAGGGACTCGGCCGGGGTGCGCATGCGGTCCATCAGGCGGTGCGCCACGGCGGGTGCGAGGGCCGACTGGCCGGCCGCGGCCGTGCGGACCGCCGCCGCCAGCTCCTCCGGCGGCGCGTCCTTGAGCAGGTAGCCGGAGGCTCCGGCCTCCACGGCGGCGAGGATGTCGGCGTCCGTGTCGTACGTGGTGAGCACCAGGACCCGTGGCGCGTCCGGGCGGCCGGTGATCGCGCGGGTGGCCTCGGAGCCGTGCATGCCGGGGCCGAACTGGAGGTCCATCAGGACGACGTCCAGGTCGAGGCCGGCGGCCAGTTCGACCGCCCGTTCCGCGGTGGCGGCCTCCGCGACGACGGTGAAGTCCGGCTCCGTGTCGAGCACGGCCCGCAGGCCCGCCCGTACGACGGGATGGTCGTCGGCCAGCAGCAGTCTGATGGTCACCGCACCTCCAGCGGCAGGGTCACGGCCACGGCGGTGCCCTGGCCGGGGGCGGACTCCACGGTGAAGGTGCCGCCCAGGGACTCGGCGCGCGAGCGCATGGCGGGCAGCCCGAAGCCGCCGTCCCCGGAGGGTGCGGAGGCGGGGCTGAAGCCCTTGCCGTCGTCCACCACGTCCAGGGTCACGGAGGCGTCCATGAAGGTCAGGGTGATTTCCGCGCGCCCCGCGCCGGCGTGCCGGACCACGTTGGCCAGGGCCGACTGCGCGATGCGCAGCAGCGCCACCTCGTACGGGGTGGGCAGCGCGACGGGCGTGCCGCTGAGCGAGAAGCGCACCCGGGGCCCGGGCGAGGCCGCGCACAGCCGCTCCAGGGCGCCGGCCAGCGAGCCGTGCTCCAGGTCGGGCGGGGTGAGCGCCCGTACGAAGCGGCGCGCCTCGGCCAGGTTGGCCTGGGCCTCCTCGCGGGCCCGCGCGATGTGCTCCGCGGCCGGGGCGCCCTCGGGCAGGGACCGCTCGGCGGCCCGCAGCAGCAGCTGGATGGAGGACAGGCCCTGCGCGAGTGTGTCGTGGATCTCCCGGGCCAGCCGTTCCCGCTCGGCCATGACGCCCGCGCTCCGTTCGGCGGCGGCGAGCTCGGCCCGCGTCGTGATCAGCTCCTCGATCAGCTCCCGCCTGCGCTCGCTCTCCCGGTACAGCGCCTGGTAGCCCAGGACGGTCGCCACGGCCACGGCCGCGCCCAGCAGGGGCCCGATGAAGACCCCCGGGTTGAGCGCCGCGCCGTGCCACACGAAGCTGCCGATGGCCGCGCCCGCCGTCAGCGCGACGGTGGGCAGCGCCCAGCGGACCGGCAGCAGGTGCAGTTCCAGGAAGTACAGGGGGAAGGCCAGCCAGAGTCCCTCGGGGGACGCGGCCAGCAGCCCGAGCCAGGCCGCGCACAGGGCGGCCAGCCAGAGGGCCCCGGCGCGCGGCGAGCGGTGCACCGCCGGGGTGAACACGCCCGCGGCGTAGACGGCGCCCATCACGAGGGCGGCGGCCAGCGCGTCGCCCGCGCCGGAGGACCGTACGACGGCGAGCGCCAGCAGCCCGGCGAACAGGGCGTGCAGGCAGCACCGGAGCACGAGTGCGACGGGCGTCAGGGGGCGGGAGTCCATGGTGGAACCAGCCTAAGCCGGGCACCCGCGGCCCCCGGTCAACCGAAAGTTCGATGTCCGGGTGCCACTTTCGATACGAGGATCGCTCCCACGGCGCGATGCCCCGGGGGCCGGGCCGGGACGAGGGTGGGGACATGTTCGTCGCATGGAGAGACCTGAGGTTCGCCAAGGGGCGGTTCGCCCTCATGGGCACCGTCGTCGTGCTCATCACCCTTCTCGTGGGCCTGCTGTCGGGGCTGACCTCGGGCCTGGCCCGGGAGAACACCTCGGCCATCACGGGCCTGCCCGCCACGCACCTCGCCTTCGCCGCCCCCGCTGGCGGCCAGCAGGTGTCCTTCACCAACTCCTCGGTGCCGGAGAGCGCCTGGCGGAGCTGGGCCGGCCGGCCCGGCACCACCTCCGCCCAGCCGGTCGGCATCCGCACCCTCAACGCCACCGCGGGCGAGCTGACCGCGGCCGTCTCCGTCTTCGGGGTCGAGCCGGACGGCGGCCTCGCCCCCGCGGCGCCGGGGCCGGGCCGCGCGGTCCTGTCCGAGAAGGCCGCGGAGGAGCTCGGCGTACGCGCCGGGGACCGGATCCGCCTCGGCTCCACCGAGGCCACCGTGGGCACGGTGCGCGGTGACGCCGCCTACAGCCACACCCCCGTCGTCTGGGTGACCCTCGATGACTGGCAGCAGCCGGCCGGGGGCCCGCCCGGGGACGGACCGAGGGCCACCGTGATCGCGCTGGACCTCACCGGTGCCGCCGACGTCGCGGCCGGCGACGCGGCGGCCGGCACGAAGAGCGAGGCGAAGGACCAGGCGCTGACCGCCATCGGCTCGTACTCCGCCGAGAACGGCTCGCTCCAGCTGATGCGCGGCTTCCTCTTCGCCATCTCCGCCCTGGTCATCGGCGCCTTCTTCACCGTCTGGACCATCCAGCGCAGCGGCGACGTCGCGGTGCTCAAGGCGCTGGGCGCCTCCACCCCGTACCTGCTGAAGGACGCCCTGGGCCAGGCCGTCGTGATGCTCGCCGCCGGCACCGGCCTGGGCACCGCGCTCGCGGCCGGTCTGGGCGCGCTGATCGGCGGCAGCGACGTGCCCTTCGTGCTCGACGCGCCCACCGTGCTCGTCCCGGCCGCCGTGATGATCGTCCTCGGTGTGCTCGGCGCCGCCCTGTCCATCCGGCGCATCACCGCCGTCGACCCGCTCACCGCCCTCGGGAGTGCCCGATGACCTCCACCGCCGCCCTCCAGCTCGACGGCGTCACGCTCACCTACCCCGACGGCGACGGCCGGCTGACCGCCCTCGACTCCGTGGACCTGACCGTCCCCGCGGGCACGCTGACGGCCGTGATCGGACCCTCCGGTTCGGGCAAGTCCAGCCTGCTCGCGGTCGCCGCCACCCTCGTCACGCCGGACAGCGGCCGGGTGGTCGTCGACGGTACGGAGACGGGCGCGCTCGGCGCGGCCGAGAAGGCGGCCCTGCGCCGCGACCGGATCGGCATCGTCTTCCAGCAGCCGAACCTCCTGGCATCCCTGAGCTGCGCCGAGCAGCTCCAGGTGATGGCGCACCTGTCGGGCCGGGGGGACCGGCGGGTGCGCGCCCGCGCGCTGGAGCTGCTGGACGCGGTGGGGCTCGCCGGCCAGGCGGGCCGCCGGCCGCACCAGCTGTCGGGCGGCCAGCGGCAGCGGGTGAACATCGCGCGGGCCCTGATGAACGACCCGGCCGTGCTGCTGGTCGACGAGCCCACCAGCGCCCTGGACCACGAGCGGGGCGCGGCGGTGCTGGACCTGCTGGTCACGCTCACGCGGGAGCGCGGCACGGCGACGGTGCTGGTGACGCACGACCGGACCCACCTGGACCGGATGGACCGGACCGTGGTGATGACCGACGGCCGGCTGGCGGAGGCGGGCCTCCGGGCCGTGTGAGGGCCGCGTCCCTCCCCTTCGACCGTACGCGCCACGGCGGCGGCGCGTACCGGCCCGGACCCGGCGGGGTCCGGGAGCCCGGATACCCGGTCCGGGAAACGCAGGGCCCCCGACCTCTCCCGGAGGCGGGGGCCCTGGCGCGTTCGCGGGCGGGTCAGGCGGGGTTCTGGTTGGCCAGCGCCACCGACAGCTCGGCCGCCACGCCCTGGAGGATCGGCACGAAGCGCTCGGTCACGGCCTCGGTGACCCGGCCGGCCGGGCCCGAGATGGAGATCGCGGCGGCGGTGGGGGAGTCCGGGACGGAGACCGCGAGGCAGCGGACCCCTATCTCCTGCTCGTTGTCGTCCACCGCGTAGCCCACCTTGCGGACCTGCTCCAGCGCCTCCAGGAAGCCCTCGGGCGTGGTGATGGTCTTCTCGGTGGCGGCGGGCATGCCGGTACGGGCGAGCAGCGCGCGCACCTCGTCGGCGGGGGTGTACGCGAGCAGCGCCTTGCCCACGCCGGTGGAGTGCGGCAGGACGCGGCGGCCCACCTCGGTGAACATGCGCATGGAGTGCTTGGACGGCACCTGGGCGACGTAGACGATCTCGTCCCCGTCGAGCAGGGCCATGTTCGCGGTCTCGCCGGTCTCCTCGACGAGCCGGGTCAGGTACGGCCGGGCCCAGGTGCCGAGCAGGCGCGACGCGGACTCGCCGAGCCGGATCAGGCGGGGGCCGAGGGAGTACCGTCGGTTGGGCTGCTGCCGTACGTACCCGCAGGCGACCAGGGTGCGCATGAGGCGGTGGATGGTGGGCAGGGGCAGTCCGCTCGCGGCGGAGAGCTCGCTCAGGCCGACTTCGCCCCCGGCGTCGGCCATCCGCTCAAGGAGGTCGAAGGCGCGCTCGAGGGACTGGACGCCACCGCTGGCGGCGGGGGATTTGGCGGAAGCGTCGGTGGTGCTGGCGCTGGACGTCGGCACGGCGCGGTCCTTTCGGTGCTGGCAGGCAAGGAAGCAGCCTACCCGGCGGCCGCCCGGCGCCCTAGTGCCAGGGTCACGGCCGTACCCGCCGGTCAGAGGGGGTTTGTCCGGGTGGCTCACGCCCTTGGGGAGTTGGCTTTCCAGCTCACCGTGGCGGTAGCTACGTTCTGTAGAGTGAAATCTTAATTCCATTGTGTGGAAACATCCAAGTGCGGCTCACCTGGGTCGGGTGTCCCTCCGGGCGCTCTTGACGGGTCCCGGATCGGCGTGAAGACTCCGTCAACAGAACGTTGAATTTCGCTCTGTGGAAGTAGATGGGGAGGTTCCGGGTGTCGGCTGACGTGGAACTGGTACTGCGCTCGACTCGGGTCATCACCCCCGAGGGGACCCGCGCCGCTGCGGTCGCGGTCGCCGCCGGGAAGATCGCCGCCGTCCTGCCGTACGAGGCCGAGGTGCCCGAGGGCGCCCGCCTGGAGGACTTCGGGGACGACGTACTGCTCCCCGGCCTGGTCGACACCCACGTCCACGTGAACGACCCGGGCCGCACCGAATGGGAAGGCTTCTGGACGGCCACCCGCGCCGCCGCGGCCGGCGGCATCACCACGATCCTCGACATGCCGCTCAACTCCCTGCCGCCCACCACCACCGTCGACCACCTGCGCGTCAAGCAGGACGTGGCCCGCGAGAAGGCCCACGTGGACGTCGGTTTCTGGGGCGGCGCCCTGCCCGACAACGTCAAGGACCTCGCCCCGCTGCACGACGCCGGCGTCTTCGGCTTCAAGTGCTTCCTGTCGCCCTCCGGCGTCGACGAGTTCCCGCACCTGGACCAGGACCAGCTGGCCGCCTCCCTCGCGGAGATCACCGGCTTCGGCGGCCTGATGATCGTCCACGCCGAGGACCCGCACCACCTGGACGCCGCGCCCGTCGTGCCCGGCCCCAAGTACACCGACTTCCTCGCCTCCCGGCCGCGCGACGCCGAGAACACCGCGATCGGCAACCTGATCGCCCAGGCCAGGCGCCTCGGCGCCCGCGTCCACGTGCTGCACCTCTCCTCCAGCGACGCGCTGCCGCTGATCGCCGCCGCCAAGGCCGAGGGCGTGCAGATCACCGTCGAGTCCTGCCCGCACTACCTCACCCTGACGGCCGAGGAAGTGCCGGACGGCGCGAGCGAGTTCAAGTGCTGCCCGCCCATCCGCGAGGCCTCCAACCAGGACCTCCTGTGGGACGCGCTGGCCGACGGCACGATCGACTGCATCGTCTCCGACCACTCGCCCTCCACCGCGGACCTGAAGACCGACGACTTCTCCACCGCCTGGGGCGGCATCTCCTCCCTCCAGCTGGGCCTGCCCGCCATCTGGACCGAGGCGCGCAAGCGCGGCCGCAGCCTGGAGGACGTCGTCCGCTGGATGTCCGAGGCCCCCGCCCGCCTCGCGGGCCTCACCCAGAAGGGTGGCATCGAGGCCGGCCGCGACGCCGACTTCGCCGTACTGGCCCCCGAAGAGACCTTCACCGTGGACCCGGGCGAGCTGCACCACCGCAACCAGGTCACGGCGTACGCGGGCAAGACGCTGCACGGCGTCGTGAAGTCCACCTGGCTGCGCGGTGTCCGGATCGCCGCCCACGGCACCCCGACCGAGCCCACCGGCCTCCTCCTCGAAAGGCAGAACTGACAGTGGCACCGAGTTCGACTCCTGTGGCTTCCTTCACCGGTAACGCGAACCCGTACGGAGGCGGCGACCCGTACGCCGACTACCGCACGGCCGAGTTCCCGTTCACCCAGTACGCGAACCTCGCCGCCCGCGAGCTCGGCGCCGGTGTCATCGCCGCCAACGACGAGTTCTTCGCCCAGCGCGAGAACCTCCTGATCTCCGAGGCCGCCCACTTCGACCCCGAGGACTTCGGCCACAAGGGCAAGGTCATGGACGGCTGGGAGACCCGCCGCCGCCGCGGCGTCTCCGCCACCCAGCCCTGGCCCACCCCCGAGGACCACGACTGGGCCCTCGTACGCCTGGGCGCCCCCGGCGTGATCCGCGGCATCGTGGTCGACACCGCCCACTTCCGCGGCAACATGCCGCAGGCCGTGTCCATCGAGGGCACCAACTGGGAGGGCGCCCTCGCGCCCACGCCCGAGGAACTCCTCGGCGACGACGTGAAGTGGACGACTCTCGTCCCGCGCACCCCGGTCGGCGGCCACGCGGCCAACGGCTTCGAGGTGACCGTCGAGCAGCGCTTCACACACCTGCGCGTCAACCAGCACCCCGACGGCGGCATCGCCCGCCTGCGCGTCCACGGCGAGGTCCTCCCGGACCCGAAGTGGCTCGCCACCCTGGGCTCCTTCGACGTGGTCGCGCTGGAGAACGGCGGCTCCGTGCAGGACGCCTCCAACCGCTTCTACTCGCCGCCGACCAACACCATCAACCCGGGCCGCTCCCGCAAGATGGACGACGGCTGGGAGACCGCCCGCCGCCGCGACAACGGGAACGACTGGATCCGCTACCAGCTCGTCGCCGAGTCCGAGATCCGCGCGATCGAGATCGACACCGCCTACCTGAAGGGCAACTCGGCCGGCTGGGCCTCGCTGTCCGTCAAGACCGGCGAGGAGGGCGAGTGGCAGGAGTTCCTCCCGCGCACCCGCCTGCAGCCCGACACCAACCACCGCTTCGTGCTGGACACCCCGGCGGTCGGCACCCACGTCCGGATCGACATCTTCCCGGACGGCGGCTTCTCCCGCCTGCGCCTGTACGGCTCGCTGACCGAGGCCGGCACCGCCGCCCTGACGGCCCGCCACCAGGAGCTGGGCGGCTGACACCGCGGCACATGGGACCCGGGCGGAGCGACACCCGCCCGTGACCCGGGACGTGACCGGACCGACATCCGGCCACGGCCCAGGGACAGCCCTCGGGGCGCACCGGCACGACAGCACCGGTGCGCCCCTTGGCGTACCCGGGGGAGGACCGGGTGGGCTGCGGACGGCCGCGTGGGGCGGCCCGTACGGTCAGGCCGCGTGGCCGCCGTCCACCGCGAACTCCGCGCCCGTGACGTACGCGGCCTCGTCGCCGGCCAGGAAGGCGACCACGGCCGCCACCTCGTCCGGCGCGCCGAAGCGGCCGAGCGCGGTCATGGCGGCCTGGCCTTCTGCGGACGGGCCGCCGGCCGGGTTCATGTCGGTGTCGACCGGACCCGGGTGGACCACGTTGGCGGTGACGCCCCGCTCGCCCATCTCCCGGGCCAGGGCCTTGGTCAGCCCGGTCAGCGCGGCCTTGCTCATCGCGTACAGCGTGCCGCCGGGACCGGGCACCCGCTGGGTGATGCAGCTGCCGATGTTGATCACCCGGCCGCCCCGGCCCAGGTGCGCGGCGGCGGCCTGCGCCGCGAGGAACGCGCCCCGCACGTTGACCGCCAGCACCCGGTCCACGTCGGCGAGGCCGAGCCCCTCCAGCGGGCCGAGCACGCCGATCCCGGCGTTGTTGACCAGGACGTCGAGCCGCCCCAGCGTCCCGGCCGCACGGTCCACCGCGCCGGCGACGGCCGCCGGGTCGGCGGCGTCCGCGCGGATCGCGAGCCCCCGGCGCCCGGCGGACTCGACCTCCCGCACCACCGCGCGGGCGGCGTCCTCGTCGTGCACGTAGGTGAAGGCCACGTCCGCGCCCTCGGCGGCCAGCCGCAGCACGGCCGCCGCCCCCAGGCCCCGGCTCCCGCCGGTCACCAGCGCCACCTTCCCCCGGAGCGGCCCATCCCCACCGCCCCCGGCGCGCACCGCTTCGGCCGCTGCACGACTGCCCTCCTCGCCGTGTGCGTCGCCCGCTGCGCGGCTGCCGCCCCCGGCCCGCCCCGTCGCGGCCGCACGGCCGGCGTGACCCGCCGCCCCTGCGTGCGCGATGCGTCCCGCGTCCCCGGCGTGCCCCGTGCCCGCGGCGTGCCCCGTGCCCGCGGTCCGCGCAGTGTCCCCGGTCCGCATCGCGCCCGCCGTCCCCATCGCGTCCTCACCCATCACCGCGCTCCTTCCGTTCGCCGGCTCCGTGCCGACAACTGGTTGCGCGTTCAATGAAATCGACGGCGCCGCGCGACCGCTGGCAGGAATCCGACCTCGCGTACGGAGCCGCGGAGCCGGCCGGTGCCGCGGCGGTCCGCCCCCGTGCGGTCTCCCCGCGCCGCGGCGCGAAGCCGGTCGGGGGCGACCTGGAACGGCGCGGGCCCGACCGGCCTCGCCCGGGTCGCCGGGCCTGGCCGACGGCCGATGGCCGCGGGGCGCCGGGCGCTGGGCCCGGCCTGCGACCCCCGGGCCCGGCCTGCGACCCCCGGGCCCGGCCTGCGACCCCCGGGCCCGGCCGACGGCACGGGGGCGGAAATCCCGGTGCCCTCGCGCCCGCCGCCCGTATAGCGTGATCACGTTTCCGTGTGAGCCGCCGTCGTCTCCACCCGTGCGCGTGCCGCAGCGCAGCGACCACCCCTGGAGTCCCGGACCGTGACGACCGCTCCCGCCCTTGCCGCCCCCGGCCTCGCGCCCCGCCGCGCCTGGCTGACCGACCTGCCCGTGCTGCTGGTCGCCGTCGTCTGGGGCGGCAGCTACCTCGCCGCCAAGGACATCTCGACCCCCGCCACGGTGACCGCCGTGCTCGTCCTCCGGTTCGCCGTCGCCCTCCCAGTGCTCGCCGTCGCCGGCCGGCGCGGGCTGCGGGCACTGAGTGCCGCCCAGTGGCGGGGCGCGGGGCTGCTCGGGCTGGTACTCGGCGTCATCCTGCTGCTGGAGACCTACGGCGTCGTCCACACCAGCGCCACCAACGCCGGGCTGATCATCAGCCTCACCATGATCCTCACGCCGCTCGCCGAGGCGGCCCTGACCCGGACCCGGCCCTCCGGAGGGTTCCTCGCGGCCGCCGCGCTCTCCCTCGCCGGGGTCGTGCTGCTCACCCAGGGCGGTGGCTTCACCGCCCCCTCCGCCGGTGACCTGCTCGTCCTGCTGGCGGCGTGCGCCCGTACCGTGCACGTGCTGCTGATGGCCAGGATGGCCGCCGTCCGCGGTGCCGAGGCGCTGCCCCTGACGACCGCGCAGTTCGGGGGCGCCCTCGCCCTGTTCGTCCTGCTGGCCTTCCTGCCCGGCTCGGGCGCCGCGCCCTGGAGCGCCGCCGCCGAGTTCGGCGCCCGGGAGTGGGCCGGACTGCTGTTCCTCGCCCTCTTCTGCACCCTCTTCGCGTTCTTCGTGCAGATGTGGGCCGTACGCCGCACCTCGCCCTCCCGGGTGAGCCTGCTGCTCGGCACCGAACCCCTCTGGGCCGCCTTGGCCGGCATCCTCGTCGGCGGCGAACACCTGGGCGTCTGGGGCCTGTTGGGGGCCGCGCTCGTGCTCGCGGGCACCGCGTGGGGCCGCCGCACCGCCACCGCCCCGGGGCGCTGAACACGTGTCCGGATCCCGACCCCGCCCGAGCGGCCGGGCCGTACCCTGACGCAAACGGAGGCAGGGGAGGGCGCGCATGCCGGTCATGGACATCAGCTCGTACGCCGAGGACTTCAACGCGAACCCGTACCCGTACTACGCGAAGCTCCGCGAGTCCGGACCCGTCCACCGCATCCGGGACGCGGGGACCGAGAGCGTCTGGCTGGTCGTCGGCCACCGGGAGGCCCGGCAGGCCCTCGCCCACCCCGCCCTCTCGAAGAACTGGCAGGTCTCCGGCCTGTTCGACCGCACCGAGGTGGCCGCAGTCAACTCCAACATGCTGGAGTCCGACCCGCCCCGCCACACCCGCCTGCGCGGGCTGGTGGCCCGCGAGTTCACCCCCCGCCGCGTGGCGGCCCTGCGCCCGCGGGTCCACGAGGTCACCGAGGGGCTGCTGGACGCCATGGCGGCGGACGGGGCCCGCCGGGCCGACCTCGTCGGCGCTCTCGCGTTCCCGCTCCCGATGACCGTCATCTGCGAGCTGCTCGGCGTCCCCGACCTGGACCGCGCGAGCTTCCGGGCCTGGTCGAACGAGGTGGTGGCCCCCACCGGGGCCGAGCCCGAGGCCCAGGCCCTGACCGCCATGAGCGGCTACCTCGCCGATCTGATCGCCGACAAGCGCCGGGCCCCGGGCGAGGACCTGCTCAGCGCCCTGATCAGGACCCAGGACGAGGACGGCGACCGGCTCACCCCCGACGAGCTGGTCGGCATGGCGTTCCTGCTGCTGGTCGCCGGCCACGAGACGACCGTCAACCTGATAGCCAACGGGGTACGGGCCCTCCTCGCCCACCCCGACCAGCTCGCGGCGCTCCGCGCCGACCCGGGCCTGCTGGACGGCGCCGTGGAGGAGATGCTCCGTTACGACGGGCCGGTCGAATCGGCCACCTTCCGCTTCGCCCGCGAGGACGTGGAGCTGGGCGGCACCGTGATACCCGCCGGGCAGCCCGTGATGATCTCGCTGGCCGCAGCCGACCGCGACCCGGCCCGCTTCGCCGCACCCGACACCTTCGACATCCGCCGCGCCCCCCAGGGCCACCTGGCCTTCGGGCACGGCATCCATTTCTGCATCGGCGCCCCGCTGGCCCGCGTGGAGGGCCGGATCGCGGTCGGGGCCCTGCTGGAGCGCTTCCCGGACCTGGCCGCCGACCCCGACGCGGGCCCGCCCGAGTGGATCCCCGGCACCCTGATCCGGGGCGTGAAGCGGCTCCCGGTGACCTGGTAGCCCCCGCCCATGCCCCCCACGGCATCACCCGAAGGCAAGCCCGCTCCCGAAGGCCCGCCCGCTCCCGAAGGCCCGCCCGCTCCCGGAAGGGCCCCCGCCCCCGAGAGCGCACCCGCTCCCGGAAGCGCACCCGCCCCCGCCCCCGCCCCCTCACGCAGCGGCCGACGGACGCCCCGTGGCGATCTCCGGCAGCGCCACCAACCGCCGCTCCCGCCGCGACAGCTCACAGGCCTCCGCGATCCGCAGGGCCGCCAGCCCCTCGTCGCCCGGGCAGGGGTTCGGCCCCTCGCCGCGCACCAGCCGTACGAACGCGTCCAGCTCCGCCTCGTACGCCGGCGCGAACCGCTCCAGGAAGCCCGTCCAGGGCTTGCGCGCAGGCGGTGGGCCCAGCGGCTCCGTCGAGGCGATCGGCGTACGGTCGTCCAGCCCGGCCGACACCTGGTCCAGCTCCCCGGCCAGCTCCATCCGGACGTCGTACCCGGCGCCGTTGCAGCGGGTGCCCGTGGCGGTCACCAGCGTCCCGTCGTCGAGGGTCAGCAGGGCCGCCGCCGTGTCGACGTCGCCCGCCTCCCGGAAGGCCGGCGCCCCCGCGTCCGACCCGGTCGCGTACACCTCGACGACCTCGTGCCCGGTCACCCAGCGCACCATGTCGAAGTCGTGCACCAGGCAGTCCCGGTACAGCCCGCCCGAGGTCGGCAGGTACCCGGGCGGCGGGGGAACCGGGTCCGCGGTCATCGTCCGTACGGTGTGCAGCCGGCCCAGCGCCCCGGAGCGCACCAGCTCCCGGGCGGTCCGGTAGCCCGCGTCGAAACGCCGCATGAAGCCCAGCTGGAGCACCCCGCCCGCGGCCGACACCTCGTACAGCGCCTCCAGCGTCCCGGCCAGGTCGGCCGCCACCGGCTTCTCGCAGAACACCGGCAGCCCCGCCCGGGTGGCCCGCACGATCAGCCCGGCGTGCGCGGCGGTGGAGCAGGCGATCACCACGGCGTCGACGCCCCAGGTGAACACGGCGTCCACGGTGGGCGCGGCGGTGGCGCCCAGCCGGTCGGCGAGGGCCGCGGCCCGCGCCGGTTCGGCGTCGGCCAGCAGCAGCGACCCCGCCTGGGGGTGCCTGCTGAGCGCCGCCGCGTGGAAGGTACCGATCCGGCCGGTTCCGATCAGCCCGATACGCATGGATTCAACGTGGCCCCGGCCGGTCCGCCTGTCAATGTCTGGTCCGCTCCGACCGCGCCCTTCACCCCGCCCTGACCCGATGACGGCCGCCGGCCACCCGGTGGCGGATACTTGGGCGGCTGGCACCGGTTTGACCGGATTGCAGCGGTGTACGGGAAGGCGCCGAGCCGTACCCACGGCTCGGCGGAACACCAGGAACCAGGGAAGGGAAGGGCGCGGCGACGTGGCCAGGATCGGTACAGGGGCGCGGATCGCGGGCGTACTGCTCGCGACGGTGCTGGGAGCCTCCCTCGCGGGGTGCAGCAGTACGGGCGGCAAGCGCGCCGAGGAGGCCCGGAAGGCGGCGGCGGCCGGGCGGCCGGCCGTGTCCACCCCGCGCTGGACCTTCGCGATGGTCACGCACGCGGGAGACGGCGACACCTTCTGGGACATCGTGCAGAAGGGCGCCAAGGAGGCCGCCGCCAAGGACAACATCAACTTCGTCTACTCCCACGACGACCAGGCGCAGCAGCAGGCCCAGTTCGTCCAGAACGCGATCGACCAGAAGGTCGACGGCCTGATCGTCTCCCTCGCCAAGCCCGAGGCTCTCAAGGACGTCGTCGGCAAGGCGGTCCGGGCCGGCATCCCCGTCATCACGGTGAACTCGGGATCCGCCCAGTCCCAGGAGTACGGCGCCCTCACCCACATCGGCCAGGACGAGACCATCGCCGGCGAGGCCGTGGGCACCGAGCTGACGAAGCGGGGCCGCAGGAAGGCCGTCTGCGTCCTGCACGAACAGGGCAACGTCGGCCACGAGCAGCGCTGCGCCGGAGCGAAGAAGACCTTCGGCGGCACCCTGGAGAACCTGTACGTCGAGGGCACCAACATGCCCTCCGTCCAGGCGGCGATCCAGGCCAAGCTCCAGGCCGACCCGTCCGTCGACGCCGTCGTCACCCTCGGCGCGCCCTTCGCGGCCACCGCGGTCAAGGCACGGAAGGCGGCCGGCAGCAAGGCGGAGGTCGACACCTTCGACCTGAACCCGCAGGTCGCCGCCGGCCTCAAGGACGGCAG
This sequence comes from Streptomyces sp. NPDC086023, assembly GCF_044540325.1. NCBI lineage: Bacteria > Bacillati > Actinomycetota > Actinomycetes > Kitasatosporales > Streptomycetaceae > Streptomyces > Streptomyces sp. NPDC086023. The sequence goes on from NZ_JBITRX010000002.1 coordinate 159,148, forward strand.
CCTCGGCTTCGCCGTCGACCAGCAGCCGTACCTCCAGGGGTACGAGGCAGTGGACCTGCTCTGGCTCTACCGCTACAACGCGGACGTGCTCGGCGGCGGCCGGCCGGTGCTCACCGGTCCGCAGATCGTGGACGCCGCCGACGCCGCGAAGCTCACCGAGTACATCCAGCGGGGCACCCGATGAGCAGTGCCGCCGCCGCGGACGAGCGCCTGGCGCCCGTCTCCCTCGTACGCAGGCTCCTCACCCGGCCCGAGCTGGGCGCGGTGGTCGGCGCCGCCGCGGTCTTCGTCTTCTTCTCCTTCGCCGCCGACACCTTCCTGCAGGCCGGCAGTCTGAGCACGATCCTGTACTCGGCCTCCACCATCGGGATCATGGCCGTGCCGGTGGCGCTGCTGATGATCGGCGGCGAGTTCGACCTGTCGGCCGGCGTGATGGTCACGACCTCGGCGCTGGTCTCCTCGATGTTCAGCTACCAGATGACCGCGAACGTCTGGGTGGGCATCGGCGTGTCCCTGCTGGTCACCCTGGCCATCGGCTTCTTCAACGGCTTCATGCTGACCCGCACCGGCCTGCCGAGCTTCATCATCACCCTCGGCACCTTCCTCATGCTGACCGGTCTGAACCTCGGCTTCACCAAGCTGATCAGCGGGGCCGTCTCCACGAAGTCCATCGCCGACATGGAGGGCTTCCCCTCCGCCCGCGCCGTCTTCGCCTCCCAGTGGGACGTGGGCGGCGTCACCCTCAAGGTCACCATCCTCTGGTGGCTGGGCCTGGTGGCCCTCGCCACCTGGATCCTGCTGCGCACCCGGGCCGGGAACTGGATCTTCGCGGTGGGCGGCGGTGCGCCGGCCGCCCGCGCCGTGGGCGTCCCCGTGGTGAGGACCCGGATCGGGCTGTACATGGGCGTCGCGCTCTGCGCCTGGATCTCCGGCCAGCACATCCTCTTCTCGTTCGACGTCGTCCAGTCGGGCGAGGGCGTCGGCAACGAGTTCCTCTACATCATCGCGGCCGTGATCGGCGGCTGTCTGATGACCGGCGGCTACGGCTCGGCCATCGGCTCCGCCGTGGGAGCCTTCATCTTCGGCATGACCAGCAACGGCATCGTGTACGCCCAGTGGAACCCCGACTGGTTCAAGTTCTTCCTGGGCGCGATGCTCCTTCTCGCCACCCTGCTCAACGCCTGGGTGCGCAAGCGAGCGGAGGCGAGCAGGTGACCGCGCTCATCGAACTGGACCGGGTCGGCAAGCACTACGGCAACATCCGCGCCCTCGACGACGTCTCCCTGGAGGTCTCCGCCGGCGAGATCACCTGCGTGCTCGGCGACAACGGGGCCGGCAAGTCCACCCTCATCAAGATCATCGCGGGGCTGCACCAGCACGACGCAGGCACCTTCAGGATCGAGGGCGAGGAAACCCGCCTCGCCAACCCCCGAGCCGCGCTCGACCGGGGCATCGCCACCGTCTACCAGGACCTGGCCGTCGTCCCCCTGATGCCCGTATGGCGCAACTTCTTCCTCGGATCCGAGCCCACGAAGGGGCGCGGCCCCTTCCGCCGCCTCGACACCGCCCTCATGCGGGAGACCACCCGGTCCGAGCTGCTGCGCATGGGCATCGACCTGCGCGACGTCGACCAGCCGATCGGCACCCTCTCGGGCGGCGAGCGGCAGTGCGTCGCCATCGCCCGCGCGGTCCACTTCGGGGCGAAGGTGCTGGTCCTCGACGAGCCCACCGCGGCCCTTGGCGTGAAGCAGTCCGGAGTCGTGCTCAAGTACGTCGCGGCCGCCCGTGACGCGGGTCTCGGGGTGGTCCTCATCACCCACAACCCGCACCACGCCCACCTCGTCGGCGACCGCTTCGTGCTGCTGAAACGCGGCACGATGGCCGGCAGCCACACCCGCGACTCCATCACCCTGGACGAGCTGACCCGCCAGATGGCGGGCGGATCGGAGCTTGAGGAACTGAGCCACGAACTGGAGCGGGTGGCAGAATCGGCAGACAGGGGACCCGTGCCCCGCGGGGCACGGCAACCCCCCGAGGACACCGCCACCACGCCCGCCACCCCCGACCACTGAGGGACACCAGCACTCGATGAGCACGTACCGGGACTTCACGCTCGCCCACCGCGGCGCTGCGCGGGGCACCGTCCTGCGGACCGTCGGGTCGCGGGAGCGCAGGTCCCACCTGACCGCCCCGCGCGTCCCCACGGTCGGCATCGACATCGGCGGCACCAAGGTCATGGCCGGCGTCGTCGACGCCGACGGCGTGATCCTGGAGAAGCTGCGCACCGAGACCCCCGACAAGTCCAAGAGCCCCAAGGTCGTCGAGGACACCATCGTCGAGCTGGTCCTGGACCTCTCCGACCGGCACGACGTGCACGCCGTCGGCATCGGCGCGGCCGGCTGGGTCGACGCCAACCGCTCCCGCGTCCTCTTCGCGCCCCACCTGGCCTGGCGCGACGAGCCGCTGCGCGACGCCCTCCAGTCCCGGCTGGCCGTACCGGTCATGGTCGACAACGACGCCAACACGGCCGCCTGGGCCGAGTGGCGGTTCGGCGCCGGCCGCGGTGAGGACCACCTGGTGATGATCACCCTGGGCACCGGCATCGGCGGCGCCATCCTGGAGGACGGCCAGGTCAAGCGCGGCAAGTACGGGGTCGCCGGCGAGTTCGGCCACATGCAGGTCGTACCCGGCGGCCATCGCTGCCCGTGCGGCAACCGCGGCTGCTGGGAGCAGTACAGCTCCGGCAACGCCCTGGTCCGCGAGGCCCGCGAGCTGGCCGCCGCCGACTCCCCGGTCGCGTACAACATCATCGACCGCGTCCAGGGCAACGTCCCGGAGATCACCGGTCCGCTCATCACCGAGCTGGCCCGCGAGGGCGACGCCATGTGCGTCGAGCTGCTCCAGGACATCGGCCAGTGGCTCGGCGTCGGCATCGCCAACCTCGCCGCCGCCCTCGACCCCTCCTGCTTCGTCATCGGCGGCGGCGTCAGCGCCGCCGACGACCTGCTCATCGGCCCCGCCAGGGACGCCTTCCGGCGCCACCTGACCGGCCGCGGCTACCGGCCCGAGGCCCGGATCGCCAAGGCCCAGCTGGGCCCCGAGGCCGGCATGGTCGGCGCCGCCGACCTGGCCCGCCTGGTGGCCCGCCGCTTCCGCCGCGCCAATCGCCGCCGCGTCGAGCGGTACGAGCGCTACGCCCAGACCGGCCGCCTGTTCAGCCCCGGCGGGGCGTTCGGCACCCGCCCCACCGGCAAGACCCCCGAGGATCCGCAGTGACGCCCACCCTGCCCCGCCAGGCCCCGGCCCCGGACAGCGACGCGGCCGGGCCCGTCGAGGACCGCCGCCACGTGATCAGGCGCCGCTGGCTGACCGCGATCATCATCGTGCTGCTGATCGGCGTCCCGGCCGGCTACCTGGCGATCTCCGCCGAGCAGAGCCGCAGCAGCGGCCGCGACAAGGCCGCCAAGGCCGCCGCGACCCAGGTCAGGGCCGGCTGGCCGTCCCGGGTGCAGCGCAGCATCTACGAGGTGCCGGTGCCGGACAGGGCGTGGAGCGTCCGCTTCTACGAGACGAACAACTGGCGCACGAGCCGGCTGTACGTCGCCTTCACCGTCACCCACGCCGACCTGGACACCTTCCTGGTGCAGACCGGCACCAGCCGGTCCGCCCTGAAGCCCGGCGTCACCATCGGCGGCAAGGACGCCACGGTGGCCGGCTGGAAGTTCCCCGCGGACCGCACCTGGCAGGGCACCACCCACGAACAGGCCGACCCCCGCCCCACCCAGGACATCACGGTCGACTTCACCGACCCGAACTCGGCCCGCGTGTACGTGGTCTCCACCGCGACGCCCTGACCCGGGCCAAGATGGTCCCCATGAAGCTCACCAAACTGCGGCACTCCTGCGTCAAGGTGGAGAAGGACGGGCGGACGCTCGTCATCGACCCGGGCGCCTTCAACGAGCCCGACGCGGGACTGGGCGCCGACGCGCTGCTGGTCACGCACGAGCACCCCGACCACTTCGAGGAGGGCCGGCTGCGGGCCGCCCTGGAGGCGAACCCGGCGGCGGAGATCTGGACCCTGCGGTCCGTGGCCGAGCGGCTGGCCCCCGCGTATCCGGGCCGGGTGCACACGGTCGGGCACGGCGACGCCTTCACCGCCGCCGGTTTCGACGTACAGGTCCACGGCGAGCTGCACGCCGTGATCCACCCGGACATCCCGCGGATCACGAACGTCGGCTTCCTGGTGGACGGCTCCCTCTTCCACCCCGGTGACGCCCTGACCGTGCCGGACCGGCCCGTCGACACGCTGATGCTCCCCGTCCACGCCCCCTGGAACAAGATCGCCGAGGTGATCGACTACGTGCGGGAGGTGAAGCCGCGCCGGGCCATCGACATCCACGACGCCTACCTCGCGGACCTCGCCCGCCCGATCTACGACGGCCAGATCGGCGCCCTCGGCGGCGCGGACCACTCACGGCTCGGCCCGGGCGGCACCACCGAGCTGTGACCGGCCCGCGCGAGCTGTGACCGGCCCGCGCCGGAAGGTGACTGTCGGAGCCGGGCGGTAGGTTGGGGTACATGCGTATCGCCACCTGGAACGTGAACTCGATCACCGCTCGGCTGCCCCGGCTGCTGGCCTGGCTGGAGAGCAGCGGCACCGACGTGCTGTGCATCCAGGAGACCAAGTGCTCCGCCGACCAGTTCCCCCACGCGGAGCTGCGGGAACTGGGGTACGACTCCGCGGTGAACGCCACCGGCCGGTGGAACGGCGTGGCCCTGCTCTCCAGGGTCGGCATGGAGGACGTGGTGGCCGGGCTGGCCGACGGCCCCGACTACGAGGGCGTCCAGGAGCCCCGCGCGCTCTCCGCCACCTGTGGCGGCGTCCGCGTCTGGTCGGTGTACGTCCCCAACGGCCGGGAGCCCGAGCACGACCACTACGGCTACAAGCTCGACTGGTTCCGCGCGCTGACCACCGCCGTGGCACAAGATGCCGCGGGGGAGCGGCCGTTCGCGGTCATGGGCGACTTCAACGTCGCACCGACCGACGAGGACGTGTTCGACCCGGCGGCCTTCGTCGGCCTCACCCACGTCACCCCGCCGGAGCGCGCCGCGCTGGAGGCACTGCGTGCCGCCGGCCTCTCGGACGTCGTGCCGCGGCCGCTCAAGTACGACCGCCCGTACACCTACTGGGACTACCGCCAGCTGGCGTTCCCCAAGAACCGCGGCATGCGCATCGACCTGGTGTACGGCAACGCGGCCTTCGCCGGAGCGGTCAAGGACGCGTACGTGGACCGCGAGGAGCGCAAGGGCAAGGGCGCGTCCGACCACGCTCCGGTGGTGGTCGACCTCGACGTCTAGCGGGGCGCGGCGGCTCAGGCGCGCCTATGGCCTACGGGCGGACACGGGTGCGACGCTGGGTGGTATGAACATCCCCTTCCTGGACAACTGGCGAAAGCGGCACGAAACCGGACAGGGCTCGACTCTGGCGACCGCCCTTGCAGGCGACCCGGAGGGGGTGGTCGAGCTGCTCTCGGAGTGCGAACTGCTGCGCGCGCAGGCGAGCTCCGCGGGGCTCGAACTGGACGAGACCCCTGCCTCGTTGGGGGCGCTGGACCAGCTGATGCCCCGCTGGCGCCGGGATCCGGAGGCGGCGCCCTGGCTCGGCAACGACGCGGGGCTCTACCTCGGCACGGTGATCATCCGTACCGTGCCGGGCGCGGGCTGGCGCATCTGGCCCAGCGGTCAGCCGGTGATCCGGCTGGCCTCGGGGCGCGAGCTGAACGTGGTCGAATCGGGGATCGCCTGGGCGATGACGGGGTCCCCCGAACTGTCCCAGGCCTACGCGGAGGCCTCCGAGGGCTGATCGGAGGCACCCCGCAGGGTCAATGTCTTCTTTATGTCTCCTTTATGCGTGTCTGAGTCGAAGTCCCGTGCCGGGCTGGATAGTTTGCGCTGGGCCCTGATACGCCACACGTCAGGAGGACATGGGCAGATGGCCTCGCCGCACCGGCGCCAGCCGCGATCACTGCTCGCGCAACGGGACCGAGACGTACGAGGGATCGGCCCCGGGTGAGGAGAAGGTCAGCTGCGCGCCCGTGGGGTTGACGGCGCTGGTGAGGGGCGTCAGGAGCCGTGGAGGGCGCTCCGGGCGGTCCACTCGGACCAGGACTCGTTCCACTCGCCGTACCCGTTGCCGATCTCCGGCTTGCCCTTGGAACCGCTGCCCACCACCTCGAAGGGGTCGCCGGGCTGCACGGCCGCGTAGAAGTCGGCGGCGTTGGCGTTGCTCATGCCCACGCACCCCGAGCTGGTGTTCGCCCGGCCGAAGTTGGCGGAGTTCCACGGTGCGGCGTGCGCGTACATGCCCGACCAGGTCAGCCGCATCGAGTAGTCGACCATCTTGTCGTAGGCGTCGCCCAGGCCCACCGTCTGGGAGTCCATCCGGATGGTGCCCTCCTTCGCCATCACCACCAGCTTGCCCTCCCAGGACGCCTTCTTGCCGCCCGGGGTGCCGGCCGAGATCGGGATCCGCTTGATCTCGCTGCCGTCGCGGGTCATGGTCAGCTGGTGGTCGTCCAGGGACACCTTGATCCGCTGGTCCTTGCCGATGGAGAAGTGCGTGTTGTAGTCGCGCACGAAGTAGCCGCCGCCCTGGCCCGAGTCCACCCCGTTCAGGTTCATCTGGAGCTTCACCTCGGTGCCCGGCTTCCAGTACTCCTTGGGCCGCCAGTCCACCCGGTCCTGCCCCGAGTAGTCCTTCATCCAGCCCCAGGACCCCTCGGTGCCGTTCGAGGTGGTGACCTTCAGCTGCTTCTCGACCTCGGCCTTGTTCTTCACCGGGTTGTCGAAGACCAGTGAGATCGGCTGGGCGATGCCGTACGTGCCGCCCTTCTGGGGCGAGATGGTGATCTTGTTGACCTTGTCGGCCTCCGCGGTGGTGAACTGCGCGCCCGCCGTGCCGTTCGCGTCGTTCTTCGCCTCGACCTTGTACGCGGTGCCCGGCGACGCGTTGCGCTGCGAGGTCCAGCTCCGGCCGTCCGCCGCGATCTGCCCCGTCAGCTCCCCGCCCTTGGCGTCCGTCACCTTCACCGAGGTCAGCCGGCCCTCCGCCACCTTCACGGTGACCGGCCCGCCCGCCTTGGCCTTGTCTCCGGTCAGGTTGACCGTGATGGCCATCGGGGCCCTCTCCTTCATGGCGGCCTTGCCCGAGCCGCCGGCGTCCGCGCCGCCCGAACAGGCGGTCAGCGCGGCGGCGAGGACGGCGGTCCCCGCGATCGCGGCCCGGCGGCCGCGCGCGAACGGGACGTGGCGGCGCGTCAGGGATGCGGTACGGCGTGTGCGGCTCAAGGTGGAAACCCCTCCCAGGTGTGTATGTCCGCAAACGAAGAGCGGACTTCAGGCACTTTAGGTTGCCGATTCCGCCGAAAAAATCGGTCTTCCGGTTGTGACGTCGACCGCAGCAGAACGGTCATCGTCCGGTCACATTCGCCGCGCGGTCCGGTCACGGACTCCTGTGAGAGTCCTGTGTGTTCACCTTTGGCACAGAGGAAGGAATCCGCCGTGTGCGCTCTGCTCGTCACCACGGACGACCCGCGGCAGCAGAACGGGGAGCTCCGGATCCGGACCCTCACCGCGGACGAGTACCAGTGGTTCCTCGCCACGCGCCGCGACGCGAGTTTCCTCCAGTACCCGTCATGGGCGGACGTCAAGGACCAATGGCGCTCGGAACGGGTCGGATGGCACTTGCCCTCGGGGGAGATCGTGGGTGCCGCGCTCGTTCTCTATCGCCAATTTCCCGGTACCCGCAAATACTTCGCCTACCTGCCGGAAGGGCCGGTGGCCGACTGGGCCGACCCTGCGATCGACCGCTGGCTCGACCCCCTCATGCGCCACCTGCGCCGGCAGGGCGCGTTCGCGGTCCGCATGGGCCCCAGCCCCGCCTACCGCCGCTGGGACGCCGCCGCGCTCAAATCCGCCGCCGGACCCGGCCGCCGGATATCCGACGTGCTCGCCACCGAGGTCGACCCCCTCGGCGCCGCACTCGCCGACCGGCTCCGCTCCCGAGGCTGGCAGCGCTGCGGCGGCGAGAGCGACGGCGACGCCCAGCCCCGCCACGTCTTCCGCGTCCCGCTCAAGGGCCGCTCCCTCGACGACCTGTGGTCCGGGCTCAACCAGGAGTGGCGCCGCAACGTACGCAAGGCAGGCAAGGCGGGCGTCCAGACCGTCACCGGCACCGCCGGCGACCTGCCCGAGTTCTACCGGCTGCTGGAGATCACCGAAAGCCGCGACGGCTTCCGCCTCGGCCGCTCCCTCGCCTACTACCAGCGCCAGTACGAGGTCCTGAACGCCGAGGAATCCGGCCGCATGCGCCTCTACCTCGCCGTCCACCAGGGCGAGGTGCTCGCCGCCCACACCATGATCGTGGCCGGCGGCCGGGTCTGGTACCAGACCGGCGCCTCCGCCGACCACCGGCGCGAGGTACGGCCCAGCAACGCCCTGCAGTGGCGCATGATGTGCGACGCACATGCCCTCGGAGCGGACGAATACGACATGCGCGGGGTACCCTCCACCCTCGACCCCGACGACCGCTCCTTCGGACTGCTGCGCTGGAAGCTCGGCACCGGCGGGCACGTCGTCGAAACCCTCGGAGAGTGGGAGATCCCCGTGGCCGGAGCCGCCAACCACGCGCTGTACCGCGCCTTCCAGGCGTACCTGGCCCGCCGGTGAGCGCCACCGTCACCAGACCGGGAGGTCCCGCCCACGCCGCGCCCCGCAAGGGCTCGGTGCTGCGCAGCGGCGCGCTGATGGCCGCGGGCTCCGTCGTGTCCCGCGCCACGGGCTTCGTCCGCTCCGCGGTCGTCGTCGCCGCCCTCGGCACCGGCCTGCTCGGCGACGGCTACGCGGTGGCCAACACGGTCCCGAACATCCTCTACATCCTCCTCATCGGCGGCGCCCTCAACGCGGTGTTCGTCCCGGAGCTGGTCCGGGCCGCCAAGGAGCACGAGGACGGCGGGACCGCCTACACCGACCGGCTGCTGACGGCCTGCACCGCCGCACTGCTCGTCCTCACCGCCGCCGCCGTGCTCGCGGCACCCGCGCTCGTGGCGGCGTACGCCGACTACTCCGGCGCCCAGGCAGACCTCACCGTCGCCCTCGCCCGCTACTGCCTGCCGCAGATCCTCTTCTACGGCCTTTTCACCCTCCTCGGGCAGGTGCTCAACGCCCGCGGCCGGTTCGGCGCCATGATGTGGACCCCGGTCCTCAACAACATCGTCGTGATCGCCGTCTTCGGTCTGTACCTCACCGTCGCCCACGACGCCGACGCCGGCCTGTCCGCCGCCGAGCTGCGCCTGCTGGGCTGGGGCACCACCGCCGGCATCGTCGTCCAGGCCCTCGCGCTGCTGCCCTCCCTGCGCCGCTCCGGCTTCCGCTTCCGCCCCCGGTTCGACTGGCGCGGCAGCGGACTGGCCCGCCCCCTGCGCAACGCCGGCTGGCTGGTGCTGCTCGTCCTCACCAACCAGCTCGCCTACTGGGTGGTCACCCGCCTCTCCACCACCACGGGGGTACGGGCCGTCACCGAGGGCGTCGCGGGCGGCGCGGGCTACACCGCGTACAGCAACGCGTACCTGATCTGGATGGTCCCCCAGGGCATCGTCACCGTCTCCCTGGTCACCGCCCTGATGCCGCGGATGAGCTCCGCCGCCGCCGACGGCGACCTCGCCGCCGTCCGCCGCGACGTCGGATACGCGCTGCGCTCCAGCGCGGCAGTGATCGTCCCCGCGGCGTTCCTGCTCGGCTCCCTCGCCCCGTGGATCATGGGCAGCGTCTTCGGGTACGGCCGCACCGGACCCGACGACATCGCGGTGATGGCGGGCATCATGACCGCCTTCGCGCCCGGACTGATCGCCTTCTCCGGCCAGTACGTGCTCTCCCGCGGGTTCTACGCCCTCTCCGACACCCGCACCCCCTTCTTCCTCAACCTCGTCATCGCCGCCGGGAACGCCGGCCTGTCCGCCGCCGCCTACCTGCTGCTGCCGCCCCGCTGGGCGGTCACCGGCATGGCCGCCGCGTACTCCGTCGCGCTCTTCGCCGGCTTCGCGGCCACCGGGTTCACCCTCTCCCGCCGGCTCGGCGGGCGCGGCGTGCTCCGCTCGCCCACCCTCGCCGTGCACCTGCGCCTGGCCGCCGCCTGCGTGCTCGTCGCCGCGGCCGGCACCTGGGCCGCCCGCGGCGCCGAACGGTTCGGCGACGTCGCGGCCCTCGCCGCGGGAACCCTCGCCTTCTGCGCCGCCCTCGTCGTGGTCGCCCGTCCGATGGGCGTGACCGCGATCACCGACCTGCTCGACTCCGCCCGCAGGCGCCTCCGCCGATAGGCGGACGTCTGCCACCCGACCGCTTGGGATACTGACGCCATGCCACGCGTACTGCTGATCGAGGACGACCCGTCCGTACGGGAAGGTGTCGGCCTCGGACTGCGCCGCCGCGGCCACGAGGTCCGGGCCGCCGAGACCGGCGAAGGCGGCCTCGCCGCCCTCGGCGAGTTCCGCCCCGACCTCGTGCTCCTCGACCTGATGCTGCCCGGCATGAACGGGGTGCAGGTCTGCCGCCGGATCCGCGAGACCAGCCAGCTGCCGATCATCATGCTCACCGCCCGCGGCGACGACTTCGACGTCGTCATCGGACTGGAGGCCGGCGCCGACGACTACATCGTCAAGCCCGCCAGGACCGAGGTCATCGAGGCCCGCATCCGCGCCGTGCTCCGCCGCCTCAACGACCCCGCCGCCCGCGTCGAGACCGACTTCCACGGCGAGCTGGCCATCGACCGGGCCGGCCTGACCGTCGCCAAGAACGGCGAACGCCTCCCGCTCGCCCCCAGCGAGCTCAAGCTGCTGCTCCACCTGTCCGCCTCGCCCGAGCAGGTCTTCAGCCGCCAGCAGCTCCTGGAGTACGTCTGGGAGCACAGCTACCACGCCGACGCCCGGCTGGTCGACGCCTGCGTTCGCCGCCTCCGCAACAAGATCGAGGACGAGTCCGGCAGCCCCCGCTACATCCAGACCGTGCGCGGCTTCGGATACCGGTTCGGCCCCCTGTGAGGAGACTGACCGGCAGACTGGGCCTGCGCACCCGCCTCATCGCCGCGTTCCTGCTGGTGGCCGCGATCAGCGCCGGCACCACCGCCGCACTCACCTACCGGCAGGCGCGCACGGCCGTGCTCAAACAGACCCAGGACACCGCCGTCGCCACCCTGCGCGACCAGGTGGAGGCCCTCACCACCACCCTGCCGCCGAGGCTCCCCGCACTCCAGTCGGTCGTCCAGGAGATCGCCCGCAAGGGCAAGCCCCACCCCTGGACCGTCTTCGCCGAGTACGGCGACCTCACCGTCTCCTCCAACGGCGACGGACAGACCTCCACGATCGTCACCGACACCCTCCGCGACCAGGTCAGGGCCCATCCGCACGGCGCCTTCCAGCGGGTCGTCCGGGACGGCCACCCCATGCTGGCCGTCGCCATGCCCGCCGTCTTCGGCCACAGCGGCGTCCAGCAGGACACCGGCCTCGTCTTCTACGCCACCATGCCGCTCTCCGTCGAGGAGAGCACCGTCGCCGCGATGGTCGGCGCCGCCCGCGACGGAGCCATACCCGCCCTCGCCATCGCCCTCGTACCGGCCCTGCTCGCCGCCCGCGGCGTGCTGCGCCCGGTCCGCGACCTGCGCCAGGCCGCCCGCCACCTGGGCCACGGCAAGCTGGACACCCGCATCGAGGTCAGGGGCAGCGACGAGCTCGCCGACCTCGCGCACACCTTCAACGAGACCGCCGTCGAGCTCGAACGCTCCGTGGAGGAGCTCCAGCGGGCCGAGGCCAGGGCCCGCCGGTTCGCCGCCGACGTCTCCCACGAACTGCGCACCCCGCTGGCCGGCATGCTCGCCGTCACCGAGGTCCTCGACGAGGACGCCGAACACCTCGACCCCGACACCGCCGCAGCGGTCCGCCTGGTCAGCACCGAGACGGGCAAGCTCGCCGTCCTCGTCGAGGACCTGATGGAGATCTCCCGCTTCGACGCCCGCGCCGCCGAGCTCAACCCCGACACCGTCGACGTGGCCGAGGCCATCCACGCCACCCTGCGGCGCCGCCACTGGACCGACCCCGCCCAGGTGTACACCGAGCTCGCGCCGGGCGTACGGGCCCGGCTCGACCCGCGCCGCTTCGACGTGGTGCTCGCCAACCTGGTGGGCAACGCCCTGCGGCACGGCGGGGCGCCGGTCCGCGTCCGCGCGTACCCGGAGGCCCGCGAGGACGGCACGTGGCTGGTCACGGAGGTCGCCGACAGCGGGTCCGGCATCGCCCCCGAGGTGCTGCCGCACATCTTCGACCGCTTCTACAAGGCGGACTCGGCCCGTACCCGGTCCGCGGGCAGCGGCCTGGGACTGGCCATCACGATGGAGAACGTACGGCTGCACGGCGGGACGGTCCGGGTGGCCAACGCCGCCTCCGGCGGGGCCGTGTTCACCGTCGAGATGCCGCTGGAGGCGGGCGCGTGAGGGAACGCCGCACACCGAGGCCCCGGACAGGACGGCTCCGGGCAGCCGGGCGACTGCGGGCCGGGCAGCTGAAGGCCGGCCGGCTCCGCGCCGCGCTGGCGGCCGGGGCCTGTGCCGTGCTGGCCGCGGGCTGCGGGATCCAGGGGACGGACGTCATCGAGGCGGGCGCCCCGGCGGGCATCGGCGTCGCGGACGCGCGCGGCACCTGGCCCCTGCTGTACCTGCTCGGCCCGCGCGGCGAGCTGACGCCCGTCATCCGCTCCAACCCCTTCGGGATGGACACCGGCACGGCGGAGTACAAGCTGGGACCCGACCCGCTGGTCAGGCTCCTGATGGCCGGGCCCACCGACGGCGAGAAGGGGGCCGGCCTCACCACCGGGCTGCCGGTCGTCAAACGCCTGGAGGGCCTGCAGATCGACCAGGACGGCACCGGGGCCGGCCAGGACGGCAGCGAGAGCGAGCCGGAGACCACCTCCATCCGGCTGACGCTCGGCATCCCGGTCCGGCCGCTGTCGGCGGCCGCCCGCCAGCAGCTGGTGTGCACCCTCGCCACCGACCTGGCCCAGGGCCGCGAGGCCACCGTCACCCTTTCCGGCACCGACGGCACGCTGGAGGCGGAATCCTGCCGGGTACGGCGCTCCTCGTACTGACCGCGGGACCGGGCGGCGGACCCGCCCTGCACCCTTGCCCCACGGCCCCGCTCCGGTCACGGTGGTCACCGGGGGGTGTCGGGCGGATCAGGGTCCGACACCCCCTCCCCGCCTCGTGAACGGAGCCCGCGTGGACCAGCCCGGCCGTGCAGACCTGCCCGACGTGTTCGACCCGCGCGTCTACGCCGCCGGACCGCCCCACGCGGCCTACCGGACCCTCCGCGACCACCACCCGGTCGCCTGGCAGCCCGAACCCGAGGTCCTCGGCTGGCCCGCCGGGCCCGGCTTCTGGGCGGTCACCCGGCACGCCGACGTGGTCCGCGTACTCAAGGACGCCCGCACCTACTCCTCGTACCTCGGCGCCACCCAGATCCGCGACCCCGACCCGGCCGACCTGCCCTTCATCCGCCGCACCATGCTCAACCAGGACCCTGCCCCCGGGCCCCGCGGGCCCGGGGAGACCCCCACGGACCACGGCAGGCTCCGCCGCGTCGTCTCCCGCGCCTTCACCCCCGCCCGGGTCGACGCCTTCGCCGACCGCGTCCGCACACGCGCCGCCGGCCTGCTGCGCCGTGCCCGGGCGGACGCCGCGGACGGCACCGCCGACGTGGTCCGCGCCGTCACCGACGAATACGCCCTGCTCAACCTCGCGGACCTGATGGGCGTACCGGCCGCGGACCGGGGCCTGCTGCTGGAATGGACCGTACGCGTCATCGGCTACCAGGACCCCGACGAGACCCCCGCCCCGCTCCTCGGCCCCGACGGCAAGCCCCTCAACCCGCGCTCGCCCGCCCTGCTCGCCGAGATGTTCGCGTACGCCCGCGAGCTCGCCGCGCACAAGCGCAAGCACCCCGGCGACGACCTGATGACCGCCCTCGCCGAGGCCGGCCTCGACGACCCCGAACTGGAGATGTTCTTCTTCCTGCTGACCGTCGCGGGCAACGACACCGTCCGCAGCGCCGCCCCCGGCGGACTGCTCGCCCTCGCCCAACACCCCGCCGCCTACGAACGGCTGCGCTCCGGCGCGGCCGACCCGGCCTTCGCCGTGGACGAACTGCTGCGCGTCCACCCGCCGGTGCTCAGCTTCCGCCGCACCGCCGCCACGGACACCGAACTCGCCGGCACCACCATCCGGGCCGGGCAGAAGGTGGTCGTCTTCCACGCCTCCGCCAACCACGACGAGCGGGTCTTCGCCGCACCCCACCGGCTCGACCTGGGCCGCCGGCCCAATCCCCACGTCTCCTTCGGCGACGGGCCGCACGTCTGCCTCGGCGCCCACTTCGCACGCCTCCAGCTGCGCGTCCTCTACGAGGAGTGGGCCGCCGCCATGCCGGCGCCCGAACTCACCGGCCCGCCCCGCCGCCTGGTGTCCAACTTCATCAACGGGATCACGCGACTGCCGCTGCGGGTGTCCGGGCGGGCTGGGTGACGTCCGCCACCAGCTCCGTCACGTCCGGACCGTACGCGGCGGAGTTGACCACCTTCAGCACGAGGCAGAACGGCCGGTTGCCGTGCTTGCGGGCCAGCGCCTCGTGGTGCCGTGCCAGGTAGCGGGCCGCCGCCTGGTTGCTGACCGCCGTCTGACCGCTGATCAGGAACACCGGACGGGTGCCCTCGGGCGTCGTCAGCCGGGCGAGCAGCACGTACTCGGACGTGTTCTTCTCCCACCGGTACGTCTCGCCCCCGACCCGGATCGCTCCCCGGTCCGGGCCCTCGTCCGCCGACTGGTCGACCTCAACGCCCGGCAGCATGGACGCCAGGTGCGCGGTGGTCCGGGCGTTGGACACCGGCCCGCCCACGCAGAACTCGGTGCGCTCGCCGAAGCCCTGCCGGGCACCGTCGTGGGTGACGATCTGCACCGTCGCCCCGCAGTCCTTGATCAGGGCCGATATCTCCAGCAGCGCGAACGCGTCGTGCCGGTGCACCGAACTGTCGGTGCCGCCCATCTGCCGGTTGACGACGAACAGGCAGTCGGCCCCCGTGGGCAGCCCGAAGAAGGCCTGCTTCCGGCGGAGCCTGCGCCGCCACAGGTAGGTACGCCCGAACCAGCCGAGACCACCGCTCAGCGCGGTCGCCGCCACGCCGAGCACGATGTTGCGCACGTCATCGTTCATGCGCGGGATGGTATTGCCTGACGACCCGGCCGGACCCTGGCGGGTTGCCGTCCTGACGCGATGGACATGGTGAAGTTACGCTGCGCCCAACCCCGTTGAGTGGAGGTACGGATGCCCCGGTCCGCCGCACGGACGCTAGCCCTGCTCGCCCTGGCCACCGCCCTGACCGGAGCGGCCGCCGCGGCCCCGGTCGTCGCGGCCGGCACGGCGGGCCCCGAACGCGCGCCGGGAGGCGGGGCCGCCGCCGGCACCGCGGTCCGGGACGCGGACGCCACCCGGGTACGGGCCGCCGCCACCCCGGAGAAGGTCCCGGTGGCCGCCGGGTACGGCGGCGCCGTCGCCAGCGTGGACGCGGACGCCTCCGCGGCCGGCATCGCCGTGCTCAGGTCCGGCGGCAACGCCGTCGACGCCGCCGTCGCGACCGCGGCCGCCCTCGGCGTCACCGAGCCCTACTCCGCCGGCATCGGCGGCGGCGGGTACTTCGTCTACTACGACGCCAGACAACGCAGGGTGCACACCATCGACGGCCGCGAGACCGCCCCGCAGACCGCCGACGAGCACCTCTTCCAGGAGAACGGCACCCCCATCCCCTTCGCCGAGGGCCAGACCAGCGGCCTCGGCGTCGGCGTCCCGGGCACCCCCGCCACCTGGAAGTCCGCCCTCGACGCCTGGGGCACCCGCTCCCTCGGCCGACTCCTCGCCCCCGCCGAGAAGCTCGCCCGCGACGGCTTCACCGTGGACGCCACCTTCCGCGCCCAGACCGAGGCCAACAAGGCCCGCTTCAAGGACTTCCCGGCCACCGCCGAGCTCTTCCTGCCCGGCGGCGACTCGCCCGTCGTGGGCACCGTGTTCAAGAACCCCGACCTCGCCGACACGTACGCCGAACTCGCCCGCAAGGGCACCGGCGCCCTCTACCGCGGCCCGATCGCCGACGACATCGTCGAGGCCGTGCGCAGGCCCCCCGTCGACCCCGCCGCCACCCGCAAGGTCCGGGCCGGCGACATGACGGCCGGGGACCTCCGCGCGTACCGCACCAAGGCGCAGACCCCCACCCGGGTCGGCTACCGGGGCCTGGACGTCTACAGCATGGCGCCGTCCTCCTCCGGCGGCACCACCGTCGGCGAGGCCCTCAACATCCTGGAGCGCTCCGACGTGGGCGAGCTGAGCGAGGCGCAGTACCTGCACCGCTTCATCGAGGCCTCCCGGATCTCCTTCGCCGACCGGGGCCGCTGGGTCGGCGACCCGTCCTTCGAGGACGTGCCCACCCGCGGGCTGCTCTCCCAGCGGTTCGCCGACTCGCGGGGCTGCCTGATCAAGGACGACGCGGTGCTCACCAGCCCGCTCGCCCCCGGGGACCCCGACGACCCCGCCGACTGCGGCACCTCGGGTCAGGCCGCCCCCACCACGTACGAGGGCGAGAACACCACGCACCTGACGGTCGCCGACCGCTGGGGCAACGTCGTGTCCTACACCCTCACCATCGAGTCCACCGGCGGCAGCGCCATCACCGTCCCGGGCCGCGGCTTCCTGCTCAACAACGAGCTGACCGACTTCTCCTTCGCGCCGGCCAGCCCGTCCGTGCACGACCCGAACCTTCCCGGGCCCGGCAAGCGCCCGCGCTCGTCGATGTCCCCGACCATCGTGCTGGACGACGGCCGGCCGGTGCTCGCCGTCGGGTCGCCGGGCGGGGCCACGATCATCACCACCGTGCTCCAGACCCTCATCGGTCACCTCGACCGTGGCCTGCCGCTGGTCGACGCCATCGCGGCGCCGCGCGCCAGCCAGCGCAACCAGACCACGACCGAGCTGGAGCCCGGCCTGTGGAACAGCCCGCTGCGGGCCGAGCTCCAGGCGCTGGGCCACGGTTTCCGGCAGAACCCGGAGATCGGCGCGGCGACCGGTGTGCAGCGGCTGCCGGACGGCCGCTGGCTCGCCGCCGCCGAGACCACCCGGCGGGGCGGCGGCTCGGCCATGGTCGTACGGCCCTCCGGCACGCGGTAACGGGAACTCCGGCTTCCTTGGCTTGCGGCCTTGCGGCCTTGCGGCCTTGCGGCCTCCTGACCTTGCGGCCTTCCTGGCCTTCCGGCTTCCTGGCCTCCCGCCCCCGCCGTGCTGTGGCGGGTGGCGGGAGGCGGGGGCGGGATCGGCGGCCGTTCGGCGCAACCAGCGGTGCGGCGCGCCGGGTGCCGGGCAACCGTGAAAGCGTGTCTGCACAGAACGCACCCAAGCGGCGCGGGCCGGCCGCCGGCCCGGGACGGTCCGGCCGGCATGCCCTGGGCCTCGGCCTGCTCGGCGGCCTGCTCGCGACGGGCCTGCTGCTGGCCGCCTGCGCGGCCCCCGAGGACCATGCCGCGGAAACCCCCACCGCCGTGGTCTTCCACCATCCCGGGGTGGTCGTCAGCCGCACCCAGCTCGACCGGGCCAAGGCCATGGTCGCCCAGAGCGAGGAGCCCTGGCACTCGGCCTACCACGCGGTGCTGAAGAGCCCGTATGCGTCCCTGGAGTACGTGCCGCACCCCGCCGAGACCGTCGCGTGCCCCTTCGACGGCGGCCCCCCGGCCTGTGTCGCGGAGCGGCAGGACGCGATCGCCGCGTACACGCACGCCCTGCTCTGGGGCGTCACCGGCAAGGCCGTGTACGCGCGGAAGTCCGCCGAGATCATGGACGCCTGGTCGGCCGTGATGAAGCGCCACACCGACGACAACGCCGGACTCCAGGCGGCCTGGGCCGGCTCCACCTGGGCCCGCGCCGCCGACATCGTGCACGCGGGGTACCCGGGCTGGCCCGGCCCCCGGGTGCAGCGCTTCAAGTGGATGCTGCGCAAGGCGTACTTGACGACCGTGCGCGACCAGGTGCCGGGCTTCAACGGCAACTGGGAGCTGGCGATGACCGACGCGTCCATCGCGATCGCCGTGTTCCTGGAGGACCAGACGGTCTTCGGGGAGGCGCTGGACCGCTTCCGGGCCCGCGTGCCGGCGTACTTCTACCTCAGGTCCGACGGGGAGCGGCCCCGGGTGCCGGCGCGGACCTCGCTGGACACGGGGGAGAAGGTCAGGGCGTACTGGTTCGGGCAGGGCACGTACGTGGACGGGCTCGGCCAGGAGACCTGCCGCAACCTCAAGCACGTCGGCTACTCGCTGGCCGCCACCGCGCACATCGCGGAGACCGCCTGGCACCAGGGCGTCGACCTGTACGGCGAGGAGGCCGAACGCCTCAAGGCCGCCCTGGAGTTCCACTCCCGCTACCAGCTCGGCGACAAGCCCCCCGGCTGGCTCTGCGGGGGCCGCGTCGAGCGCTCCATGGGGCCCGACCTGGAGGTGGCCCTGGCCCACTACGAGGGCCGCGCGGGCGCCCGGCTGCCGTACACGCGGCGGCTGGTGGACCGCGCCCGGCCGGCGGGCACGGACGAGCTGTTCGTGGCCTGGGAGACCCTCACGCACGCGGAGAAGCACGGGACGGCGTAGGGGCGGGCGCAGGGGGCGCGACGGCGTGCGGAGTCCGGGTCGTGGCCGCGGGAAAGCCGTCAAGCTTTGAGACTCCCGTAGCGCGCCCGTAACACTGGTGCGATGCAATGCGGGCCATGGACAGGGTCGGAATCGGTGCTGTACGTCAACTCGCTGACCTGATGCGAGAGTTGGTCGCCCTTCTCGATCCGGGAACGGGGTGGTACGCGGAGTTCCTGCGGCGGGATCCCGAAGGGATGCGGGCCTGTCTGGACGGCGCGGCCGTTGCGCCGTGGGACGTGCTCGCCTCCCTGCTAGCCGACCTCGCGGCCGTGCGGGGCGAGGAGTCCGCCCGCGCCTGGACGGCGGAGGCGGCCCGGCTTCGGGCTGCCGCGGTGGCCGCGTACGACCGGCGGCCGGGCGGCGCGGGGGAGTTGCGGGACCAGCTGGCGGACGCGGAGGCGCAGCGCGCCGCGGCCGAGGCGGCGCTGCGCACGCTCGCGGACCGCCTGCGTGCGGCCCCGCCGCCGGCCGAGGCGGAGCGCCTGACCCGCGAACTCTCCTGGACCCGCGACGACCACGCCCGAGCCGCCTCCCGCTGTACGGACCTGGCGACCCGGCTGACCGCCGTACCGCCCGCGTGGCCGGAGTCCGACGTCTTCACGCCCCGCAGTGGTGCCGCCGGCCCGCATGCCGGCACGCCGGGTGACCCGCCCGGCCCGGACGCCTCCACCCCGGGTGACCCGGCCGCTCCGGACCCGGAGGGTCACGCGTCCGGGGAACGGCGGCCCGAGGCTGCCGGGCCTGCCTTCGGGCGGTGGTTCCGGACCGGGCGGCAGGCCGGGACACCCGGCGGGAAGGTGCCCCGGCAGCGCGGGGCCAGGTTCGCCGGGGCCCCCGTGGGCACGGACGCGGGGCCGGCGCCCACCCCCTTCCCGGCCGGCATGGCCGCGGCGCCGGCCCCGCGCGGAGCCCGCTTCGGCGGCGCCCCCGAGGAGCCGGTGCCCGAGCCGCTGCCGGGGCCGGAGGGGACGGACACGGAGACCGGCCGAACCGTCTCCCTCCCCGCCCGGCAGGCCGTGGCGGAGCTGGTGGGGGAACTGATCGGCCTCCGTACCCAGGGCCGCTCCGGCGAGGCGCACGGGGTGCTCTGCGAGGCCGCCGGCTGGCCCCCGGAGCGGCTGCCCGCGCTCGCCGGGGAACTGGAGCGCGCCGGGCTCGCCGCGGACTGGGCCACCCTGCTGTGGGAGGCCGCCTCACTGCCGCCGACCCGGCTCGCCGCGGCCGCCGCCGCGCTCAGCGCCGCCGGCCGGGCCGCCGACTGCGTCCAGCTGCTGCGCCAGGGCGTCTCCAGGCCGGCCGCCGAGATCGCCGACGCGGCGCTGGCGCTGGCCGCCGACGGCCGGGACCAGGAGGCCGGTGCGCTGTTGGGGGCGTTCGTACGGGTCCGGGCTCCCGAAGAGGCCGCACGGCTGGCCCGTACCGATCCGCCCCGCCTCGCCCCCCGACTGCTGGCGGCCGCCCGAGCCGTCTCCGACAGCCGCCACCGCGACCTGGTCCACGCCCTCCGCGTGGCC
Organism: Streptomyces sp. NPDC086023; assembly: GCF_044540325.1. NCBI lineage: Bacteria > Bacillati > Actinomycetota > Actinomycetes > Kitasatosporales > Streptomycetaceae > Streptomyces > Streptomyces sp. NPDC086023. The sequence continues at coordinate 179,470 of NZ_JBITRX010000002.1, forward strand.
GGCGTTCCCCTCCGCTGACCCCGGGCCCGCCGCACCCCGCCACCCCGCCCGCCCTTGTTCGTCGGGCGGTCGAAAACGACCGGCGAAATGCGAAACATGATCGACTCTGCCGGTTGACGGAGATGGTCTTGCCCCGGAGTGTGACGGGGCTTACGGTCACGTACCTACGCATTCCATCTACGTGCGTAGAGGCTCTCTGACGTCCTGTCGAAGGAGCAGCTCATGGCTCACGTCGTCCGCGCCGCACTCGTCCAGGCCACCTGGACCGGCGACACCGAATCCATGATCGCCAAACACGAGGAGCACGCCCGCGCCGCAGCCGCGCAGGGTGCGAAGATCATCGGGTTCCAGGAGGTGTTCAACGCCCCGTACTTCTGCCAGGTCCAGGAGCCGGAGCACTACCGCTGGGCCGAGCCCGTCCCGGACGGCCCCACCGTCCAGCGGATGCAGGCGCTCGCCAGAGAGACCGGCATGGTGATCGTCGTACCGGTCTTCGAGATCGAGAGCCAGGGCTTCTACTACAACACCGCCGCCGTCATCGATGCCGACGGCAGCTACCTCGGCAAGTACCGCAAGCACCACATCCCCCAGGTCAAGGGCTTCTGGGAGAAGTACTACTTCCGCCCCGGCAACCTCGGCTGGCCCGTCTTCGACACCGCGGTCGGCAAGGTCGGCGTCTACATCTGCTACGACCGCCACTTCCCCGAGGGCTGGCGCCAGCTCGGCCTCGCCGGCGCCCAGCTGGTCTACAACCCCTCCGCCACCCACCGCGGCCTCTCCGCCCACCTCTGGCAGCTGGAACAGCCCGCCGCCGCCGTCGCCAACGAGTACTTCGTCGCCGCGATCAACCGCGTCGGCCAGGAGGAGTACGGCGACAACGACTTCTACGGCACCAGCTACTTCGTGGACCCCCGCGGCAAGTTCGTGGGCGACACCGCCGGCGACAAGGAGGAGGAACTCCTCGTCCGCGACCTCGACTTCGACCTCATCGACGAGGTCCGCACCCAGTGGGCCTTCTACCGCGACCGGCGCCCCGACGCCTACGGAGGACTGGTACAGCCGTGATCTCCCCCCTCAGCCTGCACCAGCGCCACCGGACCGTCATGCCCGACTGGCTCACGCTCTACTACGACCGCCCCGTCGAACTCACCCACGGCGAGGGCCGGCACGTCTGGGACGCCGAGGGCAACCGCTACCTCGACTTCTTCGGCGGCATCCTCACCACCATGACCGCCCACGCCCTCCCCGAGGTCACCAAGGCCGTCGCCGACCAGGCCGGGCGGATCATCCACTCGTCCACCCTCTACCTCAACCGCCCCATGGTGGAGCTGGCCGAACGGATCGCCGCCCTCTCCGGCATCCCCGACGCCCGGGTCTTCTTCACCACCTCTGGCACCGAGGCCAACGACACCGCCCTGCTGCTCGCGACCACGTACCGCCGTTCCAACCAGATCCTGGCGATGCGGAACAGCTACCACGGCCGGTCCTTCTCCACCGTCTCGGTCACCGGCAACCGAGGCTGGTCCCCGACCAGCCTCTCCCCGCTCCAGACCCTGTACGTGCACGGCGCGGTCCGCGGCCGGGGCCCCTTCGCCGAGCTGACCGACGAGGCGTTCACCGAGGCGGCCCTTGCCGACCTGGAAGACATCCTCGGCCAGGCCCGCGGCTCGGTCGCCGCCCTGATCGCCGAACCCATCCAGGGCGTGGGCGGGTTCACCTCACCGCCCGACGGCCTGTACGCCGCCTTCCGCCGCGTGCTCGACCGCCACGGCATCCTGTGGATCAGCGACGAGGTACAGACCGGCTGGGGCCGAACCGGCGACCACTTCTGGGGCTGGCAGGCCCACGCCCAGAACGGCCCGCCCGACATCCTCACCTTCGCCAAGGGCATCGGCAACGGCATGTCCATCGGCGGCGTCGTGGCCCGCGCCGAGATCATGAACTGCCTCGACGCCAACTCCATCTCCACCTTCGGCGGTTCCCCGGTCACCATGGCCGCCGGCCTTGCCAACCTCGGCTACCTGCTGGAACACGACCTCCAGGGCAACGCCCGGCGCGTCGGCGGCCTGCTGCTGGAACGCCTGCGCGCCATCGGCGCCGGCATCCCGGCCGTCCGCGAGGTCCGCGGCCGCGGACTGATGGCCGGCATTGAGCTCACCCGCCCCGGCACCGACCAGGCCTGGCCCGAGGCCGCCGCCGCCGTCCTGGAGGCGGCCCGCGCCGACGGGCTGCTGCTCGGCAAGGGCGGCGGACACAACACCAGCGTGATCCGCATCGCGCCCCCGCTCAGCCTCACCGTCGGCGAGGCCGAGGAAGGCGCCGAGATCCTCGAACGGGCCCTGCGCGCCCTTTAGCAGCGGGCCCTGCGCCACTTCGGCAACGGGCCCCGCGCACCCTTCAGCTGGGGGAGGAGACCCCGATGAGTTCCCGCACCCTGATCAGCGGCGGACTGGTCGTCACCGCCGCCGACGAGGTCCACGCGGACGTCCTGATCGAGGACGGCCGCGTCGCCGCCCTGGCCGCCCACGGCTCGGCAGCCGCCGCGAGCTGGACCGCCGACCGTACGATCGACGCCACGGGGAAGTACGTCATCCCGGGCGGCGTCGACTGCCACACCCACATGGAGCTGCCCTTCGGCGGCACCTTCGCCTCCGACACCTTCGAGACCGGTACCCGCGCCGCGGCCTGGGGCGGCACCACCACCATCGTGGACTTCGCCGTCCAGAGCGTCGGCCACTCCCTCCGCGAGGGCCTCGACACCTGGTACGCCAAGGCCGACGGCAACTGCGCCGTCGACTACGCCTTCCACATGATCCTCTCGGACGTCAACGAGGGCACCCTGAAGGAGATGGACCTCCTCGTCGAGGAGGGCATCACCTCCTTCAAGAGTTTCGTTGGCTCGCGTGACCAGGAATCTTCACGGGGACTCGGCGACCTAGTCGGTCCGGAGGCCTGGTGGTGAGCGATGCACGGCATCGCATCGCGGAAAGCCGGCATGGAGCTGGCTGCCGCGGCCGACGGGGATACCGCATTCCGTGCGGTATCCCTGTCGACGGCCCTCCGACTCCGGCATTCTGACGGGAAGGGATTCCTCAGGCATGACCAGAACTCTCATTACCGGTGGCCTGGTGATCACCGCCGCCGAAGAGCTGCACGCGGATGTTCTGATCGAGGAAAGCCGCGTCGTGGCGATGGCGACCGCGGGCAGCCAGGACTGGACTGCCGACCGGGTGATCGACGCCTCCCATAAATATGTGATCCCGGGTGGGGTCGACGCGCATACGCACATGGAGCTGCCGTTCGGTGGCACTTTTGCGTCGGACACGTTCGAGACCGGGACGCGAGCCGCGGCCTGGGGCGGCACCACGACGATCATCGATTTCGCGGTTCAGTCGCAGGGGCAATCCCTGCGGGCCGGCCTGGACGCCTGGTACGCCAAGGCCGATGGCAAGTGCGCGATCGACTACGCATTCCACATGATCGTGTCGGACGTAAACGAGCACACACTCAAGGAAATGGACGGACTTGTTGAGGAAGGTGTAAGTTCGTTCAAATTGTTTATGGCATATCCGGGGGTCTTTTACTCGGATGACGGTCAGATCCTGCGCGCGATGCAGCGGGCCTCCGGCAACGGCGGGCTGATCATGATGCACGCCGAGAACGGCATCGCGATCGACGTCCTCATCGAGCAGGCCCTGACCCGCGGTGAGACAGACCCCCGCCACCACGGCGAGGTCCGCAAGGTGCTGCTGGAGGCGGAAGCCACGCACCGCGCGATCCAGCTCGCCCGAGTGGCTGGCGCCCCGCTGTACGTGGTCCACGTCTCGGCGGAGGAGGCGGTGGCGGAGCTGGCCGCCGCCCGCGACAAGGGCCTCCCGGTCTTCGGCGAGACCTGCCCGCAGTACCTGTTCCTGTCCACCGACAACCTCGCCGAGCCCGACTTCCAGGGCGCCAAGTACGTCTGCTCCACCCCGCTGCGCCCCAAGGAGCACCAGGCCGCGCTGTGGCGGGGGCTGCGCACGAACGACCTCCAGGTGGTCTCCACCGACCACTGCCCCTTCTGCTTCCGCGGCCAGAAGGAGCTGGGCCGCGGCGACTTCTCCAAGATCCCGAACGGCCTGCCGGGCGTGGAAAACCGGATGGACCTGCTGCACCAGGCGGTCCTGGACGGGCACATCAGCCGCCGGCGCTGGATCGAGATCGCGTGTGCGACCCCGGCCCGGATGTTTGGCCTCTACCCGCAGAAGGGCACCATCGCGCCCGGTTCCGACGCCGACATCGTCCTCTACGATCCGCACGCCGAGCAGGTCATCTCCGCCGAGACACACCACATGAACGTGGACTACTCGGCGTACGAGGGCAAGCGGATCACCGGACGCGTCGACACCGTCCTCTCGCGCGGCGAACTCGTCATCGACCGACGCGAGTTCGTCGGCCGGGCCGGTCACGGGGCCTTTGTCCACCGTTCCACCTGCCAGTACCTGTAAGGAGAGTCCCGCATGGACTTCGGCCTCGTCCTGCAAACCGACCCGCCCGCCTCCCAGGTCATCAGCCTGATGAAGCGCGCCGAGCGCAACGGCTTCCGCTACGGCTGGACGTTCGACTCGGCCGTGCTGTGGCAGGAGCCGTTCGTCATCTACAGCCAGATCCTCGCCAACACCCAGAAGATGCACGTCGGGCCCATGGTCACCAACCCCGGCACCCGCACCTGGGAGGTCACCGCCTCGACCTTCGCCACCCTCAACGACATGTACGGCAACCGCACGGTGTGCGGCATCGGCCGCGGCGACTCCGCGATGCGCGTCGCCGGCCGCAAACCCAACACCCTGGCCCGTCTCGGGGAGGCCATCGGCGTCATCCGCGACCTGGCGGAGGGCCGAGAGGCGGAGGTGGACGGCAACGCGATCCGCATCCCCTGGATCCGGCAGGGGAAGCTCCCCGTCTGGATGGCCGCGTACGGGCCCAAGGCCCTGGCCCTCGCGGGGGAGAAGGCCGACGGCTTCATCCTCCAGCTCGCCGACCCGTTCCTGACCCAGTGGATGGTGCACGCGGTCAAGGAGGCCGCCGCCAAGGCCGGCCGCGACCCCGAGTCGCTCTACATCTGCGTCGCCGCTCCCGCGTACGTCACGGCCGACGGCTCGGCCGAAGCCCTCGCCCACGCCCGCGACCAGTGCCGCTGGTTCGGCGGCATGGTAGGCAACCACGTCGCCGACCTCGTCGCCAAGTACGGCGAACACTCCGCCATGGTCCCCGAGGAGCTCACCGCGTACATCAAGGACCGGCAGGGCTACGACTACTCCCACCACGGCCGCGCCGACAACCCCGACACCACCTTCGTCCCCGACGAGATCGTCGACCGCTTCTGCCTCCTCGGCCCCGCCGAGGCCCACATCACCAAGCTCCGCCATCTGCGGGAGTTGGGCGTCGACCAGTTCGCTGTCTACGACATGCACGACGCGAAGGAGGCCACCATCGACGCCTACGGCACCGACATCATCCCCGCGCTCAACTCCTGATCCTCTGAGAGGGCGTTAAGTCCGTTTCTGGTAGCGGCCTCGTCCGGGCTGGGTGAGGAAGCCTTGGCGGGTGAGGCGTCCGAGACAGCTGCGGGTGATGTTGACGGATGCCTCGTCGGTGGGCATGTCGAGGAGTTCGTGCAGATCACGGGCTCGGAAGACCTGGTCGGGGTGTTGGTTGAAGGTGTTCACGATGGCCTGGTAGGCGGTGTTCGTCTCGGGCGGATCGGGGCCGCTTCCAGCTGGTGCGAGTTCGGCGACGACCTTGGCCGTGGTGGCCAGGCCCGCGAGTCGCGCTTCGGTCTCGGCCAGGGCGGCGGTCAAGTGCTGTACATGGTCGCGTAGTTCAACGGCCCGGGCCGCGGTTTCGTCGTGCTGGGCCTGGAGGCCGCCCCGGAGCTCGGTGACGTTCACGCGGCCAGCCCGAGGGTGTCGCGCCAGGCCCGACTCGGCGTGGTGAGGCGGCGGATCACGCGATGGAGGCCCAGTAGACGCGCGAGGCGGACGTGTCCGGCCGGTGGTCGTACTCGCGGGCCAGGCGCCGGTGCAGCATCAACGTGCCGTTGACCTGCTCGACAATCCACCGCTTCGGCTGCGGGACGAAGCCTTTGCCCTGGTCGGCCCGGTTGCGGCGGACGACCTCGACGTCGATGTCCAGCAGGGCGCCGTGACTGAGGACCTGGTCCTTGAAGCCCTGGTCCACCAGGGCCTTCTCCAGGCGGTTGCCGCACCGCTCGGCGGCCTGGTCGAGCAGGGCGGTGCCGGCGGTGTTGTCATGGGCGGAGGCGGCCACCACGACGACGCCGATGACCAGCCCCAGAACGTCCACGGCCAGTCCCCGCTTGCGGCCCGACACCTTCTTGTTGGCGTCCAGTCCCGTCGTGGTCTTCGGGACACCGGCCCGGCCGCGCGGACGGACTGGGTGTCGATGATCACGAGAGACGGGTCCTCTCATCGGCGGGCTCTCTCGCGCACCTGACAGCGCAGGAGTTCCTGGATCCGCTGGTCGAGGCCGTCCTTGCGCCACAGTCCGAAGTCGTAGAACACCGCTGACCAGGCAGGGAGATCGTGCGGCAGATAGCGCCACTGGCAGGCCGTCCGGTTCTGGTAGAAGATCGCGTTCACGACCTCCCGCAGGTCACAGGCCCCGGGGTCCCCGGTCGCCGACCGCGCCACCCGGTCCTGCTTCCAGGCAGTGATCATCGGCTCGATCGACACCCCCTGCTCGTCGGTTAAGTCGCTGGGGTACGGCCTTCTCTTCACATCCCGCATCTCAGCATGGACATGCCCGGCAGTTTGCCGGTGCAGCGATCAGTACCACGATCGAGCGATCACGAACCGAGGAAGATCGGACTTAACGCCCACTCAGTGAGATCGGCCGGGCCTTCGGGCGGTGTGCTGGCTCGATCTTCGGAGCCACCAAGGCCAAGGGGGCCGACGCAGGCCGGACGCGCCTTCCCTGATCGAGCGGGAAGAGATATCTCACGAGCTGGCTCGTGGGGAGTCCTTGCGTCAGATCGCTTCCTTGTTTGGCCGGTCGGTGTCAACAGCCAGTCGTGAGGTCAGCCGGAACGGCGGTCGGCGGGCCTATCGTGCGGCTCGCGCGGAAGAACGGGCCTGGGACAACGCGAGGCGTCCGCAGGACTGCCTCCTGGCGAAGAATCCCCGGCTGTGTGAGCTGGTGGCGGGGAAGCCGGCCGAGGACTGGTCGCCGGAACAGATCTCGGGCTCGATTCCGGCCAGATCCCGGCCCGCTTCAGCCAGAAGATCACCAGGCCCTCTGCCCGGGGACGGCGGGCGCCGCAGACTGCCGAAGCAACGTGAACCGACAAGGGGGGGGACCCTTGCGCAGAACCGCACTGTCCATACGCACCGCCAGCGCCGCTACGGTGGCGCTGGCTTCCCTGGTCGTCTCCACGCCGACCTCACACGCCCAGACCACTGACCTGCCGGACACCACGACTTTGGTGGAGATGGCCGACAGGCTCCTCCAGCGCCGCGCCGACGCCGTCACCACCGCACCGCAGGACAACCTCGCCACCGAACCCGCTCCGATGACGGATGCCGCGGCAGGCGACTTCGCCTCAGACCTAGCGGTGTTGCAGGACAACGCCAAGGGCCTTGAGAAGGTCAACGGCGGGTACAGCCGCGCCGAGGTCACCGTCGCCCCCGACACGGCCTCGGTCAGCGGGGACACGGCCACGGTGAAGGTCATCGAGGACACCCGCCTGTACTTCCCCCACCCGGCCCCGGACGCGCCCGCCTACGAGGGGTACAGCATCCCGCACACGCTGACGTTCACGCGCTCCGCGCAGGGCGAGTGGGAGATCGCAGGCGACCGGGCCGAGGTCAACCGTTCCGGGGTCCTGCCCAGCACGCAGATCACCGAGCTGGACGACGTCGGGCCCATCAACGAGCCCGGCCCGGACGGCGAGATGGAGCCGGACGGCGGGCCGGAGCCGGAGCCGCTGGAGGGCCCGGTAACCGACGCGCCTTCCTCGACTTCGCAGATGGCTGCGGAAGCCATGTCGCAGGAGGCGAAGACGATGGTGACGGCCTCGTACAACTACCAGTACATGATCAACTATGCGAAGAAGTACGCGTACTCCTACAACCCCGCCTACCGCAAATACGATCAGGACTGCACGAACTTCATCTCCCAGGCCATGCGCGCAGGCGGCTGGAAAATGACCTCCGGCGGCATACTCCACCGCAAGGACCCCGACGAGTGGTTCTACGGCAGCTACACGTGGTCCACCAGCTACGCGTGGGCCGGCGCCCACAACTGGTACTGGTACGCCATCAAGCACTCGCGGCGAACCAAGGCCCTGGACAACGTGTGGAAGATGTACCCCTCCGACGTTCTCCAGATCGACTTCGTGGACAGGGCGACGGGCCGTCCTAACGGCATCATCGACCACACGATGATCGTCACCGCCAAGAAGAACGGGGAGCTCTACCTCACCGGCCACACCAACAACGTCATCGACAAGCCCCTGACCACCATCCTGTACGAGCGCCGGGGCGCCTGGTTCTACGCCCACCGCACCTGACCCATAGGGAGGGGAGACCCTTGAGGAAGTCCCTGGCACTGCTGGCAGTACCCGCACTGTGCGTGCTCCTGGCGGCCTGCAACGACGACGGCGGCGGCAGGAACGCGGAGGGGACCGCGAGGGCGTACGTCAAGGCTCTCAACGACCGCGACCCGGACGCGCTGCTGGCGCTGGCGAAGGACTCCGAGGGCGTGTCCGGCAGGGAGAAGGACGCCGAGACGATCATCGCCAAGGATGGCGGACGGGGCCTTGAGATCACCGGCCTCACCATCGCCACTCCCACGTCATCCACCTACGCCGACGTGGACATTACCGGGACGGACAACACGGGAAAGCCGTTCAAGCTGGCCCTCAGCATCGCCCGCGACGGCGATGCAGAGGATTGGACCATCACGCTCGGCAACTACCAGGGACCCACACCCGGGCCGACAGCGGCCACCAGCCGGTAAGATTCAACGGTTCTGCAGCCAGCGGGTCGCGCGTTCGAGTGCGGCCCGCCGGCCCGCCACACGCGCGTCCGACCGGCGCCGGCTGGCTTCGGCGTCGCGGCGCTCACGCTTTCCTCCACCTGACGGCGCCGTTTCTCCTCGGCGCGGATCTGCGCGGCGATCTCGGCCCGGAGAGAGGGCCGGGCACCGGTCCGCAGGGCGGCCTCCCGGATCGCCGCTCGTACCTACGCGGCAGCCTTGGCCGCACCTACCTGCGCCGACGCCGGCATGACGGCAGCGCGCTCCCCAGCGACCTGCTCGCTCATCCGCGCCAGGACCCGCTCGGCGACCGCGAGGCCGTCCCGCTCGGCCCTCACCTGCTCCAGCTGCTTGACCAGCTGTTTCTTCCAGCCCGTCCAGTTCCGCGCGGCGCGCGGCGATCCGTTCCAGCACCTCGGGGTCCACCATGCCCGGGAGCGTAGGAGCCCCACGGGCCGAAACGGACCAGAACCCGCGAAGACCTCCCTGCCCGATGATCTACACGGCAGACTGCCGCGCGCGGAGCACCTGCACGGGAAGCGAGTCGGGGTCGTCGGAGGCGGCCTCGCCGGTCTCACTGCCGCGTTCGTCCTGTCCGGCATGGGCGTCCACGCGGACCTCTTCGAGGCCGCCGGACGCTTCGGCGGAAGGGTGTTGACACTGCGTCACGGCGACCCGTTGCCGGACGATCCGGGCCGCATGGTCACACTCCCGGATGGACAGTTGGTGGAAGCCGGCGCCACCCGCATCCACCCGCACATGGTGACCATGAAGTACCTGCGTCTGCTCGACGTACCGATCGCCCCCCTGGTCACGCGCAACGACGATGCCCTGCTGCACTTGGGCAAGGGCCAGCACCCCCGGGTGCTGCGCCAGCGGGACTGGTGGCAGGATGTTCGCCGCCTCGCAGTCCGCCCGGACCTGGCCGAGAAGTATCCGCACCTGGTGGCGGACCAGGCCGCGGACCAGGCACCGCACCGCACCCGGCGTACCCTGAGCGCCCTGAGCGATGTGGGGGATCCGACGGCTCTGCCTGCCACTGGCGGAGAGCTGTGGGACGCGCCCGACCTCGTGGACAGCGGCCCCGCCCGTGCCCTGCTGGCCGACCTGTCCGCACTGAAGTCGACCACCCTGTTCCGCATCGTCGGCGGCAGCGATGTGCTGGTCTCCCGGCTCACCGCGAGCCTCCCCACCGAATGCCTGCATCTGGGCCACCGGCTCGTGTCGGTCGCCACCACGGCGGACGGGGTTCGGCTCGGACTCGCCACCCCACGGGGAACGCGGCACGAGACGTACGACCACGTCGTTCTGGCGCTGCCGCCGCACCAACTCGCCGAGGTGGAGGCAGACTTTCCCGCCGACCTCCGTGCCGCCCTGGAGGTGCCGGAGCCGCGGCCCGCCCTGAAGGCGTTCGTTACCTACGCCGACCGGTGGTGGGAGCACGAACTCGGCATTTACGGCGGCACGTCGTACCCGGCCGCCCCGGTGGACCGCCTGTGGTATCCGAACACGGACTGGCACGAACCGGGCGGCACGCTCACGGCATACTGCCTCAAGGACAACGCCCTTGAACTGGACACCATGGACGAGGAGTCGCGTCACCGCCTCGTCGTCGACCGGATTGCCGCGCTCCATCCCGGGGTGCGGGCCGCCGCGCAGCCGGTGGCGGTCCACTCGGTGTCGTGGTCGCGGGTGCCGCACGTCCACGGGGCCTGGGTGAACTGGCCCGGCTATGACCATCCTGCCTTCCACCGGCTGCAGCAGGGTCTGGACCGGATCCAGTTCGCCGGGGACTGGCTGAGCCCGCTCACCGCCTGGATGGCCGGGGCCTTCTCCTCTGCGGGACAGGCGCTGCCGAGAACGATCGAGAACGCAAGTGAGAGGAAGTAGGACCATGACACGGGTATTGCTCATCGGTTCGGACAGGTACTTCGCGGAAGCCTGTGTCGCCCGTGGCCTGGAGGTCGTCGCGGTCCGCAACGCCGACGCCATACGCAACGGGGTGCTCACCTTCCCCGAGGAGGTCCGGCAGCTTCCGGTCGCCGATCAGACGAACACCGAGGCGGTGGTCAGCGCCCTGGCCCACGCCGGCCTCACTCTCGGCGACTTCGATGGCATCTACACCAACTACGAGCTCGCAGTGGTAATGACGGCCGGCCTGGCGCAGGCGGCCGGGGTGCCCGGGCCCGGCGCCGACGTGGCCGTGCTGATGCGCGACAAGTACCTCCAGAAGCAGAGGCTCACGCAGGCCGGCGTCCCCGTGACGGGGTCCCGGGTGTTCTGGACCCCGCCGGTTCCGGCGGACGTCGAGGAACTCGGCTACCCGCTGGTGCTCAAGCCTGTCGCCGGCGTGGGCACCGAGGCACGGTGCGAGTCGAGGACCCCGAGGCCTTCCGGAAGGCCGTCGCCTCGTTCTTCCCCTCCGGTGCGGCCCACAAGGGCCTGCAGGTCGAGCAGTTCGTCACCGGCGAGGAGTTCTGCCTCGACGGCTGGGTCCACGACGGCGTCATCGCCTTCAGCTCGGTGGGGCGCTACGCACGGACCTGCCTGGAGGCTGTGGAGGCCGGGGAGTCCCTGCGGATCTACCGCTGTACTGAGGCCACCCACCCGGGGCTGGCGACCGAGGCCGACCGGCTTGCCGCCGACGCGCTGGCCGCTCTCGGTCTGCGCAGCGGCGTGTTCCACCTGGAGTTCTTCCGACTCGCTGACGGCAGCTGGTGTTCAGCGAATGCGCCGCCCGGCGTGGTGGCCCGTTCAACGAGGAGGAGGTGCGGGTCTCCCGCTCTGTCTCGCTGGCCGAGGCGGCCGTCGACCTCTGCCTGGGCATGCGGCCGCAGGCCACGCCGTCCGACGCGGCCTGCGAGGTGGGATCGGTCCACCCCAAGCTCCCCTCCGGCGTGGTCCTAGACCTGCCGCGCGCCGAGGAGCTGGCCGCCCTCGACGGCGTGGAGTACGTACGCTTCTATACCTATCTGGGCGCGACGGACACGGGCCCGTCGAGCTCCCTGTACCAGCCGGCGGCGGCCATGCTGGTCAGCGCGCCCACGGCGGCCGACCTCGAGCTCCGCCTCGAGCAGGTCGAGAGGGCCTTCGTCAAGGGGGCCGTCGTCAGCCCGAACACGTCCCCTCGGCACATGCGCGACTTCCAGAGCGACGTGCTCGGACGCGACGACCTCCAGTACCGGCCCTTCACCTCGGCCGCCGGCCGCGAGGCAGCCGGGAGGAGCCTGTGAGCGCGACACCCGACCACCCCTCACCTTGCCGGGTCCTCGTCGTGGACCCGGCCTTGGGCGAACAGGCCCTGCCGGAGCTCACCGCCCTCAGTGACCTCGGCCTGGTGCCGACGGTCAACCTCCGGCGCGTGACGGACCCCGCGCTTCGCGCCCGGATCGAGGCTGACTGGGACACTGTGAACTTCGACGGTTTCGCTGAGGAGGAACTGGCCCGCCAGCTGGAGGACGGAGGTCGCGGCTACCAGGTGCTCAAGTGCCGGGCGGGCATTCCGCTCACCCGGAACGTGCTGGAGCGGGCGACTGCGGAAGGGTTGCGGCGCCGCCTGGTGCTAGTGGGGCGGGCCGCTGCCGGATCCGATACCTTCGACCACGCGGCGGCGCAGCGCCTGGGAGTTGCGATCCGCACGACGCCGGGCGCCAACGCGGCCGCCGTGGCGGAACTGACCGTCTCGCTCATGCTCGATGCGCTGCGTGGGATCGCGCGACGCGACCGGGACCTGCGCGGGGGTTCGTGGAGCGCCGCGGTCGAGGGCCTGCCCGCGAGCAGTCTCGACGGCGCGCGGGTGGGGCTGGTGGGCTCAGGGGCCATCGCCCGTCGCACCGCCGAGCTGGTACGCGCGTTCGGCGCCGAGGTGTGGGTCTTCGGATCGCCGCGGTTCACCCCGGAACGGGCGGCCGACTGGCCGGGCCACAGGGTGGAAACCCTGGCAGAGCTGCTCGCCGGCTGCGACGTGGTGTCGGTGCACGTGCCGGCCTCGGCCGAGACCGACGGCCTCATCGGGGCGGAGGAGCTGCGGCTGATGCGACCGGGCTCGGTCCTGATCAACACGGCGCGCGCGAGCGTCGTACCCGAGGAGGCTCTCGACCGGGGACCCTCCGACTGACTGACGTCTCGACTGTCCTGTTTGGGATTTGTCGGCTCGCCGGGCGTCACCACGCACGCGGCCGGACGGGCGTTTGTGACCTTATAGGAGCTTGGTCCAGAAGCCCCGTCAGTGTCTTGTCCACCCGCCCGACCGGCGCGTGCCGCCCTCGGAACGGACACGCCACAAGGACGGACATGACCAGCATGACGCACGACGGCCCACAGATCACCGGTGGAGTCGACACCCACGGCCTGACCCACCACGCTGCCGTGATCGATTCGGTGGGCAGGCATCTGGCCGACCGGGAGTTCCCCGCCACCATCCGCGGCTACCGCGACCTGCTGGAGTGGATGCGCGCGCACGGTGAGCTCGTTGCGGTCGGGGTCGAGGGCACCGGCGCCTACGGGGCCGAACTCGCCCGGGTGCTGACCGCCGCGGGCATCACCGTCATCGACGTGGACCGGCCCGACCGCACGACGCGACGGATGAAGGGCAAGTCCGATCCGATCGACGCCTACGCCGCCGCGACGGCCGTGCTCGCGGGGCGGGCCACCGGCACGCCGAAGAGCCGGGACGGCCTGGTCGAGGCGGTGCGGGTGCTGCGGATCGCCCGCCGCAGCGCGGTCAAGGCCCGCACCCAGGCCATGAACCAGATCCGTGGCCTGCTGGTCTCGGCCCCCGCGATGCTGCGTGAGCAGGTCGCGGGCCTGGACCGTGCCGTGCTGATACGGACCCTGGCCCGGGTGCGGCCCGGGGACGATCTGTCCCGCCCGTTGACGGCGACGAGGGCATCGCTGCGGCGGCTCGCCCGACGCCACCAGGCGCTGGACGCCGAGATCGCCGAGCTGGACGCGGAGATCGGCCCGCTGGTCCAGCGGGCCGCCCCGCAGTTGCTGGAGCTGTTCGGAGTCGGGCCCGAGACCGCCGGCCAGCTGCTGGCCTCGGCCGGGGACAACCCGGAGCGGATGCGGTCCGAGGGCGCGTTCGCGCACCTGGCGGGGGTCGCACCGATCCCGGCCTCGTCCGGACGCACCCACCGCCACCGCCTCAACCGCGGTGGTGACCGGGCCGCGAACAACGCCCTGCACACCATCGTGCTCACCCGCATGCGCTTCGACGAACGCACCCGCGCCTACGTCACACGCCGCACCAAGGAAGGGCTGAACAAGAAGGACATCATGCGCTGCCTCAAGCGGTTCGTCGCCCGCGAGGTCTACCGGGCCCTGACCAGCACACCAACCGAACGAATCACTCAAACCGACCTGGCTCCAGCAGCTTGACAGCCATAGGAGCATCCCGATCACCGACCCGCCTTCCGGCGCCTGGCCCGTGGCCATTCGTCAGGGGGAGGCTTGGAGCTGGGCGAGGACGTCCGCCGCCGAGCACGGAACCTGGACGCTCCGGCCGCGGTAGCCGACCATGCCGAACGCCGACACCAGGTCCACGGCCTCCTCAGGTAGGGCGTGGACCTGCTCGAATGCGCCCGTGCCTGCAACCGGTCCTGAACACCGTCAGACACCACGCGTGGAATCGCCCGACGCTCGGCGGTGCGGCCCCCCACCCGTCGGACGCCTCACCGCATCAATGCGGCCTCCTGTGCTTGGACTTGATCACGGTGGTCGTCGTTGCCGTCCCGACGGTTCGGCCGGCGCCGCCGTCGGTGACGGTCGCGGTGTTGGTCACCCGGTCGGGGGCCGCCTTCTCCACCCGCACCTTCAGGACAATGGGGGGATATTCCGCGCCGGCGGCCAGGCTGTCCCGCCGGGTGCAGGCGAGTCGCTCGACCGAGCAGTCCCACCCCCGTCCGGAGATGCCGGTGGGTACCAGGCCGGCGGGGAGCAGGTCCCTCACACCGACCACTCCCGAGGTGGGCCGGGAGCCCTGGTTTCGCACTGTCAGTTCGTACCGGCCCACACCGCCGCGTACGAGTGGGTCGGCGGCGGACTTCGTGAGGACCAGAGACGAACCGCCGGCCGGGCCGCTCCGTGGCACGTCGTACGTCGTCACGTCCAGCGCCGCGGTGTTGACGTTGAACGTACCCAGCACGGTCGGCGGGGTGGTGGACGTATCGATCTCGCCCACGGACCCGGTGCCGATGCCGCCGTTCGCCGTATAGGCCCGGTCGCCCCCAGCCGCCGCGATCGCGTTCGGGTTCAGCTGGGTGTCGACCCTGCTGAACGTCACGGCCGGGCCCGACACGTCGACCACGTAGACGTTGGTGAAGGAGCTTCCGGCGTAGACCTTGGTGCTGTCCGGGGAGACTGCGACGGACGAGATCGATTCGTTCACCGCGATCAGCGTCGGAGGGGCGACCGTGCCTCCCTCGACTTCGAACACCGCGATCGCCTGCCCCGTTCCCAGGCCCGCGTACACCCTTTTGCCGTCGGGGGAGGCGGCCACGGAGGTCGGGTTGTTGATGCCGCCGGACACGAACTGGCCGGTGCTGGTGTTGATGATATACATCAAGTCCTGGTTCGGGTCCGTCGCGTACACGGTGTCGCCGGAAGGGGAGACGGCCACTGCCGTGGGGGTCGCGCCGAAGCCGAGCGGAAACGTGCGCACCGCGCGGGTCCGTGCGTCGACCTGTGAGACCGAGCTGCTCCCCGGGTTCGCCGTGTAGCAGTAGGAGCCGGAGGCGGCGACGTCATAGGTCGGCGTGCCGAGGTCCACAGCGCCCGTGGTCTCGAACTCGACGTCCACGAACGAGAGGGTGTTGTCCTGCTCGTTCCCTCCGCATGTGAAGCCCTCGGCCGAAGCCGACAGACTGGTGAGCGGATTCGGGACCGCAATGGTCGACACCTGCCCATGCGCAGCGCCGGTGCCGATGTTGATCGCGGAGATCGTGTTGGCGCTGCCGTTGGGGGTCAGCGCGTAGGAGCCGGGGTCCAAGGCCATTGCCGGCGCGCTTGCCGCGATCACCCCGCACAGGGCAACGGACAGCACCAGGCACCGGCGATGCTGCAGGATCTTGAGGGCCGCGGCATGGGGGGAAAAGCGCACAGAGGCTCCTTCCGAGGTGTATTCACGCACGAACGGGCTCATGCATCCCGTGGCGCGCACTCGGTCCATCCCCTTTCGCCGGATTCCACCCGAACAGGGGGCCGGATGCGTCCAGGGGGCGGGCGACACAGCGGGAGCGGGCTGTCGGCCGTGACAGCGCGACCGTGGGCCCAACATATGACAACTGCTGAACTCGCAGTTCCACTGTCATGCCTGTTCCGGACTTCACCGCTTCTTGCTGTAAGAGATGAGAAATCACCAGTGTCGACGCAGGGAGTCCCAGTGAAGTACGTTTTCCGACTTGCCACGCTGACGGCTGCCGTGGCGTGTGCAGCCGGCCTCGCGGTGAGCCCGGTCTCCGCCGCAGGGCTCGACGACCCGATTCAGTACAGCCCCGTCATCGGATCCGTCGTCTTCAACAACGGCGACAACAACGTCACCGTCATCGGCAACGACAACAACACTGCCGGACGCGACAACCTCGAAGGCAGCAACCACGTCGCGGGTCAAGGCCACCTCGTCGGCCTCACCTCGCCCACGTTCACACAGATGTTCACCATCACCAACCACACAGGCCAGGCACTCACCTACTCCGGCTGCGACAACTGCGACTACAGCGGGGGCAACACGACGGTGCCGCCCGTCTCCGTCGCCAACACGGGGGCGGTGACCGCCGTGGCCGACTTCGGCGACGCCACCCTGCACTTCGCTTCCGGGACCACCGACCTGATCGACGTCACCATTCCGAGAGACTCGGGTGACGACTCCGACAACCTCCAGTGCTGGGCGGTTCAGCCCGGCGCGCTGTGGCCGTGTGAAATCGACACCAACACCCTGACCATCGTCCTCAAGCCCGGGACCTGACCGGGGGCCTTCAGCCAAACCTGCGCGCGCTCTGTGCGCGGCTCCTCTTCATCGGGCGTCCACACGGTGTGGTGGGGAATGTCGGCGGGGCGTGCTTTGCTGGGGGCATGATCGAAGACTTCCTGAACCACGGCCTGGACGCCGTCGAGGACGCGGTGCGCGAGGCCGCCGCGGCCGAGATCACCCCCCGGTTCCGACAGCTCGCCGACCACGAGGTGGAGTCCAAGACCGGTCCCCACGACCTCGTCACCATTGCCGACCGGCTGGCCGAGGAGCACCTCACCGCGTCGCTGACCAAGCTGCTCCCCGGCTCGGTCGTGGTGGGGGAGGAGGCGGTGCATCTGGATCCGGGTGTGTACGAGGCGCTGCGCGGCGAGGCTCCGGTGTGGATCGTCGACCCGGTCGACGGCACGCGTCAGTTCGTGCACGGCGACCCGCATTTCTGCACCCTGGTTGCGCTGGCCCGGCACGGAGAGATCCTCGCCTCCTGGACGTACGCGCCGGCGTTGGGGGAGCTTGCGACGGCCGTGCGGGGCAAGGGGGCGTATCTCGACGGGGTGCGGTTGGAGTGTGGTTCGCCGGAGCCGGGGGCGTCCTTGCGGGTGGCCACCGCGCACCCGGACTACACCAGCCCCGAGACCAAGGCGGTGCTGGGGCGGCTGAACGTCGAGGGGGTGAGCCCCCGGCCGTGCGGCTCGGCCGGGCTGGAGTACCTGCGGGTGGCCCGCGGCGAGGTGGATGCGCTCGCCTTCAGCTGGCCCTCGGCGTGGGACCACGCGGCCGGGCTGCTGCTGGTCGGGGAGGCCGGCGGGGCGCAGTACACCGTCGGCGGTGAGCCCTTCCGGGTGGACCGGGACAACGAGCTGCCGTTCGCCGTCGCCCGTGACGAGGCCACCGCGGTCCGCATCCGCGACCTGCTGCGCGGCGGGGAGTGACGTCGGGCGCCCTGGTGCGCCGGAATATCCTGGAGGGCATTGCCGCGTGACGTGAGGAGTCCGAGGTGCCGTCGATTCTCGATGCCGTGGTCGTGGGAGCGGGGCCCAACGGGCTGACGGCCGCCGTCGAACTGGCCAGGCGGGGCTTCTCCGTGGCCGTGTTCGAGGCCGGGACGACCGTGGGCGGCGGGGCCCGCACCGAGGAGCTCACGCTGCCCGGCTTCCGTCACGACCCGTGCTCCGCGGTGCATCCGCTCGGCATCGGTTCGCCGGTGTTCGGGACGATGCCGCTGGAGCGGTACGGGCTGGAGTGGCTGCACCCCGAGTTGCCCATGGCGCACCCCTTCGACGACGGCACCGCCGCCGTGCTGTCCCGTTCGGTCGCCGAGACCGCGGCCTCCTTCGGGGCGCGGGACGCCGGGGCGTACCGGCGGCTGGTCACCCCGTTCCTGGGCCACTGGGACACGCTGGTACGGGACTTCATGTCCCTGCCCTCCACCGCGCTGCCGCGCGACCCGGTGCTGCTGGGGCGGTTCGGGCTGCGGGGTCTGCCGCCCTCGACCTGGCTGCTGCGGCGGTTCCGGGACGAGCGGGCGCGGGCGCTGTTCGCGGGTCTCGTGGCCCATGTCATCGCGCCGCTCGGCGGGTTGGCCACCTCCGCCGTCGGCCTGGTCTTCGCCCTGGCCGCGCACGAGCGCGGCTGGCCGATGCCCCGCGGCGGGTCGCAGGCGATCCCGGACGCACTGACCGCCTACCTGAAGGACCTGGGCGGGGTCGTGCACACCGGGTACGACGTCAAGCGCCTCGACGACCTGCCGCCCGCCCGCGCGTACGTGTTCGACACCTCGCCGACGGCACTGGCCCGGATCGCCCGGCTGGGGCGGGTGTACGAGCACTACCGCTACGGCGCCGCAGCCTTCAAGATCGACTACGCGCTGGACGGCCCGGTGCCCTGGACCGCCGAGCAGCCCCGCCGCGCCGGCACCGTGCAGATCGGCCCGACCAGCGGCGAGATCGACACGGCCCTGCGCCAGGCGACCACCGGGACCGCTCCGGCCACCCCGTTCCTGATCACCGCACAGTCCAGCCTCGTCGACCCCTCCAGGGCCCCGGAGGGCAAGCACGTCTTCTGGGCGTACGGGCACGTCCCGCACGGCTGGGACGGCGACCTGACCGACGCCGTCGAGAAGCAGCTCGAACGCTTCGCACCCGGATTCCGCGACCTGGTCCTGGCCCGCGCCACCGCCGGCCCGGCCGTCCTGGCCGCCCGCAACCCCAACTACGTGGGCGGCGACATCGCCTGCGGCGCCGCCTCGGGCCTCCAGCTCCTGCTCCGCCCGAAGCTCTCCCTCCGCCCGTACGCCACCCCGCACCCGGCGGTCTTCCTCTGCTCCTCCGCCACCCCGCCGGGCCCCGGCGTCCACGGCATGTCCGGCCACAACGCCGCGAAGGCCGTCTGGCGCCACCTGCGCAGCACCACCGTCTGAGCGGCGCAGGAATAGCCCGGCCCTCGCGGGGCAGGCGCGCGGGGACGGAACACCCGCACCGGAAGGACCGGCCATGGGCAAGGCGAAGGCGAAGGCCAAGCAGGCCAAGGGACAGCTGAAGGAAACCGCCGGCAACGTCATGGACGACAAGAAGATGCAGGCGGAGGGCGCCTCCGAGAAGGTGGCCGGCAAGGCCCAGGAGATGCCCGGCAAGACGCACGAGTCGGCCGCGGAGGCCATGGAGCGGATCCGGAAGGCCGGCCACTGACCCAGAGGACAAGGGGGGCGGGGACCCGTGTGCCGTGGGGTGCGCGGGTCCCCGCCTTCCTGCCGTCGGGGTTTTTGCTGCCGTCGGGGAGTTTTTGCTGCCGCCGGGGTTCGGGGTTCCCGCCGGTCAGGGCGTGTGCAGGTGGTAGACGGCGAAGGCGCCGCCGATCACCGGCATCGCCACGTTGCGCACCCGCACCCCGCCCTCCGTCATCCCGTGCTCGGTACCCAGGTGCGCGTGGCCGTGCACCGCGAGGTCCGCGCCCGCCTCGTCCATGGCCTCGGCGAGCAGGTAGCTGCCGAGGAACGGGAAGATCTCCGGGGGCTCGCCGGCCAGCGTGTCCGGCACCGGCGCGTAGTGGGTCAGGGCGATCCGTACGGCGCAGCCCTCCTCCTCCAGTTCGCGCAGCGAGCGGTGCAGGGACTGGGCGCAGTTGCGCGTGTACCGCATGAAGGACTTCATCTCGGGTTCCCCGAAGTCGCTCCCGCAGCGGCCCGCGAAGCCGCCGCCGAAGCCCTTGGTGCCGGCGATGCCGACCGTCGTGCCGTCGGCCTGCAGCCGTACCCAGTCGCCCTCCAGCACGCGTACCCCGGCGTCCGTCAGCACCCGGGACACCTCGTCCTGGGCGTCGCTCTGGTAGTCGTGGTTGCCCAGCACGGCGACGACCGGGACCGGCAGCCCGGCCACCTCGCCGGCCACCACCCGGGCCTCCTCCTCGGTGCCGTGCCGGGTCAGGTCACCGGCCAGGAGCAGTACGTCGGCCTGCGTGCCCAGGGTCTCGAAGGCGGGGCGGAGCAGCCCCTCGGCACCCGGTGCGAGGTGGATGTCGCCGACCGCCGCCACCCGGATCACTGGAGCTCCTCGGGCCGGTGGGCGGGCCCGTCGGCGCAGGCGGTCCGCAGGTCGTGCCGCCAGGGCAGGCCCGCCAGCTCCTCGGCCGCGAGGCCGAGGACGACCTCCCGGCAGGCCTCCGTGGTGACGACGCCCCACAGCAGCACCCCGCCGCCGTGCTGCTCGACGCGCACGCCGAGCTCGGCGATCTCGTCGTGGGCCAGCCGCTCCCGCAGGTGCTCCATGCGGTAGCCCAGGAGGCCCGTCGGGTCGAACCCGTTCATGTCGTCGTGCTCCTCGGTCCGATGACGTCCAGGCGTTCCAGCAGGTAGAGGAAGGCGTCGGCGAGCGGCGAGTCCCGGTGCGCCCGGTCGAGCAGCGGCCAGTCGATGCGCTCGCGCAGGGTGCGCGCCATCGGGAGCAGGTCGCCGAAGTCGCAGTAGTGCTCCGTCAGCGCGGCGAGCCGGCTGTCCATCAGATCGGTGGGGGACAGGACCGGCATCCACACGGAGTCCACCGAACGCACCTCGGCCCGCTCCAGCAGCTCGGTGCTCACCGGCCGCCGGGCGAGCTCGAAGATGAGGTCGATCTCCTCGCCGCCGGCCCGGCCCTTCAGCAGCCAGTCCTCGGCGGCCCGGCGCATCTCGATGCCCCCGGACTCCAGGGCCTCCACCGCGGCGTCGGCGTCGGCGCGGCGGAGGCAGAAGTCGGTGTCGTGCTGGAAGTTCGCGGGGACGCCGTGCGCGAAGGCGGCGACGCTTCCGGCCAGCGCGAACGGCTTTCCGGTGCCCTTCAACAAAGCGGCCACGTGCTTGGTGATCTCCAGGATCGCCTGCGTGTGGTCGCGCGGCAGGGGTCTCCCGACGGGGGCCGGGGACTCGGTTCGCTCCTTCATGCCCCGCCTCCTCGTCGCCGGGCCGTCGACAGGTGGAGGATCACACGCCGCGTCTGCCCGGCGGGCGGGTCCTGAAACGCCGGTTCAGCGTGGCCGGGCGGACGGGCCCGGCGCGGGCTTGGGGTAGGTGAGGGACCGTTTCACGCTGCCGTAGGCGAAGCTCGACTCGATCGAGGCGATGCCGGGGATGGCGTGGATCCGGTGCCGTACCAGGGACTCGTACGCCTCCAGGTCCTCGATCACCACGCGCAGCAGGTAGTCGCTGCTCCCGGCCATCAGGTAGCAGTCCTGGATGTGCTCGATGACCGAGACGTGCTCCTCGAAGGTGCGGACCGCCTCCGCCGTGTGCCGTTCCAGGCGGATGCGGACGAAGACGGTGATCGGGAGCCCGAAGGAGACCTGGTCGACCACGGCCGTGTAGCCGCGGATCAGACCCGCCTCCTCCAGGCGCCGCACCCGGCGCAGGCAGGGGGAGGGGGAGAGGCGCACCCGGTCGGCGAGGTCCTGGTTGGAGAGCCGGCCGTCAGCCTGCAGTTCCCGGATGATCTGGAGGTCGACCGCGTCCATCGTGGCTCCTCGGCGGGTCTTCGGGGGCTTTTCGGGAGGTCTGCGGGGGGTCTGCGGGGGTTCAGGCAGGTTCTGGGGGCGATCCGTGCCGCTCCTCGGCGGATCGTTGGCAGATCCTGCCCCAAACGTACGTCCGAGCGGCAGAACTGGCAATCGCCTGCCCCGCCCCAGGCCCTAGCGTTGCCGGGTACGGAGAAATCACGCTCTACGAGGCGGGAGCAGCCTTCCTTGGTCGCGACGAACACCCTGCGGGGACCGGTTGGCGCCGACGTCCCGGCAGCCGGGCCGGCCGCCGGCGCCCATCTCCCGGCTCCGGATGGGGACACCGGCACCGCCGGTGCCGCTCCGGCCCCCGCCTCCGACGCCGCCCGCCGCACGCGGCTGTCACCGCAGGCGCGCGGCATGGCCGCGCTGCTGGTCACCGTAGCGATCTGGGCCGCCTTCGCGCTCAGCGCCCGCGCCCTCAGCGCCTCCTCCCTGCTCCCCGCCGACGCCGCGCTGCTGCGCTTCGGCCTCCCGCCGCTGCTGCTCGCCCCCGCCCTGTGGCGGCGGCGCCACCGCATCGCGGCGGTGCGGCCGGCGGCCGCGGCGAAGATCGCGTGCGGCGCCGGAGTGCCGTTCTTCCTGGCCGCGATGCACGGCGGCGCCCTGACCTCGGCGGCCTTCGTCGGCTCGCTCGTCCCCGGCATGGTCCCGCTCTTCGTGAGCGCGCTGATGGCCGCCCGCGGCCGCGGCCTGCCCCGCGGCACCCAGGCGGCCGGACTGGCGCTGATCGTGGCCGGGGTGGCGGCCCTGGTCTGGCGGTACGTCGTCCCCGTCGACACCGAGGTGCTGGAGGGCGCGGGCACGCTGCTCGTGGCCAGCGGCCTGTGGGCGCTGTACACGGTGGGCCTGCGCGACGTGGACCTCGACCCGGTCGGCTCGATCGGCCTGCTCTGCGTGCCCTCCTTCGTGGTGATCGGCCTGCTGGTCCTCACCGGGGTCCTGCCCACCGGCCTCGCCCACGCCGCCGGCGGCGACATCGCGCTGTTCCTGGTGGTGCAGGGCCTCGGTGTCGGCCTGTGCGCGGGCCTGACGTACGCCTACGCGATCCGCAGGCTGGGCGCCGAGCGCGCCTCGGTCGTCGGCAGCCTCAGCCCGGTGGCCGTCGTCCTGCTCGCCATCCCGCTGCTGGGCGAGGCCCCGACCGTCGCCGTCCTGGCCGGCGTCCCCCTGATCACCGCCGGCGTCATCCTCGCCAACCGGCCCCAGCGAAGCAAGGTTTCCGCAGATGCTTGAGCTCCTCCCGCCGCCGCCCGTGGACCCGCTGTGGGACCTGACCGCCGAGTTCGGCGCCGACAGCCGGCCCGAGCGCCTCAACCTGGTCCTCGGCGTCTACCGCGACCACACCGGCGCCACGCCGGTGATGACCGCCGTCCGCCAGGCCGAGATACGCCTCGCCGAACGGTCGGAGTCCAAGGAGTACCGCGGCCTCTCCGGCAACCTCGCCTTCAACCGCGCCCTGCTGACCATGGTGCTCGGCGCCGAGGGCCCCCGGGAGCGGGCCGCCGCGGTGCAGACCGTGGCCGGCACCGGCGCCCTGCGGCTGCTGGCCGACCTGGCCGGCCGGAGCCGCCCGGGCGGCACCGTGTGGATCAGCGACCCCGCGTACGTCAACCACCGGCCGATCCTTGAAGCCGCCGGGCTGAAGGTCCGTACGTACCGCTGGCACGACTCCGGGAGCGGCTTCGACGCGGCCGCCATGCTCGCCGACCTCGCGGAGGCGCGCCGCGACGACCTCGTCCTCCTCCAGGGCTGCTGCCACAACCCCACCGGCGTCGACCCGGCCCCGGAGGCCTGGGAAGGGCTGGCGGAGCTGGCCGTGCGGGAGGGCTGGGTGCCCTTCGTCGACCTCGCGTACCACGGTCTCGGCGACGGCCTGGAGGAGGACCTCCGGGCCACCCGGATGCTGGCCTCGCGGGTGCCGGAGATGCTGATCGCCGTCAGCTGCTCCAAGAACTTCGGCCTCTACGCCGACCGCACCGGCTGCGCCATCGTCCTCGGCGCCTCCGCCCCCGCGGTCCGGCACGCCGAGACGGCCCTGCAGAACGCCGCCCGCACGCTGTACTCCATGCCGCCGGAGCACGGTGCGGCCGTGGTCACCACGGTCCTGGAGGACCCGGGCCTGCGCATCGCCTGGCGGGCCGAACTGGACGCCATGCGCGGCCGGATCACCGCCAACCGCGCCGACCTGGCAGCCCAGCTGGGCTCCCTGGGCCGCGAGTCCCTGGCGGCCGCCCTCGGCCGGCAGCGCGGCATGTTCTCGATGCTGCCGTTCACGCCGGACCAGATGCGGCGGCTGCGCGGCGAGTTCGCCATCTACGGCACCACGGGCGGCCGCCTCAACATCGCCGGCCTCCCGGCCCACCGCATCCCGTGCCTGGCCCGGGGCATCGCGGCGGTGTCCGGCTAGACCGCCGAGGGTCAGACGAGCGCGACGACCAGCAGGGTGAAGGCGGCGACGATGACGGCGACGCGGACGTAGTGGTACCGGTCCCAGCGGTTCATCTGCTCCTTCCAGTCCGCGGGCCGGTTCTCGGGGGTCCACGTCTTGCCGCGGTTGTTGATCGGGACGAGCAGCAGGACCGACATGACCACGCTGACGATCAACAGGGCCCCGGCGGTCACGACGAGCCCGGTGCCGCGGTGGTCCCGGCCGGCGACGGCCCAGACCGCGACGAGGACGAGCGAGCCGATGTACCAGACCGGCATGGCGGCGCCGAGCATCCGGCCGCCGTGGGCGCGGCCGAGCTGGCCGCTGTCTTCCGGGAGTGCGTTGAGGATCCGGTTGACGACGAAGGCGACGGAGAACTCCACCCCCACCATCAGGCCGACGACCACGGTGGTGAACACCTCAAGTGCGCTGAGCATGACGAACCCCTCCTGGTATCTAGCGTTGCTAGCTGATGGTTCAACGCTAGACTGTCGCCGCTTGATTGTCTAGCAGTGCTAGAATCGGCGCATGTCGGTACAGGAACGCAAGCAGCGCGAACGGGCGGAGCGCGAGCGCCTTATCGTGGCGACGGCCCGCGAACTCGCCGAGCAGCAGGGCTGGGACGCGGTCACCACACGGCGGCTCGCCGAGCGCATCGAGTACAGCCAGCCGGTCCTCTACAGCCACTTCCGCGGCAAGCGGGAGATCATCGGTGCCGTGGCGCTCGAAGGCGCCGCCGAGATGGCCGTGGAGCTGAGGGCCGCGGCCGCCGCCGCGGAGGGCTCCCGCGCCCGGGTCACCGCCCTCGCCCGCACCTACCTCGACTTCGCCGCGCGCAACCCGGCGGTCTACGACGCCCTGTTCCAGCTCGACAACGGCCTGGCCTTCGCGCACGAGGACACCCCCGGGCCGCTGAAGGACGCCTTCGCGGCGCTGCTGGAAAGCCTCGGCGAGGTGGCCGGAGAGGGCGTCCACCCGGGGCTCTTCACCGAACTGTTCTGGGCGTCACTCCACGGCCTGGCCACCCTCACCCGAGCCCGCCGCCTCCCCCCTGAGGACACGGAACGCCGACTCCAACTCCTGGTGACCCGCCTCGCGGTGCTCTGACGGTCCGATCCGCCCGGCGCGGCCAACCTCGCTAGGATCTGGGCGTGTTCGAATACCACGGCTGGATCACGGTCAGGGAGGCCGCGGCGGGCGACGACGATGACGCCCGGATGCGGCAGGTCGTGGATGACCTTCGGCTGTACATCGCCCGGATGGCCAGTCCCCACCTGCTCGACCTCAGGTGGATGAACGGCGAGGCGTTCATCCATCTCGGAGGCAATTCCAACCACCGCTCACCGGAAGCCGTCGGCCTGTTCGAGTACGTCGCGAAGGTCGCCCCCGGTTCCTACGGCCTCCTGCACGTCCGCGATGACGAGGACCCGGGGTGTGAGAACGAGGTGCGCGTGCTGAGGCTCGCTCGCGGCGCAGTCACGCACCACAGCGAGCCGCTGTTGTCCCCGTGTATCCCGGTACTGGAAGACCCCTTCACCGGCTAGGCAGCTTCTTGCGGATCACTGCGCGAGACCCGAGCTGTTGGTGGTGTGATGGCTTCATGCGACCTGAGCACTGTGTGACCAGGAACCACATCGAGGTGTGGCAAGGACGCGTGCTGCCGTCGGGGCCTGAAGGGATCAGGTTCGGGACGGTGTTGCGCGGCTCACTCCTGCCGATCCTGGTCTGGGCCGGAGTCGCGTGCTTCGTGTACTTCGTCCACACCCCGCTCGTAGCGACGGTCCTCGGCGGTCTCTTCGCGTTGTCGTTCATCGTGGGGTTCGCGCTGCGTCGCAATGCGAAGCACTCGGTCCGCTGCAGCGTCTACGGTGTGCTGGGCGGGGTGCTCGACAAGTCCATGGCTGGGTTCTGAGGCGTTGCGGCACGCGCGACCCCTCGTTGTATTGAGCGTGTTGACCGACGCCCAGTGGGCCAGGATCGAGCCCCTGTTGCCGGACCGGACTCCCCGCCGAGGGGGAAGGCGGCGTGATCACCGGCAGGTGATCGACGCGATCGCCTGGAAGTACCGGACTGAATCTCCGTGGATGGATCTGCCCGTGGAGTTCGGCTCGCGGAAAGGCGCCTGCAGCCGTCTGCGGAACTGGGCGATCGACGGGACCTGGGAGCGAGTGTTCACCACCCTGTTGGCCCAGGCGGACGCCGATGAGGACCTGAGCTGGGTGGTACCCGTCGACTCCACGGTCGTTCGGGCACATCAGCACGCGGGGGGGGGGGGCGGGGAGGCCGCGGCGGACAAGACAGTCCCCGGCAGGTTTGTCGGACCATGAGCCATCCGCCGTCGCCGATGGCTCCCGTGGTCGGCAGCGTCTGCCGGGGGCCTGGCCAGAGCCTGGAAGAAAGTCACGCGGGCCACTGGACGTCTCCAGCAGGCGGTGTGGCTCTATCCGGTATTCCGGTGTAATGACGAGTGTCCTCCGGATTCGTGCCGAGTCAAGGGTTTTGGGGGAATTTGTTCTTTGGCAACGGGGCCCCCGGCCGGGGGCCCCGTTGCCCGACTCCGCGGGCGCCCCAGGCCGCCCGCGGGGGGCGCGCGGCAGCCCGCCCCGGCGGCCCCCGCAGCCCCCCGGACGTAAGCTGGGAGGTATCCGCGTCCCACCCGCAGTCGGGCCTACGGGAGGCGCCGCCATGACGGCACGCCCTGTTCCCCTCGGGTCCGGTGCCACGCTCTGGGCACCGGAGACGGTCACGGACGCCCCGTACAACGCCGAGACCCCCGCCGCCGCGCTGGCCGAGCCGCTGACACCCGCCGCCGCCCTCTTCGTACGCGAACACTTCGGCGTCCCCCGCACCGACCCGGACACCTGGCGGCTGCGCCTCGACGGCGCCGTGACCTCCCCCCTCGCCATCGGCCACGCCGACCTGCTCGCCCTCCCGCACCGCGAACTCGACGTGCTCCTGGAGTGCGCCGGCAACGGCCGCACCCTCATGAGTCCCGTCCCGCCCGGCCTCCCCTGGGGCCAGCGCGCCGTCGGCTGCGCCCGCTTCGCGGGTGTTCCCTTCGCCGGCCTCGCCACCCGGGCCGGCATCGACCCCCGCACCGTCGAGATCGTTTTCACCGGCGCGGACTCCGGCACCGTCCACGGCCGCCGCGCCGCCTTCGAGCGCAGCCTCCCGCTCGCCGTCGCCCTCCACCCCGACACCCTCCTCGCCACCCACATGAACGGCGAGCCCCTCACCCCCGAGCACGGCGCCCCCGTACGCCTGGTCGTCCCCGGCCGGTACGCCGTCGCCGACGTCAAGTGGCTGGTCGGCGCCCGGGCCGTGACCGAGCCCTTCACCGGCGTCTTCCAGGCCGAGGAGTACGTGTACACCGCCTCCCGCGGCACCCCCGAAGGGCCCGTGACCACCCTGCGCGTGAAGTCCCTCATCACCGCCCCGGAACCGGACACCGCCCTGCGCCGCGGCCGCCAGGCCCTGGTCACGGGCCGCGCCTGGACCGGCGGCGGCGTCGCCGTCCACCGCGTCGAGGTACGGGCCGTCCCCCTGGAGGACGCCGACGCCCCGCCTGAATCACCCGAATCGCCCGCACCGCCCGGCGCCACCGGCGCGGCCCGCGCCAACGGCGCCGCCCCCTGGCACGAAGCCGTCCTCGACCCGCCCGCCGGCCCCTACGCCTGGACCGGCTGGACCCACCGCTGGACACCCGAGCGGCCCGGCCCGTACCGGCTCCAGTCCCGCGCCACCGACGCGGACGGCCACACCCAGCCGCCGCACGCCCCCTGGAACACCCACGGCTACGGCTGCAACCCGGTGGCGGGCGTGGACGTGGTCGTCGTATGAAAGCCCGGTGCCGCGATGAGCCAGATCGAGATCATGACCACCGCCTCCCTCGGCGACACCAGCTACCTCCTCGTCAGCGGTGACGAGGCCGCGGTGGTCGACCCCCAGCGCGACAGCTGGGAGATGCTGGACGCCTGCGCCGCCCGCGGCGTGCGGATCCGGTACGCCCTCGAAACCCACGTCCACAACGACTACCTCTCCGGCGCCCTGGAGGTCCGCGCCGCCACCGGCGCCACCATCGCGGGGCCCGCCCGCGCCCCGTACGCCTTCGAACACCTCGGCCTGGCCGAGGACGACGAGATCCGCGTCGGCGACGTCACCGTCCGCGCCATGGAAACCCCCGGACACACGGCCGAGCACACCGCCTACCTCGTCTACGAAGACCGCGACGGCGCAGGCCCGGCACCCAGCGCCGTCTTCACCGGCGGCAGCCTGCTCGTCGGCGCCGCCGGCCGCACCGACCTCTCCGGGGCCTCCCACACCGAGGAACTCGCCCGCGCCCAGTACCGCTCCCTGCACCGCCTCGCCCTGCTGCCCGACGCCACCCGCGTCCTGCCCACCCACGGCGCCGGCAGCTCCTGTTCCGCCGGCCCCGCCGCGGCCGAACGCACCACCACCGTCGGCGCCGAGCGCCACGGCAACCCGGCGCTCACCGCCCGGGACGAGGAGCGCTTCGTACGGGACCGGCTCGGCCTCCCGCCGTACCCCGCGTACTACCACTACATGGCACGCGTGAACCGGTCGGGCCCGCCGGTGCTCGGCGGCCCGCCCGCGCCCAGGCCCCTCGGCCCCGCCGTGGTCGAGGGGCTGGTCGGCGGCGGCGCCCAGGTCGTCGACGGCCGCGACCGGGCCGCCTTCGCCGCCGCCCACCTGCCCGGCTCCGTCTGGGACGAGCTGGACGACCGCTTCGCCGGCCTGGTCGCCGAGGTCGTCCCCTTCGGCGCCCGCCTGGTGCTCGTCCTGCCCGAACCCGCGGAGGAGGCCTGGTACGAGGCGGTACGCCAACTCCTGCGCATCGGCTACGAGAACGTCGCCGGCCACCTCGCGGGCGGCACCGACGCCTGGGCCGCGGCCGGCCGCCCGCTCCGGTCCTTCCGCACCGCCGACGCCTCCGAACTGGCCGGCCGGCTCACGGAGCGGCGTGTGCTCGACGTACGCCCCGAACGCCCCGAGGGCGGCATCCCCGGCACCCGCGCCATCCGCCTGGCCGACCTGCCGCGGCGGCTCGGCGACCTGCCGCGCGACCGGGAGATCTGGACCGTCTGCGGCAGCGGCCGCCGGGCGACCATCGCGGCGAGCCTGCTGGACCGGGCGGGCATCCCCGTCACGGCCGTGACGCGCGGCGGCGTACGGGACCTGATCCCACCGGGCTGACCTGACCGACCTGACCTGACCTGACCGACCTGACCTGACCGACCTGACCCGAGCGGCACGAGACGTAAGCGGAAGGAGACCGGCGATGGGCCACAACGGCTACGCACACCCGGAGACGCTGGTGGACACCGAGTGGCTGGCCGCCCACCTCGACGACAGCACCCTGCGCGTCATCGACGTGGACGAGGACACCACCGCGTACGCACAGGGCCACATCCGGGGTGCGGTGGGCTGGAACTGGACCACGGACCTGCACGCCGCGGTGGGCCGCGACTACCTGGACCGCGACGCGCTCGGCGAGCTGCTGGCCCGCGCAGGCGTCGCCTTCGACACGACGGTGGTCCTCTACGGCGGCAATAACAACTGGTTTGCGGCGCACGCCTACTGGGTCCTGCGGCTGCGCGGCTACAACCGGGTCAAGCTCCTCGACGGCGGCCGGAAGAAGTGGGAGCTGGAGAGCCGGGAGCTGACCACGGAGGCGCCGGCGTACCCGACGACCGGCTTCACGGTCACCGGCCAGGAGAATCCGCAGTTCCGCGCGCTGCGCGCGGAAGTGCTGGACAGCGTGGGCAAGTCGGTCCTGATGGTCGACGTGCGTTCGCCCGAGGAGTACCGGGGCGAGCGCCTCGCGCCCCCGCACCTCCCGCAGGAACAGGCCCAGGTGCCGGGCCACATCCCGGGCGCGGTGAACGTCCCCTGGGCCCAGGCGGCCAACGACGACGGCACCTTCAAGTCCGCCGCCGAACTCCGCGAGCTGTACGCGGCCAAGGGCATCGTCCCGGAGCACGAGGTGATCGCGTACTGCCGCATCGGCGAGCGCTCGTCCCACACGTGGTTCGCCCTGCACGAACTCCTGGGCTACCCGGACGTGAAGAACTACGACGGCTCGTGGACGGAATACGGGTCGCTGGTGCGGGCCCCGGTCGAGCTCGGCTGACGACCGCCGGCTCCGCATCGCCCCGATCTCTGCGGTCAGCCCCATGCCGGCCCGTCTCCTTCACGTCCTCGGCTCAAGGACCTCGGCCACCGTGACGTGCAGCCTCGTGGAGCATTGAGCGGGTCTCGGGAGGGCACCGGAGGACGGCACATGCTGGGCCGGTGCGGGGGAGGTGGAGGGAAGGGCGGCACCACGTGGGCCGGGATGAGAGAGGCCGCCGAACGGCGGTATCTCCTGGGCCGGTGTCGGGGAGGTGGAGGTATCTGGGGCCGTCCGCCGACCGAGGGTTTCCGGGCCGGGGTGCCCTGTCAAGGGCGCTCCTTCGTCGCGTCGCCTGCGGCGATTCCACTTCGTTCCACCCTTGACAGGGCACCCCGGCCCGGAAGGCAAGGACCTCGGCGGACAACCCCAGGAAAACGGCCTGGGGGACACCTCATGCCTTCCGGTACCAGGTGCGTGCCCCCGGTACCGGGGCCCGGCCACGCCCCACGGGGCGGCGCACCACCGTCCGTAGGCCCACCGCCCGTCTCAGCGACCTCCGGGCCGTCTGCGCCCCTTCATAGGCCGCCCACGATCGCTACGCGCTCCTGCCAGACGGCGACGGACGGCCGTCCGGGGCTGGGATGAGCCGGGGACGGGGATGACCTGGATTCAGTGTCCATCTCCTGCAACTGGCGGGCGGGGACGGCCCGTCGGCCGCTGAGCGAGAGCAGCACGAGGCCGTCTGGGCGGCTCGACCGTCCCGTCGGCCGCCGGGGCGAGAGAAGCGCGCAGTGACCGTTGGCGGCGTCTCGACCACCGACGGCCCGCCGGTCGCCGGTCGAGAGAAGCGCGTAGCGGTCGTTGGCGGCCTATGTCCGGCTCAAGACAGCCGTCCGCCGCGGTGGGGCAGGAGCGCGTAGCGATCTGTGGCGGCTTATGAAGGGGCACCGGCGGCCCGGAGGTCGCTGAGACGGGCTGGGGGCCTACGGACGCTGTCGCGTCCGCCCCGTGGGGCGGGGGCCCGCCCCGCTTCCGGGCCCGGGTGCCGACACCGGGCTCCCGGCCGTCCGCCGGGTGGCGGAGCCACCGGGGACGCTCCCGCCGCCACCGGTCCCTTGTCTCGTTGCCCCCTGACCGTCCCCCCTGGAGCCTCCCGCCACTCGTAGTCCGCCCGGGGCGGGGTGGGGTGTCAAGGGTGGAACGAAGTGGAATCGCCGCAGGCGACGCGGAGCGCCCTTGACACCCCGCCCCGCCCCGGAAACACCCTCAAGTGGCGGGTGGCTCCAGGACCCATCCCGAGAGAGGCCCGCTGCGGATGCCCCCGGCCCACCCCCGAGACGTTCACCCCCCGACCCCGACCCCGACCCCGACCCCGACCCCGACCCCGACCCCCCCCCGCAATCTTGATGTCGGAAAATCGCCAGCCCGCCCCGCCGCCGGTGACCGAAGCTTGAGGCATGCACACCGATACCGAGCGCTGCGTGCGCGCCGTGCAGTCGAAGGACGCGCGGTTCGACGGATGGTTCTTCACCGCCGTCCTGACCACCCGCATCTACTGCCGCCCCAGCTGCCCGGCCGTGCCCCCCAAGGTCGAGAACATGACCTTCCTGCCCAGCGCCGCGGCCTGCCAGCAGGCCGGATTCCGGGCCTGCAAGCGGTGCCGGCCCGACACCAGCCCCGGCTCACCCGAGTGGAACGCACGCGCCGACGCCGTGGCGCGCGCCATGCGGCTGATCCGGGACGGTGTCGTCGACCGGGAGGGCGTGCCGGGCCTGGCGGCCCGGCTCGGGTACTCGACCCGGCAGATCGAGCGCCAGCTCAACGCCGAGCTGGGCGCAGGGCCCCTGGCCCTGGCCAGGGCCCAGCGGGCCCAGACGGCGCGGCTGCTCATCGAGACGTCGGAGCTCCCGATGGCGGACGTGGCCTTCGCGGCCGGCTTCTCCTCCATCCGCACCTTCAACGACACCGTCCGCGAGGTCTTCGCCCTCTCCCCGAGCGAGCTGCGCACCCGCGCCGCCCGCCGGCCCGCGCGCGGCGGGCGGGCCGCCGGTGAACCGCCGGCCCCCGGCGTGCTCTCGCTGCGGCTGCCGTTCCGCGCGCCGCTCAACCCCGACAACCTCTTCGGGCACCTGGCCGCCACCGCCGTCCCCGGCGTCGAGGAGTGGCGCGACGGTGCGTACCGCCGCACCCTGCGGCTCCCGTACGGCACCGGGGTCGCGGCGTTGTCGCCCCGCCCCGACCACATCGCCTGCCGGCTGGCCCTGACCGACCTGCGCGACCTGACCATCGCCATCAGCCGCTGCCGCTGGATGCTCGACCTCGACGCCGACCCCGAGGCGGTCGACGCGCAGCTGCGCACCGACCCGCTGCTCGCGCCGGTGGTCGACAAGGCCCCCGGGCGCCGGGTGCCGCGTACCGTCGACGCGGCGGAGTTCGCCGTACGGGCGGTCCTCGGCCAGCAGGTGTCCACGGCCGCGGCCCGTACCCACGCGGCCCGCCTGGTCACCGCGCACGGCGAGCGCGTCGCGGACCCGCACGGCGGCCTGACCCGCCTCTTCCCCTCCCCGGAGGCACTGGCCGCCCTGGACCCCGAGGCCCTGGCACTGCCGAAGAGCCGCCGCACGACGCTCACCACCCTGGTCGGGGCGCTCGCCGACGGCTCGCTGCCCCTCGGCATCGACAGCGACTGGGAGAGCGCCCGCGAGCGGCTGGCCGCCCTGCCCGGCTTCGGCCCCTGGACGGTCGAGGTGATCGCGATGCGCGCCCTGGGCGACCCTGACGCCTTCCTCCCCACCGATCTCGGCGTCCGCCGTGCGGCCAGGGGTCTGGGCCTGCCCGCGACCCCGGCCGCCCTGACGGCCCGCGCCGCGGGCTGGCGGCCTTGGCGGGCGTACGCAGTGCAGTACCTGTGGGCGACCGACGACCACGCCATCAACCGTCTGCCGGGCTGAGCCCCGGGGCCGCGGAGGCCCCCGCCGCCCGTGAGACGCTGGACGAAGAACGAGGAAAGACACTCATGGACCGCATGCACACCGTCATCGACAGCCCCTACGGGCCGCTCACCCTGGTCGCCACCGAGGGCACGCTCAGCGGCCTCTACATGACCGGGCAGCGGCACCGCCCGCCGGAGGAGTCCTTCGGCGAGCGGGCCGGCGCCGAGGAGGAGCCGTTCCCCGAGGCGGTGCGCCAGCTGGCCGCGTACTTCGCCGGCGAGCTGACCGCCTTCGACCTCCCGCTGCGCATGGAGGGCACGGAGTTCCAGCGCAGCGTCTGGGACCAGCTGAAGCAGATCCCCTACGGGGAGACCTGGTCGTACGGCGAGCTGGCGGCGCGCCTCGGCAAGCCGAACGCCTCGCGTGCGGTGGGCCTGGCCAACGGCAAGAACCCGATCGGCATCATCGTGCCCTGCCACCGGGTGATCGGGGCGTCGGGCGGCATGACCGGCTACGGCGGCGGCATCGACCGCAAGCAGCGGCTGCTGGCCTTCGAGAGCGGTGCGGAGACCGCCCTCTTCTGAGGAGCACAGGCCACCGGCCAGGGGGGCGGTCGCCGTCAGGCCACACCCCTCATCCCACCCCTCAGCCCACCGCCTCAGCCCACCGCCCGCCCGTACTCCAGCTCGACCGGGCCCGTGCCCCGCTCCGCGGCCTCGTACGCAGCTTCGATGCGCAGGCCGAGCGAGCCGGGCAGGTACGTGGTGAGTTCGGTCGGCGGCACCAGCCTCCAGGAGACCAGCTCCTCCTCCTGGAGCCGGACCGCGGCCAGTTGCTCGCGGTCCAGCACCCCGCCGTCGTACACGTACGCCACCAGGGGCGGCCGGCCGGGGCCGGGCACCCAGTCCACCGCGAGCAGCCGCCCGAGCGGGAGGTCGAGGCCGATCTCCTCGGCGGTCTCGCGGCGGGCCGCCTGCCGCGGTGACTCGCCGCGGTCGGACTCGATGGTGCCGCCCGGCAGCGCCCAGCCCTCCCGGTAGTTGGGCTCGACGAGGAGGACGCGCCCCTCGGCGTCCCGGAAGAGCGCGGCGGCCCCCGCCAGCACGCGGGGCAGCGAGGCGATGTAGGTGGCGTAGTCAGTCGTGGTCACGGGCGACAGCCTAGGGTCTGCCCGTACGCCGTCCCGCCCTCCGCGCGTCCGTTCCACTGCACGTCTGAACGTCCGCACGTCCGTGCCTCCGCATGCCCCTACGGCATGTCCCCCTGCCCGTGATGGTCCGCCAGGACCGTGAGCAGCCGCACGAGTTCGGTGCGCTCCGCCGGCGCGAGCGGGGCCAGCAGCTCGTCCTGGGCCGCGGCCAGCAGGGTGTCGAGGCGCCGCAGCCGCTCGGCGCCCGCGGCCGTGACGCTGATGACGTTGCGCCGGCGGTCGGCGGCGTCGGGGGTGCGCTCCACCAGTCCCCGCGCGCTCAGCTCGTTGATCACCGAGACCAGGTCGCTGCGGTACACACGGGTGCGGCGGCTCAGTTCCGCCTGGCTTGCCGGGCCGCCCTCGGCGAGCGCGGCGAGGACGGCGTAGTGCCACTTGCGGGCGTCCTCGCCGGCCAGGGCCTCGCCCACCAGGCGGTCGGCGTGGCCGGTGGTGAGGGAGAGCAGCCTGCTGGGCAGGGCCCGCAGCCGGGCGGGGGTCTCGCTGGTGCCGGTCATGCGCGCCATCCTAGCCCTTGCGTTAGTGCCACTAACCATCTACTTTCATTAGTGCGACGAACGTTAGTCGCCCTACCGACAATGCGGGACCGACCCGTGAAGGACGGCCGTCATGCCCGAGATCCAGGTGCTCGACTCGACCCTCCACTACGAGGACCGCGGGACCGGAGTCCCGTTCGTCTTCCTGCACGGCAACCCCACCTCCTCGCACGTCTGGCGCAACGTCCTGCCCGGCCTCGCCGGCCACGGCCGCCTCCTCGCCCCCGACCTGATCGGCATGGGCCGCTCCGGCAAGCCCGGCATCGGGTACACCTTCGACGACCACTCCCGGTACCTCGACGCCTGGTTCGACGCCCTCGGGCTGACCGACGTCGTCCTGGTCGGGCTCGACTGGGGCGGTGCGCTCGCCTTCGACTTCGCCGCCCGCCACCCCGGGCGGGTCCGGGGCGTCGCGTTCATGGAGACGATCCTCCGGCCGATGACCTGGGACGAGTACCCGGCCGCGGCCCGTGAGCGCTTCCAGGCCTTCAAGCGGCCGGGGGAGGGGGAGGAACTGGTCCTCCACCGCAACGTCTTCCTCGACTCCTTCGCCCAGACCGTCCTCACCGGCCTGGCCGAGGAGGACTGGGACGTCTACCGCGCCCCCTACCCGACCCCCGAGAGCCGCCGCCCCCTGCTCCAGTGGCCGCGCTCGATGCCCGTGGGCGGCGAGCCGGCGGACGTGATCGCCCGTGTCGAGGCGTACGACAAGTGGCTCGCGGCCAGCACCGAGGTGCCGAAGCTGCTGCTGACCTTCGACGGCTCCAAGGCCCTCATGATCGGCCCCGAGCTGACCGACTGGTGCCGGGAGAACGTCGCCGCACTGGAGATCGTGCCCTGCGGCGCCGCCTCGCACCAGGCCCCCGAGGACCGACCGGAGGAGATCGCGGCGGCCA
This sequence comes from Streptomyces sp. NPDC086023, assembly GCF_044540325.1. Taxonomy (NCBI): domain Bacteria; kingdom Bacillati; phylum Actinomycetota; class Actinomycetes; order Kitasatosporales; family Streptomycetaceae; genus Streptomyces; species Streptomyces sp. NPDC086023. The sequence continues at coordinate 215,633 of NZ_JBITRX010000002.1, forward strand.
TCGGGGCCTGGGCTGCCCGCCACGGCCTGGGCGCCTGAGGCCGCACCGGCCGCACCAGCTGTGACCGGCCGCACCGGCCGTGACTGCCGCATCAGCCGTGACCGGCCGCACCGGCCGTGACTGCCGCATCAGCCGTGACCGGCCGCACCAGCCGCACCGGTCGTGAGCGGCCGACCCGGCCGGTCAGGGCCTGCTCTCCGCCCGGTCGCCAGCCGCTCTCCGCCGCTTTCCGCCGGTCGCCGCCCGGTCGCCGGGATCCGGGACCAGCTGCCGCCGGGGTCAGCCCCCGCCGGGGTCAGCCCCCGCCCTCCGCCAGCCGCACCGTCCGCTCCGCCAGCTCGCGGATCGAGGCCCCGTCGAACCCCTGGACGGCGCTGCGGACGGTGTCCTCCAGCGGCACGGTCCACTGCTCGGGGATGGCCGCCGCCCCGCACAGCACCCCGGCGACCGAGCCCGCCGTCGCGCCGTTCGAGTCGGTGTCCAGGCCGCCGCGCACGGTCAGCGCGACGGTACGGGTGAAGTCCCCGTCCCCGTAGAGCAGCCCGGCGGTCAGTACCGCGGCGTTCGGCACCGTGTGGATCCAGCCGAGCCCGCCGGTCTCCGCCTCCAGCTCGGTCAGCGTGTCCGCCCACTCCACCCCGGCCTCGTGGAGTGCGACCACCCGCCGCACGGTACGTGCCAGCCGGCTGCTCGCAGGGATGCGGGCCAGCCCCGCCTCGACCGCCTCGCGCGGCCCGTCCGCCGTGAAGGCCGCCGAGATCACCGCCGCCGCCCACATCGCCCCGTACACGCCGTTCCCGGTGTGCGACAGCACCGCGTCCCGGCGGGCCAGCGACGCGGCCCGCCGGGGATCTCCGGGCGAGCTCCAGCCGTACACGTCCGCCCTGATCAGGGCGCCGATCCACTCCTGGTACGGGTTGTCGTACGTGGCGGTGAGCGGCGGGCGCAGCCCATTGGCGAGGTTGCGGTACGCCACCCGCTCCGCCGTGAAGGTCGCCAGGTACGGCAGGCTCAGCAGCCACCGCTCCCCGACCTGCTCGGTCGTGAACTCCATGCCGTGCCGCTCCAGCAGCCCGAGGACCAGCAGCGCGTAGTCCACGTCGTCGTCCCGGCAGCTGCCGTGGACCGCGCCGCGTACGCACGCCCCCCATTCCGGGCGCAGCTCGAACTCGCCCGGCTCCCCCGGAGGGGTGAGCGCGGACGGGGGCGGGAGGTAGTCCTCCAGGGGGAGCGCGCCGGCCCGCCGCAGGTAGCGGTCGATCCGGTCGCGCGTCCAGTGGTCCCCGCGCTCGACCGGTTTGCCCAGCATGTTGCCCGCGATCCGGCCGAGCCAGCCGCCGTGGATCCGGTCCGCGAGCTCGCTCACAAAGGGATGTATACCCCGTACGGACGGCCGCGCCCCGGCGCTTCTCCGCCCGACGGCGCCCCGGCACTTCCCCCGCCCGACGGCGCCCCGGCACTTCCCCCCGCCCGGCGGCGGCCCGGAAGCCGCTACTCCTCCCGGTCCCGGCGCGACTCGGCCACCCGCCGCAGCCGGGGGTGCCGGACCTGGCCCTGCTCGGTGATCGCGTCGCCCACCATGGCCCGTACCGCGTCCCGCAGCCCGTGCAGCGCGTGGTGCCTGGCCGGTCCGGCGCCCGGGTCCGCCCGCAGCTCCTTCAGCAGCGCCCAGCACAGCAGCAGCATCACGACCACGAACGGCAGCGCCACCAGGATCGTGGCCGTCTGGAGGGACTTCAGCCCGCCCGCGACCAGCAGCACCGCCGCGACCGCGGCCATCAGCACGCCCCAGGTCACCACCAGCCAGGTGGGCGGGTGCAGCGAACCCCGGCTGGTCAGCGAGCCCATCACCAGCGAGGCCGAGTCCGCGCTGGTCACGAAGTACGTCATGACCAGGAGCATCGCCACCCACGAGGTCAGCGTGCCGAGCGGCAGCGCGTCCAGCATCGCGAACAGCGAGGCCTCCGCCCCGTCCTTCACCTTGGCCCCCAGGTCGGCGGCACCCGTCGAGTCCAGCCGGATCGCGGTGCCGCCCATCACGCAGAACCAGATCACGGTGGCCCCGCTGGGCACCAGCAGCACGCCCACCAGGAACTCCCTGATGGTCCGGCCCTTGGAGATGCGGGCGATGAAGGTGCCGACGAACGGCGCCCACGACAGCCACCACGCCCAGTAGAAGATCGTCCACGCGCCCAGCCACTCGCTGTCGGTGAAGGCCCCGGTCCGGGTGGCCATCGGCAGCAGCTCGTGCAGGTAGCCGCCGACGCTCGCCGGGATCACGTCCAGGACGTACACCGTCGGCCCGAGCAGGAACACGAACAGCATCAGCGCGGCGGCCAGCACGATGTTGATGGTGCTCAGCCACTTCACGCCCTTGTGCAGGCCGGAGAAGGCCGACAGCACGAAGGCGGCCGACAGCGACACGATGATGACCAGTTCGAGGCCGGTGGAGTCCTCGACCCCGGTGGTGATGTTCAGCCCCTCGGCCACCTGGAGGGCGCCCAGGCCCAGGCTCGTCGCGGTGCCGAAGACGGTGGCGAAGACCGCGAGCAGGTCGACGGCCTTGCCGGGCGCGCCGTTCGCCCGGCGCTCGCCCAGCAGCGGCACGAACGCGGAGCTGAGCCGGTTGCCCCGGCCCTTGCGGAAGGTCGCGTACGCCAGCGCGAGGCCCGCGATGCCGTAGATCGCCCAGGGGGTGAGCGTCCAGTGGAAGAACGAGTACTCCAGGGAGGCCAGGGCCGCCGCGCCGGTGCGCGGGGCCGCGCCGGAGGCCGGCGGCGGGGCGAGGTAGTGCGTGAGCGGCTCGCCCACGCCGTAGAACATCAGGCCGATGCCCATGCCGGCGCTGAACATCATCGCGATCCAGGCGAGGTTGCCGAACTCCGGCTCGGCGTCGTCCGTGCCGAGCCGTACCCGGCCGAACCGGCTGACCGCCAGCACCACGCACATCACGAGGAAGACGTCCGCTGCGATCACGAACAGCCAGGCGAAATTGGAGAGCACCCAGTTCAGCGCCGTGCCCGACGCGCTGTCGAAGGACCCCTTGGCCAGCGCGGCCCAGGCGACCACCACCAGCACCGCGATCACCCCCACCGTCACGACGGTACGGTCGGGGGAGTCCCCTCCAGGGTCCCCGGGCGGCTTGTCCGGAGGTGCCTGTTCCAGTGAATCCGTGCTCATGCGGCCCCACTATGGGGGTGAATATCACCCTTTTCTGGCGTGGCGCGCCGTGTGTGGCCCAGGCCACCCATGGGCATAGGAGGATCCTCCGGATACCCTCGGGGTGGCGCGACTGCACGTTCGATAGCAAGGGATAAGCAAGGTGACGGACGGGGCAGTAACTGAGGCCGCGCGCGTGCTCATCGCCGCGGACAAATTCAAGGGCTCGCTCACGGCCGTGCAGGTCGCGGAGCGGGTGACGGCGGGCCTCCGCAAGGCCGTACCCGGCGTGGAGGTCGAGACCCTCCCCGTCGCGGACGGCGGCGACGGCACGGTCGCGGCCGCGGTGGCGGCCGGTTTCGAGCGCCGGGAGGTACGGGTCACCGGCCCCCTCGGCGAGCAGGTCACGGCCGCCTTCGCCCTGCGCGAGGGCACCGCGGTGGTCGAGATGGCCGAGGCCTCGGGCCTCCAGCTGCTCCCCAAGGGCGTCTTCGCCCCGCTCACCGCCACCACCTACGGCTCCGGCGAGGTGCTCAGAGCCGCCCTCGACGCGGGCGCCCGCACCATCGTCTTCGGGGTCGGCGGCAGCGCCACCACCGACGGCGGCGCGGGCATGCTCGCCGCCCTGGGCGCCGTCTTCCTCGACGCGGACGGCAACCCGGTCGGCCCCGGCGGCGGCGCCCTCGCGGACCTCGCCTCGGCCGACCTGTCGGGCGTCGACCCGCGCTTCGCGGACGTGGACTTCGTCCTCGCGAGCGACGTGGACAACCCACTGACCGGCCCCAAGGGCTGCGCCGCCGTGTACGGCCCGCAGAAGGGCGCCTCGCCGGCGGACGTGGCGACGCTCGACGCGGCCCTCGGCCACTACGCGCAGGTGCTGGAGAAGGCGATCGGCCCGAAGGCCACCGAGCTGGCCGCCTCCCCGGGCGCGGGCGGTGCCGGCGGCATCGGCTACGGCGCGCTGCTGCTCGGCGCGAGCTTCCGGCCCGGCATCGAGCTGATGCTGGAGGTGCTGGGCTTCGCCCCGGCCCTGGAGCGGGCCACCCTGGTCATCACCGGCGAGGGCTCCCTCGACGAGCAGACCCTGCACGGCAAGGCCCCCGCCGGCGTCGCCGCCGCGGCCCGCGCCGCCGGCAAGGAGGTCGTCGCGGTCTGCGGCCGGCTGCTGCTCACCCAGGAGGCCCTCCAGGCCGCCGGCATCCGCCGCGCGTACCCGCTGACCGAGGTCGAGCCGGACACGGCGAAGTGCATCGCGAACGCGGGCCCGCTGCTGGAGCAGGTCGCGTCGAACATCGCGGCCGACGTCCTCTAGACACCCGTACGAGCGAGGGCCCCGTACCGGATCCGGATCCGGTACGGGGCCCCTCGCACGTCCCGGGCCTACCGCTCCCTGCTGCCCAGCAGCAGCGACCGCGTCCACCCCCCGAGCTGCCGCACGATGCCGGCGGCCTGCGCGGCGCGCCGCCGCGAGAACGGCAGCACCGCCAGCGCGGGCACGGACGCCAGCGTCACGATCACGACGGGCACGAGGGCGAGGGCCACCACGAGCACCCGGCCCGCCCAGCGGCCTCCGGCCGCCACGGACATCCACACACCGGCCATGTGTCACGTTCCTTCCGACTGCGGCTGATTGACGACCCCAGGGTGGGGAAGGCCGGTTACGTTGCGACAGCCCGCACCGTTGCCGATCCGGTGCACCGCTCGGGGGGAGGGGAGACCGTGCCGGACCTGACGCGGCCAGCAGGCGGTTCGTCCGAGGTGGAACGGGGTGAGGTCCCAGAGGTTGCGGAGCTCGGCAACACGTTGACACGGCTCTTCAACACGCTCGGTGTCTCTCAGCGCGCCTACGCGGTCCGCGTCTCGCTGCACCACTCGATCGTCTCCCGCTGCCTGGGCGGCCGTCGCGTGGCCACCGAGGACTTCGTCGAGTGCCTGATCCGCGAGGTGGAGACCAAGCTCGGCACCCCGCTCCAGGAAGCCGCCAGGGCCCGGGTCCGGGAGCAGCGGCTGGCCGCCGTACGTGCCACGGACCCGGCCGAGTACGAGCTGGAGGTGGTGCGCCAGGAGGCCGCGCGCGCCCGCCGCACCATCGCGCGGCTGGGCCGCGAGCAGGACGCCCTGCACGACCGCATGGACCGGCTGGAGGCCGAACTGGCGGCGGCGAGCGCCGAACTGGAGCAGCAGCGCACCGACTGGGCGCGGGACCAGGCCGCGTCCCGCCACCGTGAGCTGGAGCTGCGCGCCACGGCTGCGCAGGACCGCGGTACCCGCGAGGCCCTGCAGGCGGAACTCGCCCAGGTCAGGGCCGACCTGGCCGACGTGACCGCCCTGAGGACGGACGCGGAGGCCCGCTGCCGGGCCCTTGAGGACCGGGTACTGGAACTGGAGGAGGAGCTCGGAGCCCTCCGCGCGGCGCACGGCCCGGCGGACCCGGAACAGGCCCTCCCGGTGGAGGCCTTCCTGGACCGCCTGTCCGGCCACCTGGTGGCCGATGAGCCGCGTGAGGTGACGCGGGCGCTGGAGGCGGCCGCCTGGGACCGGTCCGCGGCCGAGGTGTTCCGGATCCTGCGGTGGCTCGTCGACTACGGCGCACTCCACCGCGCGGAGTGGCTGGTGGGCCTCGTCTGCGACTACCGGTGCGTGGACTTCATCGCGGAGCTGGGAGGGCGACTGCACACGCTGGGGCGCGAGGCCGCGCTGGACCGCGAGTTGCTGGCGCAGGTCGTGAGGACCAGGACACCGCAGGATCTGGCCACCTTGTACGAGGCGTGGAGCACGGGCGGGGAAGGCGATCGGGGCCGCGCGCTGCTCGCCGAGGCCGTGCGGGCGGCGAAGGGCCTCGACCTGGCCGACCTGCTGGGCCTGATCGACGACTCGTCGGCGATCGCCTCGGCCGTCCGCGAGGCCGCCCGCCGTGACTTCCAGCCGCGCAGGCTGTTCGGTATCGCCCGGCGGCTGGCCGGCCAGGGACACGAAGCCCTGGCGGACGCGGTTCTGGGGGCGCTCGTCCACCAGGCCGGAACCGAGGTGGGTGCCGTCACCGTGTTCGCACGGGCCTTCGGCGTGCTGTTGCCGTCCCAGCGGACGGACTTGGCGGACCGGATCGTGGCGACCACCCCCTCGTGGCCGCAGCTTCGGCTGCTCTATGCGCTCTACGACATCCGGGAGGGCGGGCGCGTGGCCGACGAGCTCCTGGCCCGGGCGGAGGCGGGAGGCGTGCTGCCCGCTTTGCTGGCCGATGCCCCGTACCCCGATCCCGCCGGCAAACCGAACAGTGTGGAGGAACTGCGGGAGCTGTTGCGGACCACCTACTCGGAGGCACTCGTCACCGACCGCTGAGGCCGTCACCCGATGTGACGGATGGTTTGGGAACAGTCACAGGGGGTCGCCGCGGTGTGCGAGGCTCCTCGTGGAAGACCGTCGTGTGCTCGCGGGTGCGAGGCGCGTCAACGGCACCCCGAACGGGCCACCGGGTAGGTACTTCCGCGTGTCCTCACACCGCGTTCACGGGAGCCGCACATGAATGCCTGGGCCTGGGTCGGCGTCGGCGTGGCCGTGTGGTGCGCCCTGTCCGTCCTCGCGGCCGCGGGCTACGCGTACGGCCGTGCCCGGCACAAGCGCGGCCGCCGCTGGCCCCGGGGCGGGCGGCCCCACGGCGGAGGGCCCCGAGGCGAAAGCCGGGGGCGGCGCCCCCACACGGCGAAGGGCCCGGACGCCTGAGCGGCGTCCGGGCCCTTCCCGGTCCTGCATGCGAGCGCAGCGCTACGGCTGCGGCACCTTCACCGGCTCCGCCGCACCCGCGCCGGCGCGCGCCTCGCGGCGGTTGTGGCGGAAGGTGTTCACCCGGCGGGTGGTGGCGAACAGCGGGATGGTCGCCGCCATCACGATCTGCAGCGCGCAGCCGGTCTGGAGCAGCATCTGGCCGCCCGGGGCGTCGAACGCCCAGGCCGCCAGCATGCCCATCGCGCCGACGATCCAGCTGAGCATCGCCACCGCGAGGACACCCCGCGGCTTGGGGTACTCGACCCGGCTCACCATCAGCCAGGCCACCCCGATGATCGCGAGGAGCGTCGGGACGAACGGCAGCTCCAGCAGCACGATGGAGACCACCGTGAGCGCGCCGAAGGGGCTCGGCATGCCCTGGAACATGCCGTCCTTCATGGTCACGCAGCTGAATCTGGCCAGCCTGAGGACCACGGCGAGGAGCACCACGATCGCGGCGAGGGCCGACACCCGCTGGTGCGCGTCGTCGGCGACCATGCCGTAGACGAGCACGAAGTAGGCGGGGGCCAGGCCGAAGCTGATCAGGTCCGACAGGTTGTCCAGCTCCGCGCCCATGGGAGAGCTGCGGAGCTTGCGCGCCACCAGCCCGTCACACAGGTCGAAGATCGCGGCCAGCAGCATCAGTATCACCGCGGTGGCGGCGCTGTGACGGGCCATGCCGGACTCGTCGCTGCCGGTCAGGTGCGGGATCAGGATGCCCGTGGTGGTGAAGTACACCGCCATGAAGCCGCAGGTCGCGTTGCCGAGGGTGAGGGTGTCCGCTATCGACAGACGCAGCGAGAGGGGCATCTCCTCGCTGTCCTCTTCCTCGGCCTCGGGAACCCAGCCGGCCGGGGTCTCGTGATCAGTCACGGTCAATTCGAGTCACCCCTGCCGTGGTGGCCTGGCCGACCTCGACCCCGACCTCGACGCCCTCGGGGAGGTAGATGTCGACACGGGAGCCGAAGCGGATCAGGCCGATGCGCTCGCCCTGCTCCACCTTGGTGCCCTGCGGGATGTACGGGACGATGCGGCGCGCGACCGCTCCCGCGATCTGCACCATCTCGATGTCGCCGAGCTCGGTGTCGAAGTGCCAGACAACGCGCTCGTTGTTCTCGCTCTCCTTGTTGAACGCCGGGACGAATCCGCCGGGGACGTGCTCGACCGACGTCACCGTGCCCGCGAGGGGCGCGCGGTTGACGTGGACGTTCAGCGGGCTCATGAAGATCGCGACCCGGGTCCGGCCGTCCTTCCACGGCATGATGCTCTGCACCACACCGTCGGCGGGCGAGATCACGCGGCCCGGCGCGATCTCGCGCTCGGGGTCGCGGAAGAACCACAGCATGCCCGCCGCGAGAGCGGTGGTGGGCACGGCCACCGCGGCCCAGCGTCCGGACTTGCGGGCCCGGGTGAGGCTGAGTGCCGCGGTGGCAACGGTCGGCAGAAGCCACGGCGATGCTCCGCGCGCGAGGCGTACGCCGAGTCGGCTGTCGCGAGGTGCAGAGGTTTGGCTGTGGGGCATGGATGACCTTCGTAGCGGGTGATTGCCGCGCCGCAAACGGGGGGACGGGACGGCGGCTTTACTGGAATGCTATCGGTTGCGCGCAACAACTGGGCAAGCCAGAAGCCGAGTCGATGGCCGGAAGCCAGTGACAGGGTGTGACCCTTTTCGCGGACCTTCCGCTACAAAAGGGACTTTCAGCCCTGGAGCTTGTACTCCTCGAGCAGGCGTCGCCCGATGATCATTTTCTGGATCTCGGCGGTTCCTTCACCGATCAGCAGCATCGGGGCCTCCCGGTAGAGGCGCTCGATCTCGTACTCCTTCGAGAACCCGTAGCCGCCGTGGATGCGGAAGGCGTCCTCCACGACTTCCTTGCAGTATTCGGAGGCGAGGTACTTCGCCATCCCTGCTTCGAGGTCGTTTCGTTCCCCGGAGTCCTTTTTGCGTGCTGCGTTCACCATCATGGCATGAGCGGCCTCGACCTTGGTAGCCATCTCGGCCAGCTTGAACTGAATGGCCTGGTGCTGGGCGATCGGCTTGCCGAAAGTGTGACGCTGCTGGGCATACCCGACACCCAGCTCGAAGGCACGCTGCGCGACACCGCAGCCACGGGCGGCCACGTTCACACGACCGACCTCGACTCCGTCCATCATTTGGTAAAACCCTCGGCCGGTGGTGCCGCCAAGGACCCGATTGGCCGGAATGCGCAGTCCGTCCATGATGAGTTCGGTCGTGTCGACGCCCTTGTAACCCATCTTGTCGATCTTGCCCGGGATGGTCAGGCCGGGACGGACCTCACCGAAGCCGGCCTCCTTCTCCACGAGGAAGGTGGTCATCGACTTGTGGGGCGCGGTGCCCTCGGGGTGTCCTTCGTCACTTCGGACGAGGACGGCGACCAGAGTGGACGAGCCGCCGTTCGTCAGCCACATCTTCTGGCCGTTCAGGACGTACTCGTCGCCGTCCTTGACCGCCTTCGACGTGATCGCCGACACGTCCGAGCCCAGGCCCGGCTCCGACATCGAGAAGGCGCCGCGGACCTCGCCCAGCGCCATGCGGGGCAGGAAGTGGTCCTTCTGCTCCTGGGTGCCGTGCTGCTTCAGCATGTACGCCACGATGAAGTGGGTGTTGATGATGCCCGAGACGGACATCCAGCCGCGGGCTATCTCCTCGACGCACAGCGCGTAGGTGAGCAGCGACTCACCGAGACCGCCGTACTCCTCGGGGATCATGAGACCGAAGAGGCCGAGCTCCTTGAGCCCGTCGACGATCTGCTGGGGGTACTCGTCGCGGTGCTCCAGCTCGGTCGCGACCGGGATGATCTCCTTGTCCACGAACTCGCGGACGGTCTTGAGGATCTCCTGCTGGACGTCGGTCAGCCCGGCGGTCTGGGCGAGTCGTGCCATGGCTACTTCCCCTGTTCCTTCAGCTGGGGCCGGCCGGGCTGCTCGCCGCCGCGCTCCTTGATGTACGTCTCGGTCGGGACCATCACCTTGCGCCGGAAGACGCAGACGAGGGTGCCGTCCTGCTTGTAGCCCTTGGTCTCGACGTAGACGATCCCGCGGTCGTTCTTCGACTTCGACGGGGTCTTGTCCAGGACCGTGGTCTCGCCGTAGATCGTGTCGCCGTGGAAGGTCGGCGCCACGTGCCGCAGCGACTCGATCTCCAGGTTGGCGATGGCCTTGCCGGAGACGTCCGGCACGGACATGCCGAGGAGCAGCGAGTAGATGTAGTTGCCCACCACCACGTTCTTGCCGAAGTCGGTGGTGTTCTCCGCGTAGTTCACGTCCATGTGGAGCGGGTGGTGGTTCATGGTGAGCAGACAGAAGAGGTGGTCGTCGTACTCCGTGACCGTCTTCCCGGGCCAGTGCTTGTAGACCGCCCCGACCTCGAACTCCTCGTAGGTGCGTCCGAACTGCATCCTCAGGCCTCCGGGATCTCGAACTTGGTGGTGCGCGTCATGCCGGCGGCGCGGCCCTTGCCCGCGATGACCAGGGCCATCTTGCGGCTGGCCTCGTCGATCATCTCGTCGCCGAGCATCGCGGAGCCCTTCTTGCCGCCCGCCTCGGAGGTGCACCAGTCGTACGCGTCGAGGATCAGCTCGGCGTGGTCGTAGTCCTCCTGGGAGGGGGAGAAGACCTCGTTGGCCGCCTCGACCTGGCCGGGGTGCAGGACCCACTTGCCGTCGAAGCCGAGGGCGGCGGCGCGGCCGGCGACCTCGCGGTACGCGTCCACGTCGCGGATCTGGAGGAAGGGGCCGTCGATGGCCTGGAGGTTGTGCGTACGGGCCGCCATCAGGATGCGCATCAGGATGTAGTGGTACGCGTCCGCCGGGTAGCCGGGCGGCTGCATGCCCACGACCAGCGACTTCATGTTGATCGAGGCCATGAAGTCGGCCGGGCCGAAGATGATCGTCTCCAGACGCGGGGAGGCGGCGGCGATCTCGTCGACGTTCACCAGGCCCTTGGCGTTCTCGATCTGCGCCTCGATGCCGATCTTGCCGACCTCGAAGCCCATGGTCTTCTCGATCTGCGTGAGCAGCAGGTCCAGCGCCACGACCTGCTGGGCGTCCTGGACCTTCGGCAGCATGATGCAGTCGAGGTTCTGGCCCGCGCCCTCGACGACCGTGATCACGTCGCGGTACGTCCAGTGGGTGGTCCAGTCGTTGACCCGCACGACCCGGGTCTTGCCCGACCAGTCGCCGTTGTTCAGCGCGTCCACGATGGTGTGGCGGGCGCCCTCCTTGGCGAGCGGCGCGCAGGCGTCCTCAAGGTCGAGGAAGACCTGGTCGGCCGGCAGTCCCTGGGCCTTCTCCAGGAACCGGGGGTTGGAGCCCGGCACCGCGAGGCAGGAACGGCGCGGACGCAGCCGGTTCACGGGGGAGAGAGGCGTGGTCATGCGGGGACCTCCGAGATTTCGAGGGGGCTGAGCTTGTTCGCTGTGCGGATCTCGTCGACGATACGGCCGATGATCTCCGTGATACCGAAGTCCTTCGGGGTGAAGACGGCGGCCACACCGGCCGCGCGCAGTTCGTCCGCGTCGGCATTCGGAATGATGCCGCCGACGATGACGGGGATGTCGGGCGCCCCCGCCGTGCGCAGCCGGGCGAGCACGTCGGGGACCAGCTCGCCGTGCGAGCCGGACAGGATCGACAGTCCCACGCAGTGCACGTCCTCGGCCAGGGCGGCACTGACGATCTGCTCCGGCGTCAGCCGGATGCCCTGGTAGACCACCTCAAACCCGGCGTCGCGGGCGCGGACGGCGATCTGCTCGGCGCCGTTGGAGTGGCCGTCGAGGCCGGGCTTGCCCACCAGCAGGCGCAGCCGGCCGCAGCCCAGCTCCTCCGCGGTACGGGCCACCTTCTCCCGGACCTCGGCGAGCGGGGTGCCGGGCTCGGCGGTGACCGCCACGGGGGCCGAGGAGACGCCGGTGGGGGCGCGGAACTCGCCGAAGACCTCGCGCAGCGCCTCGGCCCACTCGCCGGTGGTGACGCCCGCGCGGGCGCACTCCAGGGTGGCCTCCATCAGGTTCTCGTCACCGGCCGCCGCCTCCTTCAGACGCTCCAGCGCCTGCTGGGTGGTCGGGAAGACGAAGGGGTCGCCGCCGCCCTGGCGGTCGGTGGACTCCTGGCGCTCGGCCTTCCAGCGGCCGATGTCCGCGCGCACCCTGGCCTCGACCTTGCCGTCCACCGTCATGATCGCGGTGTCCAGGTCGGCGGTGAGCGGGTTGGGCTCGGTGGTCTCGAAGATGTTGACGCCGACGATCTTCTCCTGGCCGGCCTCGATCCGGGCCCGCCGCTCGGCGTGCGAGGAGACCAGCTGGGACTTCAGGTAGCCGGACTCGACGGCGGCCATGGCGCCGCCCATCTCCTGGATCCGGTCGATCTCGGCCAGGCACTCCGCGACCAGGGCCTCGACCTTGGCCTCGATGACGTGCGAGCCGGCGAAGATGTCCTCGTACTCCAGCAGGTCGCTCTCGTGGGCCAGGACCTGCTGGATGCGCAGGGACCACTGCTGGTCCCAGGGGCGCGGCAGGCCCAGCGCCTCGTTCCAGGCCGGCAGCTGGACCGCGCGGGCGCGGGCGTCCTTGGAGAGGGTGACGGCCAGCATCTCCAGGACGATGCGCTGGACGTTGTTCTCCGGCTGCGCCTCGGTCAGGCCCAGGGAGTTGACCTGGACGCCGTACCGGAACCGGCGCTGCTTGGCGTTCTCGATGCCGTACCGCTCGCGGGTGATCTGGTCCCAGATGCGGCCGAAGGCGCGCATCTTGCACATCTCCTCGATGAAGCGGACGCCCGCGTTCACGAAGAACGAGATGCGGGCGACCACCTCGCCGAAGCGCTCCTCGGGCACCTGGCCCGAGTCGCGCACCGAGTCGAGCACGGCGATGGCCGTGCACATCGCGTACGAGATCTCCTGGACCGGAGTGGCCCCCGCCTCCTGCAGGTGGTAGCTGCAGATGTTGATCGGGTTCCACTTCGGGATGTTGTTGACCGTGTACGCGATCATGTCCGTCGTCAGGCGGAGGCTCGGCCCGGGCGGGAAGACGTGCGTCCCGCGGGAGAGGTACTCCTTGACGATGTCGTTCTGGGTGGTGCCCTGGAGCTGGGTGATGTCCGCGCCCTGCTCCTCGGCCACCACCTGGTAGAGCGCCAGCAGCCACATGGCCGTGGCGTTGATCGTCATCGAGGTGTTCATCTGTTCCAGGGGGATGTCCTGGAACAGCCGGCGCATGTCGCCCAGGTGGGAGACCGGCACGCCGACCCGGCCGACCTCGCCGCGGGCGAGGATGTGGTCGGGGTCGTACCCGGTCTGGGTGGGCAGGTCGAACGCGACCGACAGGCCGGTCTGCCCCTTGGCGAGGTTGCGGCGGTACAGCTCGTTGGACGCCTCGGCCGTGGAGTGGCCGGCGTACGTCCGCATGAGCCACGGACGGTCCTTCTGGCGCTCTGTCATCTCAGGCTGTCCCTTTGGCCTTTGGGCGTCTCAGACGTTGCGGCTGGTCGAATTCGTCCGCTCCGCTGGCGCGTCACGGAACAGGTTGATGGCGTCGAGGTGCTTGGCGCGCAGCTCGTGGTTGCGCACGCCCAGGCCCTCCTCGGGGGCGAGGCAGAGGACGCCGACCTTGCCCTGGTGGGCGTTGCGGTGGACGTCGTGGGCCGCCTGGCCGGTCTCCTCCAGGGAGTAGACCTTCGAGAGGGTGGGGTGGATCTTGCCCTTGGCGATGAGGCGGTTGGCCTCCCAGGCCTCGCGGTAGTTCGCGAAGTGCGAGCCGATGATGCGCTTCAGGGACATCCACAGGTAGCGGTTGTCGTACTGGTGCATGTAGCCGGAGGTGGAGGCGCAGGTGGTGATCGTGCCGCCCTTGCGGGTGACGTAGACCGAGGCGCCGAAGGTCTCGCGGCCCGGGTGCTCGAAGACGATGTCGATGTCCTCGCCGCCGGTCAGCTCGCGGATCTTGGACCCGAAACGCTTCCACTCGCGCGGGTCCTGGGTCTCCTCGTCCTTCCAGAACCTGTAGCCCTCGGCGTTGCGGTCGATGACCGCCTCGGCGCCCATCTTGTGGCAGATCTCGGCCTTCTCCGGGGAGGAGACGACGCAGATCGGGTTGGCGCCGCCGGCCAGGGCGAACTGGGTGGCGTACGAGCCGAGGCCGCCGCTGGCGCCCCAGATCAGGACGTTGTCGCCCTGCTTCATCCCGGCGCCGTTGCGGGAGACCAGCTGGCGGTACGCGGTGGAGTTGACCAGGCCCGGGCTCGCCGCCTCCTCCCAGCTGAGGTGGGCGGGCTTGGGCATCAGCTGGTTGGACTTGACCAGGGCGATCTCGGCGAGGCCGCCGAAGTTGGTCTCGAAGCCCCAGATGCGCTGCTCGGGGTCGAGCATCGTGTCGTTGTGGCCGTCCGAGGACTCCAGCTCGACGGAGAGGCAGTGCGCGACGACCTCGTCGCCCGGCTTCCAGGCGTTGACGCCCGGGCCGGTGCGCAGGACGACGCCGGCCAGGTCGGAGCCGATGATGTGGTACGGCAGGTCGTGGCGCTTGGTGAGCTCGCTGACGCGGCCGTAGCGCTCCAGGAAGCCGAAGGTCGAGAGCGGCTCGAAGATCGAGGTCCAGACCGAGTTGTAGTTGACCGAGGAGGCCATGACGGCCACCAGGGCCTCGCCCGGGCCGAGTTCGGGCACCGGGACCTGGTCGAGGTGGAGGGACTTGCGCGGGTCCTTCTCGCGGGTGGTGAGCCCTTCGAACATCTCCGTCTCGTCCTTGTGCACGGTGATCGCGCGGTACGAGTCGGGGAGCGGCAGGGCCGCGAAGTCTTCGGCCGTGGCGGCCTGCGACTGAATCGCGTCCAGGATGTGCTTCACGGTGGTGCCTCCGGCGAGGGTGCGTCGAGGGAACGCTGAGGGTGGTCCGTTGGAGGTGTGCCGTCGGTTCGGCGGTGCTGTGGTGCGTGAGGCGCTGTGGTGGGCGCGTGCGGCCTGGTGACGCAGGCGGTCCGGGGCGCGTTCCGTGCGAGTGGTGGCACGGGCCGCGGGGACGTCCGGACTGACTTCAACGTATGGCACCCCGTGTCACTCGGCAAGGCACTGCGTGCCAAAAATTTCTCTCAATTGCCGATTGACCTGCGCAGATGAGCGATGATCGATCAGAGTTACCCGCGAGTAGGGGCAACCCGGACAACAGGAACGGCCGCCTCCCGGGTACCGGGAGACGGCCGTCACATCAGGCGCGTCGGGGGCATCGGGCGCCCGGTGGCGCCCCTGCCGTCCTACTTGTTCTTGAGTGCTTCCTCGATCGTCCGCATGACCTCGTCCAGCGGAGCGTCGGTACGGGCCACCGCCACCAGCACCTCGCCCTCCGCACTGACCGAGGCCGGCGCGGCGGCCGGGGCGGGCGCCCCGTTGAGCGAGCGCCCGGCACCGATGCCGGTGCCGAAGGTCTTCCGTACGATCCCGAAGGCGTGGTCCAGCTGCGCCTCCACGTCCCCCTGGCCCCCGGCCCGCAGCCAGCGCCGCAGCACGTGGTTGTGGGCCGTCACGACCGCCGACGCGGCCACCTCGGCCAGCAGCGGGTCGTCGTTGCCGTCGTGGTGGTCGGTCTCGTCGAAGTGGGCCAGCAGGTACCGGGTGAACAGCCGCTCGTACCGTGCCACCGAGGCGATCTCCCGCTCGCGCAGGGTCGGCACCTCACGGGTCAGGCGGTAGCGCTCCACGGAGACCGCGGGGGAGGCCGCGTACATCTTCATGACCTCCTTGATCCCCCGGCACACCGTGTCGAGCGGGTGCTCGTGCGCGGGAGCGGCGTCCAGCACCGCCTCCGCCCGGGTGAGCGTGTCGTCGTGGTCGGGGAAGATCGCCTCTTCCTTGGACCGGAAGTGCCGGAAGAAGGTCCGCCGGGCCACCCCGGCGGTCGCGGCGATCTCGTCGACCGTGGTGGCCTCGTACCCCTTGGACGCGAACAGCTCCATCGCCGCGGCGGCGAGCTCGCGGCGCATCTTCAGCCGCTGGGCGGCCGCGCGCGCCCCCGCCGTGCTCTCCGGGGCATCGGTCGGGGCGGTCCGTGTGGTCTTGGGGGGCTGGGACATAAGGCGAACGTACTGCATGTGCGCAGCCGAGGGCGCCCGAGGGGGTGGATGCGGGGGAGGGCTCCCGGAGGGTACGGCCCGCCCTGAGGGCCCGAGGAGACCTCCCCACGCGTCCGGCCCGCTACTTCCGGGCGTACTCACGGAAGCCGCGGCCGGTCTTGCGGCCCAGGCACCCGGCCGCCACCAGGTGCTCCAGCAGCGGCGAGGGAGCCAGGCCCGGGTCCCGGAACTCCTTGTGGAGCACCTTCTCGATCGCCAGCGAGACGTCGAGGCCGACCACGTCCAGCAGCTCGAACGGACCCATCGGGTAGCCGCCGCCCAGCTTCATGGCGGCGTCGATCTCGTCGAGGGAGGCGTAGTGCTCCTCGACCATCTTGATGGCGTTGTTCAGGTACGGGAACAGCAGCGCGTTCACGATGAAGCCCGCACGGTCCCCGCAGTCCACCGGGTGCTTGCGGATCCGCGCGCACACCTCGCGGACCGTGGCGTGGACGTCGTCGGCCGTCAGGACCGTACGGACCACCTCGACCAGCTTCATCGCCGGCGCCGGGTTGAAGAAGTGCATGCCGATCACGTCCTGGGGGCGGGACGTGGCCTTCGCACAGGCGACGACCGGCAGCGAGGAGGTCGTGGTGGCCAGCACCGCGCCCGGCTTGCAGATCTTGTCCAGTCGCTCGAACAGGCTCTGCTTGACCGCCAGGTCCTCGGCCACCGCCTCGACGGCCAGGTCGACCCCGGCGAAGTCCTCCAGGGAGTCCGCCGCGGTGACCCGGGCCAGGATCTCCTCACGGGCCTCCGCTGTCATCCGGCCGCGGTCGACCATGCGGGACAGGGACTTGCCGATCGCGGCCTTCGCCGCCACCGCCTTCTCCGGGCTGCGGGCGGCCAGCACGACGTCGAAGCCGGCCTGCGCGAAGACCTGCGCGATGCCGCAGGCCATGGTGCCCGAGCCGGCCACGCCGACCGAGGACACCGGGCGGCCCTCGCCCAGCTGCGCCCCGTCCAGCGGGGTCTGGGCGTCGCGGACCACGGCGGCGCTGCCCGGCGCCTCGTACGTGTAGAACCCGCGGCCCGCCTTGCGGCCGGTCAGGCCCGCCTCGGCCAGGTGGCCCAGGACCGGCGCCGGGGCGTGCAGCCGGTCGCCGGACGCGGCGTACATGGCCTCCAGGACGGTGCGCGCGGTGTCCACGCCGATCAGGTCGAGCAGCGCGAGCGGGCCCATCGGCAGGCCGCAGCCCAGCCGCATCGCGGCGTCGATGTCCTCCCGGGAGGCGTACTTCGCCTCGTACATGGCGGCGGCCTGGTTGAGGTAGCCGAAGAGCAGGCCGTCGGCCACGAAGCCCGGGCGGTCGCCGGCCGCCACCGGCTCCTTGCCCAGCGCGCGGGCGAGCGCGGTGACCGCCTCGACGGCCGGCGGGGCGGTGAGGACCGAGGAGACCACCTCGACCAGCTTCATGGCCGGCGCGGGGTTGAAGAAGTGCAGGCCCAGGACCCGCTCGGGGTGCTGCGACTCGGCGGCGAGCCGGGTCACGGAGAGGGCGTTGGTGCCGGTGGCCAGGATCGTGTCCGGGCGGACGATGGCGTCCAGCGAGGCGAACACCTGCTGCTTGAGCGCGTAGTCCTCCGGCACGACCTCGATCACCAGGTCGGCGTGGGCGGCGGCCTGGAGGTCGCCGAAGGTGCGGAAGCGGGCCAGGACGTCCGTCCGCTCCTGCTCGGTCATGCGCTCGCGGGCCACCGAACGGGCCGTGGCGGCCTCCAGCGCGGCGACGGCGCCACGGGCGGCGGCCTCGCTGATGTCGATGCCGATGACCTCGTGGCCGGCGCGGGTGAGCACCTCGGCGATGCCGGTGCCCATGGTGCCGAGGCCGACGACGGCCACGGTCTGCAGGGAGTTCGCGGAACTCGGGGAGGCGGACTGACTGGGCGGAGTGGACTGACGGTCCATCGCGGGACTCCAGTGAGGTGGAAGGTGACGACTGGAAGGGCGGCGCGGCGCACGCGGGTGGATGAGGGCACGCGGCGTGCGGCGGTGCGGCTGTGGTGCGTTGCGGGGCCGGCTGAGGGGAACGGCCGCACGGCACGCGCGGTGCGGCGTGCCAGGGCGGTGCTGCTGCCTGAGCTCGAAGAGAAGTCCGGGCGTACGTGCCGCCCGTGAGGTGGTGCGAACGGCGCGGACCCTGTCCCGGAGCCCTGCCGTGTGACCGGCGGTCGCGGGGGCGCTTCACGGAAGTCCCCGGACCGGCCGAACCGACCGAACACTTGGGGCGGCTGCGTCACCAGGCCGCGATCCAAGTCGGCGCACCTCTGTTCGGAGGTGCTGAGGCGAGATTAACTCGCCGGTAGCTTGAGCGCCAGTGGGGCGGTCGGCCGGATCCGGTGTGATCTGCGCCGCGCCACCCCTACCCTGCTGCCCATGGCCGAGGCAGACGCGGGACCAGGCGGGGCGGGCACGGGAACGGGTGGGGCGAGTGCGGGAACGGGCGGGGCGGATGCGGGAACGGCGGAAGCGCGTCGCTTCGCCGAGCGGATCCGGGCCGAGGCGGGGGCGGCGTGCGAGCCGCTGCTGACCGCGGCGCCGGAGGACCTGGCCCCCGTACTGACCGAGCTGGAGCAGCCCCTGTGGGCCCGGGAGGTCGCCGCGTTCCGGCTGGGCTGCGCGGGAGACCGGCGGGCCTTCGAGTCGCTCGTCCTGCTGCTCAACCACCGCGACCCGCCGCGCTGCGCCTCCGCCGCGCACGCCCTGGCCCGGCTGGGCGACCCGCGCACCGCCCGGGCCGCCGCGGCCCTGGCCACCAACCCGCTGCGCACCGCCTACGCCACCCACGCGGTACGGCTCCTCGCCGAGCTGCGGGCCCCCGAGTCGGCGCCGGCCCTGATCGCCACCCTGGACCGGCTGCTCTCGCCGCACGACCCGTACTGGCGGGTGGCCCTGGCCTGCGTCGAGGGCCTCGGCGCCCTGGCCGACCCCCGCGCCCGCCCCTCCCTCACGGCGGCCCAGTCCCACCCCCGCCTGGCCGTGGCGGCCACGACGGCGCTCCGCCGCCTTCCCTGACCGTCGGCCGCGGAGGCGGCGGGCCCGGATCCCGGCCCGGGCCCGGATCCCGGTCCGTCAGGCGACGACGGCGGCGGTCGGCGCGCTGACCGCCGTCCCGCTGTAGTGCCCGGTGCGGAGGGCGGTCACCTTGACGGTGATCCGCTTGCCGCGCTGCGCGCTGCGCAGCACCAGGGTGGTGCCGGTCGCGCCGTCGATGGCCGTGCCGTCGGCGTACCACTGGTAGCGGTAGGAGGTCGGCACGGGCGACCACGTCCCGCGGGCGGCGGTGAGCGCACGGCCCACCTTCGCTGTGCCGCCGACCGACGGTGCGGTCGTGGCCTTCGGCGCAACGCCCTTGCCCACGGCGGCCGTGGCCGCGGAGGTCGCCGACCGGCTCCCGTACTTCGCGCTGTGCGCCCGCACGGTGACGGTGACCTTCTTGCCGAGCGCGGCCGCCGGTACGACCAGGCTCGCCCCGGTGGCCCCCTCGATGGCGACCCCGTCGGCCTTCCACTGGTACGTGTACGAGTCGGGCACCGGCGTCCAGCTCCCGCGCGAGGCCGCCAGCTTGGCCCCGACCCGCGCGGTCCCGGTGATCGCGGGGGCGGTGGTGTTCTTGAGGGGGGAGGACGTGACGGTGTAGGAGCCCATCCCGAAGTCGAACTGACGGGTCCGTACGGTCAGGCTCCACACACCCGTCGCGGCGCCGCGCAGGTCCAGCACGGCCTTCAGCGTCTTGCGGTCGTCGGAGACGGCCACCGTGGTGGAGGTGATCGTCTTCCCGGCGGACGTGATGTGGACCGAGTCGTCCGGATGGAGCGCGGAGCCCTTGACGTAGACGACGGCCTTCGTAGCGGTCACCCCCGATCCGGGGCCGACCGACCCGACGCTGATCTCGTCGTGCCCGCAAGGGATGGTCGTGCAGCGCACGTCCGCGCCGAACGCGGACGACGAGACCGCCTCGGGAAGGCCCAGGACGAAGAAGCCCTCGACCGCCAATTCCGGGCCGGAGTCGCCCGTGGCGCACAGGAAGCGGTCCGAGCTGCGGTGGCAGCTGTCGGCCAGCCCCTTGCCGTACAGCGCCGGGACGGCCGTCGGCGCACCCGCTGCGTCCTTGCGGGTCAGCACCTCGAAGGAGTCGCGGGTGGACAGGGCCACGGACCGGCACACGGCGGTGTGCTGCTCGTCGAGCGTGCCGGACAGGGGGCCGTAGCCGTAGGCGACGTTCACCCTGGGGCACTCGGGCGCCGGTCCGGCCGCCGTGGCGAGGAGCAGCGCGTCGAACCGGTAGGACGCCGCGGGCCTCCGCCCCTCACGGACCGCCATGAGCACCTGGTAGCGCGAGGACCCCGTGACGGCGCAGGCGGTGTCCCGGTAGGTGCACACCACCTTGCCCGTCGCGTCGTGGACGAGGTAGTCGAGGGTGCCGAGGGGGTCCCGGACGTTGAGGTGCAGCACGTCCGCGGTGTCCGACGCCGTCACCTGCCGGCACTTGAACACGCCCGGCACACCGGGTGTACCTCCCTTGGACGGGCCGCCCACCAGGGTGGGGGCCGTCGTGGTGCAGCCCTTCGCGGTGGCCGTGACGTCGCGGCGTGCCAGCGTGAACGCGCTGTCCGAAGTCCCGGCCCGGTAGAGCAGGGTGTGAGCGGTGCCCGGGGTGAGGAGGCACGTGGTCCAGGTGGTGGTCAGACCTGCGTACAGCCCGCACACCCTGCGCCCGGAGGTGTCCACGACACTCAGCTTCGGGCCCGCGGAACCGGACACGCGCCGCAGCTGGAGGAGCTCCGCAGCACTGTGCGCGCCAGCCGGGATGGACAGGCAGTGTGCGAACTCCTCCGTGTTCGTCGCCAGGGTCACCGAGGCTCCGGAACTGCTGAAGTCTCCGGCGGGCAGCACCGGGCAGTCGTTCTCCGCGTCGGTCCGGTGGAAGGCGACGGCGTAGGACCCGCCCGCCCCCGCCGACGCGGCGCGCACCACGGCCCTGAACGGGGCCTGGCCCGTGAGCTCGCAGGTTTCCTCCGACAGGGTGCTCGCGTCGCAGCGCGAGGCTCCCGAGGCGTCGATGACGGTGATCGCCGGCCGTACCTCCCCGCCGGCCAGCGCCGCGAGACGTGCGCCGGACGGCAGGGGCAGTTCCAGGCAGTCCTCGGGGTCTGTGTCGCTGAAGGTGCCACGGTGCGTGCCGAGCGAGACGGCCTCGCAGTCCGTGTCGGCCCCGGCCGTTGCCGCCCACACCGGTGCCGCCGGCACCAGCAGGGTGAGCAGGACGGTCAGGGCGACCAGGAGTGCGGCGTATGGCACGGAGTTCGTCCGCGTACACGCGGATTTGGGCATTCCGATCCCCCCGGAGCGGTGATGTGATCAAGAGCGGCGCAACGATAGACGCCTCTCCGGGAGGACGGGTCACCGGGTGGGCACCACCGCGAAGGCCTCTATCTCGACCAGGAGCTCCGGGCGGAAGAGGGCGCTGACCTGGACCGCCGTGCTGGCCGGGTAGCGGTCGGGGGCGATGAACCCGTCGCGGGCCGTGCGGACGGCCGGGAGGTGGGCGATGTCCGTGACGAAGTACGTCAGCTTCACGACGTCGTCGAAGGTCGCCCCCGCCGCCGCGAGGCAGCGGCGGAGGTTCTCGAAGACCTGGCGGGTCTGGGCACCGGCGTCGCCCGCGCCCACCACCTCGCCCTTCTCGTCCAGCGCGCACTGGCCCGAGACCGCGACGAAGCGGCCGGTGCCCCAGACCGTGTGGCTGTAGCCGGTGCCGGGGGCCATGCCCTCGGGGGCCGGTATGCGGGTGATGTGGCTGTGGCTGTCGCCGGATGTGTGGCTCGTCGTGGTCATGGGTGACATCCCATCATCCGGCTGCGGGGGAGGCCCAGGGGCCGCCCCCGTCCGTACGCGCCGCGCAGCGGACCGTCAGCCGCGGAAGCCCAGCAGGCCGTGGAGCGCGGTGCCGTGGGCGGCGGGGGCGGCGGCGCGGGTGGCCGGGGCCGGCTTCGGCTCCGGCTGGGCCGGGCACGCGGCGTCCACCGGACCCGCCTCGCGCGCACCGTAGAGCGCGTCCGCCTCGCGGGTGCCGGCCGCCGCCCGCGGCACCGTGCCGTCCGTCAGGTACGCGACCAGGTGGCGGTCCAGGCAGGCGTTGCCGCTGAGCGAGATGCCGTGGTTGCCGCCGCCCTCCTCCACCACCAGCGCCGAGCCCGCCAGCCGCTGCCGCATCGCCACCGCGCCCGCGTACGGGGTCGCGGCGTCCTCCGTGGCCTGGAGCAGCAGGGCGGGCGGCAGCTGCGCGTTCGTGACGTCCGGCAGCTCCAGCGGCTCGGTGCGCCAGAACGCGCAGGGGGCGTTGTACCAGGCGTTGTTCCAGGTCATGAAGGGCGCCTTGGCGTGGGTGCGCCACATGTCCCGCCGCCACTCGCTCCACTTCCGGGGCCAGGCCGAGTCACGGCACTGCACGGCGCTGTACACGCTGTAGCTGTTGCCCGCGGCCGGGTCCACCGCGCCGAAGCGCTCGTACGCGGCCACCAGCGGCTTGGTGTCCCGGTCGCGCACGTACGCGGAGAAGGCCTCCGCCAGGTTCGGCCAGTAGCCGTTGAAGTAGCCGCCCGGCAGGTAGGTGTCCTCCAGCTCCGACGGGCCCACCTTGCCCCCGGCCGGCTCCGTGCGCAGCGCGGCGCGCATCCGGTACCAGGCCCGCTCGACCGCCGCCGGGTCCGTGCCGAGGCCGTACCGGTCGTCGTACTTCGCCACCCACGCCAGGAACGACTTGTGCCGGGCGTCGAAGGCCAGGTCCTGCGCCAGGTTGTCCTCGTACCAGACCCCGCCCGGGTCCACCACCGAGTCCAGCACCAGCCGCTGCACCCGCTCCGGGTACAGCCTGGCGTAGACCGCGCCGAGGAAGGTGCCGTACGAGTAGCCGAAGTACGAGATCCGCTCCGCGCCCAGCGCCCGGCGCACCAGGTCCATGTCGCGGGCGGCGCTCACCGTCCCGATGTGCGGCAGCACGTCACCGTGCTTCTCCTGGCACTCGCGGGCGAAGGCGGCGGCGCGGTCCAGGTTGGCCCGCTCGTCCGCCGCCGTGAGCGGTACCGAGTCCGGACGGACCGGCGCGAAGTGCCCCTGGCCGCAGTTGAGCGCCGGCTGGCTCTGGCCCACGCCGCGCGGGTCGAAGCCGATCACGTCGTAGCTCTCGGCCACCGCCTTGGGCAGGGCCGACGCGACGAAGCCGGCCAGGGTACGGCCGCTGCCGCCCGGTCCGCCCGGGTTGACCAGCAGCGGTCCCCGGAAGGTCTTGCCGGTGTGCGGGACCCGGGTCAGGGCCAGGGTGATCAGGCGGCCGGCGGGCTGTGCGTGGTCCAGCGGCACGCCCAGGGTGGCGCACTGGAGGGTCGGGTAGCGGGCGGTCGCACAGCTCTTCCAGGTCAGGGCCTCCGCCTTGGGCACGGGACTGGCCCCGGCCGGCGGGACGGCCGCCGCCACCGTGGCGCTCAGCACGGTGGCGAGGGACATCAGGACTGCTGCGCGCTTCTTCATGGGGCCTCCCGAGCCGCTGGGTCTGGGCGGAATCGTCGCGGAATCGTCCCTGATATTCCGGCCGGAAGGCGTGACTGTGCTGACTATTGGCCCGATTTGATGATGCTTCAGGGTATTCGTATGGAGATCGCGGCCCCTACAGGAGGGTGAGCTGGGTGGGTTCGGCCGCCTCGCGCTCGGGCGCGGGCGCCGGGGGCGCGATCCGCCGGGCGGCGCCCCGCCGGGCCGGTCCGATGCCGAATTCGGCGGCCGGTTCGTGCACTTGGCGGGTGATCCGGCGCTGGTACCAGGTGGGCGCGTAGGCGCCGCCCGCGTACAGCTGTTCGTACGCGCGGACCAGGCCCGGGTGGTGGGCGGCGAGCCAGGACATGAACCACTCCCGGGCCCCCGGCCGCAGATGGAGTACCAGGGGTGTCACGGACCCGGCGCCCGACTCGGCGATCGACCGCACGGTGCGGCGCAGCTGCTCGGGGGAGTCGCCGAGGAAGGGGATCACCGGCGCCATCAGCACCCCGACGCCGATCCCGTGCCCGGTCAGGGTGCGTACGGCGGCCAGCCGGGCCTCGGGCGAGGGCGTGCCCGGCTCCACGGTGCACCACAGGCCCGCGTCGGTGAAGCCGACCGAGACGGACACGCCGACGTCCGTGACCTCGGCGGCCTGCCGGCCTCCCAGGCCTCCGCTGACGGCCCGCCGGACAGCCGGGCGGCGAATCCTGCGCTGAGGAGATCTGAGGCGACGACAGGGGCTATGGCGGCCCCGGCTGCGTCGGTGAGGAACTCGCGTCGGTCCACTTGGCCTTCCAGGACAGCTAGGGGAACGTCGAGCGTGGCGGACAGCGCGGCGAGGTAGAACGCGCCGGGCGTGACCTTGGAACGCTCCCAGTTGCTCACGTACTCCCGTGTCAGCGTCGTGCCATACGCCTTGTTGATCGCTGAAGCTAGCCGCCCCTGGCTCCATCCGCGAGCCCTGCGGAGATCCCTGATCAGCTCTCCGAGTTCCATGCCGCCAGCGTGCCACCACGGATGCCACTTGACAGCCCCCTTTCCCGCCGTCGGCCCGGGTTGCCACTACGGATCCCACTAGTTGGCGACGCTGACCGGCGGGACGATCGCGGACACCAGCGAGCGCGAAGGGGTACCCGATGGCGGCGGCGACGAAGGTATGGCGGCAGGTGCCGCAGAGGGATCCGTTCCCGATGCCGGACCCTGATCCTGTGCCCGGCTGCGACGTCTGCGCCGCGCTGGCGGAGCAGCGGGTGGAGGCCTACCGGCTGCGGGACCTCTCGGGGGTCACGGACGCCAACGTGGAGATCCGGCAGCACCCGCACCCCGAGCGGGCCGACCGGTGATCTCCGGGGAGGACATCGGCCACCGCGTGGAGGACGTGTACGGGCGCGTCGGCATCCTCCGCGACTTCATGCCCGAGTGGGAGAACCCGGCGGAGCCGCCGGACCAGCGACGCAAGATCCCTATGGCGTTCTTATGGCCCGAAGGTGGGGGGCGGGAATGGATGATGCAGGCCGGAGACGTCTGGCTTGCCTAGTGCTGTGACCGGGACGGCGCGGCTCGGGGACATGAGCCCTGGTCGGCACACAACCCCCGTGTGCCGGCCAGGGCTTCCGCTGTCCAGGGGTTGGCAGCGGGTCCGTTGTGAGACGCTGCACTACGGGCAGGCGTGGGAGCAGCCCCGGTACGGGTTGACCGTCCATTCGAACGGCATGCGAGAGGCCCCCGGCACCCGGTTGACGACCGACCGGGCGCCCACCTCGTGGACGGTGATCCCGCGGAACTCGGGGGTGTCGAAGGTACGGGTGACCACCTCGGCGGTGCCGAAGAGCGCGGCCGGCGGGCCGGCGGGCGGGGATCCGCCGGGTGCGGGAGCAGGTGCGGGTGAAGGTCCGGGTGCAGGCGCAGGCGCAGGTGCGGGTCCGGGCCCAGGTCCCGGTACGGGCTCGGCGGTCCCCGCCCCCGCCGGAGCGGGCGCGACCGGCCGTGCCGCCGGCTCCGCGGTGCGGTCGTCCGCCGTGTCGCGCGAGTGCGCGAGATGGTCCCAGCGCATGGCGCCTCCCCCGGGTAGCTCGGGGCGAGAATAGAACAAGTGTTCCCATGATCGTGCGCGTCCGCACCCCGGCGGGCATCCGGCCAGGCCCCGGGCACGCGGGCCCCGTACCGCCCCCCCGGCCCGGCGGGGCACCGCCGACCCCCGATTTGGCCGCCCCCAGCCGAGGTGGTTGGCTTGCCGCCGACGCGAAGTCGATCGATCACCACTGCTGCACGACTGCTGGAGGAACAGGTATGGCGCAGGTCGAGGCCACCACGGAGCGGATCATCCAGGCCGACGCGGACACCGTGTTCGACGCGCTGGCCGACTACACCGGCACCCGCTCCAAGCTCCTCCCGGAGCACTTCAGCGAGTACGAGGTGCGCGAGGGCGGCGACGGCGAGGGCACCCTGGTCCACTGGAAGCTCCAGGCCACCAGCAAGCGCGTGCGCGACTGCCTGCTGGAGGTCACCGAGCCCACCGACGGCCAGCTCGTCGAGAAGGACCGCAACTCCTCGATGGTCACCACGTGGACCGTCACCCCCGCCGGCGAGGGCAGCTCCCGCGTCGTGGTCACCACCGTCTGGAACGGCGCCGGCGGCATCGGCGGCTTCTTCGAGCGGACCTTCGCCCCCAAGGGCCTGGGCCGGATCTACGACGCCGTGCTCGCCAACCTCGCCCAGGAGACCGAGAAGGCCTGAACCCGGCCTGTGCTCCCCGGGCCCGGGCCCGGCCCCGCCGTGTGACCGCGCGGCGGCGCGTTGACGCCGCCCCGGCTCACCGGATCGGGTGGTCCGCGCGGCCCGTCGGGACCTTTCGTCCCGACGGGCCGCCGTCGTTCCCTGGGCCCCCGCAGAGCCCCTGGATACGCTGGGGGACCGGCGCTCCGCGCGGTCACCCCCGCGGCGGGCGCCCCGGGCAGCGACCCGCCCGCGCCACCAGCCGCGACCCACCGGGGGCACGATGAAGATCCTCATCTCCGCCGACATGGAAGGCGCCACCGGCGTCACCTGGCCCGCCGACGTGCTGCCCGGCACCCCCCAGTGGGAACGCTGCCGGGCCCTGTTCACCTCGGACGTGAACGCCGCCGCCCTCGGCTTCTTCGACGGAGGCGCCGACGAGGTCCTCGTCAACGAGGCGCACTGGACCATGCGCAACCTGCTCCTCGAACGGCTCGACGAGCGGATCCAGATGCTCACCGGCCGCCACAAGTCCCTCTCGATGGTCGAGGGCGTCCAGCACGGCGACGTCGACGGCATCGCCTTCGTCGGCTACCACACCGGCGCCGGCACCGAGGGCGTCCTCGCCCACACCTACCTCGCCAACTCCATCACCGGCGTCTGGGTCGACGGTGTCCGCGCGAGCGAGGGCCGGCTCAACTCCCTGGTCGTCGCCGAGTACGGGGTCCCCGTCGTGCTGGTCACCGGTGACGACCTCACCTGCGCCGACGCGCTCCACTACGCGCCGGGCGCCCGTACCGTCGCCGTCAAGGACCACGTCTCCCGGTACGCCGCCGTCTGCCGCACCCCCGCCCGCACCGCCGCCGACATCCGGGCCGCCGCCAAGGAGGCCACGGCCCTGGCCGTGCGCCACGAACCGCGCGCGGACGGCCCCTTCACCGTCGAGGTCGAGTTCGACGCGGAGCACCTGTCCGCCGCCGCGACCGTCGTCCCCGGCGTGGCGAGGGCCGGCGAGCGCCGGATCGCGTACACCAGCGGGACGATGTACGAGGGGATTCGCACGTTCAAGGCCGTCACGACGATCGTCTCGGCCGCGGTGGAGGAGCAGTATGGCTGACATGAAACCCGCACAGCAGACCGGCGGGCCCGCCGGGGAACCCGGTCCCGTCGACCAGCGCGCCCTGGCCGAGGTCGTCGAGTTCACCTCCGACCTCATCCGCATCGACACCACCAACCGCGGCGGCGGCGACTGCCGCGAGCGCCCCGCCGCCGAGTACGCCGCCGAGCGCCTGGCCGGCGCCGGCCTCGAACCGGTCCTGCTGGAGCGCACCCCGGGCCGCACCAACGTGGTCGCCCGCCTCGCCGGCACCGACCCGGACGCCCCCGCCCTGCTCGTCCACGGCCACCTGGACGTCGTACCCGCCGAGGCCGCCGACTGGACCGTGGACCCCTTCTCCGGCGAGGTCAGGGACGGGGTGGTCTGGGGCCGGGGCGCCGTCGACATGAAGAACATGGACGCGATGGTCCTGGCCGTCGTCCGGGCCTGGGCGCGCGCCGGGGTCCGGCCCCGCCGCGACCTCGTCATCGCCTTCACCGCCGACGAGGAGGACAGCGCCGTCGACGGCTCCGGCTTCCTCGCCGACCGTCACCCCGGCCTCTTCGAGGGCTGTACGGAGGGCCTGAGCGAGTCCGGCGCCTTCACCCTGCACACCGGCGACGGCCTGTCCCTCTACCCGATCGCCGCCGGCGAGCGGGGCACCGCCTGGCTGAAGCTCACCGCGCACGGCACCGCGGGCCACGGCTCCAAGCCCAACCGCGCCAACGCCGTCAGCCGCCTCGCCGCCGCCGTCACCCGCATCGGCGACCACGAGTGGCCGGTCCGGCCGACCGCAACCGTACGGGCCGCCCTCGCCGAACTCGCCGCGCTGTACGGCGTGGACGCCGATCCGCACGCCCCCGGTTTCGACCCCGAGCCCCTCCTCGGCAAGCTCGGCCCCGAGGCCGCCGCCCTGGTGTCCGCCACCCTCCGCAACAGCGCCAACCCGACCATGCTCCAGGCCGGCTACAAGCTCAACGTCATCCCCGGCACCGCCACCGCCCACGTCGACGGCCGCGTCCTGCCCGGCGGCGAGGACGAGTTCCGCACCACCCTCGACCGGCTCACCGGACCCGACGTGGACTGGGAGTACCACCACCGCGAGGTGCCCCTCGAAGCGCCCGTCGACTCGCCCACGTACGCCGTCCTGCGCGCCGCCGTCGAGCGCTTCGACCCGGACGCCCGCGTCGTGCCCTTCTGCATGGCCGGCGGCACCGACGCCAAGCAGTTCTCCCGCCTGGGCATCACCGGCTACGGCTTCTCCCCGCTGAAGCTGCCGCCCGGCTTCGACTACTGGTCGCTCTTCCACGGCGTCGACGAGCGCGTCCCCGTGGAGGCCCTGCACTTCGGCGTCCGGGTCCTCGACCACGCGCTGCGCTCGCTGTAACGCCCCCGCCCGGCTGGAGAGAGACGTACACGACATGGTGCCCACCGGACCGTACGGCGGCTGGCCCTCGCCCATCGACGCCGCACTCGCCGCCTCCCACGACGGCCGCCCCGAATACCTCGGGACGGTCGGCGACGAGGTGTGGTGGACGGCGCCCAGGCCCGCCGAGCAGGGCCGCCGCGCCCTGGTGCGGCGCCGCGTCGGGCCGCTCGGCACCGCCGTCGAGGAGTCGGTGCTCCCGCCGCCGTGGAACGTCCGCAGCCGGGTCGTCGAGTACGGCGGGTCCCCCTGGGCCGCCGTGCCCCGCCCGGCCGGCGGCCCCCTCGTGGTCTTCGTCCACTTCGCCGACCAGCGGCTGTACGCGTACGAGCCCGACGCCCCCGGCGCCCCGCCCCGCCCGCTGACCCCCCTCTCGCCCGTCGGCTGCGGGCTGCGCTGGGCCGACCCGGTACTGCGGCCGGAGCACGGCGAGGTGTGGTGCGTGCTGGAGGAGTTCACCGGCCCCGGGCCCACCGAGGTGCGCCGGGTGATCGCGGCCGTACCGCTGGACGGCTCCGCCGCGGCCGACCGGACCGCCGTACGCGAACTCACCGACGGCAGGCACCGGTTCACCACCGGGCCCCGGGTCGCCCCGGACGGGCGGCGGGCGGCCTGGCTCGTCTGGGACCACCCCCGGATGCCCTGGGACGGCAGCGAGCTGAAGGTCGCCGAGGTCACCGGGAACGGCGAGCTGACCCGCGTACGCACCGTGCTCGGCGGCCCCGAGGAGTCCGTGGCGCAGGCCGACTGGACCGCCGACGGCACCCTCCTCGCCGTCAGCGACCGCGGCGGCTGGTGGAACCCCTACCGGGTGGACCCCGACGCCCCCGAGGGTTCGGGCGGCAAGGCCGTCAACCTCTGCCCCCGGGAGGAGGAGTTCGGCGGGGCGCTGTGGAAGACCGGGCTGCGCTGGTTCGCCCCGCTCGGGGGTCCCTCCCCGGCCGAAGGCTCCGGGGGAGGGGGACTGATCGCCGTCCTGCACGGCCAGGGCTCGTCCGTGCTCGGCGTCCTCGACCCCGAGACCGGGGACCTCGTCGACGCCGCCGGCCCCTGGACCTCCTGGTGCCCCACCCTCGCCGTGCACGGCACCCGGGTCGTCGGCGTCGCCGCCAGCCCGCGCAGCGGCTACGAGGTGGTGGAGCTCGACACCTCCACCGGCCGCACGCGCGTCATCGGCGCCCGCGCCGCCGACCCCGTCGACCCGGCCTACTACCCGGAACCGCAGAGCCGCACCTTCACCGGACCCGACAGCCGCGAGATCCACGCCCACGTCTACCCGCCCCACAACCCCGGCCGGGCCGCGCCCGCCGACGAGCTGCCGCCGTACGTGGTGTGGGCGCACGGCGGCCCCACCGACCACGTCGAGCCCGTACTCGACCTGCACATCGCCTACTTCACCTCGCGGGGCATCGGCGTGGCCGAGGTCAACTACGGCGGCTCCACCGGCTACGGGCGGGCCTACCGCGAACGGCTGCGCGAGCAGTGGGGCGTGGTCGACGTGGAGGACTGCGCCGCCGTCGCCCGTGCGCTGGCCGCCGAGGGCACCGCCGACCCGGCCCGGCTCGCCATCCGCGGCGGCAGCGCGGGAGGCTGGACCGCCGCCGCCTCCCTGGCCGCCACCGACGTGTACGCCTGCGGCACGATCAAGTACCCGGTGCTCGACCTCGTCGGCATCGCCGACGAGACCCACGACATGGAGTCCCAGTACCTCACCGGGCTCGCCGGACCGCCCGAGACGCTGGCCGTGCGCTGCCGGGAACGCTCCCCGCTGGCCCGCGCCGATCGCATCCAGGTGCCCTTCCTGCTGCTCCAGGGCCTCGACGACGCCGTCTGCCCGCCCGCACAGGCCGAGCGCTTCCTCGCCCGGATGCGCGGCCGGCGGGTGCCGCACGCCTACCTCGCCTTCGAGGGGGAGGGCCACGGCTTCCGGCGGGCCGAGACCATGGTGCGCGCCCTGGAGGCCGAACTGTCCCTGTACGTCCAGGTCTTCGGCATCGACCGGGACGACGTCCCCCCGCTGGAGCTCGGCACGTGAGCAGTGAGAACGACCGCGGGACCGGCCCTGAGGGCGACCGCGGGCACGACCGCGAGGGCACCCGCGGGCACGACGGCGACGGCACCGGCGGGCACGACCACGGCACCGGCGGGCACGACGGCGCCAAGGTCCTCGCCGAGGGGCCGCGCGTGGTGCTCCGCCCCTACCGGCTGGACGACGGGCCCGAGTTCACCGCACGGGTCCGCGAGAGCCGGGACCTGCACCGCCCGTGGCTCTTTCCGCCGGAGACCCCGGAGGCGTACGAGCCCTACGCGACCCGGATGATCGAGGACGACACCCGGGCCGGGTTCCTCGTGTGCGACCGGGTGACCGGGACGGACGGCGCCGCGGCCGCCGGCCCCATCGCCGGCTTCGTCAACGTCAACAACATCGTGCGCGGCGGCTTCCAGTGCGGTGCGCTCGGCTACGGCGCCTTCGCGCACGCCGCCGGCCGGGGGCTGTTCGCCGAGGCCATGGACCTCGTCGTCGGCTACGCCTTCGGGCCCCTGGGACTGCACCGGCTGGAGGCCAACATCCAGCCAGGCAACGCGCCGTCGATCGCCCTGGTGCGCGGCCGCGGCTTCCGGCTGGAGGGGTTCTCGCCCGATTTCCTGCGCATCGACGGCGCGTGGCGCGACCACGAACGCTGGGCCCTCACCCGGGAGATGACCGGCGCGGGGTGAGCGGCCGGCATCCCGCCCGGTCCCGCGGGCATTCCGCCCGGTCCCGCCTGCATTCCGCCCGGTCCCCGCAGGCGCCGGTCCGCCGCCGCTGGTCCGTACCTGCGCCCGGTTTTGCCCAATCCTTGCGTGATGATCCCCTGGTGGCGTCGCCACGGGGCGTGTTCGATGAACTCCGGGGGGTGCGCCGGCGTGTGGCGTGCCGCACACGAAGGTGGGGTTTCCTTGGCCACGACCGTCCGACGCGCCGTACTGACGCTGCCCGCGGCCCCGCTGGGGCCGGAGAACCCGCTGCCCGCGCTGCGGACCCTCGACGAGGCGCACGTCCTCGACGAGCGCTCCCGCGAGGGACTGCCGCGCGAGATGGCCCGCCAGATCGGGTACGCCCCGCTGCGCGGAGTCCTGCCGACGCGCGTCCTCGACGGATACGGGCGCGAGCGGTCGGAGCGGGAGTTCGAGGCGGTCGTCATCGAGAACGCCCGGCTGCGGGTCACCGTGCTGCCCGAACTCGGCGGGCGCGTCTACTCCCTGGCCGAGAAGACCCCCGACGGGGTCGAGCGGGAACTGCTCTACCGCAACCCGGTCTTCCAGCCCGCCGCCTTCGCGCTCAACGGGGCCTGGTTCTCCGGCGGCATCGAGTGGAACATCGGCGCCACCGGCCACACCACGCTGTCCTGCGCGACGCTGCACACCGCGCTGGTCCCGGCCCCCGACGGCGGCACGATGCTCCGCATGTGGGAATGGGAGCGGCTGCGCGACCTGCCCTTCCAGGTGGACCTCTGGCTCCCCGAGGACTCCGCCTTCCTGTACGCCGGGGTCCGCGTGCGCAACCCGCACGAGCGGCCCGCCCCCGTGTACTGGTGGTCCAACATCGCCGTGCCCGAGCACGAGGGCACCCGCGTCCTCGCCCCCGCCGACGAGGCCTGGCGGTTCGGCTACGAGCGCACCCTGAGCCGCATCCCGGTCCCGGAGTGGAAGGGCGCGGACCGCACGTACCCGCTGCGCGGCGAGTACCCGGCCGACTACTTCTACGAGCTGCCCGACGGCACCCGCCCCTGGATCGCCGCCCTCGGCGAGGACGGCCGGGGCCTGGTGCAGACCTCCACCGCCGCCCTGCGCGGTCGCAAGCTGTTCGTCTGGGGCTCCGGCACCGGCGGCCGGCGCTGGCAGGAGTGGCTCACCGAGCCCGGCACCGGCGGCTACGCCGAGATCCAGGCCGGCCTGGCCCGCACCCAGCTGGAGCACGTGAAACTGGCGGCCGGAGGCGAGTTCAGCTGGCTGGAGGCGTACGGGCCGCTCGCCGCCGACCCGGACGCGGTGCACGGCGACGACTGGGCCCGGGCCCGCGAGGAGACCGGCGCCAAGCTGGCCGCTGCGCTGCCCCGGGCCGCGGTCGAAGCGGCGTACGAGGCCTGGCGCCCGTACGCCGATCACGAGCCGGGGGAGCGCTGGGTGACCGGCTCCGGCTGGGGCGCGCTGGAGGTGGTGCGCGGCGGCCTGAAGCTGCCCGGCACGCCCTTCGAGGAGGACGGCCTGGGCGAGCAGCAGACGCCCTGGCTGGAACTGCTGCGCACCGGCGCCTTCCCGGTGCCGCGGCGGGTGGTGCCGCCCGGGCCGAGCCTGGTCGCCCCGCACTGGCGGGACATGCTGGAGACCGCCCCGGCCGACCCGCTCACCGAGTACCACCTCGGGGTGGCTCAGTGGCACGCCGGGGACGTGGCGCAGGCGGTGCGCAGCTGGGAGCGCGGGCTGGAGCTGGCGCCCTCCCGCTGGCCGCTGCTGCGCTGCCTGGCCGTGGCCGACGAACTGGCCGGGGACGCGGAGCGGGCCGCCGACCGGTACGCCGAGGCCTTCGAGGACCTGTGCGAGGAGTGCCGGGGCGGCGAGGCGTGGACCGCGGCGCTGACGGCGCTGGGCCGGGAGGCGCTGGCGGCCCTGCTCGCCGCCGCGCGGCCGGAGGGGGCGCGGGCGGTGTGGGACCGGCTGCCGGCCGCGGTCCGTGCCCGCGGGCGCTTCCGGCTGCTGGAGTCCCGGCTGCTGCTGGCGGAGGGCGACATTGCGGGCGCCCGCGCCGTGTTCGACGCGGGCTTCGAGGTGGCCGACCTGCGCGAGGGCGACACCGCCGTGTCCGACCAGTGGTCGCGCCTCACCGACGCCCCGGTCCCGGCCCGCTACGACTTCCGGATGCGTCCCTGAGGGGCCGGGGTGCGACGGGCCGGTCCGGTCCGGGGTCCGGGCCGGCCACCCGCGCCGGCCCCGGGTCACACCCGGCAGAGGATCTCGCCGTTCAGGACCGAGAACCAGGCGTCGGGCGCCGCGGCCCACTCGTGCCACGCGGCCGCGACCTCCGCCAGGCCCTCCCGGGTGGTGTGGCCGCCGGCGACCGCCAGGTCCGCGTACGACGAGGCGGTCGTCCGGTCCGCCCACAGCCCGCTCCACCAGGCCCGCTCCTCCGGCGTGGCGTAGCACCACGCGCTGGCCGAGGCCCTGATGTCCGCGTCCGCGAAGCCGGCCGCCCGCGCCCACGACAGCAGCCGCCGCCCGGCGTCGGGCTCGCCCCCGTTGGCCCGCGCCACCCGGTCGTACAGCCGCTGCCACCCCCGCAGCCCCGGCACCTCGGGGAACCAGGTCATGGCCGCGTAGTCCGCGTCCCGCGCCGCGACGACCCCGCCCGGGCGGCAGACCCGGCGCATCTCCCGCAGCGCCCCCACCGGGTCGGACACGTGCTGCAGCACCTGGTGGGCGTGGACCACGTCGAAGCTGTCGTCGGGGAAGTCCAGCGCGTGCACGTCGGCCGTCGCGAACTCCACGTTCGTCAGACCCCGTTCGGCCGCGAACGCCCGCGCCGAGTCCAGCACGCCCGCGGCGGCGTCCACCGCCGTGACCCGCCCCGGCGCCACCAGCTCCGCCAGGTCCGCGGTGATCGTGCCCGGCCCGCAGCCCACGTCCAGCAGGGCCAGGCCCGGCCGCAGCTCCCCGGTCAGATAGGCGGCCGAGTTGGCGGCGGTGCGCCAGCGGTGCGAGCGCAGCACCGACTCGTGGTGGCCGTGCGTGTAGGTGGCGGACTCTGCGGCGCCCCGATGCGGCGTGCTGGCGGACATGGCGGCAACTCCCTTGTTCCTCCGTGCTTTCCCGGTCGCTCACCACTGTAGGGATCATGTCGCACTTTGAGATGCGCGTTTCACCATGTGGACACGAGGCAAGCGGCACAAGGGGTTCGGCTCGACCGGTGGCAGGGTTCCGGCGGGCCGAGGACAGTGGGCGAAGAAGGGGGCGCAAGGGAGGGGGGCGGGAGAGGACGGTGGCCGTGATGGCCGAACCCCTGCTGGACCGGCACGCCGATGCCCTGAAGCTCTTCGGCGGACTCGTGCACGCCGTGCGTCCCGATCAGTGGGACGCGTCCACGCCCTGCACCGAGTGGACCGTGCGCGACCTGATCAACCACGTCACCGGCGAGCAGCTGTGGATCCCCCCGCTGGTCTCCGAGGGCCGCACCGTCGCCGACGTCGGCGACGCCCTCTCCGGCGACCTGCTCGGCGACGACCCGGCCGCCGCGTGGGACCGCGCCGCCGAGGGGGCCTCCGCCGCCCTCGCCGAGCCCGGCGCCCTGGAGCGCACCGTGCAGCTGTCGTACGGGCCGGCCAAGGGGGCCGCGTACTGCTCCGAGCTGACCGCGGACACCGTGGTGCACGCCTGGGACCTCGCCCGGGGCATCGGGGCCGACGACCGGCTCCCGGTCGACCTGGTCGAGTTCTCCCTCAAGGAGGTCATGCCGTACGCGGGCACCCTCGCCGACAGCGGGATGTACGCCCCGCCCCTGGACATCCCCCCGGGCGCCGACGCGCAGACCCGGCTGCTGGCGCTGCTGGGCCGCCAGGCCTGAGGCGCCCCGGCCCCCCCGGCGTGCCCCGCCCCCGGGTCTGACCCGGTTTCCCGAATAAAGGGGCGGAACCGGGCAAACCTCCGTATAAAGGTGGGCGGAGGATGAGGCGCGAGGACCAGGGCGTGGAGACCAGGCGCGACGACGCGGAAGGGGCGGTGACGGTCATGCGGCGGACGGCGGCGGAAGGCCGAGGCCCCGTCCGGTACGGGCCGCCCGCCCCCGAACCCGGCCTGCCCGCCCTCCCCGAACTGACCGCCGTCCTGGCCGCCGCCGCGGACCGCTCCGATCCCGAACCGCCGGGCGGGGGCGAGCCCGTACGGGAGGCCGCGTGCGGGTACTGGGAGCGCCGCGGCCTCTTCGCGGGCCCCGGCCAGGTGGCCGCGGCGCCCGGCGCGCCCGCCCTGCTGGTCGCGCTCCTCGGGGCGTACGGCGGCGACGTGCTGATGCCCCGCCCCTGCCCCGCCTGGTGGACCCCGCAGGTCCGGCTGCTGGGACGGCGGGCGTACCACGTGCCCACCCCCGCCGAATGCGGGGGAGTCCCCGACCCGTACGCGCTGCTGGAGACCGTACGCCGGGTCCGCGCCGAGGGCGGCGACCCCCGGCTGGTGATGCTGTCCGTGGCCGACGACCCCACCGCCACCGTCGCCCCGCCCGAGGTGCTCCGCGAGGCCTGCGAGGCGGCCGTCTCCGAAGGGCTCCACCTGCTCAGCGACGAGACCTGGCGCGACACCCTGCACCGCCCGCAGGAGACGGTGCTGTTCAGCCCCGCCGAGATGTGCCCCGAGCAGGTCACCGTCCTGACCGACCTCGGCGGATCCCTGCTGCCGCCCGGCTGGCCCGCCGCCCTCGCCCGCTTCCCCGGCACCCCCCAGGGCGCGCGGCTGCGGGCCCGCACCCTCGACCGGCTCGCCGCCACCGGCGCCTTCCTCGCCGCCCCCGTCGCCGCGGCCGCCGCCCACGCCCTCACCGAACCCGAGGCCGTCGCCTCCCGCGCCCGCCGGGCGGCCACCCTGCACGGCCACGTCGCCACCGCCCTGCACGCCGCCCTGCTGCGCGCCGGCGCCCTCGCCCGGCCCCCGCAGGCGGGCCGCCACCTCTACGCCGACCTCACCCCGCTACGGCCCGGACTCGCCCGGCACGGCATCGGCGACGCCATGGAACTGGAGGACCACCTCGGCACCCGGCTCGGCACCCCCACCCCCGGCGGCCAGCGCTTCGGCGACGACCTCGGCGCCCCACGCGTCCGGCTGGCCACCGGCCCGCTGCTCGGCTCCACCGAGGAGGAGCGGCTCGCCGCCCTCGCCGCCGCCGATCCGCTGGCCCTGCCCCATGTGGCACGCGCCCTGAGCACCTTCGGATCGGTGCTCGCCGAACTGGAGTGACGGCACGGACCGGCGGGGCAGCGCCCCGACTCGCCAGGAACCGCCCGCGAATGGAGTCGCACCGATGACGGAACAGACGGAACGGACCGTGCGCACCACCCCGCCCGCGCGCCCGGCGCAGCCCGTCCGCCCCGCGCCCGGAGTCCGCCCGCCCGGCGAACACCGCACCTGGCCCCGGTCCTTCGCCGACCGCCTCACCGCACCCCTGCCCGGCGTGCGGGGCTTCGCCCGGCTGGCCCGCGAGGGCGCGTTCCGACCCACCGCCGAGGCCCTGAGCGGCATCCCCGACCTGCCCTTCGCCCCCGAACCGCTGCCCCCCGCCACCGGCACGGTCACCGTCACCTGGGCCGGCCACGCGAGCTGGGTGATCAGGGCCGGCGGCCTGACCGTGCTCACCGACCCGGTGTGGTCCCGCCGCATCCTCGGCACCCCCGCCCGGATGACCCCCGTCGGGGTCCGCTGGGAGGACCTGCCGCCGGTGGACGCGGTGGTGATCAGCCACAACCACTACGACCACCTCGACGTCCCCACCCTGCGCCGACTGCCGCGCGACACCCACCTGTTCGTCCCGGCCGGCCTCGGCCGCTGGTGCCGGCGCCGCGGGTTCACCCGGGTCACCGAGCTGGACTGGTGGGAGGCCGTCGAACTCGGCGGCGTGCGCTTCGACTTCGTACCGGCGCACCACTGGTCCAAACGCACGCTGTTCGACACCTGCCGCAGCCTGTGGGGCGGCTGGGTGCTCACCGACACGTGCACCGGCCACCGGGTCCACTTCGCGGGGGACACCGGCTACGGCCACTGGTTCGCGGAGATCGGGCGCCGCTTCCCCGGCATCGACCTGGCCCTGCTGCCGATCGGCGCGTACGCCCCGCGGTGGTGGCTGCGCGACGTGCACGCCGATCCCGAGGAGGCCGTACAGGCCCACCTCGACCTGGGCGCGGCCCGGATGGCGCCGATGCACTGGGCCACCTTCGTGCTGTCGGCCGAGCCCGTACTCGAACCGCTCACCCGGCTCCGCGCCGCCTGGGCCCGTGCGGAGCTGCCCCCGGACGCCCTCTGGGACCTCCCCATCGGCGGCTCCCGGGCGCTGCCCGCCTGAGGCCGGGGCAGGCCGCGGGTCGGGCCGGATCAGGCCGGGGCAGGCCGATCAGGCGCGGGGCCGGCCGGGTCAGGTGAGGGCCGACGCCGTGCGGCCGGCCCGTGCCCGCGCGGGAGCGGCCTCAGCGACGGGCTCGGTCCCCGCCAAGTCCCCACGTCCCGGGGTGTGTTCCGGGTCGTGCTCCGTGCCGAGGGCCGCCAGCAGCCAGTCGTGGCACCCCCCGGGCGTGGGTGCCGGGCGGGTGCCGGGCGGGGTGAGCACCCCGGACACCAGCTCCCAGTAGCCGTCGAGCCGCGGGTCGGCGGCCAGCCGGCCGGCCAGCACCCGCCGGAAGCCGGGCGTGTCACGGGTGCCGGACGCACTCGCGTACGCGGCCACGAAACAGTCCAGCGCCTCGCCGGGCCGCGGCTCGCGGTCCCTGAGCAGCTGGGCGCCCGCGAGCTCGTACGCCTCGGCCAGGCCCCCGTACAGCACCGCGGCCTCGCGGGCGCCGACGGACCGGTGCGCCTCGGGCCGGCACGGCCGGCCACCGGTGCAGGGGGCCGACGCGAACGCGTACAACCGGGCGAAGGCCAGTACCTGGGCCGGCGCCGGATCGTCCGGCGGCTGGGGCACGGCCAGTTCGAGGAACGCGGAGGCCGCCGGTGCCGACATGCGCGGCGGCAGCCAGGCGCGCCAGAAGCGGGCCAGCGGTGCCGTGTTCGGCGAGGCGCTCACGGCGCCCAACAGCCGCAGCCGTTCGGCCCGTTCCCCCGGCGGGCTCTCGTGCACCAGCCGCAGCGCCGCCTCCCGCCAGCGCAACGCCTTGAGCTGCGATCCGAGTTCGCGCAGGTGGCCGGCGACCGCGTCCTCCAGGACACCGCCGGTGGCGCCCGCCGCACCCGCGCCCTCGTCCTCCTCCAGTACCCGCCGCACCTCGGCGACGGGCAGGCCCAGCGCGCGCAGCGAGCGGATCAGCTCCAGCCGGCCCACGGCCTCGGGGCCGTACCTGCGGTGCCCTCCCGCACTGCGGGCGGCCTCCGGCAGCAGGCCGCTGTCGGAGTAGAAGCGGACGGACTTGACGGTGGTGCCGGCCCGCTCGGCGAGCTCTCCGATGCTGCACAGACCGTCGTGGGACGAGAACACTTGAACCTCCCTCTGGGGGAGTTATTACCGTACCGGCGAGCGCGGACGAACGACCTGACGACCGATCGGGTCCGCGCGGACGAGACGTACGTGGGGAGAGGGCCATGACCGTATTCATCCTGGTGTCCGGCGTGTTCACCGGCGGGCACGTCTGGGAGCGGACCGCCGAGCGGCTCACCGCCGCAGGTGCGACGGCCCACGCGGTGACGCTCACCGGCATGACCGGCCCGGAGCCCACGGGGGTGGCTCCGGCCCGGGAGGCGCGGGACACGGACCTGGAGACGCACATCGCGGACGTGGTCCGGGCCATCGACGCGGTCCCCGCGGACGCGGCGGGCGACGGGGTCGTGCTGGTCGGCCACGACTACGGCATCCATCCGGCGGTCGGCGCCGCCGACCGGCGCGCCGACCGCGTCCGCCGGGTCGTGTACCTCGACTCCGGCATGCCGGCGGACGGCGTGGCCGCCCTGGCGGCGGTTCCGGACCGGGCGCGCGAGGAGCTCGTGCGCCGGGCCGGCGAGGGGACCGCCGGACCGCTGGCCCCGCCGGCGGGCCCCGAGGAGTGGCAGCGCTGGGGCAGCACCGCGGGCGTCCCCGCGGCGGCCCTGGACCGGCTCACCGCCCTGGCCGCGCCGCAGCCGGCGGGCACCCTCCTCCAGCCGCTCGTCCTGACCGGCGCGGTGAAGGGGGTACCGACCACCGGCGTCCTCTGCACGCTCAACGGGCCGGACATCGCGATGCTGGAGGCCCTGGTGGGCTTCGGCGAGCCCGCCCTGCAGGCCCTCGTCGACCCGCGGGTGACGTTCTTCGAGCTGCCGACCGGCCACTGGCCGATGCTGTCCTGCCCCGACGAGGTGGCCGACGTCCTGCTGGCCGCCGCTGCCGACGAGGGCCACCGGCTCACCCCGGCGGCCGCCGAAGCCCCCGGACACCTGCGGCCCTTCGCCCTGGACGTACCGGAGCGGCCGCGCGAGCGGCACGGCAACGTCGACCTCCACCTGCCCGACGCGGCCGACGGCCGGGCCGCCCCGCTCCCCGCGGTGGTGATCATCCACGGCGGGCCGGTGTCCGCGGAGACGCAGCCCACGCCGCGCGACTGGCCGACGATCGGCGGGTACGCCCGCCTCGCCGCCGACCACGGGGTCGTCGGCGTCACGCTCGACCACCGGCTGCACGACCTCGCCGACTTCGAGCGCGCGGCCGCGGACGTCGCCGCCGCGGTGGAATTCGTACGGGCCGACCCGCGGGTCGACGGCGACCGGATCGCCCTGTGGTTCTTCTCGGGCGGCTCGCCGATGAGCGCCGACTGGCTCGGGGCGCCGCCGGCCTGGCTGCGCTGCCTGGCCGCCACGTACCCGGTGATGGACCCGCTGCCGGGCTGGGGCCTCGCGGACAGCCGGTTCCACCCGGCGCGCGCCCTGCCCGCCGCGGGCGACCTGCCGGTCGTGCTGACCCGGGCGGGCCTCGAACAGCCGGTGATCCTGGAGACGGTCGACGCGTTCCTGGCCGCCGCCGAGGAGTGCGGGGCCCGCGTGGAGGTGGTCGAGGTGCCGAACGGCCACCACGGGTTCGAGACCCTCGACCCGACCGACGAGTCCCGCGACGCGATCCGCCGCTCGATGGCCGCCGTGCTGGCCCACCTGAAGGCCTGACGGCCCGACCGCCCCCGAGACCGGCCCGGCCGGCCCCCGCCGCGCACTCGGCGGGGCCGGCCGGGCCCAGGGGCGGGCCGGCCCCTGGGCGTTGCGGGCCCACGGGCGTGGCGGCCCACGGACGTGCCGGGCCCCGGGCGTGGCGCGCGGTGGGGCGGCGTGTGGCGGAGCCTGCCGTGCCGGGCCGTCGGGGCGGTCGGGCAGGCGGGCCCGGCGTCACCGGGCCCGTGGCCACAGCCGGTCGGCCCCGCGGCCAGGCCGCGGCCCGCCCGGCGGACGCGCCCGGCCGCGCAGCCCGCACCTGCCGGGCCCGGTTGGCGGGGCGGATCCCACCCGGCCCGCATCTGCCGGGCCCGGTTGGCGGGGCGGATCCCACCCGGCCCGCCTCTGCCGTGCCGGTCGGCGGGGCGGATCCGCCCTGCTCCCGACACGGGCGGCAGACGCGATGGGCCACGGCCCGCACCTGCCGGGGCGGGGCGGCGGACGGATCCCACACGGCCCCACCCCGGAAAGGGCTACGCGGCCCGGCGGCGCAGCCGGCGCCAGACCGTCGGGGCCGCGCTGAGCAGCAGGGCCAGGGCCACGGCCAGCACCAGGCCCTTCCACGGCTCGTCGAACAGCGAGCCGCCCAGGATCCCGATCAGCTGGTACGTGGCCGCCCACGCCAGGCAGGCCGGCAGGTCCCCGCGGGCGAACGTGCGCAGCGGCATCTCCGCCAGCAGGCAGGCCAGCATCACCGGGATCCGCCCCGCCGGCACCAGCCGCGAGACCACCAGCACCGCCACCCCGTGCTCGGTCAGCCGCTCCTGCGCAGCCGCCAGCTTCTCCGGCGCCGCACGGCCCCGCAACGCGGCCAGCCACCGCGAGCCGTTGCGCGACCGCACCCCGCGCTGCCCGAGCCAGTACAGCGCCAGGTCCCCGGTGAAGGCACCCAGCGCCGCCACCACGAACACCAGCGCCAGCCCCCACGGCAGCGTCTCGTGGTGCAGCGCGACCACAGCGGCCGAACTCACCAGCGCCCCCGTGGGGATCACCGGCATCAGCGCCCCCAGCGCCACCAGCAGGAACAGCGCCGGGTAGCCCACCGCCTGCTGCGTCGACTCCGGCGGCACCTCCCGCGCCACCTCCAGCAGCATCACGCCACCACGCTCTCGCCGTGCCCCAGCGGCTCCGCCGCCACCCCCGGCGCCAGCGCGGCGGCGTGCCGGACGAACTCGTCCCCCGGGGCGTGGAACTCGTGCGGCCGCACCGCGTCCATCCCGATCGGCCAGTACGTGCCGAAGTGCACCGGCACCGCCCGCCGCGGCGGGCCCACCCGCACCAGCTCGGCCAGCGCCCGCGCCGCCCGGCGCGCGTCCAGGTGGCCGGGCCCCAGGAACGGACCCCAGCCGCCGACCGGCAGCAGCGCCACGTCCACCGGCCCCACTTCCTCGGCCATCGAGTCGAACAGCCCGGTGTCGCCGGCGAAGTACGTCCGGTCCTCGCCCTCCACCACGTACCCCAGCGCGGGCGCGACCCGGGGCCCGAACGGCAGCCGCCGCCCGTCGTGCCGGGCGCTGACCACCCGTACCGTCAGGTCCGCCACCCGCACCTCGTCACCGGGCGCCACCTCCGTCAGCGCCAGCCCGGGCAGCCGCGCCAGCGAAGGCACCGCCCGCGGCGCGCCGCGCGGCACCAGCACCCGGGTGCCCGGCGCCAGCCGAGCCAGGGAGGGCACGTGCAGGTGGTCGGCGTGCAGGTGCGAGACGAGCACCGCCTCGGCCACGGCCGCCGCGGCCGGCGGCGGCGCCCCGCGGCGGCGGCGCAGATGGGCCAGCCGCCCGGCGAACAGCGGATCGGTGAGCACCCGCACCCCGGAGTCCTCGACGGTGCAGGTGGCATGACCCCACCAGGTGATCTCCACCGGCACGCGCACCCCTCCTCGACCACCACGGCCCCGCCCGGGGACCGTTGCCCCGAGCCTAGGCCGCCGGCGCCCGGAACGCCCGGTTCACCCGGTCGGCAGCGTGAAGCGGCGGACCACCTCGAAGCTCAGGTTGTCGTAGTTGGCGGTGAAGAACGGCGACACCGCCAGCTCCGTGCCCGAGGCCGCGTCCCGGGCCACCACCCGCGACCGGCGCGCCGTCTTGTCCAGGTCCGCCGCGTGCACCCGGCCCAGCCGGACCGTACGGGCCACGGCGTCCGCCCGTACCGTCAGGAAGCAGTCCCACACGCCCGGGCCGATCGGCCCGCCGCCGTCCACCGTGGACAGCTCCACGTCCACCCGGAAGCCTGCCGTGCCCAGGTCCACGCCGCGCCGGGTGCCCTCCTCCGTGAGTTCCGGCGTCGGGCGCGGGGTCACCGGCACCGTCAGCTCGCGGCCGGTCGCCCGCTCCCGCAGCACCAGCTCGGACGGCTCGGGCCCCGCGCCGTAGGACTCCAGGTACGCGTACCCCGTCAGCCGTACCAGGCTCTCCTTCCAGCCCACCGACCGCAGGTGGTGCTGCGCCTTCACCGTGTCCGTGACGTCGAACAGCTCGTCCGGCAGCCCCGCGGCAGGGTCCCGGAAGCCCGGGAAGGCCTTGTACAGGCGCCCGCCCTCGGCCACCAGCTCCGGCGGGTTCTTCGCCTGGTCGTACCCGGCCAGCACCTCGAAGGCGTCCATCGCCCCGCCCAGGAAGCAGTACAGGCGGATCGCGTCGAGCTGCGTCAGCTCGCTCGCCATCTCCGGCGACCAGTACGCGTCGCACAGCAGCCGGCCGCGCCGGA
This sequence comes from Streptomyces sp. NPDC086023, assembly GCF_044540325.1. Lineage (NCBI taxonomy): Bacteria > Bacillati > Actinomycetota > Actinomycetes > Kitasatosporales > Streptomycetaceae > Streptomyces > Streptomyces sp. NPDC086023. The sequence goes on from NZ_JBITRX010000002.1 coordinate 259,048, forward strand.
AGACCTCCGCCGAGAACTCCGGGTAGTCCCGCCGCGCCCAGGCCGCCGGCCGCAGCGCCTTGGCCATCAGCGCGCGGAAGTGCCGGCCCAGCATCCGGCGCCGCCCGACCGGGTCCTGCACGCGCCCGGCCACCATGGCCATCACGCGCTCGATGTGCTCGACCGTCTCGTGGGCGGTGCGGCTGCGCTGCGTGATGTTCTGGCCGTCCTCGCGGCGCCGCAGGTAGTAGCAGTCGTAGTCGCCGACCACGGAGATCTTCCCGGCGGCCAGGTAGGCCTCCGTCACGAACAGCTGGTCCTCGCCGAACCACAGGTCCTCGGGGTAGCGGATGCGCTCCCGCTCCAGGATCCGCCGGCGGATCAGCTTCGCGCTGTGCAGCGCCCGGTACACCTCCGAGGTGTACAGGTCGGCCACCTCGGCGTGCTTGTGCGCCTTGTCCGACACGGTGCGGCCCAGGCCCACCAGCCGGCCCAGCACCACGTCGCTGCCCTGCGTGTCGGCCATCCGCATCAGCCGCTCCAGGGTCTCGGGCCCCAGCAGGTCGTCGGCGTCCACGACGTACACGTACCGGCCCCTGGCCAGGTCCAGCGCCCGGTTGCGCGGCCGGCTCGGGCCGCCGGAGTTGGCCTGGTGCACCACCCGCACCTGCGGGTACCGGGCGGCGTAGCGGTCCAGCTCGGCCCCGCTGCCGTCCGTCGAGCCGTCGTCGACCGCGATCACCTCGATCCGGTCGACCCCCAGCGACTGGCCGACCACCGAGTCCAGGCACTCGGTGAGGTACGGCATCGCGTTGAAGACCGCGATCACCACGGAAATGTCCGGTTCGCGCTCACGCTGCGGGGCTGTGCTGGGAAGGTACGTGCTCATTGCCGGATTTTCCCGTTTCTGCGCGGCTGGCCAGGGCGTTGGAGGAGCGTACGAAACCTCTTCCGTACCAGGGGCGGCCGGGGTCCCGCCCGACGTTTTCGCCCCCCGCCACCCCCTCCTCGCGGACCGCCGATCGGAGTATGGTCGGGCGCCATGGATGAGGTGCGCGTGGCCGCGATCGCCAGCCTGGCCCCGCTCGAACAGCTCGACGCCGACCCCTTCGTCGTCGACACCCGCAGCCAGCACGCCATGTGCGCGCGCTGGGCCGCCGACCAGGGGTACGTGGTGACGCGGCAGCTCTTCTTCTACGGGCTGCGCGCGGACCACTTCGGGCTCTGGTCCGACATCGACGCCGGGCAGGTGGACCTCTTCGTCGCCCCCAACCGGCGCGTCCTGGAACGCGCGCTGAGCTCGGTGGCCGAGTTCACCGCCGAGTGCGCGCGGCGCGGGGTGCGGCTGGAGACGGTGGGTGCCGACGAGCCCACGTACACCCCGGCCATGAAGGCCGAGGTCCACCGCAGGCTCTCGATGCCGACCGCGGGCTACGACGGGACCTGAGCCGGTCCGGACCTGAGCCGGGGGCTCCGCGCGGCGCGCACGCGCGCCCGGGGGCGTGCGGTGCGCCCGAATACGCCGTAAAGCACACCATTCGTGCGACGCTGGGGCGGGGGACCCGCGAGCCGCGGGCCGGGAGCCGAAGGCGGGTGGCGGGGTGCTGCGAGGGCGATGGCGGACCGCGGGCGGGGCGCTGCTGCGCGTCCTCGTGGTCTGGGCGGTCTCCACCCTGACGATGCTCGCCCTGGCCGGCCTGCTGCCCGAGTTCCAGCTCCAGTCCGACGACGGCGACAGCATCACCCGGATCGCGCTCACCGCCGCCTGGGGCGCCGGCGCCTTCGGCGTGCTCAACGCCCTGGTCTGGCCGGTGCTGGTGCGCGCCCTGCTGCTCGTCCCCGCCCTCGTCCTCGGCCTGTTGGTGTTCTTCCTCAACGGCTCGCTGCTGCTGATCGCCCTCGACCTGATCCCCGACGGCCGCGGGGAGGCCGACCCGGAGACCGCCGTCGTGGTCGCCGCCGTCATGTCGGCCGTCGCCTCCGCGACCGCCACCGCCCTCGCCGTCCGCGACGACGACGCCTACCGGCGCCGCCTCTCCCGGCTCGCCGACCGCAAACGCAGGCGCCGCGACCGCGGCCCCGCGACCGGGGCCCCGGACGGCGCCCCCGGCCTGCTCTTCCTCCAGCTCGACGGCGTCGGCCACGACGTGCTGCGGCAGGCACTGGCCGAGGGGCTGATGCCCACCGTCGCCGGCTGGCTCGACGCCGGCGGCCACCGGCTGACGCCCTGGCACACCGACTGGTCCAGCCAGACCGGCGCCAGCCAGCTCGGCATCCTGCACGGCACCAACTTCGACGTGCCCGCCTTCCGCTGGTACGAGAAGGACACCGGCGAGGTCGTCGTCTGCAACCGGCCCACCAGCGCCGCCGAACTCCAGCGCCGCGCCATCGCCCGCACCGAGGACGGCGGCCTCCTCACCGCCGACGGCGCCAGCCGCGGCAACCTCTTCAGCGGGGGCGCCGGCCAGGTCGCCCTGGTGCTGTCCCTGTCCGCCCGCCGGGGCCCCGCCAACCGGTCCCGGGCCGGCTACTTCGCGTACTTCTCCGACCCCGCCAACGCCGTCCGCACCGCCCTCTCCCTCGCGGCCGAGGTGGTCCGCGAGATCACGCAGTCGCTCTCGGCCCGGCTGCGGAGCGACCGGCCGCGCGTCTCCCGCGGCGGCGCCTACCCCTTCATCCGCGCCTTCGCGACGGTCGTCGAGCGCGACGTCGTGGTGGCCGCCGTGATGGGCGACCTGCTCGCCGGGCGCGCCGCCGTCTACGCCGACCTCGTCGCGTACGACGAGGTGGCCCACCACTCCGGCCCCCGCAGCCGGGATGCCGGCAAGGTCCTCGAACGCCTGGACCGCAGCATCGCCCTGATCGCCAAGGCGGCGGAACACGCCCCGCGCCCCTACCGGATCGTGCTGCTCTCCGACCACGGCCAGAGTCCCGGCGAGACCTTCCTCGGCCGGTACGGGCTGACCCTGAAGGACCTGGTCCGGGCCGGCTGCGGGCTGCCGGTCTCCCGCCGGGCCGGCCGCACCCGCAGCGGCGCCGAGGCGCGGGCCGCCGTACGCGCCGCCCTGCACCGGCCCGTCGAGGAGGAGGAGGGGGAGGAGACGCCGCCGGCCCGCCGCTCCGAGCCGGTGGTGCTGGCCTCGGGCAACCTCGGCCTGGTCTCGTTCCCCGACCTGCCCGGCCGGGTGACCCGGCAGCGGATCGAGCGCCGGCACCCGGCGCTGCTCGCCACCCTCGCCGGCCATCCCGGCATCGGTTTCCTGCTGGTGCGCGACGAGAGCGGCGGCTCGGTGGTGCTGGCCGGCGGCGGGGCCGAGGCCCGGCTGGACGAACCGGGGGCGGTGGAGGCGCTGCTCGCGGACTTCGGGCCGGGCGCGGCCGAGGCCGTACGGCGCACCGACACCTTCCCGCACGTCGCGGACGTCATGGTCAACTCCGCGTACCACCCGGACACCGGGGAGGTGCACGCCTTCGAGGAGCAGATCGGCTCCCACGGCGGGCTCGGCGGTGAGCAGAGCCGGCCCTTCCTGCTCTGGCCGGCCGAGCTCTCGGCGCCCGGGGAGCCGGTCGGCGCGGAGCGGGTGCACCGGGTGCTGCGCCGCTGGCTGCGCGAATGCGAGGGCCTCGCGGTGGCGGTGGGCACGGGGGCGGTGACGCCCGTGAACGCGGTTCCGGACACGCCCCCGGAGGTCGTACCGGACGCGCAGGTGGTGGCGCCGGACGCGTCGACGGTGGCGCCGGACGCGGTGGAGGATCACCGGCGCGGGGCCGTTCCGGACGCAACACTTCCACCCGGCGGGGCCGTCGTACGGGACGAAACACGCTGATTTCGCTGCGCCCCGGCCGTACCCGACCATGGTCGCGTTTTTGGCAACGGAACGAGTCGAAGGCTGTACAACCGCACATGACCACCCCCATAGCCGCGGACGGGGCCACAAGCCGCCACTCCCGGCGATTCGGACTGCCCGTCGCGACCGCACTGGTCATGGGCAACATCATCGGAGGCGGCATCTTCCTGCTGCCGGCCTCCGTGGCCCCCTTCGGCACCATCAGCCTGGCCGCCTTCGGGGTCCTCACCCTCGGCGCGATCGCCCTCGCCCTGGTCTTCGGCCGGCTGGCCGGGCACCACCCGCAGACCGGCGGTCTCTACCTGGACGTCGAGTCCGCCGCCCCGCCGTCAGCGCCGGCGAGGTCCGCGACCCGCGGCGCAACGTCGGCCGGGCCACCGTCCTCGGCACCCTGGGCGCCGCCGTGGTCTACCTGCTGGGCACTCTCGCCGTCTTCGGCCTGGTCGCCCACGACGAGCTGGTCGCCTCCCAGGCGCCGTTCTCCGCCGCGGTCGACGCCATGTTCGGCGGCGGCTGGGGCGGGGCCGCCGTGGCCTGCGCGGCCGTGGTGTCGATGACCGGCGCGCTCAACGGCTGGACCCTGCTGAGCGCGCAGACCCCGTACGCGGCGGCCCGCGACGGGCTGCTGCCCGCCGGGCTGGTCGAGGAGATCCGGGCGCTGGCCCACCCGCCGGTGCCCTGGGACGCGCGGCTGGCCCGCTGGTTCGACGCGTACGTGCCGCGGACCGAGCCGGTGCGCACCTACGCCCGCCCGGCCCGCCGCCAGGCCGCGACCCCGGACATCCCGCGGGCCGGCCGGTACTTCCCGCCCGAGGAGACCCCCCGGTGCACCTTCGGGGTGGTGCTGGACACCTCCGGCTCCATGGAGCGGGTGCTGCTCGGCAAGGCGCTCGGGGCCATCGCCTCGTACGCGGCGGCCCGGGACGTGCCGGCGGCCCGGGTGGTGTTCTGCGACGCCGCCGCCCACGACGCCGGGTACCTCCAGCCCTCCGAGATCGCGGGCCGGGTACGGGTGCGGGGGCGCGGCGGCACGGCCCTGCAGCCCGGGATCGACCTGCTGGCCCGGGCTCCGGACTTCCCGGCGGCCGCGCCGGTGCTGGTGATCACCGACGGGTGGTGCGACGTGCTGCGCATCCGCCGCGAGCACGCCTTCCTGGTACCGCAGGGGGCGTCGCTGCCGTTCACGCCGCGAGGTCCGGTCTTCCGGCTGGCCTGAGCGGGGGAGGCCGGGACGGCGAAGGCCCGCGGTCCCCGAGGGGGCCGCGGGCCTTCGTACGTACCGCCGGTGCGACTAGTCGAGGTAGTCGCGCAGCACCTGGGAGCGGGACGGGTGGCGCAGCTTCGACATCGTCTTCGACTCGATCTGCCGGATCCGCTCACGGGTGACGCCGTACACGCGGCCGATCTCGTCCAGCGTCTTCGGCTGGCCGTCGTTCAGGCCGTACCGCATGGACACGACACCCGCCTCACGCTCGGAGAGCGTGCCCAGGATCGACTGCAGCTGCTCCTGGAGGAAGGTGAAGGAGACCGCGTCGGCCGGAACGACCGCCTCGGAGTCCTCGATGAGGTCACCGAACTCGCTGTCGCCCTCCTCACCCAGCGGGGTGTGCAGGGAGATCGGCTCGCGGCCGTACTTCTGGACCTCGATGACCTTCTCGGGGGTCATGTCGAGCTCCTTGCCCAGCTCCTCCGGGGTGGGCTCGCGGCCCAGGTCCTGGAGCATCTGGCGCTGCACGCGGGCGAGCTTGTTGATGATCTCGACCATGTGCACGGGGATGCGGATGGTGCGCGACTGGTCGGCCATGGCGCGGGTGATCGCCTGCCGGATCCACCAGGTCGCGTAGGTGGAGAACTTGAAGCCCTTCGTGTAGTCGAACTTCTCGACCGCACGGATCAGGCCGACGTTGCCCTCCTGGATCAGGTCCAGGAAGAGCATGCCGCGGCCGGTGTAGCGCTTGGCGAGGGAGACCACGAGACGGAGGTTGGCCTCCAGCAGGTGGTTCTTCGCCCGGCGGCCGTCCTCGACCAGGATCTCCAGCTCGCGCTTGAAGGTCGCCTCGTGGTCGTCCTCCTCTTCGAGCTTGTACTCGGAGAAGAGGCCGGCCTCGATGCGCTTGGCCAGCTCGACCTCCTGCTCGGCGTTGAGCAGGGGGACCTTGCCGATCAGCTTCAGGTAGTCCTTGACCGGGTCGGCGGTGGCACCGGCCACCATGACCGTCTGCGCCGGGGCGTCGTCGTCGTCCTCGTCCGACAGCACGAAGCCCTGGCCGGCGCCGGCCTTCTGGGTGTCCTCCTCGGGCTCGTCGGCGAGCTCCTCCGTCCACTCCTCGCCCTCGACGAGCTCGACGTTCTCGCCCGCGTCGGCGTCCTTGGCCGCGGTCTTCTTCGCGACGGTCTTCTTGGCCGCCGCCTTCTTGGTGGTGGCCTTCTTGACCGTGCGCTTCTTCGGCTCGGCGGCCGCGGCGGTGGTCTCCGCCTCGGCGGGCGAGGTGGCCGGCTGAGCAGATATCGCCGCCGCGGGGGCGGCGGCCGGGGCGGCCGCGGTCTTGCGGGCGCCGATGGGGCGCGGCGCAGCCGCCGCCTTCTTGGCCACGGCGCGGGCCGGGGCCGCCGCGGCCTTGCGCGGCTTCTTCGCGGCGGTCTTGGTGGCGGGCGCGGCGCTGACGTGCAGGGCCACCCCCTCCTCGTCCAGGACCTGGTTCAGGCTGCGCAGGACCCGCTTCCACTGGTCCACCGGGATGCGGCCGGCCTCGAAGGCCTGGCGCACGTCGTCACCGTTGATGTGACCCTGCTCGCGGCCACGCTCGACGAGCGCGACCAGGGCCTCCGATTCGGCGATCTCCGGAGGGAACGTACGGGACGGGCTGAGCGACACAAGGAGCCTCTCGTTGCGAACAGATTAAGGACGGCGGGACATCATCGCGCGACTGCGGGGAAACGGGCCAATCCGGGTCGGTATTCCCGTCCGCTCCAACGTGCCTCGCGACGACACCTGTCGGTTCATCGCGTGCCCGAGTCGATTCGTTACGCGCGGAATTGAGTGACCTGCGCCACGCCGTGGCGGCGGACCGTCCGGGATCAGCCCGGTTTGCGGGCCTCGATCAGGAAGCGCGCGGTGTGCGCGACGAACGGGCCCTCGCGTTCGATCCGTTCGTGGAGCTCGCGCAGCCGGTCGCGGTGGTGGCCGACCGTGAAGCCGGGCACCATCCAGATCACCTTCCGCAGGAAGTAGATCACGGCCCCGATGTCGTTGAACTCGGTGCGCAGCCGCTCCGAGCGGAGGTCGGTCACCTCCAGGCCGGCGGCGGCCGCGTCCCGGGCGGCGTCGTCGGGGTGCCGGGCGTTGCGCGCCTCCTCGGGCTGCGGGCCGAGGAAGAACTCCACCAGCTCGAAGACGCTGGCCGGCCCGACCTGCTGCGAGAAGTAGGTGCCGCCGGGGCGCAGCACCCGGGCGATCTCGTCCCACCAGATGGTCACCGGGTGCCTGCTGGTCACCAGGTCGAAGGCGGCGTCCCCGAAGGGCAGCGGGGGCTCGTCCTCGTTGGCGACCACGACCGCGCCGAGCGGGTGCAGCAGGCGGGTGGCCTTGGCGACGTTCGGGGGCCAGGACTCGGTGGCGGCCATCAGCGGCGGCAGCTTCCCCACGCCCGCCAGCACCTCGCCGCCGCCGGTCTGGACGTCCAGGGCCGCCTGTACGCCGGCCAGCTTCTCGCCGAGCATCCGCTGGTAGCCCCAGGAGGGACGCTGTTCGCTGGCCCGGCCGTCCAGCCAGGAGAAGTCCCAGCCGTCGACGGAGACGGTCTCGGCCTCGGCGACGAGACGGTCGAAAGTAGGTGACATGTCTTGATCGTCCCAGCCGGGGTGCCGGTTCTGCCACCCGATATGGGGACGGCGGGGTCCGGGCGGGGCCGCCGGGAGGGGGAGAGGGGGCCGGGCGGGGGTGGGGGGTGCGGGGTGCGCGGCCGGGGTGCGCAGCCGGGGTGCGGGGGTGCGGAGCCCGGGAGCGGGTGCCCGCCGGGCCGTGGCGGCCGGTCGACTACAGTGGGCGGCGGGCCGTGACTGGCGCTTGGGTGGATCACCACCGGGGAGCGGCCCGGCGTACACCGGCGGCCGCCGCGGTACGCCGATGCCGCGCGCCTGGGCGAACCGCGATCCGCAGCGACGTTCAGGAGACCCCGTGACGACTGCCCAGACTGCCCGCCTCATGGACGGCACCGCCGTCGCCCGCCGCATCACCGAGGCCACCGCCGCGAACGCGGCGAAGATCACCGAGGCCACCGGCACCACCCCCTGCCTCGCGACCGTGCTGGTGGGCGAGGACCCTGCCTCCGTCACCTACGTACGCATGAAGCAGAACCGTTGCGCCAAGGCCGGGATCACCTCGCGCCACGTGGCCCTGCCCGCGGAGACCACCACCGAGGAGCTGGTCGCCGCCATCGCCGCCCTCTCCGAGGACCCCGAGGTGCACGGCATCCTGCTCCAGCACCCGGTGCCGCACCACATCGACGAGCGCGCCGCCTTCGAGGCCATCGCCCCGGCCAAGGACGTCGACGGCGTCACCATGCACTCCTTCGCCGCGATGAGCTTCGGCGAGCCCGGCTTCGTCTCCTGCACGCCCGGCGGCATCATGCGCCTCCTCGCCGAGTACGACGTGGAGCTGACCGGCAAGCGCGCCGTGGTCGTCGGCCGCAGCGCCATCCTCGGCAAGCCGGCCGGCATGCTGCTGCTCGCCCAGGACGCCACCGTCACCTACTGCCACTCCCGCACCGTGGACCTGCCGTCCATCGTCCGCGAGGCCGACGTGCTGGTGGCGGCGGTGGGCCGCGCCGAGTTCATCAAGGGCGAGGACATCAAGCCCGGCGCCGTGGTCCTGGACGCCGGCTACAACGAGGGCAACGTGGGCGATGTCCACTTCGAGTCCGCGGCCGCCGTCGCCTCCCTGATCACCCCGGTGCCCGGCGGTGTCGGCCCGATGACCATCGCCGTGCTGCTGGAGCAGACCGTCCAGGCCGCGGGCGCGCAGCTGGGCGTCGAGTTGGGCTGACGTACCGCGCCGGTGCCGGCGCAGGGACCTGCGCCCCGGGCCGTCCGGCCCGGGGCGTCCTGCCTTTACACGGGACAAAACGGACCCAACGGACGATCCCCTGCGCCGTCCCCGCACGCTGCAATGGTCAGGTGACCTTCGTGCTGACCCTGGTCGCGGTCGTCGTCCCCGGCGGCGTGCCGGTGTCGATGTACCGCAGCCCCAAGGTGACCCCCGTCGAGCGGACCCGGCTGCGGGCGTACGTCCGGCTCTTCCTGGCGGCCACGCTGTTCTGGCTGGTGTACGACCAGATGGGCAACGAGCTGAACATGTTCGCCGCCCGGAAGACCGACCTGAGCCTCCTCGGATGGCACATCCCGGCCAGCTGGACCCAGTCCCTGCCCGCCCTCTTCGTGATCGCCCTGGCCCCGGTCTTCGCCTCCTTCTGGGTGCGGCGCGGCCGCCGGATGAGCACCCCGCTGAAGTTCGGCCTGGCCCTGCTGCTCGTCGGCGCCTCGTTCGTGGTCATGTCCGGCGCGGCCGCCATCGCCTCCAAGGGCGTGAAGGTCTCCCTGATGTGGCTGGTGGGCGTGTACGTCATCCAGGTCTTGGGCGAGATGTGCCTGAGCCCCGTCGGCCTCTCCGTCACCACGAAGCTCGCGCCGCGGGCCTTCACGAACCAGATGATGGGGGTCTGGTTCCTCGCCGCCGCCACGGGCGACGCGAGGCCAACTCCCGCGCCTGGACCCGGTCCTGGGCCAGAGCCTGAACTTCCTCTGGCAGGGCGCCGCCGTCATCGCGGCGGGCGCGGCCATGGTCCTCCTCACCCGCCGCCTGAAGCACCTCACGGGCGAATCCGAACCCGCGCCGGCACACCCGGCCCCCACCGGCCTCCCGACCGCCGCCTGACGGCCGCCGACCTGCTGCTCGGCAGCCCCGCCGGCCTCCGGGGACCCGGGGCGGACACCGGCATTACCTCTGACGTAATCGACCCCTTCCGGGGGTGGCGGCACAGTGGGGGCATCGGGTTCCGGGGGCGCGCACTCGGTTCCGGGGCCCGGTGCTACCGGTTGTGTTCCCGACCTCGATGGAGGGTGATCCGTCATGTCCGCGACCCTGATCTCCAGCATTGCCCGGACCGCCGAGCCGCAGAGCATGCTCCGGCGCTTCCTCGCGCTCGACGCCGTCGTCACCGGGGCCAACGGGCTCGTCTACGCCGCCTTCTCCAGGCCCGTCGGGCGGCTGCTCGGGGTGGGGGAGGGGCTGGTGCTGGAGCTCGGCATCCTGCTCACCCTCTACGGCGCGGCCGTCGGCCTGCTCGCCGGCCGCCGCGAGCCCCCGGCCCTCGCCGTCAGGGCGGTCGTCGAGATCAACCTGGCGTGGGCCGTGCTCAGCGTCGCCGCCCTGCTCGTGTGGTTCGACCCGACCACCGCGGGGGCGGTCTGGATCCCCGCCCAGGCGCTCGCCGTGGCCGGGTTCGCCGTGCTCCAGCAGCTGGCGCTGCGCTCAAGGAGCCAGTGACCGCAGGAACTTCACCGTCGCCGGGTCGGCCGGGAGCATCGTCTCGATGGCCAGCTCGGCGACGGTCACGTCCATCGGCGTGTTGAACGTCGAGATGGACGAGACGAACGACAGCGCCTGGCCGCCGAGTTCGATCCGCAGCGGCAGCGCGAAATACGGCACCGGCGCCGGGTCCTCGCCCGGGTCCTCCGGGTGCGGCGCCGGCAGCGGGTACGCCGCCACCTCCTCGTACAGCACCCGCAGCGGCTCCGACCGGGCCAGCGCGATCTGCCGCTCCATCTGGGCCAGCAAGTGCCCCCGCCACTCCCGCAGGTTGAGGATCCGCGACGCCAGCCCCTCCGGATGCAGCGTGATCCGCATCGCGTTCAGCGGCGGGACCAGCAGGTGATCCGGCAGCCCGTCCAGCATCATCGTGATCCCGCGGTTCGCGGCGACCACGTGGTACGTCGCGTCCACCACCAGCGCCGGATACGGTTCGTAGCCGGTCAGCAGAGTGTCCAGACCCTCCCGCAGCGCCTCCATCGACGGCGCGTCCAGCGGGGTCTCGGTGTACCGCGGGGCATAACCGGCCGCCAGCAGCAGCGCGTTGCGCTCCCGGACCGGCACCTCCAGGTGCTCCGCCAGCCGCAGCACCATCTCCTCGCTGGGGCGGGACCGGCCGTTCTCGATGAAGCTGATGTGGCGGGCGGAGGAGCCGGCCCGGATCGCGAGGTCCAGCTGGCTGATCCGGCGCCGCTCCCGCCAGGTGCGCAGCAGCGGGCCCACTCCCGTGCCGGCCGAAGTCGTCGTCATGGGCACGACCGTAACCGACCTGCGTCAGCCCAGGTCGAAGACGTTCCGCAGGCCGAGACGGTACCGCCACCGGTCGTGCCGCTTGGCGTCCTCCAGCTCCGGCGGCCGGAACATCGGGAACACCGCACACCGCGCCGCCGCCGAACCATCCCGATCCAGAAGGGCGTTGACCGCGGCACGCGCCGAGGCGTTCGCCCCCTCCATCGTGGCCAGGTCGATGTCCACCGCCACGTAGTCCCCGCACAGGAACAGGTTCGGGACCCGGGTCGCCGCGCTCGGCCGGTCGTACAGCGTGCCGGCCGGGTGGATCAGCAGCTCGTCCTCGTTCGTGGGGTTCGGGGTGCCCAGGCCGTCCACACCCGGGTCCAGGAACCAGGAGTGCAGCCGGCCGTCGCTCAGCACGGTCTTCCCCGTGTCGTTGAGCGACGCCTTCAGCTGCGCCCACACCTCCCGCGCGACCTCCTCGCGGGTGCACTCCTTGGCCGTCTTCCCGTACAGGATCCCCGGCGCGTCCCACTCGGAGATGTCCACCGAGAGGCAGTCCACCACCGTGCCGTCCCCGTACCGTGCCGCGAACTCCTCCCGGGGCCAGTGCTCCGCCTGCTGAATGGCCGTCAGGGACCAGGGCGAGTCGACGCAGTTGACGTGACCGTGCACCATGGGCGCGCGCTGCGTCAGGTAGAACTGGATGCCGGTCATCCAGTCGGTCCTCAGCCGGTCGCACCGGCCCAGCATCGGGTCGGCGGCCCGCAGCGCGGCCGGCCAGGTGCGCCGCGCGTGCTCCACGGGCAGGGCGCTGACGTAGTGGTCGGCGGTGACCCGGTGGACCGCGCCGTCGGGGCCCTCGACGGCCGCGTGTCCGATCCGGCCGTCCTCGTACGCCAGCTCGCGCAGCGTCCAGCCCACCTTGAACTCCACGCCCAGCGAACGAAGATGATCGGCCCACGGGTCGATCCACGCCTCGTTGGTGGGGGCGTTGAGGATCCGGTCGGGCGGGCCGTCGGCCCCGCGGCCCAGGACGTTGAAGACGAAGGCCTCACCGAGCGTGCCGACGGTGCGGGTGGAGGCCTCCTCGGCCTTGGTGGCCACGATGTTGCGGGTGATGCCGACCGCCAGGATGCGCTGGTACTCGTACGACATCCGGGCGGCCCGGGTGAACTCCCACCAGGGCGTCCGCTCCCAGACCCCGGTGCGGCGCTCGTCGCAGCTGGTCAGGAAGACCAGGACGCGGTTGACGAAGTACGCCACCTCGTGGGCGGGCAGCCGGACGAACGTCTCCAGCATCCCGGTCAGGGCGCGCCGCAGCTCGTCGGGGGTGAGGGCGGCGGGTCGGTCGCCGGCCCAGGGGATCGGGCCCCGCAGGTCCTCGCGGCCGCCGGCCCGGGCGAACATCATCTCGGGCGGGGCGACCAGGTTGTCCCAGACGCCGTGGGCGTTCCCGGGGAAGGGGATGCGGCGCATCGTGTCGGGGAGGTTGTGGTAGATGCCCGGGATGAAGCGGAAGCCGTGCTCGGCCGGGAGCGGTCGGCGTGTGCCGCGGGCGCTGCCGGGTACGTCCATGCTGCGGGCCTTGCCGCCGAGTGCGCGCCGCTCGTAGACCGTCACGGCGAAGCCGCGTTCGGCCAGTTCGTGGGCTGCGGTCAGGCCGGCGACACCGCCGCCGAGCACCGCGACCGTGCGGCGGGAGGCGGAGCGGGTGTCGGAGCCCCCGTCGGCTGCGGCCGCCGTCTCCGCCGCCGGGTGCGCTGCCGCGGCGGCGGTTTCTGCTGCCGCGGCTGTTCCCGCTGCCGCGGCGGCCGCGCCCGCCAAGAAGGTACGCCTGGAACTCATCCCATCCCCCTGCCTTACCGCCGGTAACAGGTCGCGTTCGGCGCAGGAGCATAGGAGGGCCGCCCGCGGCACGGAAGGCAGAACGGGACCCGTCCGCACTATGGCGCGAAACCTTCCCCGCGCGATGTGCTGTGGGACATTGGAATTTCACATGTCATGTCGCGCGGAAGGGCCCGTCGCGGTCCCGGCCGCGCCGCCCGAAGGGAGCACCCATGGCCATGGAGCCGCTGTCGCAGAAGGAGATCGAGGACCGGCTGCGCGAGCTGCCCGGCTGGGCGGTGGAAGGCGACCGCCTCGCCCGCACCTTCCGCCTGAACTCGCACTTCGCCGCCGCCGCGCTCGTCCTCGGGATCGCCGCCGTCCAGGACCAGTTGGACCACCACTCCGACCTCACCCTCGGCTACAACACCGTCCGTCTCGCCGTGAACACCCACGCGGCCGGCGGCGCCCTCACCGACCGGGACTTCGCCCTCGCCGAACGCGTCCACTCCCTCGCCCCCGCCCACGGCGCGTCCTGATGCACCGTCCGCTCCTGGACTACGACGCCGAAGCCGCGGAGTACGACGCCACCCGGGGCGGCGTCCCCCGGGCCGAGGCGGCGGCCCGCGCCGTCCTCGGCCTCCTGCCGGCCGGTGCCCGCACCTTGCTCGACCTCGGATGCGGCACCGGCATCGTCACCGCCCGCATGGCCCGCTCCGGCCTGCGGGTGCTGGGCGCCGACGCCTCGTACGGAATGGCCGCCACCGCGGTCCGCCGCGGCGTACCGGTCGTACTGGCGGACGCCACCCGGCTGCCGCTGCCCGATGGGCGCGTCGACGCGGTCGGCGCCGTCTGGCTGCTCCACCTGCTGCGTGCCCCCGGCCTGGCCGAGGCCGTCGTGACGGAGGCCGCCCGCGTGCTGGCGCCCGGGGGAGTCTTCGTGACCACCGTGGACAAGGACGCCGCGCACGACGTGGGTTGCGACGTCGACGACGTACTGGCCCCGCACCTGACGGCCGATCCGGCCGACGGGGCGGGGCGGGTTAATGCGTACGCGGCAGCCGCCGGCCTGCAGCCCCTCGCCGAGGCGCACTTCACCGGCCACGGCCAGGGCCGCAGCCCCCGCCGGGCCGCCGATGCTCTGCTCAAGGGCCGGTACGCCTCCCGGATCGCCGCCACCGGCCCGGCCGCCGGAGAACTCGCCGACCGGCTGCTGGCGCTGCCCGACCCGGACCGGCCCCGCGGCGAACCCCGCTACCGCCTGCTGGCCTTCCGCCGCCCGCGGCACCCGGAAAAGCCCTCGACGGGCCCGGCCGGTGCCCTCCTAGACTGACCGGCATGGCATGCCGCATCAGTGAGCTGGTCATCGACTGCGCCGACCCCGAGGGGCTCGCCGTCTTCTGGAGCGAGGTCCTCGGCTTCACCGAACTCGGCCGCGAGGACGACGGGGCCATCCAGATCGGGCCGCCCGACGCCGGCCACGGCGGCCCGCAGGCCACCCTCCTCCTCAGTCCGAGCGACGACCCGCGGACGGGGAAGCTGCGCCTGCACATCGACGTCAACCCCACCGACCGGGACCAGGACGCCGAGCTGGAACGCCTGCTCGCCCTCGGCGCCAGGCCGGTCGACGTCGGCCAGACCGGCAGCGAGAGCTGGCACGTCCTGGCCGACCCCGAGGGGAACGAGTTCTGCCTCCTGCGGACCCGGCTGAAGCCGGTCTGAGGGGAGTGCCTGGGCGGGGAGGGTTCCTCAGCGGGGAGGGTTCCCCAGCGGGGAGGGTTCCCCAGCGGGGAGGGTTCCTCGGCGGGGAGGGCTCCTCCGCGGGGAGTGTGCCCCGGCGCGGGAGGTCAGATGCCACGCCGCCGGATCCGACGAAACCGTCGTACTGCCCGTGCCAGGTGCGCCCGGCCCGTCGTGAGGCCCGTCGCCGGGCGGCGCCCACCCCTTCAGGCGTCGAAGGCGGCCGGGTCCGGGCCGATCCGCCGGCCCGACTCCAGCGCGTCGAGCGCGGCCATGTCCGCCGCGTCCAGCTCGAAGCCGAACACGTCCAGGTTCTCCCGGATGCGGGCGGGCGTCACGGACTTCGGGATCGCGATCGTGCCGTGCTGGAGGTGCCAGCGCAGCACCACCTGGGCGGCGCTCCGCCCGTGCTTCTCGGCCACCGCGGTCACCGCCGGCCGGGTGAGCAGCTCCTTGCCCTGGCCCAGCGGGGACCAGGCCTCGGTCGCGATGCCCATCGAGGCGTGCAGGGCGCGCAGCTCGGCCTGGGCGAACAGCGGGTGCAGCTCCACCTGGTTCACCGCCGGGACCAGTGGGCTCTCGGCCCGCAGCCGCTCCAGCTGGGCGGGCAGGAAGTTCGACACGCCGACGGCCTTCGCGCGCCCGCTCTCCGCGATCTCCTCGAAGACCTTCCAGATGGCCAGGTAGTCCTCGCGCATCGGGCGCGGCCAGTGGATGAGGTACAGGTCGACGTGGTCGAGGTTCAGCTTCGACAGGGACGCGTCGAACTCGCGCAGCACGTTGTCCCGGCCCCACCGCTCCTCCGGGCCGTTCCACAGCTTCGTGGTGACGAACAGCTCCTCGCGCGGCAGTCCGGACGCGGCGATCGCCTTGCCGGTGCCCGCCTCGTTGCCGTAGATCGACGCGGTGTCGATGCTGCGGTAGCCGGCCTCCAGCGCGGTCCCGACGGCCTGCGCCGCCTCCGCGTCCGGCACCTGCCAGACGCCGTAGCCGAGCTGGGGCATGAGCGTGCCGTTGTTGAGGCGGATGGTGGGGACCTGGTTCACGGTGGGGGCTTCCCTCGCGTCGGCGGACGGTACGGCCAGCGACAACCGGCCATGGGGGCGGGGTATTCCCGCCATGCGGGGATGGGTGGTGGGTCGTGTGGTGTGTGGGGGAGGTGCTTGAGGCGTCGTGGCCTGCAGGCCCAGCGGCAGGCCCACCCCTGGGGCAAGGGGCTTCGCCCTGGCCTTCGGCCACCCCAGGCCCGGGCCTGCCACCGGACCAGCCTGCCACGACGCCTCAAGCACCTCCCCCACACACCACACGACCCACCAGGGTGGCCAAGGGGGAGTGGGCCGGGAGGGGAGTGCAGGCACGGGGGTACCGGGGGCCGGTCCCGTCGGGAGGCTGGCGCGCTTCGCCCGCGCCGGGCCCGGGCCTGCCTCCGGTCCGGCATGCCACGACGCGTCGAGCACCTTCCCCGCACACCACACGACCGGCGGCCTCCCAGCCCCATCACCTGCCGAGGTACGCCTCCCGCACCGCGCTGTCCGCCCGCACCTGCGTCGGGGTGCCCTCCGCCAGCACTGTCCCCAGGTCCAGCACCACCACTCGAGCGCACAGCTCCATCACGAAGGCCACGTTGTGCTCGACCAGCAGCACCGCGCAGCCCTCCCGCACCGCGAGGTTCCGTACGACGGCCGCCAGCTGGGCCCGTTCCGGCGCGGACATGCCGGAGGCCGGTTCGTCGAGCAGCAGCACGCGTGGCGGGTCGGCCACCGCACGGGCCAGTTCCGCCATTCGGGCCCGCCCCACGGGCAGCGCCCCGGCGTACGTGTCCCCGAGCGCTCCGATTCCGCAGTCGTCCAGCACCGCCGCCGCCCGCTCCCGGCGCTGCAGGGCCAGGGCACGGCCTCGTCCGCCGCGCCATTCCTGGGCGACCAGCAGGTTGTCGGTGACGCTCAGCTGCCCGAACAGCTGCTGCCGCTGGAACGTGCGGCGCATCCCGTGCCGGGCCCGCCACACCGGGGAGCGGCGGGTGATGTCGGCGCCGTCCAGCCGTACCGAGCCCGCGTCGGGCCGGCGTATCCCGGACAGGACGTCGAACAGGGTGGTCTTGCCCGCGCCGTTCGGCCCGATCAGCCCGCACACCTCCCCGGCGCGCAGGCCCAGCGAGACCCCGTCGAGGGCGCGCACCCCGCCGAAGCGGACCCCCACGGCCTCCGCGGTCAGCACGTAGCCGGTCATCCGCGCACCCCCAGGTAGGCCTCGGTGAGCCGGTCCGCCTCGACCTCGGCGCGCGGCCCGCACCAGGCCACCCGGCCGTCGGCCAGGTACGCGACGGTGTCGGCGATCCCGAGGATCTCGGCCGCCTTCTCCTCGACCAGCAGCAGTGCCGTGCCCGCCGCCCGCAACTCGCCGAGCAGGGCGTACACCTCGTCGACCACGCGGGGCGCCAGGCCCAGCGACGGCTCGTCGGCGACCAGGACTTGAGGCGGGCGCTGGAGCAGTGGGGCCAGGGCCAGCAGTTGCTGTTCGCCGCCTGAGAGGGAGCCCGCGGGGGTACGGCGCCTTTCGCGCAGGCGCGGGAACCGGCCGTACACCGCGTCCCGTTCGGCGGGGTCCGCCAGCCGCAGGGCCAGGTTCTCCTCGACCGTGAGGGCGGGGAACACCCCGCGCCCCTCCGGTGCCAGCAGCACCCCGTGCCGGGCGCGGCGCACCGGCCCGTACGAGGTGACCTCGCGACCGGCGGCGTGTACGGAGCCGGCGGTCACGCGCAGGAGGCCGGCGGCCACCCGGCAGGCGGTGCTCTTCCCGGCCCCGTTGGGACCCAGCACGGCGACGATCTCCCCGGGCCGCACCGCGAGGTCCACCCCGCGCAGCACCTCCCCGCCGTCGTACCCGGCCCGCACGCACCGCAATTCGAGCGCGGCCACCACGTCGTCCACGACCGGTGCGGCCGCCGCCCCGTGTCCGTCTCCGGCCGGTGCGGTCGCCGCCCCGTGTCCGTCTCCGGTCGGCGTGGCGGCCGTCCGGCCCCGATCGGCCACCCGCACGGGTGCCTTCCCGGCCCCCGGCGCGAGGGCGCCGGAGCGGTCCCGGTCGGCTGTCGGCACCGGCGCGTCCCCGGCGCCCGCTCGCGGTGCGGGGCCGACCGCGCCGCCTCCGGACCCGGCTGCGGCTCCCGCGGCCTCCGCCGGGCTCGCCGCGCCCGCTTCCCCCACGACACCCGCGTCAGCGGTGGCGGCGGTCGGCGCGCCGTCGACCTTCACCGCCCCCGGCACGGGGGTCCGGGGGCTCGCCCCCGGTTTCGGGAAGGGGTGGGTAGGGGCAACCTCCGCTCCGGCGCCCGCACCCTCGGCCCGCACCTGCCCCGGCACCGAAGCCGGAACCACGGCCCCCCGCACCGGAACCACCCCCCTCCGCCGGGCCAAGCGCAGCGGAACGGCCGCGCAGTACCCGTCCGGGTCGTTGGCCAGCGCCAGCCCGGCCAGGCCGAAGAGGATCACCGGCAGGTGCGCAGACGAGGTCACCCACTGCCCCAGCACGTGCGGGGCCAGGGCGAACACGAGCCCGGCCACCACCGCGTACTGCGGCCTGCGCACCCCCGCGGCCACCACGACGGCCAGCCAGACCAGCCCCGTCATGGCGGTGAAGTCGGTGGCGGTGATGCGGGTGTTGTACGAGGCGTACAGCACGCCCCCGAAGCCGGCGAGCCCCGCGGACACCGTGAACAGCAGCAGCTTCGTCCGCAGCACCGACACCCCCGAGGCCATCGCGGCCGCGGGCGCCGACCGGACCGCCAGCATCGCCCGCCCCCACGGCGAACTCCGCAGCGCGGTCAGCCCCCAGGCCACCAGCACCACCAGCACGAGCATCGCGACACCGAACGCGCGGTCGTCCGCCAGGTCCACCGGCCCGGCCTCGGGACGCGGCACCGACCAGCCGGCGTCGCCGTTGCGCAGCCAGCGCAGCTGGAACAGCACCTGGTCGGCCAGGAAGGCCAGCGCCAGGGTGGCCAGCGCCAGCGACCGCCCGCCCAGCCGCAGCGCGGGCAGCGCCACCAGCGCCCCCAGCGCCGCCGCCACACAGGTCCCCACCAGCGCCGCCGCCGCGAACGGCCACCCGTGGCTCATCAGCAGCCCCGCGACCAGCGCCGCCCCCGTCACGAACGTGGCCTGCGCGAGGGACACCATCGCCCCCAGGCCGGTCACCACCGTGAACGACATGAACACCAGCGCCAGTGCCAGCCCCTGGGCCAGCAGCCCGCTCCAGAACGGCGTGGTGACCGTGTACAGCGCGACGGCCACCAGCACCGCGGCCCACGTCCAGGGCCCCCAGCGCCGCGCCCAGGGGGCACCCGCCAGGTGGTCCGGCGGCGGCGCGTCGGCGGCGGCCGCGGTGCCGGCGGTCCGCTGCCGCCGGGTCAGCACCAGCAGTCCGGCGAAGAGGATCAGGAACGGCACCGCGGTGCGGAACCCGGTGATCCCCTCGGCGAAGGACGCGTACCCGGCGACCAGGTTCTGCAGCACCCCCAGGCCGAGCCCGCCCGCGAAGGCCACCGGCACCGAGGCGAACCGCCCCAGCACCGCGGCCGTCGCGGAGACGAACAGGAAGAGGGTGTAGTCGTGCGCCGACAGGCCCAGCAGCGGGGTCGCCAGCACCCCGGCCAGCCCCGCGAGCCCCGAGGCCAGCATCCACGCGACCGAGGAGAGCCGGTCGGCGCTGATCCCGCGCAGTTCGGTGAGGGTGCGGTTGTCCACGGCCGCCCGCAGCAGCAGCCCCAGCCGGGTGTGCCGCAGCAGCAGCCACAGCCCCACCGCGACCAGCGCGGTCACCACCCAGGTGATCAGCTGGTCGGAGTCCACCCCGACCCCGTCCGTCAGCTGCCAGGACACCGCGGGGCTGGGCCCCACGCCCGGCAGCCCGAACTGGTTCTCGGCGGGCACCACGTCCGCCCCCGCCTCCGCCAGCAGCTCCACCGCCCACAGCCCGGCGGCCGGCAGCGCGACCAGCAGACCGATGGTGGCCACCAGCTGCGCGGTCTCGCCCACCCGCGCGAGCTTGCGGAACATCAGCCGGTCCAGCGCCCACCCGAGCCCGGGGGCCAGCACCCCCACCACCAGCAGGGCGGCGGGGACCGCGGGCCAGCCCAGGCCGGAGTGGAGCTCGTGGAAGACCAGCGCGCACAGGTAGGCGGTGGCGCCGTGCGCGAAGTTGAACAGCCCGGACGCGGAGTACGACAGCACCAGGCCGGTGGCCAGCAGGGCGTACAGCGCGCCGGAGACCAGACCGCTCAGGACGAAGCCCAGCAGATCCCCCATGGCGGCGGGCCTACGAGAAGGGGATCGGCGGGTGGCACCTGAACGGGACGGACACGTGGTACTTGCCGTCCTTCAGCTGTACGAGTGCCCCGCACCCGAAGCTCTCCTTCTGGCCCTTGGGCTCGGCCCGGTCGCCCACCAGCGTCCCGGTGTCGGAGAAGCCCCGGGCGGCGGCCTGGAAGGACTCCGGCGTCAGGTCCCTGCCGGCCTTCTTCGCGATGGCGAGGAAGAGGTCGGCACTCATGTACCCGGTGAGCATGTGCATGTTGAGCGGTACGTCCTTGCCGCCGGCCGCCTTCCTGATGTCGGCCTTGAACCGCGCCATGTTCGCGTCGTCGGCCTCGAACGGCTGGAACTGCAGCAGCACGTGCACGCCGTCCAGCGCCATCCGGGTCGCGTCCTTGGCGAGCAGCCCCGGGTCGTAGTCCGTCGGGTCGGTGAGCACCCCGCGGTAGCCGCTGCGCTTGAGGGCGGTGAACAGGCCGATGTTGTTGGGCGTCTGCATCACGGAGACCACCGCGTCCGGCGCCTTGCCGTCGTTGCTGTGCAGGATCTCCTTGGTGTACGCCGACCAGTCCGTCGGCACGGAGGTCGCGGGCACCGACGGCTTGGCGTACGCGACCTTGAAGCCGGCGGCCGCGAAGCCGCGGCCGAAGGTGCGGATGCCGAACTTCCCGGCGTCGCTGTCGTTGGCGATGATCGCGACGGACTTGCCGGCGCCGCCGCCGAGGACCTGCTTGATGCCCTCCGGCCAGGTCTGGTTGAGGGTGCCGCCGGGCATGGGGACGAGGCAGCCGTTGAAGCCGTAGATGTAGGAGGGGCCGCAGAAGGCGGGGGTGGTGCCCCAGCCGAAGACCGGGACCTTCGACTGCTGGAGGAAGTCCGCGCCGGAGAAGGTGACCGAGCTCATCGGGGCGACCGCGAAGACCTTGTCCTGCTGGACGAGCTTGCGCGCGGCGGCCGTGTTCCTGCCCGGGTCCTGGCCGTCGTCCTCGGCGCCCAGGTAGTCGATCCTGCGGCCGTTGACGCCGCCCTCCTCGTTGGCGCGCAGGTAGCGGGCGCGCGCGCCGAGGTCGGTGTCCTTCTTGCTGTAGCCGCTGGCGGTGGTCATCGAGACGATGCCGCCCACCGTGATGGTGTCCGCGGTGACCCCGCGGACGGCACTGGGCTTCTTCCCGTCGTCCCCGGAGGGTGCGTTGGAGGCGGAGTTGCAGGCGGACACGGACGCGAGCACGAGGGCCGCCGCGGCCACGGCGAGGGTGCGGATCGGTCGCAACATGAACGAGGTCCCTCCGTCGGAATCCCCGCATTCTGGGTGCCACCTGATGAACCGTCAATAAATGCGAGAGCATGAATTGACGAACCATCAGATTCAGCTGGGGGGTGGACGAAGGGCCTCCGTGCGCGTCCCTCACTCCTGGTAGAGCGCCGCCACCTCCGAGGCGTACGCCTTCTCGATCGCCCGCCGCTTCAGCTTGAGCGAGGGCGTCAGCAGCCCGCCCTCCTCCGTGAACGGCTCGGCCAGCACCCGGAACGTACGGATCCCCTCCGCCCGCGACACCAGGGTGTTCGCCGCCACCACCGCCCGCCGCACCTCGGCGGTCAGCGCCTCGTCGCGCACCAGCTCCGCAGGCCCCATCGCCTGCCGGCCCCGCATCGCCAGCCAGTGCGCGACCCCCTCCGGATCGAGGGTGAGCAGCGCGGCGACGTACGGGCGGTCGTTGCCCAGCACGATGCACTGCGACACCAGGGGGTGCGAACGCACCCGCTCCTCCAGCGCCGCGGGGGAGACGGACTTGCCGTTGGAGGTCACCAGGATCTCCTTCTTCCGCCCGGTGATCGTCAGGTACCCGTCGTCGTCCAGCCGCCCCAGGTCTCCCGTCGCCAGCCAGCCGTCCCGCAGCACCGCGTCCGTCGACCGGGCGTCGTTGAGGTAGCCCGCGAACACGTGCCGCCCGTACAGCCACACCTCCCCGTCCTGCGCGATGTGCACGGCGGTGCCCGGGATCGGGGGCCCCACCGTGCCGTACTTGGTCGCGCCCGGCGGGTTCGCGGTCGCCGCCGCGCAGGACTCCGTCAGCCCGTACCCCTCGAAGACCGTCACCCCCGCCCCCTCGAAGAACAGGCCCAGCCGCCGGGACATCGCGGAACCGCCCGACATCGCGTGCCGCACCCGGCCGCCCATCGCCTCGCGGACCTTCCCGTACACCAGCTTCTCGAACAGCTGGTGCTGCACCCGCAGCGAGGCCGAAGGGCCCGGGCCGGTGCCGAACGTGCGCAGCTCCCTGGCCTCGGCGTAGCGCACCGCCGTCTCCACGGCCCGGTCGAACGGCCCCAGCCGGCCCTCGGTCTCCGCCTTGCGCCGGGCTGCGGCGAAGACCCGCTCGAAGACGTTCGGCACCGCGAGGACGAACGTCGGCCGGAACGCCGCCAGGTCCGGCAGCAGCTGCTCGGCCGCCAGCACCGGCTGGTGCCCCAGCTTCACCCGGGCCCGGACCGCCGCCACCTCCACCATCCGCCCGAAGACGTGGGCCAGCGGGAGGAAGAGCAGCGTGGACGGCTCGTCCTCCGGCTTCGAGCGGAACACCGGCTCCCACCGGGCGACCATCGTGTCCGCCTCGTACATGAAGTTGGCGTGGGTCAGCACGCAGCCCTTCGGCCGGCCGGTCGTGCCCGAGGTGTAGATCACCGTGGCCACCGAATCGGGCGTCACCGCCCGCCGGTGCCGGTGCACCACGTCCTCCGGGACCGCCGCCCCGGCCGCGTACAGCTCCTCCAGCGCGCCCGCGTCCAACTGCCACAGCCGCGCCAGCATCGGCAGCCGGTCCACCACCGAGCCGACCGTCATGGCCTGGTCCTCGTGCTCGACCACGCAGGCGCTCACCCCGGCGTCGAACAGCATCCAGTAGACCTGCTCCGCGGACGAGGTCGGGTACACCGGCACCGGCTGGGCGCCGACCGACCACAGCGCGAAGTCGAACAGCGTCCACTCGTACCGGGTCCGCGACATGATCGCGACGCGGTCGCCGAACCGTACGCCCTGTGCCAGCAGCCCCTTCGCGAGCGCCAGCACCTCGTCCCGGAAGGCGGCGGAGGTGACGTCCCGCCACCCGCCGTCCACCTTGCGGCCGAGGACCACCCGGCCCGGGTCGTCGAGGGCGTGCTCGAACACGGCATCGGCCAGCCCGCCGACGGGTGGTGCCGTGACCACGGGCGGGACGCTGAACTCGCGCAAGGGACCACACTCCTTTCCGCACAGCGCCGGTGACGGTACCCCACCCGAAGCCCGGGCGGGACCCTGCTGGAAGATCCCCCGGGCGAACCCATCACCACTGGTCAGCGCCCCGCCCCCACCGCCCCCAAACCTCCACGGAACCTGTACGCCCCCTCCATCCCCCCAGCCGGCAGCAGGTACGGGGAAAACCGGCGGTGGCGTGCCGGAACAACGAAAGAGCCGGTCACAGTGACTGTGTCACTGTGACCGGCTCTCTCTGGTCGGTCGACCTCTGTGTCCGAGGGGGGACTTGAACCCCCACGCCCGATAAAGGGCACTAGCACCTCAAGCTAGCGCGTCTGCCATTCCGCCACCCGGACCGGGTGAGCGCCCCGGTTTCCCGCGGCGACATGGACAACAATAGCAGGGGTTCGGAGTGCTCTTCACCCGCATATCCGGAGGTCAGCTCGCTGCGCGGGTCCTGTTCTCGGTGACCCAGTCGGCGTGGTGCTGCCACCCGTACAGGGTGTCGCCGTCCAGGTACGCGTAGTACGCGCCGCAGCGGACGGTCGCCCTCCCGCGGGCGTCCTTCGGGAACCAGCCCGCCTTCAGCGAGGGCGCGGCGCCGGTCGTGGCGTCCGGGACGGCCCGGCACCCCTTTGGCAGCGCGCCGCCCGGCACGGTGGCCTTGATCAGCCGGTCGCCGCCCGTGGTCCGCATCGCGTACCGGACCCCGCTCGCCCCGTCCGGCAGCCAGCCCGGCACCGTGCCCCGGTCGCGCTTCGCCTCGGCGCCACTCGCGTAAGCCGCGGACTCCTCGTGCCGGTTCCGGTACCAGTCGGCCGCCGCCGGGACGGCCACGGCGGCACCGAACCCCACGCCGACGACGGTCGTCACGAGGGTGAGGGCGAGGGACCTGCGGTTCATGGGAGGGCCTTCCGGCTCGGGCGGCGTACGTGCCCCTCCATGCTCGGCGCCCGGCCGCCCCGCCACGTCAGACCGCGGGACCAACCCGGGTACGACCCAGGTGGCAGGCCGCCTACGGACAGCGGATGACCTGGCCCGCGTAACTCAGGTTGCCGCCGAAGCCGAACAGCAGCACCGGCGCGCCGGCCGCGATCTCGCCGCGCTCCACCAGCTTCGACAGGGCCATCGGAATGCTGCCCGCCGAGGTGTTGCCCGACTCGACCACGTCCTTGGCCACCACCGCGTTGACCGCGCCGATGCGCTCCGCGAGCGGCTCGATGATCCGCAGGTTCGCCTGGTGCAGCACGACCGCGGCCAGCTCCTCGGGGGAGGTCCCGGCCTTCTCGCACGCCTTGCGGGCGAGCGGCGGCAGCTGCGTGGTCGCCCAGCGGTAGACGGACTGGCCCTCCTGGGCGAACACCGGCGGCGTGCCCTCGATCCGCACGGCGTGCCCCATCTCGGGCACCGAGCCCCACAGCACCGGCCCGATCCCCGGCGCCTCGCCCTCCGGCACGGCCTCCACCACGGCCGCGCCCGCGCCGTCGCCGGTCAGCACGCACGTGGTGCGGTCGTTCCAGTCGGTGATCCCGGTCATCTTGTCGGCGCCGATCACCAGCACGCGCGTCGCCGACCCGGCGCGGACGGCGTGGTCCGCGGTGGCCAGGGCGTGGGTGAAGCCCGCGCAGACCACGTTGAGGTCCATCACCGCCGGGGAGCCCATGCCGAGCCGGGCGGCGACCCGGGCGGCCGTGTTGGGCGAGCGGTCGATCGCGGTCGAGGTGGCGACCAGGACCATGTCGACGTCGGCCGGCGTCAGCCCGGCCTGGGCCAGCGCCTTCGCGCCCGCCTCGGCGGCCAGCGCGTCCACGGGCTCGTCGTCGCCGGCGATCCGGCGGGTCCTGATGCCCACCCGGGACCTGATCCACTCGTCGCTCGTGTCGACCATGGCGGCCAGATCCTCGTTGGTGAGGATCCGGGCGGGCTGGTAGTGCCCCAGCGCTACCACTCGTGAGCCGGTCATGGGCGTCATGGGCGGGTTCCCCCTCGTGCCTCGTACAGGAATTACCCAGCTTTGCCTGCTACTGCTGGGTATGGGGGCACGTGACCTCTCAGGATTCGACCCCAGCCTTGTGGAGGTCCCACAAGACCCGCCCGGGCCCGGGCCCCTCTGACGTGCAGGACAATGGGGTCGGGACGGCCGACGGGGGCCGCCCCGCCGTGTGCCGAGGGAGTGGGCTGATCGCCATGGGACGGGTCACCGAACGCCGTCGCGTCATCAGGATCCGGAACGGGCTGGCGGGTGTCCGGCCGGACACCCTGGTTGCCGAGGAGCCGCTGGAGATCCGGCTCAACGGCAAGCCGCTCGCCGTCACCATGCGCACGCCGGGCGACGACTTCGCGCTCGCCGCCGGCTTCCTGGTCAGCGAGGGCGTGCTCGGCGCGGCCGACGAGGTCCGGTCGATCGTGTACTGCGCCGGCGCCACCGAGGACGGCTCGAACACGTACAACGTCGTGGACGTGCAGCTCGCCCCCGGCGTGCCGGTGCCGGACGTCTCCCTGGAGCGCAACGTCTACACCTCCTCCTCGTGCGGCCTGTGCGGCAAGGCGAGCCTGGACGCGGTGCGTACGGCGACACGCTTCCCGGGGCTGGCCGGCGACCCCGTACGGATCGGCGCGGAGCTGCTCAGCGAGCTGCCGGACCGGCTGCGCGGGGCGCAGAAGGTCTTCGACACCACCGGCGGACTGCATGCGGCGGGGCTCTTCTCGCCGGAGGGAGAGCTGCTGGACCTGCGCGAGGACGTGGGCCGGCACAACGCCGTCGACAAGATCGTCGGCCGGGCGCTGCGCGAGGGCATGCTGCCGCTGGCCGGGACGGTGCTGCTGGTGTCGGGGCGGGCCTCGTTCGAGCTGGCGCAGAAGGCCGTGATGGCCGGCATACCGGTCCTCGCCGCCGTCTCCGCGCCGTCCTCTCTGGCGGTGGACCTGGCGGCCGAGTCGGGCCTCACCCTGGTCGGCTTCCTGCGGGGGGCCTCGATGAACATCTACGCCGGCGAGCAGCGCATCCGGACGGGGGCGGACGCGTAGCCGCCGGGGCCCCGGCCCGCCCCCCTCGTCAGCGCCGGCGGCGCCGGCCGCGGGTCTCTCGGGCGGGGGCCTGCTCCGGGGCCGGCGGTTCGATCATCTGGAGCTCCAGCGCCGGCGGGACCGGCGCCCGTCCCGGGCCCCCGGCCGCGGCCCAGGCCAGTACGTCCTCGGTGACGTCGTCGTCCAGCGCGAAGCCGATCCAGGCGGCCTTGGCGCCCCGGCGCCGCGCCTCCGACGAGGGCTGGACCACGATCACGTTCGCCTGCGCGCAGGGACCGAGGCAGTCGCTGGTCCGTACGGCCAGCGCGCCGCCCGAGGCGTCGGCGGCCGCCCGCAGCCGGGCCAGCTGGCCCTCGTGGTCGGAGCCCGGGTTCTTGCGGGGGTCCCCGCAGCAGCAGCCACGGCAGACGACGAGGGTGCAGGGGCGGGACGACGCGAGGGGCCGGAACCCGGGGGTGGCGGGCCGGACACCGGACGCGGTGGGTCGTATCGAGGTCACCGCGGCAACGGTATCCGCCCAGGACTCAGGGCTGTTGGGCGCCGGCTGAGACCTCCGCCACACGGCCGCCGGGGAGTTGCCCGCCCGGCTCTCCCGGCTCTCCCGGCTCATCCGCCCCGCCCGCCCCGTTCGACCCGCTCGACCCTTCCCGGGCTCCCTCCACCGGGTCCAGGGCGCGACGGCGGGCCAGCACGGCACAGACCATCAGCTGCATCTGGTGGAACAGCATCAGCGGCAGCACGGCGAGGCTCGCGTGGGCCCCGAACAGCACGCTGGCCATGGGGAGTCCGGCGGCCAGGCTCTTCTTCGACCCGGCGAACTGGAGGGCGATCCGGTCCGCCCGGCCGAAGCCGAGGCGCCGGGCCCCGTACCAGGTGACCGTCAGCATCACGGCGAGCAGCACGGCCTCGGCGAGCAGCAGCGCGCCCAGGCGGCCGACGCCGACCTGGTGCCAGATGCCGGCGGCCATGCCGGCGCTGAACGCGGCGTAGACGACGAGCAGGATCGAGCCGCGGTCGACGTGACCCAGCACCTTCTTGTGGCGCGTGAGGAACCCGCCCACCCGGGGGCGCAGCAACTGGCCCGCGAGGAACGGCAGCAGCAGCTGGACGACGATCTTCAGCAGGGAGTCGAGGGAGAACCCGCCCCCGGCCGAGCCGAGCAGCGCGGCGGCCAGCAGCGGGGTGAGGAAGATGCCCGCGAGGCTGGAGAAGGAGCCCGCGCAGATCGCGGCGGGCACGTTGCCGCGGGCGATCGAGGTGAACGCGATCGACGACTGGATGGTGGACGGGACCAGGCAGAGGAAGAGGAACCCGTCGTAGAGCTGCGGCGTGAGCACGTGCGGGACGAGCCCGCGGGCGGCGAGGCCGAGGAGCGGGAACAGGGCGAAGGTGCAGAGCAGGACCGCCAGGTGCAGCCGCCAGTGGCGCAGCCCGTCGAGGGCCTCGCGCGTGGACAGCCGGGCTCCGTAGAGGAAGAACAGCAGCGCCACCGCGCCGGTCGCGGCATCGTCCGCGACCCCGGCGAAGGCGCCGCGGGCGGGCAGCAGGGCCGCGAGGCCCACCGTGCCGACGAGGGCGAGGACGTACGGGTCCAGCGGGAGCCGGGCAGGTATCCGGGGGCGGGGCATGGGGCGCACCTACGGGGGACGGAGGACGGGGACGGGGACGGGGACGGGGACGGGCGGTCCGGGTACGGCCGGCCTGCACGAGGCGGGCCGCGTACGGCCGGGCCGCGCGAGACCGGTCCGGGTACGGCCGGACCGCGACGGCGCTCCCATCGTCCCCCCGCACCACGTCATCGGGAAACCCGCACACCGCTCTGACTGTCATCACGGATCGCGATGATCGGACTATCCTGGCGCCCATGACCGACGCGGTGTACGACCCCGTCCAGCTGCGCACCTTCCTCACGGTGGCCCAGACCCTGAGCTTCACGCAGGCCGCGCGGCGGCTCGGGCTGCGGCAGTCGACGGTGAGCCAGCACGTGCGGCGGCTGGAGGACGCCACCGGGCGGCAATTGTTCAGCCGGGACACCCACAGCGTGCGGGTCACCGAGGACGGCGAGGCGCTGCTGGGATTCGCCCGCACCATCCTCCAGGCCCACGAGCGGGCGGCGGCCTTCTTCGCGGGGCCCCGGCTGCGCGGCCGGCTGCGGTTCGGCGCCTCGGAGGACTTCGTGCTGACCCGGCTGCCGGAGATCCTGGAGGCCTTCCGCCACGAGCACCCCGAGGTGGACCTGGAGCTCTCCGTGGAGCTGTCCGGCACCCTTCACGAGCGGCTGGACGCGGGCCGGCTCGACCTGGTGCTCGCCAAGCGGCGCGGCCCGGGGGACGAACGCGGCCGGCTGGTCTGGCGCGACCGGATGGTGTGGATCGGCGCAGAGGGCGTCCACGTCGACCCGGACCGCCCGGTGCCGCTGATCGTCTTCCCGCCGCCGGGCATCACCCGGGCGCGGGCGCTGGAGGCCCTGGAGCGGGAGGGCCGGTCCTGGCGCATCGCGTGTACGAGCGGCTCGCTGAGCGGCCTGGTCGCGGCGGCCCGCGCCGGCCTCGGCGTGATGGCCCACACCCGGGGCCTGATACCGCCGGGCCTGGTCCGCGTCCCGGACCGCGCCGGGCTCCCCGAGCTGGGCGGCGTGGAGTTCGCCCTGCTGGGCACCCCCGACCCCGCCCCGGCCGCCGAAGCCCTGGCGGCGGCGATCCTGTCGAGCGCGGACCGGCTGGGGCCGGGGCGGGTGACGGGGTAGCGCCGTGCCGGGTCAGTACGTGTCCCCGCCGGTCTGCCCGTACACGTCGTTGACGACCTTCTGGGCGAGCGCCTCGTGGCCGTGCGGCACCTCGACGCGGACCCAGTACACGCGCCGGGTGGGGGAAGCACCGGGTTCGGTGCCGGTCCAGAACTGCCGGAGCAGGTACATGCGGTGCGTCCGGCCGGCGTTCGCGACGGCGTAGTGGGTGGTGGAACGGGGGGAAGCGGGGTCCCGGCCGGGACCCCGCAGCCAGCGCAGGCCCTTGTGGTCGGGCAGAGTGCGGACGTACGCGTCGTCCGTCCGGTCCCGCGTGCAGTCCCGCGAGCACGCGTCGACGGCGAAGTCGATCCGGATGTCCGGACCGTACGGGCCCCGGCCCGGCGGGGGCTCCGGGCGGGAGCAGGAGAGGACCAGCGGGGCGGGCAGCCCGACCCGGACGCAGCTCAGGTCCCTGGGCGCCCGGAACACGAAACCGAGGATCCCGTACGCCCACAGGCGGGAGGGCTCGTTCCCGTCCCAGGTCGCGCCGTACAGCCCCGGTCCCGCCGCGGCCCGCCGGTCGTAGGCCGCGAGGCGGATCAGGGGCGGCGGTCCCGGCCGCGGGGCGTCGGGGAGGGACACCGGCGGTCCCGCGTACCGGTCGAGGCCGGCCCGGCGCAGGGCGCGGCGGGCGAGGACCTCGGCCACGCTCGTCAGGCGTGCAGGGGCGGCCTCCTCCTCCCCGTACGAGACGTCGAGGAGCAGGTTCCCCGCGCGCAGGTGCAGCTCGGCCACGTCGTCCGGCACCACGCTCACGTAGGCCTCGTCGCCGAGGCGGGGGAGTCGCCGGACGTCGCCGCGGACGACATCCGACGCGCTGCGCCGCCGGTACTCGTCGGCCGCCTTCTCGGAGCCGCTCGTCTTGGGGCCTCCCCGGCGCAGGCCCACGCTCACCACGACGCTCGTGTCGGGCGCGAACGGCGCACGGGAGGCGTACGCGCACGTGGCCATGCCCGTCGCGTCCCGGTCCGGCCGCTGCGCCCCGTCGGCCAGCAGCTCCGCCACGTCCCGGCCGTCGATCAGGGCGCAGGGGTCCGGCACCGCCCGGACCGGCCCCGGCAGGCGCGATCCCCGCAGGGGCCCGGCGAGCGTGGCGACCAGGACCGCCGCGACGAGCACGGCGAACGGCACGCGCAGGACGCCGAAGACCCTGCGGGCACGCCCCGCACGGGGGCGACGGTCGTCCGGGGCCGTCTCGGCCAGCCGGTTGCGCAGCTCGACGTGCCGGAACCGGTACACGCCGCCCGCCTGCCGCAGCACACCGCGGGCGGCGGCATCCTCCAGGAACGGCAGCAGGTCCCCGGGCAGCTCTCCCCGCGCCGCCAGCCAGAGCCGGGCCAGCGTGAAGCGGCCCCAGGCCGAGACCGCGACCGAGTACAGGGTCCAGGACAGCAGCACCGCAGGCAGGACGGCCGCCCAGAGGCCCACGGAGACCAGGTCCCGGCCCACCGAGACCTGCCACAGGAACTGCACCGCGACCGGTGCGCAGAGCAGGAGGAACAGCAGGTCCTCGTCCCGGATCCGAGGCTGCGGCACCAGCCAGCCCAGCAGGACCGCCGCCCTGCGGTCGGACCGCAGCAGGGCGGCGGGGGAGGCGGCGCGGGCGGGATCGGCCGGACGCCACACCAGGGGTCCCACGGCCTGCACGAAGCCGAGGAGGAGGAAGCCGGTGTACAGGCCCATCGCCCATCGCCCGACCGCCGCGGCGGCCGACGCGCCCGCGGCCGCGGTGAGCGGCCAGCCGAGCACCAGGACCAGCACCGCGGCCGATCCGCCCGCCAGGGCCGACGGGTTCGCCGGCCCCGAGGAGCGGATGGCCTGCCGGTTCGGCCGGACCATCCGGTGCGGCCGGACCCGCCGGCCGGACCGCATCGATCCGCCCGCCAGGAGCAGCAGGGCGACCGACGAGGCGAGGAACGCGGCCCAGGCCGGTACGGGCACCCATGACTCCCACCAGGTCGTGGCCAGGGCGGGGCCGGCGAAGACCCAGGCCATCACCGCGAACGCGGGCACGTAACGGACCGCCCGAACCGGCCTCGGCAGCTCCTCGTCCAGCCGCCACCAGGCGAACTCCTGGTGCCCGCCGTCCCGCATGCGCCGGGCCAGGTGCTCCGTCCACCGGCGGGCGCTCCGCCGGCCCCAGCGTCCCTCGTCGTCGCGCGCGTCGCTGTAGACGACGTCCAGGAAGGCCTCGTACAGATGCCGTTCCAGCTCCCGCCGGGTGGTGAACCTGCCCGGCTTGACGAGTTCCACCGGGTACGTGTCGCCCGTGCCGTACGCGACCCGGGCCAGCTCCACCATCAGCGGGACGCGGAGCACCCGGCGCAGCCTGCGCGCCTCCCGTGTGGTGCCCGCCCTGAGCAGCTTGAGGACCGGGTCCCAGGGCTCGCCGGAGGGGCGGTCCCGTCCGAGGTAGTCCTCCAGGGCGTCGGAGGTCAGGCCGTCCAGCGTGACCTCGGTCCGCTGGAAGGTGCGGTGCTTCCGGGCTTCCTTGCGGTATGCCGGGCCCCGGCTCGTCAGGACGAAGGGCCGGCCGGTCTCCCGCAGGGTCTCCGCGATCTGCTGGAAGGCGTCGGCCCGCGCCGGCTCGGGGAGTTCGTCGAAGCCGTCGAGCACGGGCAGCATGCGCCCGCTGCGCAGCAGGTGGAGGGCGACCTCGTCCGGCGGAGCACCGGGCACCGGGGTGCAGGCCTCCGGGTGCGCGGCCGCGAGCTGGGCCGCGGCCCAGGCGAGCAGGCCCTGCTCGGGGTCCCAGGAGGCGAGGGGGAGCACGGCGGGTACCCGGTCGTACCGGCCTTTCGCGCGCTCGGCCAGCAGGTCCCGCGCCAGGGCGAGGGCGAGGAAGGTCTTTCCCGCGCCCGCGCCGCCCAGCACCACCAGCCGCCCGTGCGGCACGGCGCGGAAGTACCCGGCGGCGGTCGAGGTGTCCGCGTCCGGGGCCGGCGCATGGGTGCCGCCCGTGTACGACCAGGTCACCGCGATCGGCTTGGGACCCGAGATGCGGGACCGGCCGTCCTGCGCGTACCGGCTCGCGAGGACCTCCGCCAGGGCGTCCGCCGCGCGGTCCAAACGCTCGGCCGAACGCCAGGCCCGGGCCCTGCGCCGCCGCCTCCACGTGCGGGCGCGGGCGAGGGCCTCGACCGCCGCGGCCGTGCCCACCAGGACCCAGCCTGCCGTCGTGCCGGCGCCCGCCCGGTGGTACGGGCGCGGCACCGGCAGCCGGTCGCCGGCCACGAGCAGCCCCGCCCCGAGCACGGCGAGGAGCAGGCACAGCACGGTCCGGGCGCGTTGCAGCCCGTGACGCGTCCCCTGGTCGTCCATCGAGCGGCCGCCCCCCGAATCGCGTACTGCGCGTGCCCCGGCCCCGCGGCCGCAGCACCGCCGACGGTACGGCGAGCGGCCGCCCGCCCGCACCCGGTTCCACCGGGCACCCCCGCCGCGGGCTTTCTGTTCGTACGCGCCACTCTGTACCGTCTGGGGTGGTACGGGCAGGGCGCGCGAGGGGCGCGTGGGGTGGGAGGGGTGACGGTGATGGACCGGCGGTCGGTGGTGACCGGGGTGCTCTGTGCCGCGGCGGCGCTCCTGGCGTCGGCCGCGATGACGGTGCTGGTGCCCCCGGAGACGACCGCCCACCAGCGCAACGCCCGCGCCGACGCGCGCGACGGGGCCGCGGGCGCCCAGGCCCCCACCCCGCTCCGGGCCCCGGCGACGTCCGTTGCCGACCCGGCCGCCCTCGCCGGCGCCCTCTTCGAGCACGGCCTGGACGGCGGCCACCACTGCACCGCCACCGTGGTCCGCAGCCCCGGCCGGAACCTGATCGTCACCGCCGGGCACTGCCTGGCCGCCGGCCCCGCCGGGGAGGACACGCTCTTCGCGCCCGGCTGGAACCAGGGCAAGGCCCCCCACGGCGCCTGGCGCGTCGAGGAGGTCTTCGAGGACCCCCGCTGGTCCGACGACGGGGACGACGCCTACGACCTGGCCTTCGCCCGGCTCGCCCCCGACGCGCAGGGCCGCCGCATCGAGGACGTGGTCGGCGGCGCCGAACTCGACACCGGTGCCCGCTCCGACGAGCCGGTGACCGTACGCGGCTACCCCAGCGACCGGGACGTGCCCCGCACCTGCACCGCGCCCGCCGCCCGGGCCGGGGACTCGCTCCAGCGCTTCGACTGCGCCGACTTCCCCACCGGCACCAGCGGCAGCGCCTGGATCGCCGCCGACGGGAAGATCATCGGCGTGCTCACGGGCGGCGACACCGACGACGAGTCCACCAGCACCCTGCTCGGCGGCTACGCCCGGGAGCTGTACGACAGGGCCACCGCGGCCCGTTGACGACGCGTCAGCGGCACCAGGACCGCTACCGGTCCACCCGCTCCCAGCCCCGCCGCGGCGGACGCTGCCCCAACTGCCCCTGCTCCTTGGCCCGGTAGACCACGTACGGACGGAACGGGTACTGCACCGGCGCACTGAACATGTGCACCAGCCGGGTGAACGGCACCAGCGCGATCAGCACCATCCCGATCACGATGTGGACCTGGAACGTGACCGGGACGCCCTCCATCAGCGACACCTTCGGCTGCAGCGTGAACAGGCTGCGCGCCCAAGGTGCGATCGTCTGCCGGTAGTCGTAGCCCGAACTGATGGACGAGTTGGCCAGCTTCGCCCACAGGCCCATCACGATCGCGGCCAGCAGCATCACGTACATCGCCTTGTCGTTGCGCGTGGTCGCCTTGAACACCGGGGCGTTGGTGCGCCGCCGGTACACCAGCATCCCGATGCCCACGACCGCCAGCGCGCCCGCGGCCGTGCCGCCGAACAGCGAGAACAGGTGGTACGTGTGCTCCGACATGCCCACCGCGTCCGTCCACGACTCCGGCACGAACAGTCCCATCAGGTGCCCGACGAGCACGAACAGGATGCCGTAGTGGAACATCGGCGAGGCGATGTTCAGCAGCCTCGACTCGTACACCTGCGAAGACCGGGTGGTCCAGCCGAACTTGTCGTAGCGGTGCCGCCAGATCAGCCCCGACACCAGCAGCACGAAGGCGACGTACGGCAGCACGCCCCACAGCAGCGTGCCCATCAGCTCTCCCCGCTCAGCACCGGCAGCAGCCCCAGGTGCCCGTACGGGGGGAGGCCGTCCAGCCCCACGTCCTCGCGCGGCGGACCCGACCGGGCCAGCGCCCGCGCCTCGGCCCGGTCCTTGGGGGAGGGGCCGGGCAGCGTCGCGCAGACGGCCGCCACCACATGCGCGTACGGGGTGCCGGTCTCCGCCAGCGCCAGCCGCAGCAGCTCCAGGCCCGGCCGGTGCTCGCGCAGCAGCGCACCGTCACCGGTCTGCGCCGTGAACTCCAGCACCGCCGGCAGGAAGTCGGGCAGCTCCTCGTTGCTGAACTCCAGCCCGTGCGCCCGGTACGCCTCCTTGAACCGCACCAGGGACTCGCCGCGCCGCCGGGTGTCCCCGTCCAGCCACCAGCTCAGGTACAGGCAGTGCTTGTTCTTGAAGTCGAAGACCCGCACGTAGTGCGCGGCCAGCGCGTCCAGCGGCACGGACTCGGCGTGGTCGAGGAAGCCGTGCAGCTGGGGCGCGGCGGCCCGCAGCAGCGGCAGCCGCTCCTCGAACGCGGCGTCGGGGTACGTCAGGCACAGCGCGGCGGCCTGGTGCAGGACCGCGGGGTCGGCGGCCGGGGAACCGGGCCGGATACGGGTTCCGGTGCTCACTTCTCCTCCTCCTTGTCGGCGGTCTGCCGCCTGCGCAGGGCATGGAAGTTCTCCAGGGTCACCAGCGGCAGGGCCTTGCGCCCCGAGTCACCGCCGAACGACCCGTCGTCGGTCGGGCCGGCGCCGCCCATGCCGGGCCCGTCGGCGTGGTCCAGGCTGCACGCGTCGGGCACCGCGGACTCCTCCAGCCGCCGGGCGTCGCCGACCGCGGCCGTCGGGATCACGTACCGCTCCTCGTACTTGGCGACGGCAAGCAGCCGGTACATGTCCTCGATGTCCTGGCCCTTCATCCCGACCCGCTCCGCCACCGAACTGTCGGGCCGGCGACCGAGGTTGACGTCACGCATGTACGAGCGCATCGCCGCCAGCCGGTCCAGCGAGGCCCGCACGGGCTCGGTGTCGCCGGCCGTGAACAGCTCCGCCAGGTACTCCAGCGGGATCCGTAGCGTGTCGATGGCGCCGAACAGGTTCCCGGCGTCCTCGCCGTCGAAGCCCGTCTCGGCCAGCGCGTCCACCACCGGCGACAGCGGC
The DNA here is from genome assembly GCF_044540325.1 of Streptomyces sp. NPDC086023. Taxonomy (NCBI): domain Bacteria; kingdom Bacillati; phylum Actinomycetota; class Actinomycetes; order Kitasatosporales; family Streptomycetaceae; genus Streptomyces; species Streptomyces sp. NPDC086023. The sequence goes on from NZ_JBITRX010000002.1 coordinate 294,368, forward strand.
GGGATGTACCAGACCATCGGCATGGTCCGGTACTCCGGATGCAGGGGCAGGGCCACCCGGTACGTGCTGATCAGGGCGTGCACCGGGGAGCGCCGCGCGGCCTCGATCCAGTCGTGCGCGATGCCGTCGCGCTCGGCGGCCCGCCGGACCTCGGGGTCCTCCGGGTCGAGGAACACGCCCAGCTGCGCCTCGTACAGGTCCTGCTCGTCCGCCGTGGACGCGGCCTCGGTGACCCGGTCGGCGTCGTACAGCACCACGCCGAGGTAGCGCAGCCGGCCCACGCAGGTCTCCGAGCAGACCGTGGGCAGCCCCACCTCCAGGCGCGGGTAGCACAGGGTGCACTTCTCGGCCTTGCCGGTGGCGTGGTTGAAGTAGACCTTCTTGTACGGGCAGCCGGTGACGCACATCCGCCAGCCGCGGCAGCGGTCCTGGTCGACCAGGACGATGCCGTCCTCCTCGCGCTTGTACATCGCGCCGGACGGGCAGGACGCCACGCAGGCCGGGTTCAGGCAGTGCTCGCAGATCCGCGGCAGGTAGAACATGAAGGTCTGCTCGAAGGCGAACCTCACCTTCTCCGCGGCCTTCTCACGGGTCTTCACCACCATCGGGTCGGCGCCGCCGTGCTCGGTGGCGCCGCCGAGGTTGTCGTCCCAGTTGGAACTCCACTCCACCTTCATGGGCTTGCCGTCGAGCAGCGACCGCGGCTCCGCCACCGGGAAGTCCTCGCCCAGCGGCGCGTCGGTCAGGTTGCGGTAGTCGTACGTCCAGGGCTCGTAGTAGTCCTTGATCTCCGGCAGCACGGGGTTGGAGAAGATCGACACGAGCTTGTGGAAGCGGCCGCCGGCCTTGAGTTTCAGCCGCCCGCGTTTGTTCAGCTCCCAGCCGCCGCGCCACCGCTCCTGGTCCTCGTAGCGCCGCGGGTAGCCCTGGCCGGGCCGCGTCTCGACGTTGTTGAACCACACGTACTCCATGCCCGTGCGGTTGGTCCACGTCTGTTTGCAGGTCACCGAACACGTGTGGCAGCCGATGCACTTGTCGAGGTTCATCACCATCGCGAGCTGTGCCATGACACGCCCGATGGGGGCTCCGTCACGGGCCATGTCAGTACTCCACCTTCTGCGACCGGCGCCGGATGACCGTCACCTCGTCGCGCTGGTTGCCGGTCGGCCCCAGGTAGTTGAAGGCCCAGGAGAGCTGGGCGTACCCGCCGATCAGATGGCTCGGCTTGAGGATGAGTCGGGTCAGCGAGTTGTGGATGCCGCCGCGGCGGCCGTTGTGCTCCGCCTTGGGCACGTTGACCGTGCGCTCCTGCGCGTGGTGCATGTAGACCGTGCCCTCGGGCATGCGGTGCGAGACGATCGCCCGCGCCACGACCACGCCGTTGCGGTTGACCGCCTCGATCCAGTCGTTGTCCGCGACGCCGATCGCCTCCGCGTCCTGCGGCGACATCCAGACGGCCTGGCCGCCGCGGGACAGGGACAGCATGAACAGGTTGTCCTGGTACTCGGAGTGGATGGACCACTTGTTGTGCGGGGTGAGGTAGCGGACCGTCACCTCCCGGTTCCCGTCCGGCCCGAGCACCGGCTCGCCGAACAGCCGGTGCATGTCCAGCGGCGGCCGGTACACCGGCAGGCCCTCGCCCAGCTCGTGCATCCAGTCGTGGTCCAGGAAGAACTGCTGGCGGCCGGTGAGCGTGTGCCACGGCTTGAGGTGCTCGGTGTTCAGCGTGAACGCCGTGTACCGGCGGCCGCCCGACTCGCTGCCCGACCACTCCGGGGAGGTGATCACGGGCACGGGGGCCGCCTGCGTGTCGGCGTACGTGATGTGCTTGCCCTCGTGCTCGGACGCCAAGTGCGCCATCTCCCGGCCGGTGCGCTCCTCCAGGGTGCGGAAGCCCTGCGTGGCCAGCCGCCCGTTGGTGGTGCCGGAGAGCCGCAGGATGGTGTTGGCCGCCTTGACCGCCGTGTCCAGCAGCGGGCGGCCGTCGGCCGGACCGCCGCGGACCGTGCCGTTCAGTGCGCCGAGCGCCTCGACCTCCTCGTCGGGCCGGAGCACGATGCCCTTGGCCGCCAGGCCCAGCTTCTCGACCAGCGGGCCCAGCGAGGTGAACTTGGCGCCGACCGCGGTGTAGTCGCGCTCCACGACGGTCAGCTGCGGCATCGTCCTGCCGGGCACCGGCTCGCACTCGCCCTTGCGCCAGTCCAGCGCCACGCCGCCCGGCTGCGCGATCTCGCCCGGGGTGTCGTGCTGGAGCGGCGAGGCGACCAGGTCCTCGCGGGTGCCCAGGTGGTCCCGGGCCAGTTCGCTGAACCGCTCGGCCACGGCCTTGAAGGTCTCGAAGTCCGTGCGCGCCTGCCAGGGCGGGTCCACGGCCGGGGTGAAGGAGTGCACGTAGGGGTGCATGTCGGTGCTCGACAGGTCGTGCTTCTCGTACCAGGTGGCCGCCGGCAGCGTGATGTCGGACAGCAGGGTCGAGGAGGTCATCCGGAAGTCGAGCGACAGCAGCAGGTCGAGCTTGCCCTCCGGAGCCTGCTCGTGCCATGTCACATCGCGCGGCCGCACCTCGGGCTCCGCCTCCTGCGCGTTCAACGACGAGTGCGTGCCCAGCAGGTGCTTGGTGAAGTACTCGGCGCCCTTCGCGGAGGAGCCCAGCAGGTTCGCCCGCCACAGCGTCAGCACCCGCGGCCAGTTCTCCGGAGCGTCCGGGTCCTCGCAGGCGAAGCCCAGCCGCCCGGCCTTCAGCTCGTCCACCACGTACGCCGCCGGCTCCAGGCCCGCCGCCCGCGCCTGTTCCGTGAGGTCCAGGGGATTGCGGTCGAAGGTGGGGTACGAAGGCATCCAGCCCGAACGCGCCGACTGCGCCAGGCAGTCGGCGCCGGTCATCCCCGCGAACCGGCCCTCGCCCAGCGGCGAGGCCAGCACGTCCGCGGTGAACCGGTCGTACCGCCACTGGTCGGTGTTGAGGAACCAGTACGCGGCGCCGATCATCTGCCGCGGCGGCCGCGACCAGTCCGACGCGGCGGCCAGCGTGGCCCAGCCCGTCACCGGACGGCACTTCTCCTGGCCGACGTAGTGCGCCCAGCCTCCGCCGTTGCGGCCCTGGCAGCCGGTGAGCTGGAGCAGCGCCAGGAAGGCCCGGTAGATGGTCTCGGAGTGGAACCAGTGGTTGGTGCCGGCGCCCATCAGGATCATGCAGCGGCCCTGGGACTCCTCCGCCGTGGCGGCGAACTCCCGCGCGATGCGCACCGCCCGTGCCGCCGGCACCGAGGTGTGGGTCTCCTGCCAGGCGGGCGTGCCGGGCTGGCTCGCGTCCTCGTACGATGCCGGCCACTCGCCCGGCAGGCCCGGGCGGCCCACGCCGTACTGGGCGAGCAACAGGTCGTACACCGTGGTCACCAGCCGTCCGGCGATCCGGTGTACGGGCACGCCGCGGCGCATCACCTCGCCCCGGCCCTGGCCGTGCGTGCCGCCCTCGGTGTCGAAGCGCGGCAGCAGCACCTCCGCGGTGCCCGCCGCGCTGTCGCCGCCCTGGAGGGTGAGGGCCGGCCGGATGCCGCCCAGGTCGAGGTTCCACCTGCCCTTGCCGGACTCCGTCCAGCGGAAGCCCAGCGACCCGCCCGGCACCACCGCCTGCCCGGTGGCCTCGTCCAGCACCGCGGTCTTCCACTCCGCGCCCTCGGAGGTGTCGCCCAGATCGGAGGCGCGCAGGAACTTCGCGGGCACGTACGCGCCGTCGCGCTCCTCCAGCGTCACCAGGAACGGAAGGTCGGTGAACCGCTTCACGTAGTCGGTGAAGAACGGCGTCTGCCGGTCGACGAAGAACTCCTTGAGGATGACGTGCCCCATCGCCAGGGCCAGCGCCCCGTCGGTGCCCGGGTGCGGGTGGAGCCACTCGTCGGCGAACTTCGCGTTGTCCGCGTAGTCCGGCGCGACCACCACCACCTTCTGGCCGCGGTAGCGCGCCTCGGCCATCCAGTGGGCGTCGGGGGTGCGGGTGACGGGGACGTTGGAGCCCCACATCATCAGGTAGGCCGCGTCCCACCAGTCGCCGGACTCGGGTACGTCGGTCTGGTCGCCGAACACCTGCGGGGAGGCGACCGGCAGGTCCGCGTACCAGTCGTAGAAGCTCAGCATCGGCGCGCCGATCAGGCTCATGAACCGGGCGCCGGCGGCGTGCGAGACCATCGACATGGCCGGGATCGGGGAGAAGCCGGCGACGCGGTCGGGACCGTACTCCTTGATCGTGTGGACGTGCGCGGCCGAGATGATCTCGACGGCCTCGTCCCAGTTCGCCCGTACCAGGCCGCCCTTGCCGCGCGCCTGCTGGTACCTGCGGCGCCGCTCGGGGTCGGCCTGGATGTCGGCCCACGCCAGCACGGGGTCCTTCAGGCGGGCCTTCGCCTCGCGGTACATCTCCAGCAGGACGCCCCGCACGTACGGGTAGCGCACGCGGGTGGGGGAGTACGTGTACCAGGAGAACGCGGCGCCGCGGGGGCAGCCGCGCGGCTCGTACTCCGGGCGGTCCGGGCCCACGGACGGGTAGTCGGTGGCCTGGGTCTCCCAGGTGATGATCCCGTCCTTGACGTACACCTTCCACCGGCAGGAACCCGTGCAGTTCACCCCGTGCGTCGAGTACACGACCTTGTCGTGGCTCCACCGGTCCCGGTAGAAGGCGTCGGCCTCCCGGCCGCCGGTCAGCCGCACGCTGTGGAGGTCCGGCGCGTCCTCGCCGCGCCGGAAGAACCGCCCGGCCTTCAGCAGCACCGCGCCCGGCTCCGATGTGGTGTCCCGCACCCGTGCCTCCCCGAAACGATCAGCCATGAATCACCATGAAAGTGGCATCTGCCTGATTCCGCGCGGCGGGGCGGTCGACCGGGGGACCCGCCGGCACCCCCGCGCCCACCGCACGGCCACTACGCCGCGCCGCGCACCGGGAAGCCGCGGACCGGAACGAAGAGGCCGGCCGGCAACGGCCGCACGAACCGCGGGTACTTGCCGCGATCCACAGCAGGAAGCGCAGCACGAGCGGGGCGCCGCCGGTCGCGGGGCGGCGTACGAGCGAGCCCGTCGCGAAGACCGCCGTGACGAACGCCGTGACGAACGCGCCGATCGCCGGCACGGAGAGGAACACCCCGGTGCTGCCGTACGGTTCACCGATCGGTCGCCGGCCGGCACCAGGAGGCCGGCAGCCGCCCCCGGCCGTCACCGGCGCGAGCACCGTCAGGGCGCTCGGCAAGGCGACGCGGCGGGGCGGCCGGTCCTCGCGGGGCTCCCGCCGGCGGGGCCGCCGGTGTGACCGGCGCCCGCCGGGACCACGTCGGCCGGCAGGCCGGGACCCCGTCCCCCGATCGGCCGGAACGCGACCCGGCCGGGCGCCGGGCGCGCGCGGGCGCGTATCGATCCCGGCCCGTGATCGTTTCTCCTCCCGGAGCCACCACGCCCGTGGTGCGCCCGACGGGACCGGGAGGACGCGCGGTGACCGCTTGGCAGTACCTGGCCGGCGCAGGGATGCTGGCCGCCCTCAGCCCGCTGCACGCCCAGACGGCCCAGGCCGCCGAACCCCCGCCGGACCCCGCCGCGTTCCCCGCCGCGGTACGGCCCGACGCCTGCCCGGGGGAGCCCCCGGCCACTCCGCCCGCCCCGGCCCCGGCCACCCCCGCACCCCCGCCCCCGCTCACCGTGCCCCCGGCCGAGCCCGCCCCCGAGCCACCGGCGCCCCCGGCCCGCCCGACGCCGCCCCCCACCCCGCCCCCGGCACCCCCGCGGCCCGCGCCCCGGCACCTGCCCCCGGCCGGGCCGTCACCCGCACGGCACGCCCCGCCGGCAGCACCGGCAGCACCGGCAGTACCGGCCACCGCGCCGACGCCGGCGCCCGAGCCCGCGTACCCGCCGGCCGAAGCCCCCCCCCCCGCCCCCGCCCCCGCAGCGCCCGCGGCCGCGCCCCAGACCCCCGCCGCCGCACCGGCACCGCCCGCACGGGCCTTCCACGTCCGCCCCTACCACCGCTCGGCGCTGCTCCAGCGCCACGGCCCGCAGGGCATGTCCACCATGACGCTCATGATCGTCGTGACCACCCCGGCGGTCCTGGCCGCCGCAGCCCTGCGCCCCCGCGGCAGGTCGCGCTCCGGTTCCTGACCGGCCCCCGGCCGCGACCACCCCCGACCCCGAACCGCCCCGAACCGACAACCGGAGACCCCCGTGTACGAGTGGCTGATCCTGGCCGTCTCCATGGTGCTCGTCTGCGCCGCCGTCCTCGCCTTCACCAACCTGCGCCACCGCAGGGTCGCCGAGGACGAGGACACCAACGAAACCCCCGACGTCATCGAGTACATGACGATGATGGTCGGCGTCGTCTACGCCATCGTCCTCGGTCTCGCCATCGCCGGCGTCTGGGAGGCCCGCGGCGCCGCCGAGGACAACGTCCGCCGCGAGGCCCAGGCCCTGTACGAGGTCAGCCAGCGCGTGGACGTCTACCCCGGGCCCGTCCGCGACCGCATCCGCGACGAGGTGAGCGACTACGTCTCCCACACCGTGGCCGTCGACTGGCCGCTCCTGACCGACGACAAGGCCCCCTCCGCGGAGGGCACCGCACTGCTGGGCAAGCTCCGCACGGACCTCACGCACCAGAGCCCGGCCACCGAGCTGCAGGCCCAGGCCTACCAGCCGCTGCTCGACCACATCGCGACGGCCGACGACGCCCGGCACGCCCGCAACCAGGGCGCGGGCTCCACCCTCCCCGGGATGGTGTGGTTCGGCCTGCTCACCGGCGCCGTCGTCACCATCGGCCTGATCTTCACCCTGCAGATCCGCCGCTCGGGCCGCGAACTGCTGCTCGCGGGCCTGTTCAGCGCCCTGATCGTGTTCCTGCTGTTCCTGGTCTGGAGCCTCGACGCGCCGTTCGGCCGCGAGGGCACGGACGCCGCGGCGCCCTTCCTGGACCTGTTCCCGGCCGCCGTCGCCCAGGCCGCCGCAGGCTGACCCGGCCACCCGGCCCGCCGGGCGGCGGCACGCCGCCGCCCGGCCTCAGCCGGTGCCCGTGGCGCGCCGGGCCGCCGCCACCTCGCGGGAATGCCGCAGCGCGTGGGAGATGCGCACCAGGTCCCTCGGTCCCTCGGCCGGCCCGGGCACCCCCGGCGGGGCCTCGTCCCCGTCCGGGCCGTCGTCGAGGGCGTCGGGGCCGTCGGGCTCCTCGGCGGCCGCCGAGCGGGCCCGTACCGCGGCCGCGACCATCGCCGCGTCGGCCACGGCCTTGGCGCCGTCCGGCCCCTCGCCGGCCGCCAGGCTCCGCTCGTACACCCGTGCGTGCAGGGCGAGGTCGAAGTACGGGCCGAGCGTCAGGAAGCCGTCGTGGATGTCCGACTCCCGCTGGAGGATCCGCAGCTCCGCCGGCGACCACCAGGCGATCCGCACGCTCGGCGTGCCCGCCGGCACCGCTCCGCGCAGCTCGCGCCAGAGCGCCCCCAACTGCCGGTACGTCGCCCAGGTGTGCCAGTTGTCCGCGGCCCGCTGGCACATCAGCGGCAGGATGAACCCGATCGCGCTGACCAGCGCGCCCATCGACGCCAGCGGGGGAGCGAGGTACGTGCTCAGGCCGTCCCAGTCCCGCCCGGCCCAGCGCGCCCCGACGGCGGCGAACTTCGTCATGTCGTAGGCGATCGTGAAGCCGTAGCCCACGACGATGATCACGAGACCGGTGCGCAGCCAGCCGCGGACCTGGAGCGACCAGCGCCAGCAGAGCACCGTCATCACCACGGCGGCGATGTGGTGCGTCACCAGGTACAGCGCGATCATCTCGCGGATGTACGGGGTGTTGGCGTAGTACGTGTCGAAGTCGCGCAGCCGCTCCACGGGGGTCTCCCCGAGGAAGAACAGCACCACCACCGCCACGATCGCGACCCCGTAGAAGGTCATCCAGCGGCGCGAGAAGCGCCGGGTGTCCTCGGGCGGCCCGCCCCGCCAGTTCACGATCAGGATCAGACAGGACGCGCTGAACGCGCTGATCAGCGCATACACCAGCGGGGCCGAGAAGTTCGGGGTGCCGGTCAGCCGGTTGACCACGGAGATCGTGGGCGGCGCGGCGAAGACGAAGACCGCTCCCGAGAGGATCAGCAGCGAGCAGACGGAACGCAGCAGCGGATCACGCCAGTTGTGTCGCAGCGCCGGCAGCTTGAAGGCCAGCGAGATCCACAGCGCGGCCGCGGGAATGTAGTAGTCCCCACCAGTCAACGGTCAGGCCTGCGGTCCTCGGTAGCCCAGCGAGGCCTCGATGCGGCCCGCCAGCCCGTCGCGGCGGGCCGGGGCACGGCCGATGCCGCCGCTGCGCGCCAGCCAGGGACGGCACTTGCTGCCCAGGAGCAGCCCGAACGTCTCGGCCTCCGTCTCCTCCGAGACGTCGGCCCGGGTCCGGGCGGCCACCCGGCGGACCGTCTCGCTGAGGTCGGCCTCCTCCGACAGCAGCCGGGCCGCCACCGCCGCGCCGTCGACGTGGTGGCTGCAGTGTCCGGCCTTCATGTGCCACAGTTCGTGCCCCAGGATCACCAACTGGTGGTCCGGGGCGGTGCGTTCCTCGACCACCACGAGGTCCCGGTCCGCCATGTCGAGCCACAGGCCACTGGCCGTCCCGGGCGGGAACGACGCCATGCGGAACTGCACCGGCCGGCCGCGGTGGCGGCTCATGCCCTCGCACAGGGCGGCGTAGAGGTCCACGGGTTCCGCGGGCGCCGGGAGCCGGAGGCCGGCCACCAGCTCTCCGCACAGCCGCCGCTGCTCTCTGCCTATGCTCACCGTTCTCCCCGTCGGCGCGGATCCGGATCAGGACTTCAGGAATCTGTCGGTTTGACGCTCTCGAGCAGCATGTCCAGCCACTCGGTCACCTTGTCCCGGTGTTTGTCCGTGGGCAGTTGGGCGGCCCGCCAGGCGATGCCGCGGACCCCGTGGTCCTGGAGCAGTCTGGCCAGCGGGTCGGCCCCCGCGGGGACCTGGGCCGGCACGGTCTCCCGCTCCCGTCCCGCGAAGTCCTGCAGCAGCTGCTGCTCCGTCCGCAGGAGGGCGTCGGTGAGCGCGTCCGCGTCGTGGGCGGTGAGGAACCCGGCGTGCACGCCGAAGAACCGCTGGATCGCGTCGCAGTGCTCCATCGTGGGCCGCCGGTCGCCGTTGATCAGCGCGCCCGCCTGCTGGCGGGACATGCCCGCCCCGTCCGCGATCTCCTGCTGGGTGTAGCGGCGGCCGTTGGGCTTCACCCGGGTGCGGCGGAGCAGGGCCAGCCGCTGGAGGAAGCGCGCCTGTACGTCGGGCTCGCCGGCCGGTCGGCCGTCGAGGAGGGCCCTGACCACGTCCGCCGGCACACCGGAGGCCTCGGAGAGGCGCCGGAGGTCGAAGACCTCCGCGTGGGCCCGCCCGAGCTTGTCGGCGAGTTCGGCGACGCGCGCCACGGTGGCCGTCAGAGGCGCGGTGGCCACTGGGACGGGAGCCGGGAAGCCGTCTGTCACCAGTGGTTCTCCTAGATCACGCGAGATTGGTTCGGACACGCGGTTGGCCTGAGGAGGCTAACCCGGATGCCCGCCCGACGGCTAGAACTTGCCACAGCTGTGGCGTGAATAAGGCGTCCCCCGGCTGGAATTGCCACAATAGTTGACACTCCATCGAGGCTGGTAGCAGGATCGCCACACGGAAATGAAGATCGCAGACCGTGAGAAGGGGGAGCTCTCGGTGTCACATCTCGCAGCGGTGGGCCCGTCCGATGCCCTCGCGCGGTCCGGCCAGGAAGCCCTGGCGGGCGAAGAGCCCGTACGCGGAACGGTTCGGTCGGAGCGGCGCAAGGAACTCCTGCGGCAGCGCCGCGAGGAACTCGGCCTCAGCCAGGAGGACGTGGCCGCACGCCTGCGCATCAGCGTGCGCGCGTACGGGAACTGGGAACGGGGCCTGGTCAAGGAGTGGACCGACCGGAAGCTGCTGGCACTCGCCCAGGCCCTGGAAATGAGCGAGCGGCAGTGCTTCTGGCTGTTCCGCGTCATGGCCGACCGCGACCCGCCGCAGTCCTGGCGCCCCTCCGAGGAGAGCCGCCTGCCCGACGACCCCGCACAGCGCGACTACCTCCGCGACTACGCGGCGCTCATGGAGGCCGTGCCCTATCCCTCCTTCCTCGTCGACCACCGCTGGGACGTGGCGCTCACCAACTCCGCCTTCGACCAGCTCTTCCAGTCCGTGCGACCGCACCCGACGGCCCTCCCGGACGACAACTTCCTGCGGTTCGTGCTCTTCCACCCGGACGCCGCCGCGGTCCTGGAGGACCACGAGCCGGCCTGGTGCGTGCCCCTGCTGGCGCAGTTCTCCACCGCCCTGGCCGCGGCCCCGGAGGACGCCGGACTGAAGAGCATCCGGCAGGACATCGCCCGCGACCCGTTCATGGAGGCCGCGTACCGCTACGGCGTCCCGCACTGGCTGAGCACGTACGGACCCCAGGCGGCCGAGCGTGACGGCAGCGTACGCGCCGTGCGGCACCCCGACCCCCGCTGGGGGCGGGCCCGGTGCCGCCTGGTGGCCGAAAACGGCCCCATGCTGGACGGCATGGGCTTCACCCGGATCACCCTGGTCCTCTCCGCCCCGCAGGGCGGGTACGGACCGCCCGTCGGCACGCCCCCGGCGCCCGCGCAGCAGGCCCCCAGACTCCGCGCCGTCCCGCCGCTCAAGGACTGAGCGGCCGGGACCGCGGAGCCCCCCGGGTCCGCCCGCGGGACCACCGGAACCCGCGGCCGGCCGGGGCGCCGCTCCCCGGACGGACCGCACGGAGGCCACACTGTGCGGTACACGGTGACCTGTGACCGTGCAGTGTGAAGGGTGGTATGTCACGTGAAACTGACGATCCTCGGCGGCGGCGGGTTCCGGGTCCCGCTCGTCTACGGCGCGCTCCTCGGCGACCACGCCGAGGGCCGCATCGACCGCGTCACCCTCCACGACGAGGACCCGGCCCGCCTCACCGCCATCGGCCGCGTCCTCGCCGAACAGGCCCGCGGCGTCCCCGACGCCCCCGCCGTCACCGCCACCCGCGACCTCGACGAGGCCCTGCGCGGCGCCGACTTCGTCTTCTCCGCCATCCGCGTCGGCGGACTCCAGGGCCGCGCCGACGACGAACGCGTCGCCCTCGAACAGGGTGTCCTCGGCCAGGAGACCGTCGGCGCCGGCGGCATCGCGTACGGACTGCGCACCGTGCCCGTGGCCCGCCGCATCGCCCGCCGGATCGCCGAACTCGCCCCCGACGCGTGGACCATCAACTTCACCAACCCGGCGGGCCTCGTCACCGAGGCGATGGCCCGCGACCTCGGCCGGCGGGTCATCGGCATCTGCGACTCCCCGGTGGGCCTCGGCCGCCGCCTCGCCCGGCTCGCCGGCGCCCGCCCCGACCGCGCCTTCGTCGACTACGTCGGCCTCAACCACCTCGGCTGGGTCCGCGGTCTGCACGTCGACGGCCGCGACGAACTGACCCGGCTGCTCGCCGACACCAAGGCCCTGGAGTCCTTCGAGGAGGGCCGGCTCTTCGGCGCCGACTGGATCCGGTCACTCGGCGCCGTCCCCAACGAGTACCTGCACTACTACTACTTCAACCGCGAGGCCGTCGCCGCCTACCGGCAGGCCCAGCAGGACGGCCGCACCCGCGGGGCCTTCCTCCGCGACCAGCAGGCCGGGTTCTACGCCGAGGCAGCCCGGGAGGGCACCTCCGCCCGGGCCGCCTGGGAGCGCACACTGGCCGAGCGCGAGGCCACCTACATGGCCGAGAACCGCGAGGCGGCCGGCGTCGGCGAACGCGACGAGGACGACCTCGAGTCCGGCGGCTACGAGAAGGTCGCCCTCGCCCTGATGCGGGCCATCGCCCGCGACGAGCGCACCACCCTCATCCTCAACGTCCCCAACCGCACCACCCTGTCCCTGCTCGACGCGGACGCCGTCATCGAGGTGCCCTGCCTCGTCGACGCGAGCGGCGCCCACCCCCTCGCCGCGGCGCCCCTCCCGTACCACGCGGCGGGCCTGGTCACCGCCGTCAAGGCGGTCGAGCGCGAGGTCCTCGCCGCGGCCGAGAGCGGATCGCGGGCCGCCGCCGTCAAGGCCTTCGCCCTGCACCCCCTGGTCGACTCGGCGGCGGTCGCCAAGACCCTGCTCGACGGGTACGTCGAAGTCCACCCCGGCCTGTCCTACCTGCGCGGATAGCCGGACCGCGACCGTCCGGCACCGCCCGCGCCGGCGCCCCGTACGGCGTAATGTCACATGCGACACCCACACCCCGGTGTGAGAGTGCGAGATGTGACCACCCTCCGAGAGTCCGCCCCCGCGGCCGCCGAGCCGCCGCCCGTGCTGGACCGGCGGCGGCGCAACGTCGTCTTCGGCACGATCATGCTCGGCGTGCTGCTCGCGGCCCTCGACCAGACCATCGTGGGCACCGCCCTGCCCACGATCGTGGCGGACCTCGGCGGCGCCGCCCACATGTCCTGGGTGGTCACCTCGTACCTCCTGGCGGAGACCGTCGCCACCGTGCTCGTCGGCAAGTTCGGCGACCTCTTCGGCCGCAAGGTCATCTTCCAGATCTCCGCCGTCGTCTTCATCATCGGCTCGTTCCTGTGCGGCCTGGCCACCAACATGTCGCTGCTCATCGTGTGGCGCGGCCTCCAAGGCGTCGGCGCCGGCGGCCTGATGGTCACCTCCATGGCGCTGATCGCCGACGTGATCCCGCTCCGCGAACGCGGCAAGTACCAGGGCGCCATCGGCGCGGTCTTCGGCGTGGCCACCGTCATCGGCCCCCTCCTCGGCGGCCTGTTCACCGACCACCTCAGCTGGCGCTGGGCGTTCTACGTCAACGTCCCCCTCGCCGTCATGGTCGTCGTGGCCGCCGCCCGCTCCATCCCGTCCGTGCGCTCCGCCGTCCGCCCGGCCATCGACTACCTCGGCATCGCCCTGGTCGCCGTCGGCTCCAGCGCCCTCATCCTCGCCACCAGCTGGGGCGGCAACGAGTACGCCTGGGGCTCGCCCGTCATCATCGGCCTCTTCGCCGGCGGCGCCGTGGCCCTCGCGCTGTTCTGCGTGGTGGAGACCCGCGCCGCCGAACCCATGCTGCCGATGCGGCTGTTCCGCAACCCGGTCTTCACCGTCTGCTCGGTGCTCAGCTTCGTCGTCGGCTTCGCCATGCTCGGCGCGATGACCTTCCTGCCCACCTACCTCCAGTACGTCGACGGGGACTCGGCCACCGTCAGCGGCGTGCGCACCCTGCCCCTGGTCATCGGCCTGCTCATCGCGTCCGTCTTCAGCGGCAACGTGGTCAGCAAGACCGGCCGCTACCGGGTCTTCCCCATCGTCGGCTGCCTGGTCATGGGCGCCGGCCTCTACCTGCTCTCCCGCATGGGCCCCGGCACCGGCACCTGGCTGGAATCGCTCTACATGTTCGTCCTCGGCGTCGGCATCGGCCTGTGCATGCAGGTCCTGACCATCGCCGTGCAGAACACCGTCGACTACGCCGACCTCGGCACCGCGACCTCGGGCGTGACGTTCTTCCGCACCCTCGGCAGCTCCTTCGGCACCGCCGTCTTCGGCACCCTCTACGCCAACAACCTGGGCCCCAACCTGGCCGCGGGCGTCGCCGAGGCCGCCCGCACCACCGGCACCCCGCCGGCCGAACTGGCGCGCGCCGCCCAGAGCCCCCAGGGCGTCCACTCCCTCCGCCCCGCCGAGGCCGCGCCCATCGTCCAGGCCTACGCCGACACCCTCCACACCGTGTTCCTGTGGACCGTGCCCGTCGCCGCCGTCGGCTTCGTCGTCGCCCTGTTCCTCAAGGAGGTCAGGCTCCGCGACAGCGCACGCGCGACCTCCACCGACATGGGCGAGGGCTTCGCCTCCCCGGCCACCACCGGCGACTCCGCCAAGCTCCTCGAACTGGCCGTCGGCCGGCTCGTCCGCGGCATGGACCCGGCGCAGGCCCGCCGCATCGTCCAGGAGTCCGACACCCGCCTCGACATCGCCGGGGCCTGGGCCGTCATGCAGGTCGACCTGCTCACCCGCACCGTCGGCCACGCCAGCCTCGGACTGATCGCCGCCCGCCGCCACCTGCCGCCGGAGGTGCTCGTACCCGTCTTCGACCGGATGACCGAGGAGGGCTACCTCTCGCGCGAGGGCAGCTTCTTCTCCCACACCGAGGCCGGCCGCCGCGAGGCCGCGGTCATCTCCGCGGCGTGGGCCGACTGGCTCGGCGCCGAACTGGAGAAGGACCGCGGACGCCCGCGCAGCGCCGAACTCCGCGCCGCCGCCGACGCGATCGCCAAGCGGCTGCTGGCCGAGGACCTCGCCGAGGGCGGCTTCGCCCGAGTCCCGGCCCTCCCGGGCTGACCGCCGCGGCACGCCGCCCCGGCGGGGACGCCGCCGTACGCCGGTCCTGCGGGCCGGCCCCCCACGGCGCTGATCGGGCCCGGCGTCAGCCGCCCGTGCGCCGGGCCGCCCGCCGTACGCCGGACCGCCCGTCCCGGGCTGCGCCTCGTGTCCCGTGCCGGGCTGGGCCCCCTGCCGGGCTGCGTCCCGTGCGGGGCTGCGTCCCGTGCCGGGCTGGGCCTCGTGCGGGGCTGCGTCCCGTGCGGGGCTGCGTCCCGCGCCTGGCTGCGTCCTGCGCCCGGCTACGTCCCCACCACCGGGTAGCAGTGCGCCGGTACCGCCGCCACGTCCAGGCCGGGGCGCCACACCCGCAGCACCGCCGCCGACGGCGCGAACATCTCCGCGGGCAGCCGCTCCGGCGCGAACCACTCCCACCGCACGATCTTGTCCGGCTCGGTCACCCGCGCCTCGCCGCCGGCATCCCCGGGCAGCTCCGCCACCGCGGCCGCCGTCACCCGGCTCACGCCGCCCTTCGCGTCTTTCAGCACCGCCAGCACCCGCACCCGGGCCGGGTCGACCAGCAGCCCCGTCTCCTCCGCAAGCTCCCGCGCCCCCGCGGCCTCGAAGCTCTCCTCCGGATCGGTCTTGCCGCCCGGCAGCTCCCAGCGCCCGTCGTGCGCGAGCCCGAGCAGTACCCGTCCGGCCGGGTCCACGACCACCATCCCCACGCCCGCCACCGCGTTCGTGGCCGGCAGCGCCCGGTCGGGCCGCTCCTCGCCGGGCTTCCCGTCCGTCATCGCGCATCCCTCCGCAGGTCCGTGCCAGGGCGCCGCCACGGCACGCGACGCCCAGCCGAGGATACGGGCGCACCGCCCCCGGCACGCCCGGCCACCACAAGCCCGCCGCCGGCACGGCCCGCTCCCGGCACGGCCGCCCCCGGCACACCCGGCCCCGGCAAGCCCGCCGCCGGCACGGCACGGCACCGCACGACCCGTCCGGCACGGCCCCCCGCCCCGCCCCCGCCGCCCGGGTTTCGCCCCGGCCCCGCCCGCGCAGTCTCTTGGGCGACGCGGTGCACCGGCCCCGCGCGCGGGCGGCAGGAGGGGCAGTGGCGCATTTCCTGGTCATCGGCGGAGGCATCGGCGGCATGGCCACCGCCCTGCTCGCCGCGCGGCACGGGCACACCGCCGAGGTCTTCGAGCAGGCCGAGCGCGCCCCCGGCGCCGACCTCGACGGCGACTTCTTCGGCTGGCACCGCCCCGGCGTCCCCCAGGCGAACCAGCCGCACGTGCTGCTCGGCGCCGCCCGCACCCTGCTCCGCACCGAACTCCCCGACGTGTACGCGGAGATGCTCCGCCTCGGGGCCCGCGAGCGGCACGAGCTGGACTGGTTCGAGGAACGCCCGCCCGCCCGGCCGGGCGACGACGACCTCGTGATGGTGCAGGCCCGCAGGATCGTCCTGGAGAGCGCCCTCGCCTCCGCCCTGCGCGCCGAGCCCCGGGTCACCCGCCACTTCGGCACCCCCGTCACCGGGCTCCTCACCCGGCCGGCGGCGGGCGCGCAGCCGCCGCGCGTGACGGGCGTACGGACCGCGGACGGCCGCTCCGAGGGCGACCTGGTCGTCGACACCGCCGGGCGCCGCGGCGCGGTGGACCGCTGGCTCGCCGAGTCCGGCTGCCGGCCCGGCAGGACCGAGCAGCACCGCACCGGCATCGCCTACTTCGGCCGCTGGTACCGGCTGCCCGGCGGCACCCTCGACGGCCCCGCCCGGCCCTGGTCGGTGGCCGGCGGCAGCTTCGCGGGCTGCGCGGTCTTCCCGTCCGACAACGGCATGTTCGCCGTGACGCTGTTCGTCCACACCTCGGACCCCACCCGTGCGGCCCTGCGCGACCCGGCCGTCTTCGAGGCCGCCGCCCGCACGTTCGCGCCCGGCGCGGCCTGGCTCGCCCTCGGCGCCGAACCACTGTCCGACGTACTGGCGATGGCGGGGCTCGACAACCGCTGGAGCGCGCCCGCCGACGAGCGGGGGCCGGTGGCCAGCGGCCTGGTGCCGGTCGGCGACGCCCTCACCCACACCAACCCCACCCTCGCCCAGGGCGTGTCCCTGGCCCTGTGGGCGGCCCGCCGGGTCGCCGCGACGGCGCACGAGGACCCGGGCGGCGCGCGCTTCGCCGCCGGCTACCGCGCCTGGGCGGTCCGCACGCTGCGGCCCTGGTTCGACCTCCAGGTGGCGGCCGACGACTCCACCGGCGACCGGCTGGCGAGCCGGGCGGCGCGCACCGGCGCCGCCCGGGAGTCCGCGGCCCTCTTCGACTGCGCGCTCGACGACCCGGAAGTGATGCGGGTACGGGCCCGGGTCCGGCACCTGGCGGAGTCGCCGGAGCGCGCGTACGCCGACCCGGCGGTGCGGCGGCGGGTGGCGGACTGGCTGGCCGCGCGGCCCGGGTACGTACCCAACCAGGCGGGTCCCGACCGGGACGAGTGGGAGAAGATCACCGCGCGCTGAGGCGGCGGGGTCAGCCGGTGCCGAGCACCTCGGCCAGGTCGTAGCGGACCACTTCCTCCAGCTGGGCGTACGTACAGCCGTCCGGCGTACGGTCGGGCCGCCAGCGGCGGAACTGCGTGGTGTGCCGGAACCGGTCGCCCTCCATGTGGTCGTATGCGACCTCCACCACCCGCTCGGGCCGCAGCGGCACCCAGGCGAGGTCCTTCTTGCCGGACCAGCGGCTCGGGGCACCGGGCAGCCGGGCGCCCTCGTGCGCGGTCTCGTCGGACCAGGCGGCCCAGGGGTGGCCCGAGGCGTCGTCGATCCGCAGGGGCTCCAGCTCCTCGACGAGCTCGGCGCGCCGCTTCATCGGGAAGGCGGCGCAGACGCCGACGTGCTGGAGGGCGCCCCGGTCGTCGTACAGGCCGAGGAGCAGGGAACCGACGACGGGGCCGCTCTTGTGGAAGCGGTAGCCGGCGACCACGACGTCGGCGGTCCGCTCGTGCTTGATCTTGTACATGACCCGGGCGTCGGGCCTGTAGGGCAGGTCGAGGGGCTTGGCGACGACGCCGTCGAGGCCTGCGCCCTCGAAGCGGTCGAACCAGTCCCGTGCCAGCTCGGCGTCGGTGGTGGCGGGAGCGAGGTGGACCGGGGGCCGGGCGGGGGACAGGGCCTCGGTGAGCCGGGCGCGGCGGTCGGCGAGCGGCGCGGGCGTCAGGTCCTCGTTGCCGAGGGCGAGCAGGTCGAAGGCGACGAAGCTGGCGGGGGTGCGCTCGGCGAGCAATGTCACACGTGACGTGGCGGGATGGATGCGCTCGGTGAGCCGGTCGAAGTCCAGCCGGCCGTCGTGGACGACCACGATCTCGCCGTCGACCACGCAGCGGTCGGGCAGGTTGGCCTTCAGGGCCGCCGCCAGCTCGGGGAAGTACCGGGTGAGGGGCTTGCCGGTGCGGCTGCCGAGCTCGATCTCCTCGCCGTCGCGGAACACGATGGCCCGGAAGCCGTCCCACTTGGCCTCGTACTGCATGTCCGCCGGGATCCTGGCCACGGACTTGGCGAGCATCGGCTTCACGGGCGGCATCACCGGCAGGTCCATGGGTCGATTCTGCGCCGGGGCCGCGCGGGCCGCCCGGTGTGCGGGGCCCGCCGGGCGCGCTTACCGTGGCGGGCATGGGATCTGCGGTGGAGCTGGACGCGGGCGGACGCACGGTCCGGCTGTCCAATCCGGACAAGGTGTACTTCCCGGAGCGCGGGCTGACGAAGCTCGACGTGGCCAACTACTACCTCGCCGTGGGGGACGGGATCCTGCGCGCCCTGCGCAACCGGCCGACCACCCTGGAGCGCTACCCCGACGGGGTGGAAGGCGAGTCCTTCTTCCAGAAGCGGGCCCCGAAGAACCTGCCCGACTGGATCCCGACCGCGCACATCTCCTTCCCCAGCGGACGGACGGCGGACGAGATCTGCCCGACCGAGGTGGCGGCCGTGCTGTGGGCGGCGCAGCTGGGCTGCATCACCTTCCACCCGTGGCCGGTGCGCCGGGACGACACCGACCGGCCGGACGAGCTGCGCATCGACCTGGACCCGCAGCCGGGCACGGACTACGGCGACGCGGTGGAGGCCGCGCACGAGCTGCGGGACGTGCTCGACGGGCTCGGGCTGCGCGGGTGGCCGAAGACCTCGGGCGGCCGCGGGCTGCACGTGTTCGTGCCGATCGCGCCGCGGTGGACGTTCACCGAGGTCAGACGGTGCGCGATCGCGATCGGACGGGAGCTGGAGGAGCGGATGCCGGGCCGGGTGACCACGGCCTGGTGGAAGGAGGAGCGCGGCGAGCGGATCTTCGTGGACTACAACCAGACGGCGCGGGACCGCACGATCGCCTGCGCGTACTCGGTCCGCCCGCGCCCGCACGCCCCGGTCTCCGCGCCGCTGCGCTGGGACGAGGTCGGCAGTGCCGAGCCGCGCGACTTCGACATCGTGACGATGCCGGCCCGGTACGCCGAACTGGGCGACGTCCACGCGGACATGGACGACCACGCCTTCACGCTCGACGCGGCCCTGGAGCTGGCGGAGCGCCACGAACACGACCACGGCCTGGGCGACATGCCGTACCCGCCGGACTACCCGAAGATGCCGGGAGAGCCCAAGCGCGTCCAGCCCAGCCGCGCCAGACACGACGACCCTCCCGGCCAGGATTCATGACGCGGGCCCCAGCCCCTCGGGCAGGTTGGCGGTGACCAGGCGGACGGCCTCGTCGGCACTGGCGGCGTAGCCGATCACCCGGGAGCTGCGGGCCTCGCACACGCGGAACCGCCCGTCGGGCAGGGGGTCGACGGCGGGCGCCTGAACGTCGTACGGGAAGGTCGTGGAGGTGCTGAGGCGCAGGGTGTGGTCGGAGGTGAACGGGAAGAGTTCCCGCAGCCTCGGTTCCGCACGGGCCGCCTCCAGCAGGGCGACGATGTCGGGGAACGGACTCCCCGGCGCGCGGACCTCGTGATCGTCGCGCTGGCGCTGCCAGGTCAGGATCAACTGCTGCCATCTCGCCTCGACCGCGCGGGGCGGCATGGATGCGTTCGAATTCACCGTCGGAGTCTGCCGTCCCGCCGGCCTTTGCGGAAGGTGTGCGTCCACAACGATCGAACTTCGTGTGACCGGACAAACACGGGATCAAAACAACACGAACGATCGTGCTAATATCTTCGCATCCGCCGTCCTGAGCGAGATCCGGAGAAACGGGCATGCAACCCATGGCTTCACTGCTCGGCGCCGCCCTCGGGGCCGGCTCGTACGTCGCGCCGGCCCTCACCGGGCGGGCCGCGTTCCACCTGTTCGTCCGCCCCGCCGGGCGCAGCACCGCGCGGCCCGACGAGGCCGCCCTGATGCGCGAGGCCGTCGTCGGGCAGATCGAGGTCGACGGCCATCCCGTCACCACCTACCGCTGGGGGACCGGTGGCCGGCCCGTGCTGCTGGTGCACGGATGGTCCTCCCGGGCCGCCAAGTTCGCCGGGTTCGTACGAGCCCTCCGCGAGGGCGGCCACACCGTCGTCGCCTTCGACGCCCCCGGCCACGGCGCCTCCGCCGGCCGCGCCGCGAACATCCGCCAGATGCGCGACGCCATCCGGCAACTACAGGAGCAGAACGGCGAGTTCACGGCCGTCGTCGCCCACTCCTTCGGTGTCCTCGCGACCTTCTTCGCGCTCCGCGGCGGCGTGCGCGCCGACCGCGTCGTCGCACTCGGCGGGGTCGCCGACTTCGACTACCTGCTGGAGCAGTTCTCGGCCCGGCTGGGCCTCGGCACCCGGGTGCAGCGCGCCCTGCGCGCCCACGTCGAGGAGAAGATCTTCCCGGGCGAGCCCGGCATCTGGGACCGGCTCGCCGCCACTCACCGGCCCGACGAGACCGGCGTACGCGTCCTGCTCCTGCACGACGCCGACGACGAGGTCGCGGCCCCCGCCCAGGCGCGGGCCATCGCCGCCGCGTACGGCGACCGCGCCCGGCTCGTCGAGACCCGCGGCCTCGGCCACCGCCGCATCCTGCACGACCCCCGGGTGATCGCGAGCGCCGTCGAGTTCGCCGTCACCGACGAGAGCCTCCCGTCGGCCGTCGCCTGACCGGCGCGCCACGGGGCCGCGGACGGTGCCGGCGGAGTGGAATCAGGCGGTGCCGAACAGGGGCGGCCGCTCCGGGAGTTCCTCCGGGGCGGCCGCCGCCGCGCGCAGCCGGGACAGGATGCCGCGCGCGGCCCGCCCGTACGCCGACGGGTCGTCGTGCAGCACCGACTCGGCGTTCGCCATCTCCATCAACGCGATGATTTCGAAAGCGAGTTGGGGTACGTCGAGGTCCGCGTCGAACCCGCCGGCCAGGCGCGCCCGGTCCAGGGTCCCCTCCACGTACCGCCGCCAGTCCCCACGCGTCTTCGCGATCTCGTCGTGCACGGCGCCGGGGCGGGCGTCGAACTCGGCCGAGACGGAGTGGAAGAAGCAGCCGCCGGGGAACACCCGCCGGTCCGAGTACTCCAGCCACAGCTCGCAGAGCCGCCACGCGCGCCGGACGCCCTGCGGCTCGTCCCGCAGCGGCCGGATGACCTGGTCGGTGAACAGCTCCACCGCCGCGCGGACGGTCGCGAGCTGGAGGTCCTCCTTCGAGCCGAAGAGAGCGAACACGCCGCTCTTGCTCAGGCCCAGCTCGGTGGCCAGCTTGCCCAGGGAGAGCCCCTCCAGGCCGTCCACGGAGGCCGTGCGCATGGTCCGGTCGAGGACGAGCCTGCGCGTCTGGTTTCCGCGTTCCACGCGACCGTCAGTCATGCCCCCAGCTTACTGAACGCACGGTCGTGCGGTCTGTGGCCCCGGGGGCCTGGAGGAAGCGGCCGCAGCCCCGGGCCGACGCGCGAGGGAACCCGAACCCGGCGGATTGTCGGTGCCGGGTGCCATGCTCGGAGGTGTCGGAGTCCTGCGGTGAGTCCGGGGTGCCCGGAGAAGCGGCGGCAAGGAGGCCACGATGCTGACCACGAACCACGTCGACGGCGCGCCGAACTGGGTCGACCTGGGCACTCCCGACGTCGCCGGTGCGGAGACCTTCTACGCGGCCCTCTTCGGCTGGACCTTCGAGGCGGCCGGCGAGGACGTCGGCGGATACGGCACCTTCCGCCTCGGCGGCAGTGCCGTCGCGGGCGGGACGGCCGTCGGCGACGAGCAGGGCCCGCCGGCCTGGACCGTCTACTTCCGGAGCCCGGACGCCGACGCGACCGCGCAGGCCGTGCGCCAGGGCGGCGGCCGGGTCCTCGTCGAGCCGGCGGACGTCCCGGACCGGGGCAGGACGGCGGTCTTCGCGGACCCCGCGGGAGCCGCCTTCGGCATCTGGCAGCCGCGCGCCGGCCGGGGCCTGGACGCCGTGACGGACGTGGGCACCCTCTGCTGGACCGAGCTGTACACGTCCGACCCGGCCGCGGCGGCCGACTTCTACCGCGGGGTCCTCGGCTGGGACGTCTCGGAGGTGCCCTTCGGCGGCGGCGCGTACTCGGTCGTCAAGCCCCCCGGCACCCCGGACGAGCACGCCTTCGGGGGACTGGTGCCGCTCGGGTCCGATCCCGTGGACGACGTGCCGTACTGGACGCCCTACTTCGAGGTCCCCGACTGCGACGTGACCGCCGCCCGCGCGGAGGAGCTGGGCGGCAAGGTCCGGCTGACACCGGAGTTCATGGAGGGGGTGGGCCGGTTCGCCAAGCTCGCTGACCCCGCCGGTGCCCGCTTCGCCGTCATCGCCAGCGCCCCGCCCCCGGGAGGGTGACCGCCCGCGGGGCGGCGGAGGGCCCGGCGCGGGTGGCGGTGGCAGCGCGGGCGGAAGACGCGGGGCGGCCGCGTTGAACGGTCGTTGATCAGCCGTTTATCGGCCCCCGGCACGATGCCGTTCATGCCGATCACCAAGACTCTCTCGCCGCTGGACTGGACGACCGACGCGCTCTGCGCCCAGACGGGCCCCGCCTTCTTCTTCCCGGAGCCGGGTACGTCGGTGCGCGACGCGAAGCGGCTGTGCGGGGCCTGCACGGGGCGCGCGGCCTGCCTGGAGTACGCCCTGGCCAACGACGAGCGCTTCGGCGTGTGGGGCGGGCTCTCCGAGCAGGAGCGCCTCGCCCTCCGCCGCAGCCGCTCACAGGCCTGACCATCCGGCCCGGTCCGGACGCCGGGCCCGGCGGCCCGGAAGGTGCCTACGCCTTGCCGCGCGCGGCCATCCGCGCCGCGCGCGCGGCCAGGCGCTCGTCGAACTTCTTGGCCTCGGCGTCCAGGCCGTTCATGAACAGCCCGAGCTCGTCCTGCGCCTGCTGCCCGGCGGGGCCGAGACCGGCGATCTCCATGACCTTGAGGAAGCGGAGCACCGGCGCCAGGACGTCGTCGTGGTGGATCCGCAGGTTGTAGACGCCGCCGATGGCCATCTGCGCGGCCATGCGCTCGAAGCCGGGCATGCCGTGTCCGGGCATCCGGAAGTTGACGACCACGTCCCGCACCGCCTGCATGGTCAGGTCCGGGGCCAGCTCGAAGGCCGCGGAGAGCAGGTTGCGGTAGAAGATCATGTGCAGGTTCTCGTCCTGCGCGATGCGCGCCAGCATCCGGTCGCAGACCGGGTCGCCGGACTGGTGGCCCGTGTTGCGGTGCGAGATGCGGGTGGCCAGCTCCTGGAAGGACACGTACGCCACGGAGTGCAGCATCGAGTGGCGGTTGTCGGACTCGAAGCCCTCCGACATGTGCTGCATGCGGAACGCCTCGAGCTTGTCCGGGTCCACGGCCCGCGAGGCCAGCAGGTAGTCACGCATCACGATGCCGTGGCGGCCCTCCTCGGCCGTCCAGCGGTGCACCCAGGTGCCCCAGGCGCCGTTGCGGCCGAAGAGGGTCGCGATCTCGTGGTGGTAGCTGGGGAGGTTGTCCTCGGTCAGCAGGTTGACGACGAGCGCGATCTTGCCGATCTCCGTGACCTTGGACTGCTCCGGGTCCCACGCCTCGCCGTCCTCGAAGAAGGCCGGGAAGTTCCGCCCGTCGCCCCACGGCACGTACTCGTGGGGCATCCAGTCCTTCGTGACCTTCAGGTGGCGGTTGAGCTCCTTCTCGACCACCTCTTCCAGCGCGTACAGCAGCTTGGCGTCCGTCCACGCCGCAGAGCTGCCGAGGTGGGGAGAGGTAATGGTCACGGGTACTCCAGGGGGCAGGCCGAATACTTACGGCTTCGTAGGTTACGAAACCGTAGGTTAAAGCCGCCGTGAGGGGTCGCCAACCCCCACCTATTGAATTGTCCGGTTACGCTGCGTTATGAGTAGAGGTCGCGCAGGCGAACAGAGAGACAAGTCACGCAGCCTTCGAGCTTCTCGAACTCGCTGATGTCCACCTGAACCGGTTCATATCCAAGGTCCGCGAACAGCTCCGCGCTCCTTGGTGCGCTCGCCGCCATCAGCAGTTTCCGGCCACCGAGCAGCACCACGTGAGACCCCGCCTCCTCAGGTACCGGAAGGAACCGGCCGAACGCGCTCGGCGTATCGACCAGCGGCGGGTGGCCGACAACCGTCCCGTCGGGCAGCGCGGTGACCGCCGACTTCAGGTGCAGCACCTTCGTCACCGGTACCGCCACCACGCGCGCGCCGACCGGCTCGAAGGCCGCGCGCAGCTGCCGTACGCCCTCCGCGTTGGTCCGGCCGCCCCGGCCGACGTACACGGTGTCACCGATCTTCAGTACGTCGCCGCCGTCGAGGGTGCCGGGCTCCCTGATCCGGTTCACCGAGCAGCCCAGGCGCGCGACCGCCTCCTCCACGGCCGCGGTCTCCGGGCGGCGGGAGTCGGCGCCGGGCCGCGTGACGAGGGCGACGTTGCGGAACATCACCACCGCGTCCTCGACGAACACCGCGTCCGGGCAGTCGTCCGCCGGGTCGACCTCCACCGTCTCCCAGCCGTGGGCGCGCAGGGCGTCGGCGTACGCGCCCCACTGCTCCAGGGCGAGGCCGGCGTCGACCGGCTCCCGCTCGATGTGGGTCACGAGCCCCTCGGTGAGGCGGGGTCCTGGGCGGCGGATGAGTGCTTTGCGGCTGGGCACCGTACGTGGCTCCTGGGTCCGGGAGTGGGCGGGGCGCCCATCATCGCCCGCACCGCCCGCCGCCGTCAGCCCTCTTGATCGGTTCGGCGCGCCGCCCCGGCCGCATCAGGCCAGCAGGTGGTCCGCCGCGCCCGCCTTCACCGCGAAGATCAGGGTGCGGAGCGCCTCGATCGAGTCGGTGACGTACTCGCCGGTCGCGGTCGTGCCGATGTACGCCCGGCCGGACGCGTCCCGTCCGAAGCGGAAGCAGTTGGCGCCCTCGCTGCAGAAGGCCTCGTCCCAGGCGATGTTGCTCGTGGTCATGTCGTCTCTCCTCAGGCGTGCGATCGCGGATCGGCTCGGTGCGCGCGGGTGCCGCCCCGTCCGGGGCACCCGCGGCCGTCACAGGTCCTGTGCGAGTGCGTGGATGAAGTCGGCGGAGGCCCGCTCGGGCAGCGCGAGCCCGCGCAGCCGGTCCAGCAGGCCCCGGTAGCGCCGCAGTTTCATGTCCGAGTCCAGGAGCATCGAGCCGTGCGAGGTGTCGAGCTGCACGGTGTCCAGCTGGGCGATCGTGGCGGCGGCGTACGTGAAGGACTGCCCCGCGCCCGGGAAGCCGCCCGCGGTGAAGGGGATGACGCGGACCGTGGTGTGGTCGCTCCCGGACTGCTCCAGGATGTGTTCGAGCTGGGCCCGTGCCACCTTCGGCCCGCCGAACTGCATGCGCAGCGCGGCCTCGTGGATCACGGCCTCGTACCGCGGGGGCCGGTCCCGCTCGAATATCCGGCGGCGGCTCATCCGCAGTTCGAGCCGCGCCCCCAGGTCCGCCTCGGGCAGCGGGGGGTCGGCGGTGTCGAAGACGGCCCTGGCGTGCTCCTCGGTCTGCAGCAGCCCGGGTATGTGGGTGGTCACCGCGGTGTGCAACTCGGCTGCGTGGTGTTCGAGTTCGGCGATGTCGAGCAGTCCCGGGGGCAGCATCCCGCGGTGGCGTTCCCACCAGCCCTTGTCGCGCTCCCGTGCCATCGCGGCCAGCAGGTCGACCAGGGTCGTGTCGGGGCAGTCGTAGTTGAAGGCGAGGGTGCGGACACGCTCGGCGGTGATGCCGATCCGGCCGGATTCGATGTTCGGGATCCGCGTCCGGTCGACCCCGAGGAGCGCGGCGGCCTGCTGGACCGTCATGCCCGACTGTTCGCGGAGTTTGCGCAGCTCACTGCCCAGTCGCTGCTGCCGTGCTGTCGGGGTGCTCCTGGGCGGCACGATTCCCCCTCCTGTGCCGGGACGGGCGTGCGGGGCCCGGACCGGTTTCCGAAATGCCATGAGAAAACACCACGTGGTCACACAAGTAGTAGCACCGTGCACCCCGTTGCGCTACGGTCGGTAGTGCAAGTCTCACACGGGGCGACCCTGGCCATGCAATGACCACGCACCACGCACCATGCACCTCAGAACTGGGAGCAGCACGATGACGGGCACCCTCCGTGGCCTGCGGTCGACCCATGAGTCCGGGCCTTCCGGGTCGGGTACACCGGGTGTGGAGAAGCTGAGTTACTCCATAGGCCTGCCGGGTGGCGCGTACTGCGCGGGCAGCGCGCGGTCGGCCGTACGGTCCCTGCTCACCCGGCACGGACTGGCCGACCTGTGCGACACGGCGGCGCTGGCCGCGTCCGAACTGGTCGCGGGCGCCTACCGGTTCACCCCGGACCAGGAACTGGTGCTGAAGATCCGCTGGCAGTTCGGGGCGCTGCGGATCGTGGTGTACGACCAGCACCCCGCCCACGCCTCGCCGGCCGAGAGCGAGGAGTGCCGGCGCCGGCGCAGCCGGGGGATGTGGCTGCTGGCCGCGGTGGTGGAAGCCTGCGGCGGGGACTGGGGGCTGACGCCGGTGATGACTCCGATGGGCGGCACCAAGTCCTGGGCCTTACTGCCGCGTTGACCTGACAGCCGGAGCCTCACGGCACGTCGCGCAGCAGCTCCGCGAGGCTCCGGTCCATGTCCAGGTGGAGGTGTTCGAGGCCCAGGGGTACGACCGCGGCGGCGCGGTCCAGGAACTGGCGCAGCTCGTCCGTGCCGATGAGGACGATGGCGATGCCCTCGGGGGCGTGGAACTCGACCACCGTCCGGCCGGCGTCGTACGGGCGGACGCGCACGTCACCGAGACCGGTGGCCTGCTCGACGCCGGCCTCCAGCAGCTCCCGTGCGAAGGTCCACGAGACCTCGATGCCCTCCAGCGTCGCGGGAGCGGGGAAGGCCATGCGGACGGCGAACGGGTCGGAGCGGTCGTAGCAGAGCGTGACGGGCACGGTCTCCACCTTGGGTGCGGTGGCGACCAGGCGGGCCTGTACGGCTTGCTCGATGACGGTGATCAAGGCCTGCTCCCTTGTGGCGGATCAGTGGCGGAACGATGGGTCGGTCCGGCACAGGGGTAGACGCTGGAACCGGCCATTCCGTGCATGCGCGGGGTGCGTGAGCTACGTCACCGCGCACGGCCTGCGGTGCTGTGTGATCGCACGGTGTGATCGAACGGGGAGGCGCCCTGGACGGAGATCACCGGGTGCGTTAGCTTCCGGCGCCATGAGACTACTGGGACTTGGCATGTCTGCGGCAGCCTTGGCCGCGGCCGTATCCGTCACCGTGTTACCCGCTTCGGCCGCCCCCGCGCCGGAAGGGCGTGCGACCGCCGCCGCGCCGGGCGCGGGCGCGCGCCCCGGCTGGGCGCTCAAGGCCACCGGCACCGAGGCCCGCTTCCGGGGGCTGGCCGCGGTCAGCCGTACCACCGCCTGGCTCGCCGGCTCGAAGGGCACCGTGCTGCGCACCGCCGACGGCGGGCGCACCTGGCGGGACGTGTCCCCGCCGGGGGCCGCGGCGGAGGCCCTGGAGTTCCGTGACGTCGAGGCCTTCGACGGCCGGCGCGCGGTGGTGCTGGCCATCGGCGAGGGCGAGGCCTCCCGCGTACTGCGCACCGAGGACGGCGGCGCGACCTGGACGGAGACCTTCCGCAACACCGACGCACGGGCCTTCTACGACTGCCTGACCTTCTTCGACCCCCGGCACGGCCTCGCGATGAGCGACCCCGTGGACGGGAGGTTCCGCATCCTCTCCACCGCCGACGGCGGCCGCAGCTGGCGGGTGCTGCCGGACACCGGCATGCCCGTGGCGCTGCCCGGCGAGGCGGGATTCGCGGCCAGCGGCCAGTGCCTGGTGAGTGCCGGGCCGAAGGACGCGTGGCTGGCCACCGGCGGCGGCGCGCAGGCGCGCGTGCTGCACTCCCGCGACCGGGGCCTGAACTGGGAGGTCGCCGCGACCACCATCCCGGCGGGCGAGGGGGCGAAGGGCGTCTTCGCGCTCGCCTTCCGCGACCGCGGGCAGGGCCTGGCGGTGGGCGGCGACTACCGCAAGGACCAGGCCTCGCCGCTGGCCTCGGCGGTCACGGGGGACGGCGGGCGCAGCTGGCGGGCCTCCGCCGTGCCACCGGCCGCCTACCGGTCGGGGGTCGCCTGGCTGCCGTACACGCGTGCCGCCGCCCTCGCCGTGGGGCCGACCGGCACCGACATCACCCACGACGCGGGCCGCACCTGGCAGCCGCTGGACACCGGCTCCTTCGACACCGTGGACTGCTCGCGGTCCGGGGCCTGCTGGGCGGCGGGCGAGAAGGGCCGCGCCGCCCGCCTGGAGTAGCGGGCGCCGGGCCGCCGCCGTACGGGGGCGGCCCGGCCGGCGGCCGCCGTGCCGCGGGGTCTACGAGGGAAGGGTCTCGCGGACGGCGGCCAGGGACGGGGCGGTCTTCGTGGCGACGAACTCGGTGATGCGGTACGCGCACACACCCGCCAGCACGAAGGGGTCCCCGGCCGCGATGGCCTCCGCCTCCGCACGGGAGACGCCGGTGGCCAGGATCACTCCGCCGTCGCGCGGGACCTTGCGGCCGGAGGCGAGGAAGACGCCCTTCGCGTAGTGGGTGTCGAGCCACGCGAGGTGTGCATCCATCTCCCTTTCGACGGCTTCGAGCGGGGCGGTGTAGGTCAACTCCATGACGAACATGGTCGGAAGACTACGCTCGGACCCCATGACGAGCGTGAGGACCCCCGTGGACGAGGCCGAGGCCCGGGCGATTCAGGACGAACTGCGCGCCCGCGTGGTGCTGGACGAGACCGGGCCCGTGCCCGGCGCCGGGCTGGTCGCCGGCGTGGACGTGGCCTACGACGACGAGCGGGACCTGGTGGCCGCGGCCGCGGTGGTCCTGGACGCCCGCACGCTGGAGGTGGTCGAGGAGGCCACTGCAGTGGGACATGTGACATTTCCCTACGTCCCGGGGCTCCTCGCCTTCCGCGAACTGCCCACCGTCCTGGCCGCGCTCGACGCCCTCTCCGCCACCCCCGGCCTCGTCGTGTGCGACGGCTACGGCCTGGCCCATCCGCGCCGCTTCGGCCTGGCCTGCCACCTCGGCGTGGTCACCGGCCTGCCGACGATGGGCGTCGCGAAGAACCCGTTCACCTTCACCTACGAGGAGCCGGGCGACCGGCGCGGCGACGGCTCGCCCCTGTGCGCGGCCGACGGTGCGGAGGTGGGCCGGGCCCTGCGCACCCGCGACGGGGTGAAGCCGGTCTTCGTCTCCGTCGGCCACCGGATCACCCTGGACACGGCCTGCGCCCACGCCCTGGCCCTCAGCCCCCGCTACCGCCTCCCGGAGACCACCCGCCACGCGGACTCCCTCTGCCGCCGGGTGCTGGCCGGCCTCGCCCCCACGGCCTGACCGCCCGGCCCGTCCGTGCCGGCACCCGGGCCCGGCTGAGTAGCCGGCTGAGTACCCGTACGGATGCCGGGGTCCGGCAGGCCGCGCGAGGCTGGGGGCATGACGACACGACACCGTGCACCGAAGCCCGAGGCGCTGCCCGCCGTCGAACGGACCGTGCTGGCCGGGCTGGTCGTGGCCGGACTCGCCGGTGCGGGCTGGCTCGGCTCGATGATCTGCACCCTGGTCAGTTGGTCCACCGGATGACCAGGGTGCCGCCCCGCCGGGGAGACGCCTGACCCCGGCGAGGGGGCGCGCCTCCCCGTACGGCCGGCTCAGCGCCTCGCGACCACCCGGAAGCGGATGCCCGCCGCCGTGAGCCGGGACGTGAGCGCGTCGCCCATCGCCACAGCCGTGGTCAACTGTCCGGCCCGTGCCGGGAGTTCGTCGTACGCCAGACACAGCGCCGACTCCGCCAGCATCTTCGCGGTCTCCCCGTACCCGGGATCGCCGCCCGACACCTCCGTGAACACCCGGCGCCCGCCGCCCTCACCGACGAACCGCACCGTGAACCAACTGCGCGCACGCCGCTCCGCGTCCGGACCGCGACCGGGCTCCCAACGCCCCATCAGCCAGCGCCGGGCGGCCGGTACTTGGGCCAGCGCCACGGTAGCGCCCAGCGCCGCCGTACCGCCCAGCGCCACCGGCAGCCACTTGACCGACGCGTAGTGCCGGTACCGGAAGTCCGGCCCGTACCGGTCGAGTACGGCGGCCGACCGCGCCACGATCCGCGGGTCCAGCGTGGGCAGCGGCAGCGCCCAGGTGCCGGTCTCCCGGCTCAGCCGCGGCGCGCCCAGCGGTGCCCGGGCCCGCCGCCCCAGCAGCCGCGGCTCGTGCAGTCGCCGCTCCCGCGCGGCGCGCAGGGTCTCGGGCCCGCGCCCCATCGCCGTCAGCGCGGAGGCCAGCGTGCCGCCCGAGAACAGCGCGTTGGAGCGGACGTACCCGTCCACCGTCAGCGGCACGCCCTCGGGCAGCTGCCGCACGGTGAAGTACGCGCCGAGGTCGTGCGGCACCGAGTCGAAGCCGCAGGCGTGCACGATCCGGGCGCCCGTCTCGCGCGCCCGCGCGTCGTGCTCCACGAACATGCGGTCCACGAACTCCGGCTCGCCCGTGAGGTCGCAGTAGTCGGTGCCGGTGTCCGCGCAGGCGGCGACGAGCCCCTCGCCGTACCAGACGTACGGGCCGACGGTCGTGGCCAGCACCCGGGTGGACGCAGCCAGCTCGCGCAGCGCGGCCGGGTCGCCCGCGTCCGCCACGACCACCGGCAGCTCCGCGCACTCCGGCCGGAGCTCGGCCAGCCGTTCCCGCAGCCGCTCCAGCCTGGCCCGGTCCCGGCCCGCGACGGCCCACCGGCAGTCCGCCGGGGCGTGCGCGGCGAGGTACTCGGCGGTGAGGGCGCCCACGAACCCGGTGGCCCCGAAGAGCACCACGTCGTAGGCGCGGTTCGCCCGCTCGGGCCCGTCCTGTCTGTTCATCCCCGCTCCTCCCGGCTGGTGTCGGTGGCGAAGGCTAGCGTGAGCCGGAACCGGCCGTGCGATCAGGGAGGTCCGCCGATGCGGAACGCGGTGCGCAAGTGGGAGAAAGTGCGGGCATTCGCCCTCTCGCTGCCCGAGGCGGTGGAGGAGTTCCCCTGGGGGCCGGAGGACTGCGTGGTCAAGGTGAACAAGAAGATCTTCGTGTTCCTCGGCAACACCGACGGCCCCTCCGACCCCGGCCTGTCGGTCAAGCTCAAGGACGAGGCGCTGCACGGCCACGCCATGACCGCCCCCGGCGCCGAGCCCACGGGCTACGGCCTGGGCCGGGCCGGCTGGGTGTCCCTCCCGCTGGGGGAGGGGTCGCCGGCGCCCGAGGTGCTCTGCGAGTGGGTCGAGGAGAGCTACCGCACCGTGGCGCTCAAGCGGCACGTCAGGGAACTGGACGAGCGGCGCGCGTAGCGGAGGCGTACCCGGCCGGCCCCGGCGCCCCGCATCCGCACCGGCCCCGGCGCCCCGCATCCGCACCGGCCCCGGCGCCCCGCATCCGCACCGGCCGCCGCCCCGGACGAATTCGGCTAAGCGCTTGCTCGCCCGGGGGTTGTGCTGAGTGGAACACGTTCCTAGCATCGCTGGTGTTACATCAGTTGTGTCACATACCTGAGTACCTGGGGGCTCGATGGCGGTGGCAGGGCACGAGGCGGGGAACGCGACAGGGAACGGCCCGCTCGCGGGGGTACGCGTCGTCGAGCTGGCGGGCATCGGCCCCGGCCCGTTCGCCGCCATGCTCCTGGCCGACCTCGGCGCGGACGTGGTGCGCGTGGACCGCCCCGGTGGCGGGGGCCTGGCGATCAACCCCGCGTACGACGTCACCAACCGCAACAAGCGCTCCGTGGTGATCGACCTCAAGGCCGAGGACGGCCCCGCCGCCGTGCTCGGCCTCGTCGAGCGTGCCGACGTCCTCATCGAGGGCTTCCGCCCCGGCGTCGCCGAACGCCTCGGCGTCGGCCCCGACGCGTGCCACGCGCGCAACCCGCGCCTCGTCTACGGCCGGATGACCGGCTGGGGCCAGGACGGCCCCCTCGCCCAGCGCGCCGGCCACGACATCGCGTACATCGCGGTCACCGGCGCCCTCGGCATGATCGGCAACCCGGACGAGCCGCCCGCCGTCCCCGCCAACCTGGTCGGCGACTACGCCGGCGGCTCCCTCTACCTGGTCGTGGGCCTGCTCGCCGCCCTCCACCACGCCCGGGCCACCGGCACCGGCCAGGTCGTCGACGCGGCCATCGTGGACGGCACCTCCCACCTCACCGCGATGATCCACGGCATGGTCGCGGCCGGCGGCTGGCAGGACCGGCGCGGCGCGAACCTGCTCGACGGCGGCTGCCCCTTCTACGGCACGTACGAGACCGCGGACGGCGGGTTCATGGCCGTCGGCGCGCTGGAGCAGCAGTTCTACGACGAGTTCACCGCGCTCCTCGGGATCGCGGACGAGGCCCCCGCCCGCAAGGACCTGGCCCGCTGGGGCGAGCTGCGCGAGGCCGTCGCCGCCCGCTTCCGCACCCGCACCCGGGCGGAGTGGACGGAGGTCTTCCAGGACAGCGACGCCTGCGTCGCCCCCGTGCTCTCACTGCGCGAGGCCCCGCACCACCCCCACCTCGCCGCCCGCGGCACCTTCACGGAGTTCGGCGGCATCACCCAGCCCGCGCCCGCGCCCCGGTTCTCGGCCACCCCCGGCACCGTGCACAGCGGCCCCGCCATGCCCGGCGCCCACACGGCCGAGGTCGCCCGCGACTGGGACCTCCCGGACCTGGCCGCCGCCGTCACGAAGGAAGCCTGAGGCCATGGAACTCTCCATGCTGCTGGACTACGCCGGCGACCCGCGCCGCGCCGCGGACGAGGCCGCGGCCCTGGAGTCGGCCGGACTGGACGCCGTCTGGGTCGCCGAGGCCTGGGGCTTCGACTCCCCGACGATCATGGGCTACCTCGCCGCCCGCACCGAGCGGATGAAGATCGGCTCGGCCATCGTCAACGTCTACTCCCGCACCCCCGCCCTCATCGCCCAGACCGCCGCCGGCCTCGACGCCCTCTCCGGCGGCCGGGCCATGCTGGGCCTGGGCGCCTCCGGCCCCCAGGTCGTCGAGGGCTGGCACGGCAAGCCGTACGACCGCCCGCTCGGCCGCACCCGCGAGACCGTCGAGCTGTGCCGCCGCATCTGGCGCCGCGAGACCATCGACCACCACGGCATCACCGACATGCCCCTGCCGCCCGAGAAGGGCGGCCGCCACGGCAAGCCGCTGAAGATCCTCACCCGGCCGGTCCGCCCTGACATCCCCGTCTACGTCGCCTCGCTGGGCCCCGCCAACGTCCGCCTCACCGCCGAGGTCGCCGACGGCTGGCTGCCCACGCTCTTCATCCCCGAGAAGGCCCGCCGGGTCTGGGGCACCGCCCTGGACGAGGGCGCCGCCCGGCGCGACCCCGCCCTCGGGCCGCTCCGGACCGTGGCCGGCGGCCTGCTCGCCATCGGCGAGGACGCGGCCCGCGCCCGGGACCTCGCCCGCCCCCAGATCGCGCTGTACGTGGGCGGCATGGGCGCGCCGGGCAAGAACTTCTACAACGACCTCGCCGTGGCCTACGGCTACGAGGAGGAGGCCCGCCGCATCCAGGAGCTGTACCTCTCCGGCCGCAAGCGCGACGCGGCCGCCGCCGTGCCGGACGAGTTCTGCGAGCTGATGACCCTGTGCGGGCCCGAGGGGTACGTACGCGAGCGCATCGAGGCCTTCCGCGAGGCGGGGGTCACCATGCTCAACGTCACGCCCGTGGGCCCCGAACCCGCGCGGCTCGTCGAAACCGTCAAGAACTGGCTCTAGGGGGAGCGGATGCAGCGACAGATCTACACCGAGGACCACGAGGCCTTCCGCGAGACGGTCCGCACCTTCCTCACCAAGGAGGTGCTGCCGCACTACGACCAGTGGGAGAAGGACGGCATCGTCTCCCGCGAGGCGTGGCTGGCCGCCGGCCGCCAGGGCCTGCTCGGCCTCGCCGTGCCCGAGGAGTACGGGGGCGGCGGCAACCCCGACTTCCGCTACGCCGCCGTCCTGGCCGAGGAGTTCACCCGGGCCGGCGCGGCCGGACTCGCGATCGGCCTGCACAACGACATCATCGGCCCCTACCTGACCTCCCTCGCCACCGAGGAGCAGAAGCGCCGCTGGCTGCCCGGCTTCTGCAGCGGCGAGACGATCACCGCCATCGCCATGACCGAGCCCGGCGCCGGCTCCGACCTCCAGGGCATCAGGACCACCGCGGAGGACGGGGGCGACCACTGGCTGCTCAACGGCTCCAAGACCTTCATCTCCAACGGCATCCTGTCCGACCTGGTGATCGTGGTCGCCCGCACCACCCCCGAGGGCGGCGCGCACGGCCTGTCCCTGCTGGTCGTCGAGCGCGGCACGCCCGGCTTCGAGCGCGGCCGCAACCTCGACAAGATCGGCCAGAAGTCCCAGGACACCGCCGAGCTGTTCTTCAACGACGTACGCGTCCCCAAGGACAACCTGCTCGGTGAGCTCAACGGCGCCTTCGTGCACCTGATGACCAACCTCCCGCAGGAGCGGATGACCATCGCCATGGCCGCGATCGCCGCGGCCGAGCACCTGGTGGAGATCACCACGGCGTACGTCAAGGAGCGCGAGGCCTTCGGCCGGCCGCTCGCCAGGCTCCAGCACATCCGCTTCGAGATCGCCGAGATGGCCACCGAGTGCGCCGTCACCCGCGCCTTCCTCGACCGCTGCATCACCGAGCACGCGGCCGGCACCCTCGACGCCACCCACGCCTCCATGGCCAAGTGGTGGGCCACCGAACTCCAGAAGCGCGTGGCCGACCGCTGCCTCCAGCTCCACGGCGGCTACGGCTACATGACCGAGTACCGGGTGGCCCGCGCCTTCACCGACAGCCGCATCCAGACCATCTACGGCGGGACGACCGAGATCATGAAGGAGATCATCGGCCGCTCCCTGCTGGGCTGACCAGCCCCGCCGCGTCCCTCCGTACCCCGTCGGCGGCAGGACTTCCGTCCGGCCGCAGGACCCCCTCCCGCACCCGCAGGACACCTCCCGCACCCCGCAGGACCCTCAGGAAAGGCTTGACCAGTGAGCAGCGAAGCTTACGTGTACGACGCGATCCGCACCCCGCGCGGGCGCGGGAAGGCCAACGGCGCCCTGCACGGCACCAAGCCCATCGACCTGGTCGTGGGCCTCATCGACGCCCTGCGCGAGCGCAACCCCGGGCTCGACCCGGGCACCATCGACGACATCGTGCTCGGCGTCGTCGGTCCGGTCGGCGACCAGGGCTCCGACATCGCGCGGATCGCCGCCATCGCGGCCGGCCTGCCCGACAGCGTCGCCGGCGTCCAGGAGAACCGCTTCTGCGCCTCCGGCCTGGAGGCCGTCAACATGGCGGCCGCCAAGGTCCGCTCCGGCTGGGAGGACCTGGTCCTCGCGGGCGGCGTCGAGTCGATGTCCCGCGTGCCGATGGCCTCGGACGGCGGCGCCTGGTTCGCCGACCCGATGACCAACTTCAACGTCAACTTCGTGCCCCAGGGCATCGGCGCCGACCTGATCGCCACCCTGGAGGGCTTCAGCCGCCGCGACGTCGACGAGTACGCCGCCCTCTCGCAGGAGCGCGCCGCCGCCGCCTGGAAGGAGGGCCGCTTCGCCAAGTCCGTCGTCCCGGTCCTCGACCGCAACGGCCTGACCGTCCTCGACCACGACGAGTTCATGCGCCCCGGCACCACCGCCGACTCCCTCGCGAAGCTCAAGCCGTCCTTCGCGGACATCGGCGAGCTCGGCGGCTTCGACGCCGTCGCCCTGCAGAAGTACCACTGGGTCGAGAAGATCGACCACGTGCACCACGCCGGCAACTCCTCCGGCATCGTCGACGGCGCGTCCCTCGTCGCCATCGGCTCCCGCGAGGCCGGCGAGCGCAACGGCCTGGCCCCGCGCGCCCGCATCGTCTCCGCCGCCGTCTCCGGCTCCGAGCCGACCATCATGCTCACCGGCCCGGCCCCGGCCACCCGCAAGGCCCTCGCCAAGGCCGGCCTGACCATCGACGACATCGACCTGATCGAGATCAACGAGGCCTTCGCCGGCGTCGTGCTGCGCTTCGTCAAGGACATGGGCACCACCCTGGACAAGGTCAACGTCAACGGCGGCGCCATCGCGCTGGGCCACCCGCTGGGCGCCACCGGCGCGATGATCCTCGGCACCCTCGTCGACGAGCTGGAGCGCCAGGACAAGCGCTACGGCCTCGCCACCCTCTGCGTCGGCGGCGGCATGGGCATCGCCACCATCGTCGAACGCCTCTGAACCCGTCCTGTATCCCGCCCACGGCACGCCACCCACACGGAAGTTGAGAACATGAGCGAGTCCACCACGATCCGCTGGGAACAGGACGAGACCGGCGTCGTCACCCTGGTCCTCGACGACCCGAACCAGTCCGCCAACACGATGAACCAGGCCTTCAAGGACTCCATCGCGGCCGTCGCCGACCGCGCCGAGGCCGAGAAGGACTCCATCCGCGGCATCATCTACACCTCCGCGAAGAAGACCTTCTTCGCCGGCGGCGACCTCAAGGACATGATCCGGCTGCGCCCCGAGCACGCGCAGCTCGCCTTCGACACCGGCACCGAGATCAAGGCCTCCCTGCGACGCATCGAGACCCTCGGCGTGCCCGTGGTCGCGGCGATCAACGGCACCGCCCTCGGCGGCGGTTACGAGATCTGCCTGGCCTCCCACCACCGGGTGGCCCTGGACGCCCCCGGCACCAAGATCGGCCTCCCCGAGGTCACCCTCGGCCTCCTCCCGGCCGGCGGCGGCGTCACCCGTACCGTGCGCCTCATGGGCATCGCCGACGCCCTCCTCAAGGTGCTGCTCCAGGGCACCCAGTACAACCCGCAGCGCGCGCTGGAGAACGGCCTGGTCCACGAACTGGCCGCGACCCCCGAGGAGATGCTGGCCAAGGCCCGCGCCTTCATCGACGCCAACCCGGAGTCGAAGCAGCCCTGGGACGTCCCCGGCTACAAGATCCCGGGCGGCACGCCGTCCAACCCGCGGTTCGCAGCCAACCTCCCGGCCTTCCCGGCCAGCCTGAAGAAGCAGCTCAACGGCGCCCCGTACCCGGCCCCGCGCAACATCCTGGCCTGCGCCGTCGAGGGCTCCCAGGTGGACTTCGAGACCGCCCTGACGATCGAGGCCCGCTACTTCACCGAGCTGGTCACCGGCCAGACGGCGAAGAACATGATCCAGGCCTTCTTCTTCGACCTCCAGGCCGTCAACTCCGGCCAGTCCCGCCCCAAGGGCGTCGAGCCCCGCAAGGTCGCCAAGGTCGCCGTCCTCGGCGCCGGCATGATGGGCGCGGGCATCGCGTACTCCTGCGCCCGGGCCGGCATCGACGTGGTCCTCAAGGACGTCACCGCCGAGGCCGCCGCCAAGGGCAAGGCGTACTCCGGGAAGCTCCTCGACAAGGCCCTCTCGCGCGGCCGCACCACCGAGGCCAAGCGCGCCGAGCTGCTGGCCCGCATCACCCCGACCGCGGACCCGGCCGACCTCGCCGGCTGCGACGCCGTCATCGAGGCCGTCTTCGAGGACACCACGCTCAAGCACAAGGTGTTCCAGGAGGTCCAGGACGTCGTCGCCCCCGACGCGCTGCTCTGCTCCAACACCTCGACGCTGCCCATCACCTCCCTCGCCGAGGGCGTCTCCCGCCCGGCGGACTTCATCGGCCTGCACTTCTTCTCGCCCGTCGACAAGATGCCGCTCGTCGAGATCATCAAGGGCGGGGCGACCGGCGACGAGGCGCTGGCCCGCGCCTTCGACCTGGTCCGCCAGATCAACAAGACCCCGATCGTGGTGAACGACTCGCGCGGCTTCTTCACCTCCCGCGTGATCGGCCAGTTCATCAACGAGGGCGTCGCCATGCTCGGCGAGGGCGTCGAGCCGGCCTCCATCGAGCAGGCCGCCGGCCAGGCCGGCTACCCGGCCAAGGTGCTCTCCCTGATGGACGAGCTGACCCTCACCCTCCCGCGCAAGATCCGCAACGAGACCCGCAAGGCCTTCGAGGCCGAGGGCCGCACCTGGACCGCGCACCCCGCCGACCAGGTCATCGACCGCATGGTGGACGAGTTCGAGCGCCCCGGCCGCAGCGGCGGGGCCGGCTTCTACGAGTACGCCGACGGCAAGCGCACCCGGCTGTGGCCGGGCCTGCGGGAGCACTTCACCCAGGCCGGGTACGAGATCCCGTTCGAGGACATGAAGGAGCGGATGCTCTTCTCGGAGGCGCTCGACACCGTCCGCTGCATCGAGGAGGGCGTGCTGACCTCCGTGGCGGACGCCAACATCGGCTCGATCATGGGCATCGGCTTCCCGGCCTGGACCGGCGGCGCGATCCAGTACATCAACGGCTACGAGGGCGGCCTGCCCGGCTTCGTCGCGCGCGCCCGCGAGCTGGCCGAGCGCTACGGCGACCGGTTCACGCCGCCCGCCCTGCTGGTCGAGAAGGCCGAGCGCGGCGAGGTGTTCGCGGACTAGCGCCCGGACGGGCGGCGTTCGTCAGGAGTCCTCCGGCTCCGGGACGAACGCCGCCCGCAGCTCCTCCTTCAGCGACCGCTGGAACGCGGTCACCAGCGCCTGCACCACCATCGGCTGCATGTGCGCCGACAGCGACTTCATCGCCTCCACCCGGTCCGGGTCGTCCTCGCCCTCCGTGAAGGGCCCCCACACCTCGTCCCGGAACAGCCGGGTCAGCTCGTGCGCCGCCGACCGGGTGTGCTCCAGCAGCACCTGCCGGGCGGCCAGGATCGTCTCGTGCGAGATCGGCACGTCGAGCAGCGCCACCCCGAGCCGCAGCAGCCCCAGGTCCACGCGGTAGCCCTCGCCCGCGGCCGACAGCACGTTCATCGCCGCCAGCCGCCGCACGTCGGCGTCCGCCAGGGACCGCCCCGCCCGCCGCTCCAGCTCCTCCCGCGAGATCTGCTCCGCCGAGTCCGGCGCCCACGTGGCCACCAGCGCCCGGTGGATCGCCAGGTCGTGCGCGCTCAGGTCGTCCGGCAGCGCGTCCAGGTACCGCTCGATCGCCGACAGGGTCATGCCCTGGAGCTGCAACTCCTCGATCAGCGCCAGCCGGTACAGGTGCTCGGGCCCGTAGTGGCCCACCCGACGGGGTCCGATCACGGGAGGGGGCAAAAGACCGCGCGTGCTGTAGAAACGTACGGTGCGGACGGTGACGCCCGCCCGGGCCGCCAGCTCGTCGACGGTGAGCGTGGACTCCGGCGCCTGGGTGTTCATCGTCTCCGCCTCGCTCTCTGCTCCACAGCTTGGGTTCAACAGTATTGCTGTCGCACCAACGATGTGAAACGGCCAGGAGCTGCCATGACCACGAATCTGCGACTGCCCGCCGACCCGCACGCGCTGACCATCCCCGCCCTCCTCGCCCGCAACGCCGAGGAACTCGGCGACCTCCCCGCCCTTTCCTGGCGGGACGGCCCCGACTGGACGACCCTCAGCTGGGCCGACGTACGCCGCAAGGTGGCGGTGCTCGCCTCCGGCTACGCCGCGCTCGGCGTCGCCCGCGGCGAACACGTCCTGATCATGATGGGCAACCGGCCCGAGCACTGGCTCACCGACCTGGCCCTCGTCCACCTCGGGGCCGTGCCCGTCACCGTGTACGGCACCTCCGCCCCCGAGCAGGTCGCGCACATCGCCCGCCACAGCCGGGCCCGCCTCGCCCTCGTCGAGGGCGCCCGCGAACTAGGCCGCTGGGAGCCCCTCCTGGCCGACCCAAACACCCCCCTGGAGCGGCTGGTCGTCGCCGAGCCGGCCGAGGCCGCCGGCCACACCACGTACGGCGCCGTCCACGCCGCGGGCGCCCGCACCCACCGCGCCGAAGCCTTCGAGAAGGGCTGGCGGGACATCCTCCCCGAGGACCCGCTCACCGTCGTCTACACCTCGGGCACCACCGGCGACCCCAAGGGCGTCCGCCTCACCCACCGCAACATCGCCCTCCAGTCCGTCCGCCTGGACCGGATGACCGAACTCCCCGAGCACGCCGAGCACATCTGCTACCTCCCCTTCGCCCACATCGCCGAGCGCATCCTCGGCATCTACCTGCCGCTGCTCCGCGCCGCCCACGTACGGCTCTGCGCCGACCCCACCGCCGTCGCCGCGGCCGTCCGGGAACTCCACCCCGTGCAGTTCTTCGGCGTCCCCCGGGTCTGGGAGAAGCTCGCCGCGTCCGTGCGCGCCGCCCTCGCCCAACTGCCCGAGGACCGGCGGGCCGTCATCGAGGCCGCCACCGAGCTGGGCCGCGCCCACGCCGGGCACCGCGAGCGCGGCGAGGAGGTGCCGGCCGAGCTGGCCGCCGCGTACGAGAAGGCCAGGAGAGAGGTCCTCGTCCCGCTGCTCTCCCTGGCCGGCATGGACCGCCTGGTCTGGACGGCCAGCGCCACCGCGCCCATGCCGCTGGACGTGGTGCGCTTCTGGGCCGGCTTCGGCATCACGATCATGGACGCGTGGGGGCTCACCGAGACCTCCGGCGTCTGCACGGTCAACCGCGTGGACGACTTCCGGCTCGGCTCGGTGGGCCGCCCCATCGAGGGCCTGGAACTGCGGATCGCGGAGGACGGGGAGATCCTTACCCGCGCCGAGACCGTCTTCGGCGGCTACCTCCGGCCGGACGGCTCGCTGGAGAGCGCCTGCGACGCCGACGGATGGTTCCCCACCGGGGACGTCGGCCGCATCGACGGGGACGGCTTCCTCTGGATCACCGACCGCAAGAAGGAACTCATCATCACCTCCAACGGCAAGAACGTCTCGCCCGCGCTGGTGGAGAACACCCTCAAGGAACACCCCCTGATCGGCCAGGCGTACGCCCACGGCGACGGCCGCTCCTACCTCGTCGCGCTGCTCGTCCTCGACCCCGACCTCGCCCCGGCCTGGGCCGCCGCCCGCGGCATCGAGGCCGACGGGCCCGAGGCACTGGCCGCCCACCCCGCCATACGCGAGGAGGTCGACCGGGCCGTCGAGGCGGCCAACGCCCGGCTCAACCGCACCGAGCAGATCAAGCGCCACCGCCTCCTCACCCGCGAATGGGGCCCCGACACCGGCGAGCTCACCCCCTCGCTGAAGCTCCGCCGGCGCGTGGTGCGCGAGAAGTACGCGCAGGCCATCGACGCCCTGTACGAGGACTGACCGCCCTCCGGCACCACGGCACTGCGCCCTGGCGAGGAACCCGCCGGGGCGCAGTGGCCCGACCCGCTCGGCGACGACCGGCTAGCCGGCGGTCACCGGGTAGTGGTCCGAGAGGTTGTCGTACGTGTAGCTGGTGCCCCAGCTGCTCACGGTCCAGGGCGCGCTCTGCTCCTTGACCACGGTGTTGTTCCAGCCCGCCGGACGCGCGTGGCCCGCACGGTGCAGGACGTAGTCCAGGTCCTCCCGCGGGTCGGACGGGTAGCGGTAGTTGGCGATCGAGTTCTCCGCCGTGTCGAACGAGTACGGGTGACCGGTGCGCGAGTCCGCGCCCACCAGGCCCGCGTCGGCG
Organism: Streptomyces sp. NPDC086023; assembly: GCF_044540325.1. NCBI lineage: Bacteria > Bacillati > Actinomycetota > Actinomycetes > Kitasatosporales > Streptomycetaceae > Streptomyces > Streptomyces sp. NPDC086023. The sequence goes on from NZ_JBITRX010000002.1 coordinate 335,586, forward strand.
AGCATCGTCGCGTACTCCGGCGTGCGCGAGTCCACGTTGAAGTCGCCCGCCACGATGACCTGTTCGCCGGCCGGGATGGCCTTGGCGTCCAGGAAGGCGTCGATGTTGCGGAACTGCCGGCTGCGCATCTGCGCCGCCTCGCCCGCGCCGCAGCCCGGGTCGGTGGACTGCGCGTGGGTGCCCACCACGTGCACCCTGGTGCCGTTGACGTTCAGCACCGCGTACACGAAGCCCTTGTTGGACCACCAGTCGGCGCCGCAGGCGTCCTTGTAGACGTACTGCTCCTTGCGGACGATCGGCCACTTGCTCAGGACCGTCACCCCGCCGTCCTCGGGCGTGGTCGCGGAGTACGCGCCGCTCGTGGCGTCCCAGCCGGTCTTCGAACGGCCCATCACCGGCGTCTGGTACGGGTACTGCGCGGCCGCGTTGGACTTGAGCGCGTCCGACGAGGAGTTGTCGAAGGCCTCCTGGAGGACGACGACGTCCTTGCCCTGGAAGAAGGAGGTCTTGGGTATCTCGGCGGCGCGGTGGTCCTGGCCCCAGTTCGGGTACAGGTTCTTGCTCATCAGGAACACGTTGTACGACAGCACGGACAGCCGGGGCACCGTGGTCGTGCCGTCCTCGGCGGCCGAGGCGGCCGAGGCGGCGGGGGTCGCGGTGGCCGTGAGGGCCGCGGCGGCCAGGACGGCGACGGCCGCGCCGGCGGCCCGGCCGCGGCGGATGCGATTGAGCGCCATGGAGTCTCCTGATTCCCGGTGAACCGGTGGGGGAAAGATCGGCTCCGCCATCAAAGCAGCCGGAGTTACCCTCAGGTAACACCCATGCACCGGGAATCTTGCCGGCCCGCGACGAGCGGATACTGGAGGCATGAGCCGGACCCCAGCACCCCAGCCTCCCCCGCCCGGCGGCATCCTCTGGACCATCGCGGGCGACATCAGGGCGCTGCTCCTGCTGCCCGCCGCCTTCACCATGCAGGTGGCCCACCCGGTGGTCGCCGCGGGCGTCGACACGTACTCCGTCTTCCGCACCGACCCCTGGGGACGCGGCGAACGCTCCCTGCGCTCCGTCCAGCTGTGGGTGTACGGCGGCGAGGCCGCGGCCGAGGAGGGCCGCCGGGTCCGCCGCCTGCACCGTGACATCAGCGGCACCGACGAGGACGGCCGCAGCTACCACGCCCTGGACCCCGCGTACTACACGTGGATCCACGCCACCGGCTTCCCCGTCTACCGCCACGGCCTCGCGTACGTCTTCCGTCCGCTGACCGAGGCCGAGGAGCGCCGGCTGTACGCGGAGTGGCTCATGGTCGGCCGGGTCCTCGGCATCCGCGACCGGGACATGCCCGCCACCGTCGAGGAGTTCTGGCCCTACTACCGCAGGATGCTGGCCGAGGAGATCCGCTCGACCGCCGTGGCCCGCGAACTCGTCGCCACCGACGTCGACCTGCCGCCCCCCACGGGCGGACCGCTGCCGGTGCGCCTCGCGGTCCGCGCCGCCTGGCCCGTACTCAGCCGCGCCTTCCTCCGCTTCCGCGCCTTCGTCACGGTCGGCCTGATGCCGCCCGATGCCCGCGCGGCCATCGGCCTCGACTGGACGCCGGCCCAGGAACGCCGCCTGCGCCTGCTCGGCCGCACGGTCCGCACCCTCGTCCCCCTCCTCCCGGAACGCCTCCGCTACCTCCCCATCGCGGCCCGGGCCAGAAGGACCCACCGCACCGCCGGCCGCTGACACCCGCGGCGGCGGTGCGGTGGAGTTTCGGAGGCCTCAGTGGTCGTGGACCGTGTTGGTGGCCGCGATCTTCTTCCAGGACTTCGGGGCCGTGCGGCCGGGCGGGGTCAGGCGGTCGGCGGACGCGGTGTCCTTCGGGCCCTTTGCGTTCTTCGGGGCGCTGCCCAGGGCCTTGGCCGCGGTGCCGAAGGCCGGCTTGCCCGCCGTGTACAGCCACGTGTCGAAGAGCGCCGCGAGCGGCTTGCCCGACACCTTCTCCGCGTACTTCACGAAGTCGCCGACCTTGGCGTTGCCGTACGCGAACTCGGTCGGCCAGCCCTTGAGGATCGCGAAGAAGGTCTGGTCGCCCACCTGGTTGCGCAGCGCCTGGAGGGCGATCGCGCCCCGGTCGTACACGGCGCCGTGGAACTGGTTGTCCGGGCCCGGGTCACCCGGCTTGACCTGCCAGAACGGGTCCTCCGCGGGGCGCGAGTCGTACGCCCACTGCGCCAGCTCCTGCGCCGTGCCCTCGCCCTCCTTCTCCGACCACAGCCACTGGCTGTAGCGGGCGAAGCCCTCGTTGACCCAGATGTCCTTCCAGTTGTTCACCGACACCGAGTCGCCGTACCACTGGTGCGCCAGCTCGTGGACGACCACCGAGACGTTCGCGCCGTTCGCGAACTGCCGCGGGCTGTAGAACGGGCGGGTCTGGGTCTCCAGGGCGTAGCCGCTGGTCACGTTCGGCACGTAGCCGCCCAGTGCATTGAAGGGGTACGGGCCGAAGACCTCGGAGAGCCAGTCGGCGACCTCGCCGGTCCGCTCGATGCTGGCGCGCGCCGCGCCCGCGTTGTCGCCCAGGTCCTTGCTGTACGCGTTGAGGACCGGCAGTCCGTTGGCCGTGGTGTCCTGCGTGATGTCGAACTTTCCGATCGCGAGCGTGGCCAGGTACGTCGCCTGCGGCTTGTTCGAGCGCCAGTTGTAGCGCGTCCAGCCCAGGCGCGAGCTGGTCGACTGGAGCACGCCGTTGCTGATCGCCTGCGTGCCGTCCGGGACGCTGACGGACACGTCGAAGGTCGCCTTGTCCAGCGGGTGGTCGTTCGAGGGGAACCACCAGATCGCCGAGTCCGGCTCCTGCGCGGCCACACCGCCGTCCGGCGTGCGGTGCCAGGCCGTCCAGCCGTCGACCTTCAGCTCCGAGGGCTTGCCCGCGTACTTCACGACCACGGTGACGGCCTTGCCCTTCGGCAGCGGAGCGGCCGGCGTGACCTCCAGCTCCTGTGTGCCCGAGGTGGCGAACTTCGCCTTGATGCCGTTCACGCGGACCTCGCCGACCTTCAGGCCGAAGTCGAGGTTGAAGCGGGACAGGTCCTGCTTCGTGGTGGCGAGGATGGTCGCGGTGCCTTCGAGGAGGTCGGTGACCGGCTGGTACTTCAGCCTCAAGTCGTAATGGGAGACGTCGTAGCCGCCGTTGCCGCTGGCCGGGTAGTAGGTGTCGCCGATGCCCGGCGCTCCGGGGACGAAGCTCGCGGCCGACGCCGGGATCGCCAGCAGGACCGAGGCGGCGAGCACGCCGGGGACGATGACTTTGCGGTGCACGGATGCTCCAAAGGGGTGGTGGGGGCCGTGGGTTGCCCGTCGTGATCTTGTCGACCGGCCGTTCGAACGTATTCATCCCCGACGCCACAAGTCATGTCCACGCCCCCATCTGTCACACGATCGCCATTCGGCCGTCACGCTCGCCGAGGAACGCCCCGCCCCCGCCCGCCCCGACGTGATCAAGGCCCTGACCTGCCCGCTCGGAAAATCGAGAAAGTCCGGAAAGCACCGGGCGATAGAATCGGCCCCCTCATGACTGCAACCCTCGTCGCCAAAGACCTCGCCGCCGGGCACGGTGAGCGCTCCCTGTTCTCCGGGCTCGACCTCGTCGTCGCCCCCGGGGACGTCATCGGCCTCGTCGGCGTGAACGGCGCGGGCAAGTCCACCCTGCTCCGCCTCCTCGCCGGGCTCGACACCCCCGAGGACGGACAGCTCAGCCTCTCGCCGCCCACCGCCACCGTCGGCCACCTGCCCCAGGAGCCCGACCGCCGGCCCGGCGAGTCGGTACGCGCCTTCCTGGCCCGCCGCACCGGCGTCGCCGCCGCCCAGACCGCCCTCGACGCGGCCACCGAGGCTCTGGTCGAGGGCGCGCCGGGCGCCGACGACGCGTACGCCGAAGCCCTCGACCGGTGGCTGGACCTCGGCGGCGCCGACCTCGACGAGCGCGCCGAGGAGGTGGCCGGCTCCCTCGGCCTCGCCATCAGCCTCGACCTGCCCATGACCGCGCTCTCCGGCGGCCAGGCCGCCCGCGCCGGCCTCGCCTCCCTCCTCCTCTCCCGCTACGACGTCTTCCTCCTCGACGAGCCCACCAACGACCTCGACCTCGACGGCCTGGAGCGGCTGGAGGCCTTCGTCACCGGGCTGCGCGCCGGCACGGTCGTGATCAGCCACGACCGCGAGTTCCTCGCCCGCACCGTCACCAAGGTCCTGGAGCTGGACCTCGCCCAGCAGGAGGTCAACCTCTACGGCGGTGGCTACGAGGCGTACCTGGAGGAGCGGGCCACCGCCCGCCGCCACGCCCGCGAGGAGTACGAGGAGTACGCCGACAAGCGCTCCGCCCTCGAAGGCCGCGCCCAGATGCAGCGCAACTGGATGGACAAGGGCGTCCGCAACGCCCGCCGCAAGGCCACCGACAACGACAAGATCGGCCGCAAGCACCGCGCCGAGTCCACCGAGAAGCAGGCCGCCAAGGCCCGCCAGACCCAGCGCGCCATCGAGCGCCTGGAGGTCGTGGACGAGCCCCGCAAGGAGTGGGAGCTGCGGATGGAGATCGCCGCGGCCCCGCGCTCCGGCTCCGTCGTCGCCGTCCTCCGCGAGGCCGAGGTGCGCCGCGGCGACTTCACCTTCGGACCGGTCAGCCTCCAGCTCGACTGGGCCGACCGCGTCGCCATCACCGGAGCCAACGGCGCCGGCAAGTCCACCCTGCTCGGCGCGCTCCTCGGCCGCCTGCCGCTCGACTCCGGCACGGCCACCCTCGGCTCCGGCGTGCTCGTCGGCGAGGTCGACCAGGCCCGCGGGCTCTTCCTCGGCGACGACTCGCTCCTGGACGCCTTCTGCGCGGCCGTCCCCGACATGGAGCCGGCCGACGTCAGGACGCTGCTCGCCAAGTTCGGCCTGAAGGCGGTGCACGTCCTGCGCCCCGCCGCCACCCTCTCGCCCGGCGAGCGCACCCGCGCCGCCCTCGCCCTGCTCCAGGGGCGCGGGGTGAACCTGCTGGTGCTGGACGAGCCGACGAACCACCTCGACCTGCCGGCCATCGAGCAGCTGGAGTCCGCGCTGGCGGTATACGAGGGCACGCTCCTGCTGGTCACCCACGACCGCCGGATGCTGGACGCCGTCCACACCACCCGCCGCCTGGAGGTCGCGGACGGCAAGGTGACCGAGCTGTAGGCCTCTCGGGGTACGCCGAGGACCCCGGGGCCGCCCGGGCCGTCGCAGGCCCGGGCGGAACAGGGGCGCCCGCCCCTCAGACCCCCGCCGGGGGCCTCCGCGTACGGGCCATCCGCCGCGCCACCAGGTTCCGCGGCAGATGCCGCACCGCCTGCGCGTACACCCGGTACCGCCAGCCCGTGATGCTCAGCGGCCGCCGCAGGGCCAGGTCGCGCAGCGCCCGGGCCACCACCGCGTCGGCCTCCAGCCACACCGCGTCCCGTAGCGCGCTCACGTCCATCCCGGCCCGCTCCTGGAACTCGGTCCGCGTGAAGCCCGGCACCACGGCCAGCACCCGCACCCCGTACGGCTCCAGGTCCACCCGCAGCGATTCGCTGAAGGCCGTCACCCAGGCCTTGGCCGCGCCGTACGTCCCCGTCGGCAGCAGCCCCGCCACCGAGGCCACGTTCAGCACCGCACCCCGGCGCCGCTCCCGCAGCCCCGGCACCACCGCGTGCGTCAGCCGCAGCGGCACCCGGACCAGCAGGTCCAGCATCCGCTCCTCGTCCTCGACCGGGCTGTACGGGAACGGCGCCGGCAGCCCGAAGCCCGCGTTGTTGACCAGCACGTCCACCGGCCGCCCGGCATCCGCCAGCCGCACCTCGACGGCCTCCCGGGCCACCGGGTCCAGCAGGTCCGCCGGCAGCACCTCCACGGACACCCCGAAGCCGTCCCGCAGCTCCCCGGCCACGGACTCCAGGCGCGCCTTGTCCCGGGCGACCAGCACCAGGTCGCAGCCCTTGGCGGCGAATCCGCGCGCGAAGGCCGCGCCGAGGCCGGCGCTGGCCCCGGTGATCAGAACGGTGGTCACGACACTTCCACTTCCGGTGCGAAGGACAGGGTGGCCGGGCCGGCGTAGGCATCGGCCACGTCGACGAGGAAACGTTTCTCGCTCTCAAGGTCGCTGCCGTCGATCGCCGCCGCGGTGAACGTGGAGGCGCCCGGCTGCAGCCCCTCGGCCTTCGCCCGCCGCGCCTCCTTGATCACACAGGCCAGCACGGCCGCCTCGCGGCGCGGGTGCGGGACGCCGGCCGCGGCGACGTGCTCGCGGGCCAGCTCCGGGACGCCCGGGGCCACGTACTCGTTCAGCATCAGCACCGCGTCCCGCGTCTCGATCACCTTGCGGTAGACCAGCAGGTCGCGGGCGACCGGCGGCCACACCAGCTCCAGCAGCCGGGACGCCCGCGGCTTGTGCAGCGCCACGTGCGGCACCGCCTCCACCAGGTCCCGCCACAGCGGCCACAGCTGCCAGGCCGTGGACACGTCACCCGCGGTGCGGCGCAGCACGTACAGCGTCGGTACGAAGATGGCCGCGGCCCGCAGCAGGCCGTGCACGTTCATCAGCAGCGGCAGCGCAGGCAGGGCCCAGGTGGACCCGAGCGTGGCCTTCAGCAGGTACACGAACCAGAACAGCCCCGCCAGCGCCGTGCCCAGCCCGAACAGCCGCAGCCCCGCCGCCAGTCCGGGGCTGTCGGTGCGCCGCCCGTACCGCCAGCACACGAACACGCAGACCGTGTTGGCCAGCAGGTGCGCGAACATCAGCGTCAGCCAGTACGCCAGCGACGGCACCGGGTCCCCGCCGGGCGGCATGCCGTGCACCGTGTGCGGCGGTGCCAGCAGGTCGAGGGCCACCATCGTGCCCAGCAGCGCCACCGTCATCACGCACGAGGCGAGCTGGAGGTTCCGCCCCCGGGTGGTCGTGGCCACGAAGTACAGCACCGCGCCCGCCGACAGAACACCCGTCAGGTTCCGCGTGAGGCCCACCGCGTGGGCGTAGTCCGGGTACTGCGCGGCCGCTTCGAGCACGGCCGGCAGGTTCAGCGTCATCGCGGCCGCGGCCGTGGCCACCGCCAGCCACAGCCCGCGCTGCAAGGGGTCGCGCACGGCCGAGGGGGCGCGCAGCAGCACGGCCGCCCACAGGACCACCACGCTCGGTACGGCGAGCCAGTCGCCGATCGCGGTCAGCTCATCCGCCATGGGACAGCCTCACCGCGACCGGGGAGAGCCGCATGCCGCTCTGGGGCGCCCGTACCCCCATCGCCGACTCCAGCTTCTCCAGCGTCCCCTGGGGCGCGGCGGCCGGGGCGAGCCCGGACTGGATGCGGATCATGCTCGCGAGCATCTCCGCCTCCTGCTCCTGCCGGGTCGTGTAGTTGGTACGGCCCAGGATCACCGGCGCGTCGCCGGCGACGTCCTCACCCTCCAGGGAGTTGTGGCCGAACAGGATGTGGCCCAGCTCGTGGAGCACGATGTGCTCCTGGTGCAGGCGCGAGGTCTGGGCCTCGTAGAAGACGTAGTCCACGGTGGCCGTCCCGACCCAGAGACCGCACACCCCCGACTCGGCCGCCTCCTTGGGCAGCGGGTGCAGCTTGATGGGACGGCCGCGGCGGTCGGCCACGCGGGCGCACAGGCCGTCGAGGGAGAACGGATGCGAGAGGTCGAGCTGGCCGAGAATCGCCTCGCATCGTTTGCGCAGTTTGAGTTGCCCGTATGGCATGTGTTCCCTCTTCGGACCCTTCCTCGGGCAGCGTCGATAGGCATGTGGGGAGAGTGTCATGACGTCCTGAGCCTTCAAGGCGGCCTCTGGGAGTGTGGTCCTCAGGGGAGTACGGGGTGCCGTCCCCCGACCATTGCGGACGGTCTCACCGTCATCCCTACAGATCTTGCTGCCCAGTTGGCAAGACCCACCCGAAGCCGACGGTTTCGTTCCAGCCACCTGTTCCGGTGGGGGACGGGTGTGCGGGCGCGCCGCGTTGCCCGGGAGGCAAAACGACGGGCCGGGGCACGGAACCCGCAGGTCCCGTGCCCCGGCCCGGACAGGGCTCGTACGTCAGCCCGTACGCCGTCACGGCGGGCCCGGGCACGCGGGGGCGGGCCCGAGCCCGCCCACGTGCCCGGCCCCGCTCAGCGCCGGCCGCGGCCCTCCTGGTCGCCCGTGAGGCCCGCGCGGCGCAGGGCGTCCGCCATCGCGCTGTTCGACGGCGCGGGAGCGGAGTCCCGGCGCGCACCGCCCCGGCCGCCGGCCCCGCCGCCACCGCGCTGCTGCGGCGGACGGCCGCCCTGGCCGCCGCGGTCACCACCGCGGCCGCCCCGGTCGCCGCCCCGGTCGCCGCCGCGCGCACCCCGGTCGCCCCGCTCGCCGCGGCCGGGGGCGCCGCCGGACTGGTCCGCGCCGGCCTCGTCGTCCAGCCGCAGCGTCAGCGAGATGCGCTTGCGCGGGATGTCCACGTCCATGACCTTCACCCGCACGATGTCGCCCGGCTTCACCACGTCCCGCGGGTCCTTCACGAACGTCTTCGACATCGCCGAGACGTGCACCAGACCGTCCTGGTGGACGCCGATGTCCACGAACGCGCCGAAGGCCGCCACGTTCGTCACCACGCCCTCCAGCACCATCCCGGCCGCCAGGTCGCCGATCTTCTCCACACCCTCCTTGAAGGTGGCCGTCTTGAACGCCGGACGCGGGTCGCGCCCCGGCTTCTCCAGCTCGCGCAGGATGTCCGTGACCGTCGGCAGCCCGAAGGCCTCCGTCACGAACTCGTCCGGCCGCAGCGACCGCAGCACCGAGGTGTTCCCGATCAGCGCGGCCACCTCGCCGCCCGCCTTCTTCCCCATCGCCCGCACCACCGGGTACGCCTCGGGGTGCACGCTGGAGGCGTCCAGCGGGTCCTCGCCGTCGCGGATCCGCAGGAAGCCCGCACACTGCTCGTACGCCTTCGGGCCCAGCCGCGCCACGTCCTTCAGCGACTTCCGGCTGCGGAACGGCCCGTTCGCGTCGCGGTGGGCCACGATGTTCTCCGCCAGGCCGCCGCTGATGCCCGACACCCGGGCGAGCAGCGGGGCGGAGGCGGTGTTGACGTCCACGCCCACGCCGTTCACGCAGTCCTCGACCACCGCGTCGAGGGAGCGCGACAGCTTCACCTCGGACAGGTCGTGCTGGTACTGGCCGACACCGATCGACTTCGGGTCGATCTTGACCAGTTCGGCCAGGGGGTCCTGCAGCCGGCGGGCGATGGACACCGCGCCGCGCAGCGAGACGTCCAGACCGGGCAGCTCCTGCGAGGCGAAGGCGGAGGCCGAGTACACCGACGCGCCCGCCTCCGAGACCATCACCTTCGTGAGCTTCAGCTCCGGGTGCCGGGTGATCAGGTCGGCGGCCAGCTTGTCGGTCTCCCGTGAGGCCGTGCCGTTGCCGATCGCGACCAGCTCGACCGCGTGCTCCTTCGCCAGCCGCGTCAGCTTCGCGAGGGACTCGTCCCACTTGTTGGCCGGTACGTGCGGGTACACGGTGTCCGTCGCCACCACCTTGCCGGTGGCGTCGACCACGGCCACCTTCACACCCGTGCGGTAGCCCGGGTCCAGGCCGAGCGTGGCGCGCGTACCGGCCGGGGCGGCCAGCAGCAGGTCGCGCAGGTTCGCCGCGAAGACCCGCACCGCCTCGTCCTCCGCCGCCTGCCGCAGCCGCAGCCGCAGGTCGATGCCCAGGTGCACCAGGATCTTGGTGCGCCAGGCCCACCGCACCGTGTCCGCCAGCCACTTGTCGCCGGGACGGCCCCGGTCCACGATCCCGAAGCGGTGCGCGACCAGTCCCTCGTACGAGGACGGGCCGGGCGTCTCGGACGGCTCCTCCGGCTCCAGCGTGAGGTCGAGGACCTCCTCCTTCTCGCCGCGCAGCATGGCGAGCACCCGGTGCGAGGGCAGCGCCGTGAACGGCTCGGCGAAGTCGAAGTAGTCGGCGAACTTCGCGCCCGCCTCCTCCTTGCCGTCCCGCACCTTCGCCGACAGCCGCCCGCGCGTCCACATCCGCTCGCGCAGCTCGCCGATCAGGTCGGCGTCCTCGCCGAAGCGCTCGGTGAGGATGGCCCGCGCCCCTTCGAGGGCGGCGGCCGGGTCGGCCACGCCCTTGTCCGCGTCCACGAACGCGGCCGCCGCGGCGGCCGGTTCCACCGACGGGTCGGCGAGCAGGCCCTCGGCCAACGGCTCCAGACCGGCCTCGCGCGCGATCTGCGCCTTGGTGCGCCGCTTGGGCTTGAAGGGCAGGTAGATGTCCTCCAGGCGGGCCTTGGTGTCGGCCGCCAGGATCCGGGCCTCCAGCTCGGCGTCGAGCTTGCCCTGCTCCCGCACCGAGTCGAGGATCGCCCTGCGCCGGTCCTCCAGCTCCCGCAGGTACCGCAGTCGCTCCTCCAGCGTGCGCAGCTGGGCGTCGTCGAGCATCTCGGTCGCTTCCTTGCGGTAGCGAGCGATGAACGGCACCGTCGAGCCGCCGTCGAGCAGCTCGACGGCGGCCTTCACCTGCCGCTCCCGTACGCCGAGCTCCTCGGCGATCCGGCCTTCGATGGACTGGGTGGCTGCCGTCACGTTCCGTTACCGCCTTCTCGCTGAACTTGAGGGCAGCATTGTGGCAGGTGCGGTGCAGGGGAGGGGTAAGGCGGGCGGGGGAGGTTGGCCCTTGCCGGGGGGCGGGGGCCGGGGGCTGGGGGCCGGGGAGCCGGGCACCTGGGGAGCTGGAGAGCTGGAGAGCCTGGGGTCGTGGTCAGTCCTTGCCGAGCAGACCGGCGGGGAAGGCCCCGGCCGTCACCAGCCTGAGGGCGAAGCCCTGGCCGAGCTCCGTGAGACGGGCCACGCCCTCGGCGCCGAGGTGTGCGTACGGGGCGAGGTCGAGCTCGTCGGTACGGTCCTCAAGCTCCGCGCGCAGCCGGACGCCCGCCTCGGTCAACTCCCCTTCGGGGCCGAGCAGTCCGCGCCCGCGCAGCCGCGCGGCGGCCGCGTCCAGGTCGTCCTGGCTCCAGCCGCGCGTGCTGAGCAGCCAGCGCGTCGACATGCCCTTGCCGGTCGCGGTGTGGCTGACCAGAGCCTCCACCGGGTCCAGACCCGCGGCGAGCAGGGCCGCGAGGTGCCCGTCGCCCCGGTGCTCGCGCAGCAGGGTCGCGGCGTGCCAGTACGCGAGGTGCGGCTCCTCGGGGACCGGGAGGTCGGCGTGCGCCGCGTACAGGGTGCGGGCGTGCCGGGTGCAGCCCTCGGCGGCGCGCAGCGCCAGCCCGGCGGCCTCGGCCAGCTCCGGCGAGGCGATCACCTCGTCGCCGAGCAGCCGCCGCAAGGTGGTGTCGGCGACCCGCAGCCGGGTTGCCAGCACCTGGTCGGGGGAGGCCACGGTCCAGGCGGCGGGCAGGTGCCGACTGATCATGCCGTGGCTGAAGTTGTAGAAGGCCGCCGCCACGGCGCCGGCTCCCACGGCCCCCATCGCCGCGGCCCGGCCCACGAGGTAGGCCGCGTTGTGGTCCTCGAACCCGAGCGCCGCGAATTGCTGGGCGTAGTCGGGTGAGAAGTAGTGCGCCGAGTGGAACGGGTTGACGGCGGAGTGATGACACCGCCGCGCGTCGCGGGTGGTGGGGGTGGTGGGGGTGGGGGGCGCGGAGGGTGTGGTCATGGAGGCACGTTACCGACTGGTTGGTATGTGGGGAAGGGGGCGTGGGCGGCTTCGGGTGTCTGAGGAGTGCGGGGGTGTGGGGGTGGGCCGAGCCGGGGGCATCCCACGCACGCACCCGGCGCAGGGGTGGGCCGGGGGCATCCGCAGGGGGCCTCTCTCGGGATGGGTCCTGGAGCCACCCGCCACTTGAGGGTGTTTCCGGGGCGGGGCGGGGTGTCAAGGGCGCTCCGCTGCGCTCCGCGTCGCCTGCGGCGATTCCACTTCGTTCCACCCTTGACACCCCGCCCCGCCCCGGGCGGACTACGAGTGGCGGGAGGCTCCAGGGGGGACGGTCAGGGGGCAACGAGACAAGGGACCGGTGGCGGCGGGAGCGTCCCCGGTGGCTCCGCCACCCGGCGGACGGCCGGGAGCCCGGTGTCGGCACCCGGGCCCGGAAGCGGGGCGGGCCCCCGCCCCACGGGGCGGACGCGTCCCCGTCCGTAGGCCCCCCACTCGCATAGCGGCTTCCGGGCCGTCTGCGCCCCTTCATAAGCCGCCGACGATCGCTACGCGCTTCTCACGTCTCAGCGGCTGGAGGGCCATGGGTGGTGAGGGCAGCCGCCCATGACCGGTAGGCGGACATCGGTGGGAAATGCGCGGTGGCGAGCGGGATGGGATGGCAGAGTCGGGGATCGGCTCTCCACGGAGTCGATTTGTGTGAACCGGGGGAAGGCGATGGGCGTGGCAGGCGGTGATTGGCAGGGATTGGCTCTGGGCCTCTTCCGGCGAGTTCGGATGGAACTGACGCGGTCAGTGGAGGGCTTGGGGGAAGAGGCACTCAACTGGCGGCCGTCGTCCGACAGCAACAGCACGGCCTGGCTCGTCTGGCACATCGCGCGAGGTCAAGACCGCAACCTGTCGGAGGTCATCGGCCGACCGCAACTCTGGTTGTCGGACGGGTGGGCTGACCGATTCGGCCGGCCTGCGGACCCGTCGGACACGGGATTCGGTCACTCGACCGACGAGATGAACGCCTTCCTCAACCCGGGCGGCCCTCTCCTGCTCTCATATCTCGATTCTGTGCACCAACTGGCAGAGAACTACTTGGCGTCCGCCCCTGCGGAGGACCTCCACCGCATTGCGCCCAGTCCCACGCTCGGCACCGCCGACACCGTCGAGCTCCGTCTCCAGGGCCAGATCGCGGACTCCTTCGCCCACCTGGGCCAGATCGGCACCCTCCGCGGCCTGATGCCCAAGTCCCACGAGTCGGCCAACAGCCGCTGAGATCTCCGCAGGGCGTAGCGATCGCTGGCGGCATCTCCCAGCCCGAGACGGCCGGCCGCCGCCAGACGACAGAAGCGCGTAGCGGTCGCTGGCGGCCTATGTCCGGCCCAAGACGGCCGTGTGTCGCCGTGGGGCAGGAGCGCGTAGCGATCGTTGGCGGCTTATGAAGGGGCACAGACGGCCCTGAGGTCGCTGAAATCCGCCGGTGGGCCTATGGACGCTGTCGCGTCCGCCCCTTGGGGCGTGGCCGGGCCCCGGTGCCGGGGGCACGCACTCGGTACCGGAATACATGAGGAGTGGCCAGGGCGTCTTTCCTGGGGTTGTCCGCCGAGGTCTTTGCCTTCCGGGCCGGGGTGGCCTGTCAAGGGTGGAACGAAGTGGAATCGCCGCAGGCGACGCGACGAAGGAGCGCCCTTGACAGGGTGCCCCGGCCCGGAAACCCTCGGTCGGCGGACGGCCCCAGATACGTCCGGTTCGCTGAGACCGGCCCAGGGGATACTGCCCTGCCTGCCCCCGCCCACCTCCCCGCTCCGGCCCGGGAGGTACCCCCGTACTCCCGCCCGCCTCACCCCGTGCCCCGCGGGAACGCTTGGCAGGAAAGGTGGGAAGCGCGTCGTTGCGGCCATCTCGTCACCACCCCACGATGGAGACATGGCGAAGCGAACCGTGCTGGTCGTGCTCTTCGACGGGGTACAGAGTCTTGATGTCAGCGGGCCCGTGGAGGTGTTCGCCGGCGCCTCCGTCGGGCGCCCCGGTGACGGGTACGAGATCCGTACCGCCTCCCTCGGCGGAGCACCCGTGCGCACCTCCAGCGGGCTCACCCTGGTACCCGACCTCGACCTCGCCGACCTCGACCTCGCCGACGCCCCCCGCCCCCACACGCTCCTCGTGCCCGGCGGTCCCGGCACGCGGAACATCGACCCGCGCCTGGCCGACTGGCTCCGCGAGCGGGGCCCGGGCACCCCGCGCCTGATGTCGGTGTGCAGTGGCGCCCTGCTGCTGGCGGCGGCCGGGCTCCTCGACGGGCGCCGCGCCACCTCGCACTGGACGGTCTGCGACCAGCTGGCCCGCGAGCACCCCGAGGTGGACGTGGACCCGGACCCGATCTTCGTGCGCGACGGCAACGTCGCCACCTCGGCCGGGGTCACGGCGGGCATCGACCTGGCCCTCGCCCTGGTCGAGGAGGACCACGGGCGGGAGCTCGCGCTGAGCATCGCCCGCCACCTCGTCGTCTTCCTGCGCCGCCCCGGCAACCAGGCGCAGTTCAGCGCCCAGCTCGCTGCGCAGACCGCGCAGCGGGAACCACTGCGCGACGTGCAGCGGTGGATCGGCGAGCACCCGGGCTCCGATCTGTCCGTCGAGGCGCTCGCCGCCCGGGCACGGCTCTCACCGCGCCACTTCGCCCGCGCCTTCCAGGCCGAGACGGGGGTGACGCCCGGCCGGTACGTGGAACGGATCCGGATCGAGCACGCCCGGCGCCTGCTGGAGGACAGCACCGAAGGGATCGCACAGATCTCCCGCACCTGCGGCTACGGCACCCCCGAGGCGCTGCGCCGAGCCTTCGTGAAGACCCTGGGCCAGTCGCCGGCCGAGTACCGCCGCCGCTTCAGCCCCACGTCGCACTAGTGACGCGCCCCCAGTCTCACCAATCTCACCCATCCCCTCAACCTCACCAGTCCCACCAAGCGCACCACCCCAACCCACTCCATCAGGAGGCCCCACCGTGCAGATCGCGATCGTGCTCTTCGACCGCTTCACCGCCCTCGACGCAGTCGGCCCCTACGAGATCCTCAGCCGCCTCCCGGGCTCCGAGACGGTGTTCGTCGCCGAGCAGGCCGGGCCGGTGCGCAACGACAACAGCTCCCTCGCCCTGATCGCCGACCGCACCCTCTCCGAGGTGCCGAACCCCGACATCGTCATCGTGCCCGGCGGACCCGGCCAGACCCCGCAGATGGAGAACGCCGTGCTGTTGGACTGGCTGCGCTCGGCCGACGCCACCAGCACCTGGACCACCTCCGTGTGCACCGGGTCGCTGCTGCTGGCCGCGGCCGGCCTGCTGAAGGGGCGCCGCGCAGCCTCGCACTGGCTGGCCCTGGAGACGCTCCGCGGCTACGGCGCCGAGCCGACCGGCGAACGCGTGGTCACCGACGGCAAGTACGTGACCGCCGCCGGTGTCTCCTCCGGCATCGACATGGGCCTGACGCTGCTCGGCCGGATGGCGGGCGACCGCGCGGCCCAGGCCGTCCAGCTGCTCACGGAGTACGACCCGCAGCCCCCGTACGACGCGGGCTCGCCCGACAAGGCGCCCGCCGACCTGGTCGAGGAGTGGCGCGCGAAGTCCCGCTTCCTCCTCCAGTAGCCCACCCCGCCAGTAGCCCACACCGTCCCGACGGGGGTCAGACGGTCCAGGTGAAGCGCGGTGCCCTGCGCTCCAGGAAGGCGGCGACACCCTCGGCGGTGTCGTCGCTTCCGCGCGCCTGTTCCGCCCAGTACGCGTCGCGGTCGGTGCGGCCGTTGGCGAACTCCTTCGCCGCGGCCTGCGTCAGCTGCGAGCGGGACGCGAGGGTACGGGTGAACTCGCCCACCCGCTTGGCCAGTTCCCCGACCGGTAGCACCTCGTCCACCAGCCCCGTCCGCAGGGCCCGTGCCGTGCCGACCAACTCACCGGAGAACAGTAGGTACTTGGCGGTGGACGGGCCGACCAGGTCGGCGAGCCGGCGCGTCGAGCCGGACGGGTAGACGATGCCGAGCTTCGCCGGGGTGATCCCGAAGGCGGCGCCCTCCTCGGCGAACCTGAGGTCGCAGGCCACGGCCAGCTGGCAGCCGCCGCCGACGCAGTAGCCCCGGATCGCGGCGATCGTCGGCTTGGGGAACGTGGCCAGGGCCTCCTCGGCGGCGAGCGCGAGCCGCTGCGGGGTGTCGTCGTCGCGCAGGCCCGAGATGTCCGCCCCGGCGCAGAAGGTCTCGCCGGCGCCGGTCAGCACGAGGGCGCGTACCGCCGAGTCGGCGGCCAGCTCGTCGAGGAGTCCGGGCAGCCGGGCCCACATCGCCGCGGTCATGGCGTTCCGCTTCGCGGGGTGGGCGATGACGACGGTGGCCACGCCGTCGGTGACCGCGTGCCTCAGCTCGGCCTCCGGGCGGGGCGGCGGCGGGTCCCGGCGCTCGTCCTGACTCTCTTCCTCGCGGTCCATGCGCCGGATGCTATCCCGGCCGGCCGCTCCTATGATCAAGGGAGTCCGGCGGGGGGTCTGGGAGGAGACGCGCCGATGGCCCCTGACCGAGCCGACCGCCCCGCGAACGGCAACCGCGGCGACGGAGGCGACACCACCCCCGCCCCCACCTCCACGCCCACCCCCGACGACGTCCGCCGACAGGGCCGGCGCCTGCGCCGGAGCTTCGGGCTGCTCGCCGCACTCGGGGCGGTCCTGGTCGTGGCCGGCCTCGTCGGCCTCGTCTACACCGGGGTCGCGTCGCTGACCTCGATGTTCCTGTTCGGCTGGCTGCTGCTGATCGGCGGCGTGGTCGGGCTGGTCCAGGCGTTCCAGTCGCGCAAGAGCAGCTTCTTCTGGCTGGCCGTGGTGGTGGCCGCGGTGAACCTGGCCGCGGGCTTCGTGATCCTGCGCCGCCCCGAGGCGACCGCCGAGGCCCTGACCATGTTCGCCGCCCTGCTGTTCCTCGTCGGCGGGGTGTTCCGTCTGGTGGGCGCCCTGGTGGTGCGGGGGCCGCAGTTCGGGCTGGCGCTGGTGCAGGGCGCCTTCGGGATCCTGCTCGGCTTCCTCGTTCTCAGCCGTTGGCCGGACGACAGCCTGTACGTGATCGGTACGTTCTTCTCGATCGCCCTGCTCTTCGACGGGCTGAGCCTGCTCGCGGTGAGCCTGGGCGCACGCAAGGCGCTCAGCCTCGCGGACAGCCCCGGCCCGGTGGCCGGGAAGGGCGGCGCGGAAGATCAGGAGCGGTCGAACAACTGACGCTGTCATAAGCCAGCGGTCAAAAGGTGTCCGAATGGCGCTGACTTCTGGTCAGGCTCCCGGCCCGGTCCCTCTCCTTCCCCACCCTTGAGCTGTGGAGACGATCGAGCGTGAAGACGGGGGCCGGGACATGGACGCACCACCCCCGACCGTGCCCCCCACATTTGAGGGAGTCTGGCGGTTCACCGCACCCGCCACTGAAGAATCCGTTCCGCAGGCCCGCCGCGCCGTACGCGACCTGCTCGCCCGCCAGGCCGTCGGAGCCTCGGAGGACCTGGTCTACTCGCTGCTGCTGATCGTGTCCGAACTGGTCACGAACTCGGTGCGGCACGCGGCCCTGCTCTCGCCCGAGGTGGCCGTCGAGGTGGCCATCGGCGCGGCCTGGGTACGGGTGGCCGTCGAGGACAACCACCCGTACCGGCCCAAGGCCCTGGAGGCGGATTTCGGCCAGACCGGCGGCCGGGGCCTGCTGCTCGTCCGGGAGATCACCGCCCTCTCCGGCGGCACCTGCGACGTCGAGCACACGGCCGGGGGCGGCAAGGTCATCTGGGCGGCCCTGCCGCTCTCCGCGATGCTCTGAGGGCACGGTGCGCCGAGGCGTACGTCCGCCGGGCCGAGCCCACCGCGCCCCGAACGGACCTCATCGGCCGTACCGTCCCCAGCCGCCGGGTCCCGGCGGCCCCGGCCTCACCAGCCCGCCGCGTCCCCCGTGAGCTCGCGGATCGCGGGACGCGCCGCGTCGAGCACGGTCATGAACCACGCGGAGAACGGGTCCTCCGCGTGCCGCTTGGCCAGCTCGTCCGCGGTGACGAACGCGGTGTCGGCGATCTCCTCCGGATCCGGCCGCACCGGCTCCTGCGCGAGTCCCACGAACAGGTGGTTGTACTCCTGCTCCACCAGACCCGAGGCCGGGTCGGGGTGGTTGTAGCGGACGGTGCCCGCCTGCGCGAGCAGCGAGGGCGACAGCCCCAGCTCCTCGTACGTGCGGCGGGCCGCCGCGGCGAACGGCGACTCACCCGGGTAGGGGTGGCCGCAGCAGGTGTTCGACCAGACGCCGGGGGAGTGGTACTTCCCGAGGGCCCGCTGCTGGAGCAGCAGCCGCCCCTTCTCGTCGAAGAGGAACACGGAGAAGGCCCGGTGCAGCCGGCCGGGCGCCTGGTGTGCGGAGAGCTTCTCCGCGGTGCCGATGGTGTTGCCCGACTCGTCGACCAGTTCGAGCATGATCGGCTCGGGGGCGGTGCCGTTGGACGCGCTGCTCGCGGCGGTGGCTGAGGTGATCGGCATAACCATCCTTCGCTTCGGTCTTCGGCCTTCAGTCTGCCGTACCCGAGCGTCTTGTCCGCACTTCGGTGATCCGCGCATGTCTGCCCCCCGCCGCGTGCTATGCGACGGGGGGCAGACCCCCGGGCCGGAGGCCGGCCCCGGCCCTCAGGGGCCCGGGCCGCAGCCCCGGACCGGCTGCCACGCCTCAGACGCCGAACGGCCCCGCATACGCCAGCGTCCCCGCCGGCACGGCCGCGGAGCCGTCCAGGACGAGCGCCATCAGGTACTCGTCCGGTACGTCGAACGGCGCCCGGATCCCGTACCGCGAGGCCCGGACGAACCCGAACCGCGGGTAGTAGTCGGGATGCCCGAGCACCAGCACCAGCGGCTCACCGGCCGCCCGTGCCGCGTCGAGCAGCGCCGTCACCACCGCGCTCCCGGCACCCTGCCGCTGCGAGCCCGGCAGGCTCGCCACCGGCGCCAGCGCGAGGGCCGGGACCCCGTCGACGTGGCAGCGGGTCAGCAGCGCGTGCGCGGCCACCGACCCGTCGGGCGCCTCGGCGACGTACGACAGCCCGGGCAGCCAGGCACCGTCCTCCCGCAGCGCGTCCACCAGGTCGGCCTCCATCGGAGTCTCGAAGGCGGCCGCGTGCACGGCGTGTACGGCGGCCCGGTCGTCCGCCCGCTCGGGCCGCACCCGCCACCGCGTGCCCCACGGCCGCAGCACGTACCCGGTGTAGCCGTAGTCGCCGCCGTGTTCGCGCCGCACGGCGATCTCCTCGCGGGTGGCGGCGAGTGCCGCCGCCATCCCGGGCGCGGAGGGGTCGGCCGTGTCGGCGCGGGCGGCGAGCGGCCCGAAGTACTCGTCCCAGTCGGACTCGGGCTGCGGGACCACCGCCACCACCTGGTAGCCGGCGGCGGCCGCGGCCGCCCGGTTCCGGTCCCCGGTGCGCAGCGGGCAGTGCGGGTCCCAGAAGGCGCGCGCCGCCGGGGACGGCTCGTCGACGGTCCACTCGCACTCGGTCAGCACGAGCGTCCCGCCGGGCGCGAGCAGCCGGCGCCACGTGGCCAGCGCGGTGTCGAAGCCTGGGGGCACCGCCCAGCGGTAGCTGGGGGAGTACGCGGAGCTCTCGGCCCAGACGAGGTCGAAGGAACCATCCGGAAAGGGGACGTCCGCCATGTCCGCCTTGACGGTGCGGATCCGTCCGTCGAGCCCGCGGGCGCGGGCCTCGGCCCGCAGCTCGTCGAGGAACGGCTCGTGCAGGTCGACGGCGGTCACCTCGGCGCCGGCCTCGGCGGCGAGGAGCAGTGCGGAGCGGCCGGGACCGCAGCCCAGGTCCAGGATCCGCGGCCGCTCGGGGAGCGGTCCGGCCAGGGAGAGCAGCCGGCGGGTGGTGGCGTCGGAGCCGGGGCCCTGCCGGGGCAGCCCGTGGTGCAGCTCGAAGAACGCCTCCCAGAAAGCAGGAGAGGAGGAGGCGGGAGGAGCGGCAGAAGAAGAGGAGGATGACGAAGAAGAGGACGCGGAAGCGTCGTGGGTGTTGTCGGTCAACGTGAACCCTAGGAAAGGGGGCTCCGGCCGACGGCCCTCCGCGCGGGTCGCCGAGAAGCGACGTACCGCGGTCGGATCAGGCCTGGCCGGACACCCGGAGGATGGGGATGAACCGGTCGGCACCACGCGTGGTGGCGCACATCACGACGGTCATCAACCCACCTCCTTCATCACGTTCACGGTTCCGGCGCGACGCACCCGGTGTACGGGGGCGTCCGGGAACCGAGCCTAACATCCCCGGGGTTTGTCCCCGGGACGGCGTATCGACCATGATGATCACGAGGGCCGCCGAGCCGGAGATCGTCGGATTGTCGGGGCGTAAACGGGCGGTGAACGTCCGCTTCCTCTCATCCGATAGCCTCTGCCGACGTGCAGCCCGCCCCCTGGGGCGCCCGTCCCAAGGAGTGAGTCCGTCTGTCGACCGCCATCCTCACCGGCCCGCCGGTACCCGGATCGCCGCTCGAAGGCGATCTGCGTGCCCTCGGCTTCGACGTACGGATCGCCGCCGGCCCCGGTGACACCGGAGCTCTGCTGGCCGCAGTCCCCGCGGGGGAGCGCGTCGCGGTGGTGGACAGCCGTTTCACCGGCCACCGGCACGCGCTGCGCCTCGCCCTGACCGACCCCCGCTTCGCCGCGGCCGCGGTCCCGGGCGCCCTCGGCGTCCAGCCCGCCGCCCGCCCCGGCCTCGACCGGGCGCTGGCCCGGGCCACCGCGCCCGCGCACAGCCTGCCGGACGAGCTGGCCGAGGTCATCGAGGCCGGCGGCACGGCCGTGCAGCGCCCCGAGCTGGGCACCCTCGTCGCCGCCGTGCCCGAGTCCCGCGCCGAGCGGGAGGTCGCGGACGCCGCGGTCGCCGCCGTGGACGACGAGGCGGTGCGGCTGCGCACCGCGGTGAAGTCCCGTGACGGCTTCTTCACCACCTTCTTCATCAGCCCGTACTCGCGCTACATCGCCCGCTGGTGCGCGCGCCGCGGTCTGACCCCGAACCAGGTCACCACCGCCTCGCTGGTCACCGCGCTGGTCGCGGCCGGCTGCGCCGCCACCGGCGAGCGCTGGAGCTACGTCACCGCGGGCGTGCTGCTGCTGGTCTCGTTCGTGCTCGACTGCACCGACGGCCAGCTGGCCCGCTACTCGCTCCAGTACTCGACGCTGGGCGCCTGGCTCGACGCCACCTTCGACCGGGCCAAGGAGTACTCCTTCTACGCCGGTCTGGCGCTCGGCGCGGCCCGCAACGGCGACGACGTGTGGGCGCTGGCGCTCGGCGCGATGATCCTGATGACCTGCCGGCACGTGGTCGACTTCGCCTTCAACGAGGCCAACCACGACGCGACGGCGAACACCAGCCCCACCGCGGCGCTCTCGGACCGGCTCGACAGCGTCGGATGGACGGTCTGGGCCCGGCGGATGATCATCCTGCCGATCGGCGAGCGCTGGGCGATGATCGCGGTCCTGACCGCGTTCACCACCCCCCGCATCACGTTCTACGCCCTGCTGGTCGGCTGCGCCTTCGGCGCCCTCTACACCACGGCCGGCCGCGTCCTGCGCTCGCTCACCCGCAAGGCGAAGCGGACCGAGCGCGCCGCGCGGGCCCTGTACGACCTGACCGACTCCGGCCCGCTGGCCGAGCCGGCTGCCCGCGCGGTGCGGCTCCCCGGCCCCGCCGTCGCCCCCGCGCTGCTCGCCGCCCTGCTGATCACCGGTGCCGCCCTGTGGCTGCCGTTCGGCAGCAGCACGCTCGTCCCCTTCGCGGCCGGCTACGTCCTGCTCGCCGGGGTCGCGGTCTCCCGGCCCCTCGCCGGACCCCTGGACTGGCTGGTCCCGCCCCTGTTCCGGGCCGCCGAGTACGGCACCGTCCTGGTCCTGGCCGCCAAGGCCGGGGTGAACGGCGCCCTCCCCGCGGCTTTCGGGCTGGTGGCGGCGGTCGCCTACCATCACTACGACACGGTGTACCGCATCCGCGGTGGCACCGGCGCGCCCCCGCACTGGCTGGTGCGGACGACCGGCGGCCACGAGGGCCGGGTCCTGCTGACCGTGGTCCTCGCCGCAGTCCTCGCGCACACGGACTTCCCCGTCGCGCTCACGGCCCTGGCCGTGTTCGTGGCACTCGTGGTGCTCGTGGAGAGCATCCGCTTCTGGGTCTCTTCCGGAGCACCCGCCGTACATGACGAAGGAGAACCAGCATGATCGGCCTTGTACTCGCCGCCGGTGCCGGACGCCGTCTGCGTCCCTACACCGACACCCTCCCCAAGGCCCTCGTGCCCGTCGGCCCCGAGGGCCAGGAGGAGAGCCTCACGGTCCTCGACCTGACCCTGGGCAACTTCGCCGAGGTCGGGCTGACCGACGTCGCCATCGTCGTCGGCTACCGCAAGGAGGCCGTGTACGAGCGCAAGGCCGCGCTGGAGGCCAAGTACGGCCTGAACATCACGCTGATCGACAACGACAAGGCCGAGGAGTGGAACAACGCCTACTCCCTGTGGTGCGCGCGTGAGGTCCTCAAGCAGGGCGTGATCCTCGCCAACGGCGACACCGTCCACCCGGTCTCCGTCGAGCAGACCCTGCTCGCCGCCCGCGGCAACGGCCAGAAGATCATCCTCGCCCTCGACACGGTCAAGAACCTGGCCGACGAGGAGATGAAGGTCATCACCGCCGACGGCAAGGGCGTCCAGAAGATCACCAAGCTGATGGACCCGGCCACCGCGACCGGCGAGTACATCGGCGTCACCCTGATCGAGCCGGAGGCCGCCGAGGCCCTCGCCGACGCGCTGAAGGCGACCTTCGAGCGCGACCCCGACCTGTACTACGAGGACGGCTACCAGCACCTCGTCAACGACGGCTTCACGATCGACGTGGCCCCGATCGGCGACGTCCAGTGGGTCGAGATCGACAACCACGACGACCTCGCCAAGGGCCGGAAGATCGCATGCCAGTACTGACGCGGCTGATCCCGTCGCCGGTCGTCGTCGACATCTCCCGCGGCGCCATGGACGACCTGGCCGGCCTCCTGGCCGACCAGCGGATCTCGGCGTCGGGGAAGCTGGCGATCGCGATCAGCGGCGGGTCCGGCCAGGCGCTGCGCGCCAAGCTGGAGCCCGTACTCCCGCACGCCGACTGGTACCCGGTCGTCGACGGCACGATCGACTCCGCGGTCAAGCTCGCCGACGACATAAAGGGCCGCCGGTACGACGCCGTGGTCGGCCTGGGCGGCGGCAAGATCATCGACGTGGCGAAGTACGCCGCGGCGCGGGTCGGCCTGCCCATGGTGGCCGTGGCCACCAACCTCTCCCACGACGGCATCTGCTCGCCCGTGTCCATCCTGGACAACGACAACGGGCGCGGTTCCTACGGCGTGCCCACCCCGATCGCGATGGTCATCGACCTCGACGTGATCCGGGACGCGCCGGCCCGGTTCATCCGGGCCGGCATCGGCGACGCGATCTCCAACATCTCCGCCATCGCGGACTGGGAGCTGTCGCACGAGATCACCGGCGAGGCGGTGGACGGCCTGGCGGCCGCCATGGCCCGCACCGCCGGCGAGTCCGTGCTGCGGCACCCGGGCGGCTGCGGGGACGACGAGTTCCTCACCGTGCTCTCCGAGGCGCTGGTGCTCTCCGGCATCGCCATGTCGATCAGCGGCGACAGCCGCCCCTCGTCCGGGGCCTGCCACGAGATCAGCCACGCCTTCGACCTGCTCTACCCGGGGCGCTCTGCGCTCCACGGCGAGCAGGTGGGCCTGGGCGCGGCCTTCGCCATGTACCTGAGGGGCTCCCGCGAGCAGGCCGGCCTCTTCACGCAGGTGCTGCGCAACCACGGGCTGCCCGTGCTGCCCGAGGAGATCGGGTTCAGCGTGGACGAGTTCGTCGCCGCCGTCGAGTACGCCCCCCAGACCCGTCCGGGACGCTTCACGATCCTGGAGCACCTCAACCTGTCCGTCGCCGAGATCAGGGACGCCTACTCCGACTATGCCAAGACCATCGGTAGCTGAACTCCGCCCGGTCGTGCACCCCCCGGGTGTGAAGGACCGGCGCAGCGGTGAGCACTGGGGCGGCCGCCTGTACATGCGCGAGGTCTCCCTGCGCATCACCCGTGTCCTGGTGGGCACGAAGGTCACCCCGAACCAGCTGACCTACCTGATGACGCTCGCGGGCGTCCTCGCCCTCCCCGCCCTGCTGGTGCCGGGCATCTGGGGCGCGGTGCTCGGCGTGGCCGCGGTCCAGCTGTACCTGCTGCTCGACTGCGTCGACGGCGAGGTGGCCCGCTGGAAGAAGCAGTACAGCCTGTCCGGGGTGTACCTGGACCGGGTCGGCGCGTACCTGTGCGACGCGGCGGTCCTGGTCGGCATGGGCCTGCGCGCCGCCGACCTGTGGGGCGGCGGCCGGATCGACTGGCTGTGGGCCTTCCTCGGCACCCTCGCGGCGCTCGGCGCCATCCTGATCAAGGCCGAGACGGACCTGGTCGGCGTCGCCCGCCACCAGGCGGGCATGGAGCCCGTCAAGGAGGCGGCGGCGGAGCCGCGGTCCTCCGGCGTGGCGCTGGCCCGCCGGGCCGCGGCGGCGCTGAAGTTCCACCGGCTGATCCTCGGCATCGAGGCGTCGCTGCTGATCCTGGTGCTGGCCGTGCTGGACCAGATGCGGGGCGACCTGTTCTACACCCGGCTCGGTGTCGCCGTACTGGCCGGCATCGCGCTCCTCCAGACGGTGCTGCACCTGGTGTCCGTCCTGGCCTCCAGCAGGCTCCGGTGAGCGCCGGCCTGCGCGTCGGCGCGGTGGTCATCACCATGGGCAACCGCCCCGACGAGCTGAAGGCGCTGCTCGACTCGGTCGCCCGCCAGGAGGGCGATCCGGTCGAGGTGGTCGTGGTCGGCCAGGGCGTGAAGGCCTCCGAGCTGGTGCCCGCGGGCGTGCGCGCCGTGGACCTGCCGGAGAACCTCGGCATCCCCGGCGGCCGGAACGTGGGCATCGAGGCCTTCGGCCCGGGCGGTTCCGACGTCGACCTGCTGCTGTTCCTCGACGACGACGGGCTGCTGCCCCGCACGGACACCGCCGAGCTGTGCCGGCAGGCCTTCGCGGAGGACCCGGAGCTGGGCATCGTCAGCTTCCGGATCGCCGACCCCGACACGGGTGTCACGCAGCGCCGCCACGTGCCGCGGCTGCGCGCGTCGGACCCGATGCGCTCCTCGCGGGTGACCACCTTCCTCGGCGGCGCCAACGCGGTCCGCACGAAGGTGTTCCAGGAGGTCGGTCCGCTGCCCGGCGAGTTCTTCTACGCGCACGAGGAGACGGACCTGGCCTGGCGGGCCCTCGACGCCGGCTGGCTGATCGACTACCGCGCCGACATGGTCCTGTTCCACCCGACGACCGCGCCCTCCCGGCACGCGGTGTACCACCGGATGGTGGCCCGCAACCGGGTCTGGCTGGCCCGCCGGAACCTGCCCGCGCCGCTGGTCCCCGTGTACGTGGGCGTCTGGCTGCTCCTGACGCTGCTGCGCAGGCCCTCGGCCGCGGCCCTCAAGGCCTGGTTCGGAGGCTTCCGCGAGGGATGGTCCACGCCGTGCGGCCCGCGTCGTCCCATGAAGTGGCGGACCGTGTGGCGGCTGACCCGGCTGGGCCGACCTCCCGTCATCTGACAAGCTCGGTTCTGGGAGCATGGGCGTACTCCCGGGACCAGGCGTCCGACCGCCACACGCCCGACCGGCCGCGCATCTTGAAGACGAAAGTTTCAACTTGTGAGTGACACAACCCATGACGGCGCCCTCGCCACGAGCAAGCCGCCGTCTCCCGACGCCGGGCTGAGCGCCGCGGAACTCGCGGCGAAGTACGGCCTGTCGGTGAGCGGTGCCCGACCGGGGCTCGGAGAGTACGTCCGGCAGCTGTGGGGCAGGCGCCACTTCATCGTCGCGTTCTCGCGGGCGAAGCTGATGGCGCAGTACAGCCAGGCCAAGCTCGGCCAGATCTGGCAGGTCGCTACCCCGCTGCTCAACGCGTTCGTCTACTACCTGATCTTCGGGCTCATCCTGAACGCGGGCAAGGACATGCCCAAGGACGTGTACATCCCGTTCCTGGTGATGGGCATCTTCGTCTTCACGTTCACCCAGAGCTCGGTGATGGCCGGCGTCCGCGCGATCTCGGGCAACCTCGGCCTGGTGCGGGCGCTGCACTTCCCGCGCGCCTCGCTGCCCATCTCCTTCTCGCTCCAGCAGCTCCAGCAGCTCCTGTACTCGATGATCGTGGTCTTCGCGGTCGCCGTGGCCTTCGGGAACTACCCGCAGCTGTCCTGGCTGCTGGTGATCCCCGCGCTGTTCCTGCAGTTCGTGTTCAACACCGGGCTCGCGATGGTCATGGCGCGGGCGGGAGCGAAGACCCCGGACCTGGCGCAGCTGATGCCGTTCGTCATGCGCACCTGGATGTACGCGTCCGGCGTGATGTTCTCCATCAGCGTGTACCTGAAGGACAAGCCGGCCTGGATCGCCGACGTCCTGCAGTGGAACCCCGCGGCCATCTACATGGACCTGATCCGCTTCGCCCTGATCGACGGGTACGACTCCAGCTACCTGCCCCCGCACGTGTGGGCCTTCGCGGTCGGCTGGGCCGTGCTGATCGGCCTCGGCGGTTTCGTGTACTTCTGGAAGGCTGAGGAGCGTTACGGCCGTGGCTGAGAACAACCGGGCGGCCGTCCCCACGGTCATCGCGGACAACGTCCACATCGTCTACCGCGTCAACGCCGGCGGCGGCGGCAAGGGCAGCGCCACGGCGGCGATGAGCAAGATACTCCGCCGCAGGAAGACGGGCGACGCCCCGGGCGTGCGCAAGGTGCACGCCGTGCGCGGCGTCTCCTTCACGGCGTACAAGGGCGAGGCCATCGGCCTCATCGGCACCAACGGCTCGGGCAAGTCGACGCTGCTGCGCGCCATCGCCGGCCTGCTGCCGTGCGAGTCGGGCAAGGTCTACACCGACGGCCAGCCCTCGCTGCTGGGCGTGAACGCGGCGCTGATGAACGACCTGACCGGCGAGCGGAACGTGATGCTCGGCGGCCTCGCGATGGGCATGTCGCGCGAGGAGATCAAGGAGCGCTACCAGGGGATCGTCGACTTCTCGGGCATCAACGAGAAGGGCGACTTCATCACCCTGCCGATGCGCACCTACTCCTCCGGCATGGCGGCGCGCCTGCGGTTCTCGATCGCCGCGGCGAAGAACCACGACGTGCTGATGATCGACGAGGCGCTGGCCACCGGTGACCGCCGCTTCCAGATCCGCTCCGAGGAGCGGATCCGCGAACTGCGCAAGGAGGCGGGCACCGTCTTCCTCGTCAGCCACAGCAACAAGTCGATCAGGGACACCTGCGACCGCGTGCTCTGGCTGGAGAAGGGCGAGCTGCTGATGGACGGCCCCACGGACGAGGTCGTCAAGGCGTACGAGAAGGAGACCGGCCGCTAGGGCCGTGTCCCCACGACACCCGGCCGGCCAGGGCCGTGTCCCCACGACACCGCCCCCACCGGTCACTCCGGCACCACCACCGGCCCCCGCCGCGGCCCGCGGCGGGGGCCGCCGTGCGACATTCGGTCACCGGACGGACACCCGGCAGGGCCGAAAAGCGTTGTACAACGTAAGCTGTACCGGTGCTGATTCGTGGCAAGTGGGGCGGTTTCCCCGCATGTAAGCGGCGGCCCTCGCCGGGCGGACCGGCGGCGTGTCCGAAATAGGATGTTTTGGGTCGGCAGTGTAGAACGGGAGATGTGACGGCAATGGCTACGGGAATTCTCCGGCCCCCAGGCGCGCGAGCCGTCCCCGCCCCGGGCGGCGGGCGGTGACCGCGGGGCCCGGCATCCGGCCCCCGTCCGACACGGCACACACCCGCGCCACCCTCGGCAAGGCAGCGGAGGAGAACTTCCCCGTCGCCCCGTTCTTCGTCCCCGCCGCCTGGCGCGAGGGACTCATGGCCGTATACGGGTACGCCCGCCTCGTCGACGACATCGGCGACGGCGACCTCGCCCCCGGCGGCCGCGACGCCGCGCTGCTCGGCGTCGCCCCGGACCGCGCCGACGACCGCCTCGCCGTACTCGACGCCTTCGAGGCGGACCTGCGGCGCGTGTTCGACGGCACCCCCCGGCACCCGCTCCTCCAGGCCCTCCAGCCCGTGGTGGACCGCCACGGGCTCACCCCGGAGCCGTTCCTCGGGCTGATCGAGGCCAACCGGCAGGACCAGCGGGTGACCCGCTACGCCACGTACGAGGAGCTCGCCGCCTACTGCGAGCTGTCCGCCAACCCCGTGGGCCGGCTCGTGCTGTCCCTCACCGGCACCGGCACCCCCGAGCGGATCCGCCGCTCCGACGAGATCTGCACCGCGCTCCAGATCGTCGAGCACCTCCAGGACGTCGCCGAGGACCTCGGCCGCGACCGGATCTACCTCCCCGCCGAGGACATGGAACGCTTCCGCGTCGCCGAGGCCGACCTCGCCCGTCCCACCGCCAACGCCTCCGTGCGCTCGCTCGTCGCCTTCGAGGCCGAGCGCGCCCGCCGGCTGCTGAATGAAGGAACCCCGCTCGTGGGTAGCGTCCACGGCAGGCTCCGGCTGCTGCTCGCCGGGTTCGTCGCAGGGGGGCGCGCCGCGCTGTGCGCCGTGGCCGACGCGGGGTTCGATGTGCTGTCCAGTTCGCCCAAGCCCGCCAAGCTCCGCCTGGTGCGCGAGGTGGGCGCCGTCCTGCGCACTGCGCCGAGAGAGGGGTGAGCCCGACCGTGGAGGGAACCTCGCACGCGTCCGGAGCGGTACTCGCCGCGTACAGCTACTGCGAGGCAGTGACCGGCACCCAGGCGCGCAACTTCGCCTACGGCATCCGGCTGCTGCCCACCGAGAAGCGCCAGGCCATGTCGGCCCTGTACGCCTTCTCCCGGCGGGTCGACGACATCGGCGACGGCACGCTCGCGCCCGCGGCGAAGCTCGCGCGCCTGGAGGACACCCGGGCGCTGCTCGGCCGGATCCGCGACGGCGGGGTCGACGAGGACGACACCGACCCGGTCGCCGTCGCCCTCGCCCACGCCGCCCGCCGCTTCCCCATCCCGCTGGGCGGCCTCGACGAGCTGATCGACGGCGTGCTCATGGACGTCCGCGGCGAGACGTACGAGACCTGGGACGACCTCGCGGTCTACTGCCGGTGCGTCGCCGGGGCCATCGGCCGCCTCTCCCTGGGCGTGTTCGGCACCCAGCCCGGCGCACCCGACGCCGAGCGCGCCGCCGAGTACGCCGACACCCTCGGCCTCGCGCTCCAACTCACCAACATCCTGCGGGACGTTCGCGAGGACGCGGGCAACGGCCGCACCTACCTGCCGGCCGAGGACCTCGCCAAGTTCGGCTGCGCGGAGGGCTTCGGCTCGGGCCGCGCCCCCGCCGGCTCCGACTTCCCGGGCCTGGTCCACCACGAAGTGCGGCGCGCCCGCGCCCTCTTCGCCGAGGGCTACCGGCTGCTGCCCATGCTCGACCGGCGCAGCGGCGCCTGCGTGGCGGCCATGGCCGGCATCTACCGCCGCCTCCTCGACCGCATCGAGCGCGACCCGGCGGCCGTCCTGCGCGGCCGCGTCTCACTGCCGGGCCACGAGAAGGCGTACGTCGCCGTGCGCGGCCTCTCCGGCCTCGACGCGCGGACCATCTCACGCCGGAGCACGAGGAGGCGGGCCTGACCGTGACGTACCCCACCGTGCAGTCCCCGCCCCGCGGCGCCGACCCCCACGGGCCCGCCGCCCCGGCTCGCGCGCACGTACGGGCGGACCGTACCGCCGCCCGGGCAACCGGCCGCCCGGCCGCGGCGTCTTCGCGTACGTCCGGCGCGACCGCGGCCCTGCCGGGCACCGGCCGGACCGTACCGCCGGCGGCGGGAGGAGAGGACGCGTGAGCGACAACCGTGCCGTCGTCGTCGGCGGCGGCCTCGCCGGGGTCACCGCAGCACTCGAACTCGCCGACGCGGGGCTGGAGGTCACCCTCCTCGAAGGCCGGCCGCGCCTCGGCGGCCTCGCCTTCTCCTTCAAGCGCGGCGAGCTGACCGTCGACAACGGCCAGCACGTCTACCTGCGCTGCTGCACCGCCTACCGGTGGTTCCTCGACCGCGTCGGCGGCGCCCACCTCGCCCCGCTCCAGGACCGGCTCGACGTACCCGTCCTCGACGTCGCCCACCCCAAGGGCCCCCGGCTCGGCCGGCTGCGCCGCACCGCCCTGCCCGTCCCCCTGCACCTCGGCCGCTCGCTGGCCGCCTACCCGCACCTCAGCCTGCGCGAGCGCGCCGCCGTCGGCCGTGCCGCCCTCGCCCTGCGCTCCCTCGACCCGGCCGACCCGGCCCTGGACGGCGTGGACTTCGCCACCTGGCTCGGCCGCCACGGGCAGTCCGCGCGCAGCGTCGAGGCCCTGTGGGACCTCATCGGCATCGCCACCCTCAACGCCACCGCCGACCGGTCCTCCCTCGGGCTGGCCGCGATGGTCTTCAAGACCGCGCTGCTCACCGAACCCGGCGCCGCCGACATCGGCTGGGCCCACGTCCCGCTCGGCGAGCTCCACGACACCCTGGCCCGCAAGGCCCTCGACACCGCCGGGGTCACCACCGAACTGCGCTCCCGCGTCGGCGCCGTCTCCCGTACCGGGGACGGAAACTGGCGGGTCGTCACCGAATCGGGCGCCCTGGAGGCCGGCACCGTCGTGCTCGCCGTACCGCAGCGCGAGGCCCACGCCCTGCTGCCGCACGGCGCCCTCGACGACGCGGACACCCTCCTCGACATCGGTACCGCCCCCATCCTCAACGTGCACGTCGTATACGACCGCAAGGTGCTCAGGCAGCCCTTCTTCGCGGCCCTCGGAACCCCCGTCCAGTGGGTGTTCGACCGCACGGACGCCTCCGGGCTCACCGACGGCGGCCAGTACCTGGCCCTGTCCCAGTCCGCCGCCCAGGACGACATCGACGAACCCGTCTCCGTCCTGCGCCGCAAGTACCTCCCCGAACTGGAACGCCTGCTGCCCGCCGCACGCGGCGCGAAGGTACGGGACTTCTTCGTCACCCGGGAGCGCACGGCTACCTTCGCCCCCACCCCCGGCGTCGGACGGCTGCGCCCCGGCCCCCGCACCAAGGCCCCCGGCATCCACCTGGCCGGCGCGTGGACCGCCACCGGGTGGCCCGCGACGATGGAGGGCGCCGTGCGCAGCGGCGTCGGCGCGGCGCACACCGCTCTCACCGAGCTGGGCCGCCACCATGAACTTCCCCCTGGCTGCGCCGGGGGGACCCCCACTTCCGGCAGCGCCGGAGGCACCTCCGGCAGGAGCGCGGCATGACGATCAGCACGACGAGCACGTCACGTACAGGAACAAGAGGAGAGCCAGTGAACCCGGGGAACCCGGCTGTCGAGAACGCCCGCGCAGGGAACGCGGAGCGGACGGACGTGATCGCGCTGCTGGAGCGCGGACGCGAGCTGTCCTCGCCCGTACTGCGCGCGGCCGTCGACCGGCTCGCACCGCCCATGGACACCGTCGCGGCCTACCACTTCGGGTGGATCGACGCCGAGGGCCGCCCGTCGGCCGGCGACGGCGGCAAGGCGGTGCGCCCCGCGCTCGCGCTCATCTCCGCGGAGGTCGCGGGCGCCGCGGCCGAGGTCGGCATCCCCGGCGCCGTGGCCGTGGAGCTCGTCCACAACTTCTCGCTGCTGCACGACGACCTGATGGACGGCGACGAGCAGCGCCGCCACCGCGACACCGTCTGGAAGGTGCACGGCCCGGCCCAGGCCATCCTCGTCGGCGACGCCCTCTTCGCGCTGGCCAACGAGATCCTGCTGGAGCTCGGCACGGTCGAGGCCGGCCGCGCCACCCGCCGCCTGACCACCGCCACCCGCAAGCTCATCGACGGCCAGGCCCAGGACATCTCCTACGAGCACCGCGAGCGCGTCAGCGTCGCGGAGTGCCTGGAGATGGAGGGCAACAAGACCGGCGCCCTGCTGGCCTGCGCGGTGTCGATCGGCGCGGTGCTCGGCGGCGCGGACGACCGCACCGCCGACAAGCTGGAGGAGTACGGCTACCACCTCGGCCTCGCCTTCCAGGCGGTGGACGACCTGCTCGGCATCTGGGGCGACCCGGAGTCCACCGGCAAGCAGACCTGGAGCGACCTGCGCCAGCGCAAGAAGTCCCTGCCCGTGGTCGCGGCCCTCGCCGCCGGCGGCCCGGCCTCCGAGCGGCTCGGCGAGCTGCTCGCAGCCGACGCCAAGAGCAGCGACCTCGACAGCTTCTCCGAGGAGGAGTTCGCCGCCCGGGCCGCCCTCATCGAGGAGGCCGGCGGCCGCCGCTGGACCGAGGAGGAGGCCCGGCGCCAGCACGCCGTCGCCATCGCCGCCCTCGACGAGGTGCAGATGGAGCAGAAGGTCCGCGATCAGCTCGTGGCGCTGGCGGACTTCGTCGTCGTGCGCAAGAGATGATCACCTCCGGGAGATGAATCGCGAGTCGCCGGCCGGCGCCACCTGCTCTTGACCCGGCGCCGGCCGACGTCGGACCCCAGCACAGCAGAGGACACTGCACGAAGGGGAAGCCATGACAGCGACGACCGACGGAGGCGCCGGCCCGGCGGGGCCGGGCGCCGAATCGGCCGGCAGGAGCGAAGCGGCACGGCTCGGCGCGCCCGCCCCCGCGGCGGGCGCCGGACCCGGTCCGGACGGGCCGGCGGACCGGGCCGCCCCGGAGGTGGTGCGCGAGGCCGTCGAGCGGGCCACCGGGCACCTGCTCGCCCGGCAGGACCCGGCCGGCTGGTGGAAGGGTGACCTGGAGACCAACGTCACCATGGACGCCGAGGACCTGCTGCTGCGCCAGTTCCTCGGCATCAGGGACGAGGCCACCACCCGGGCCGCCGCGCTCTTCATCCGGGGCGAGCAGCGCCCGGACGGCACCTGGGCCACCTTCCACGGCGGCCCGTCCGAACTGTCCGCCACCGTCGAGGCGTACGTCGCCCTCCGGCTGGCCGGGGACGCCCCCGACGCGCCGCACATGGCCCGCGCCTCCGCCTGGATCCGCGCCAACGGCGGCATCGCCCGGGCCCGCGTGTTCACCAGGATCTGGCTCGCCCTGTTCGGCTGGTGGCGCTGGGAGGACCTGCCCGAGCTGCCCCCCGAGCTGATCTACCTGCCCCCCTGGTTCCCGCTCAACATCTACGACTTCGGCTGCTGGGCCCGGCAGACGATCGTGCCGCTCACCGTGGTCTCCGCCAAGCGGCCGGTGCGCCCCGCCCCCTTCACGCTCGACGAGCTGCACACCGACGCCCGGAACCCCAACCCGCCGCGGCCCCTCGACCCGCCCACCACCTGGGACGGCTTCTTCCAGCGGATGGACAAGGCCCTCCACGTCTACCACCGGCTGGCGCCGCGCAGACTGCGCCGGGCGGCCATGAACACGGCCGCCCGCTGGATCATCGAACGCCAGGAGAACGACGGCTGCTGGGGCGGCATCCAGCCTCCCGCCGTCTACTCCGTCATCGCCCTCCACCTCCTCGGCTACGACCTGGAGCACCCGGTGATGAGGGCCGGGCTGGAGTCCCTCGACCGGTTCGCCGTCTGGCGCGAGGACGGCGCCCGCATGATCGAGGCCTGCCAGTCGCCCGTCTGGGACACCTGCCTGGCCGCCATCGCCCTCGCCGACGCAGGGCTGCCCCCGGACCACCCGGCGCTGGTCAAGGCCGCCGACTGGATGCTGGACGAGGAGATCGAGCGGCCCGGCGACTGGACCGTACGCCGCCCCGGTCTCGCCCCCGGCGGCTGGGCCTTCGAGTTCCACAACGACAACTACCCCGACATCGACGACACCGCCGAGGTGGTGCTGGCACTGCGCCGGATCAGGCACCCGCAGCCCGCCCGCGTCGAGGGGGCCATCCGGCGGGGCGTCAGCTGGAACCTCGGGATGCAGTCGAAGAACGGCGGCTGGGGCGCCTTCGACGCCGACAACACCAGCCCCTACCCCAACCGGCTGCCCTTCTGCGACTTCGGCGAGGTCGTCGACCCGCCCTCGGCCGACGTCACCGCCCACGTGGTGGAGATGCTGGCCGTCGAGGGCCGGGCCCACCACCCGCGCACCCGGCGCGGCGTCGAGTGGCTGCTCGCGGAGCAGGAGCCGGACGGCTCCTGGTTCGGCCGCTGGGGAACCAACTACGTGTACGGGACCGGCTCCGTGGTCCCCGCGCTCGTGGCCGCCGGGATCGCCCCCGGGCACCCCGCGGTGCGCCGCGCGGTCGGCTGGCTGGAATCCGTACAGAACGAGGACGGCGGCTGGGGCGAGGACCAGCGCTCGTACCACGACAGGAGCTGGGCCGGCCGCGGCGAGTCCACCGCCTCGCAGACCGCCTGGGCGCTGCTCGCCCTGCTGGCGGCGGGGGAGCGGGACGGCAAGGCCGTCCAGCGCGGCGTCGCCTTCCTCACCGGCACGCAGCGGCCCGACGGCTCCTGGGACGAGCCGCACTTCACCGGCACCGGATTCCCCTGGGACTTCTCCATCAACTACCACCTGTACCGGCAGGTCTTCCCGCTCACCGCGCTCGGCCGCTACCTGTACGGGGAGCCGTTCGCCCCCGGCGGTACGGGCGGCCGCGCGGCAGTGCGGGCCGACGGGACCGCGCCCCCGGCCGGCGCGGGCCCTGCCCCGGTACGGGATGCGGCCGAGCCCGCTCGCGGAACCGCCTCCGGCGGGGAGGAGCCGGCGGGGGCCGGGGCCTTGGGCACGGGATCGCCCGGCACGGCGGCCCCTGGCCCGGCGGCCCCGGGCACGGTGGCGCCTGGCCCGCCGGCTCCCGGCCCGGCGGCACCGAGTGCGGCGCCGGCCGCCCAGGACCCCGCGGGGCGCGGGCACGTGGCGCCCGTGCCGGGTGACGCCGTGCCGCCGCGTGCCGCACCGGTCGTGGACGGCGGGGTCTGATGGCCGGCGGAGGCAGGTCCGACCCGGGGCGGCAGGCGGCGGACGGCGATCCCGTGCCCCCGTTGCTCGTCGCCTGTGCGCTCGGCATCGAGCGCCTCGCGCTGCGCGGCGGCGCGCGCCGCGGGGCGGACGGCCCGCTGACCGTCCTGCGGACCGGCATGGGGCCGCTGGCGGCCGAGCGGGCCGTGGCCCGGGCCCTCGTGGCCCCCGGCATGGCGGGGGCGGCCGTCGTCGCCACCGGGTTCTGCGCCGGGCTGCTGCCCGGCATGCACCCCGGGGACCTGGTCGTCGCCGAACGCACCCGCGACCCCCGGGGCGACGTCGTCTGCGACGGCACCGCCGCGCTCGCCGAGGCGCTGGCCGCGGCCGTACCCGGCCGCACCGTCCACACCGGTGTGCTGACCGGCTCGGACCACGTCGTCCGCGGCCCGGAACGCGCCGAACTGCAGGCCTCCGGTGCCATCGCGGTGGACATGGAGTCGGCCGCCACGCTGTGGACGGCGGTCCACGCACCGGCCGGCCCCGCTGCGCCCGCCGGGCACCCGGCACACCCGGCCCCCCACACCGCCGGACGGCGCCCGGTTGCGGCCGTCCGGGTGATCGTGGACGCTCCGGAGCATGAGCTCGTCCGAATCGGCACGGTACGCGGTGGAATATCGGCCTTCCGTGTCCTTCGTGCCGTCCTTCCCGTTTTCCATGACTGGCACCGTTCTTCGCTGCTCCCCAGGAGGTGAGCCAGATGGCCATGCCGCTGCGACAGTCCATCAGGGTCGGGACCTATCTCTTCGAACAGAAGCTCCGCAAGCGTGAGAAGTTCCCGCTCATCGTCGAGCTGGAGCCGCTCTACGCCTGCAACCTGAAATGCGAGGGCTGCGGCAAGATCCAGCACCCGGCGGGCGTGCTCAAGCAGCGGATGCCGGTCGCGCAGGCGGTCGGCGCCGTGCTGGAGTCGGGCGCGCCGATGGTGTCCATCGCGGGCGGCGAGCCGCTGATGCACCCGCAGATCCACGAGATCGTCCGGCAGCTGGTGGCCAGGCGGAAGTACGTCTTCCTGTGCACCAACGCGCTGCTGCTGCGCAAGAAGATCGAGGACTTCCGCCCCTCGCCGTACTTCGCCTTCGCCGTGCACATCGACGGCCTCCGCGAGCGCCACGACGAGTCCGTCGCCAAGGAAGGCGTCTTCGACGAGGCGGTGGCGGCCATCAAGGAGGCCAAGCGCCGGGGCTTCCGTGTCACCACGAACTCGACCTTCTTCAACACGGACACCCCCCAGACCGTCATCGAGGTGCTCAACTTCCTCAACGACGACCTCCAGGTCGACGAGATGATGATCTCGCCGGCCTACGCCTACGAGAAGGCGCCCGACCAGGAGCACTTCCTCGGGGTCGAGCAGACCCGCGAGCTGTTCAGGAAGGCCTTCGCGGGCGGCAACCGGCGCCGCTGGCGGCTCAACCACTCGCCGCTCTTCCTCGACTTCCTGGAGGGCAAGGCGGACTTCCCCTGCACGGCCTGGGCCATCCCCAACTACTCCCTCTTCGGCTGGCAGCGGCCCTGCTACCTGATGAGCGACGGCTACGTGCCCACGTACCGCGAGCTCGTCGAGGACACCGACTGGGACAAGTACGGCCGCGGCAAGGACCCCCGGTGCGCCAACTGCATGGCGCACTGCGGCTACGAGCCGACCGCCGTCCTCGCCACCATGGGTTCCCTCAAGGAGTCCCTGCGCGCCGCCCGCGAGACGGTCTCGGGCAACCGCGACTGAGGAGCGGCACACGATCACCAGGGGGACCAGCATGTCGATTCTCGAAGGGATCCGGGGACCGCGCGACCTGAAAGCGGTTCCCGGCGAGCACCTGGCCGAACTCGCCCAGGAAATCCGGCAATTCCTGATCCAAGCCGTCGCGAGGACCGGCGGCCACCTCGGACCCAATCTCGGCGTGGTCGAACTGACCATGGCCCTGCACCGCGTGTTCGATTCGCCGGTGGACCGCATTCTCTGGGACACCGGCCACCAGAGTTACGTGCACAAACTGCTCACCGGCCGTCAGGACTTCTCGAAACTCCGCGGAAAGGGCGGACTCTCCGGATATCCGTCGCGCGCGGAATCCGAACACGACGTCATCGAGAACTCGCACGCCTCCACCGTCCTCGGCTGGGCCGACGGCCTCGCCAAGGCCCGGCAGCTGCGCGACGGCTCCGGCCACGTCGTCGCCGTCACCGGCGACGGCGCCCTCACCGGCGGCATGGCCTGGGAGGCGCTCAACAACATCGCGGCCGCCGACCGCCCGCTCGTCATCGTCGTCAACGACAACGAGCGCAGCTACGGCCCCACCATCGGCGGACTCGCCGGTCACCTGGCCGCCCTGCGCACCGCCGACGGCTACGAGCGCCTCCTGGCCCGGGGCCGGGACCTCCTGGAGCGCACGCCCGTCGTGGGCAAGCCCCTCTACGGGGGCCTGCACGGGGCGAAGAAGGGCCTCAAGGACGCCGTCGCGCCCCAGGGCCTGTTCGAGGACCTGGGCCTGAAGTACATCGGCCCGGTCGACGGGCACGACACCGAGGCGCTGGAGGCCGCGCTGCACCGGGCCAAACGATTCCGCGGCCCGGTCCTCGTGCACTGCATCACCGAGAAGGGGCGCGGCTGCCCGCCCGCCCTCGCCGACGAGGCCGACCGCTTCCACACCGTCGGCGTCATCGACCCCGGCACCGGGCTGCCACTGGAGGCCCCCGTGCCCTCCTGGACCTCCGCCTTCGGCGAGGAGCTGGCCCGGATCGGGGCCGAACGGGCCGACGTGGTCGCCGTCACCGCGGCGATGCTCCACCCCGTCGGCTTCACCGAGTTCGCCGCCCGCTTCCCCGACCGCGTCTGGGACGTCGGCATCGCCGAGCAGCACGCGGCCACCTCGGCCGCCGGTCTGGCCGCCGGCGGACTCCACCCGGTCGTCGCCGTCTACGCCACCTTCCTCAACCGGGCCTTCGACCAGGTCCTGATGGACGTGGCCCTGCACGGGTGCGGCGTCACCTTCGTCCTGGACCGGGCCGGCGTCACCGGCACCGACGGCCCCTCCCACAACGGCATGTGGGACCTGTCGGTCCTCCAGGTCGTTCCCGGCCTGCGCATCGCCGCCCCCCGCGACGCCGGCCAGCTCCGCGCCCAGCTGCGCGAGGCCCTCGACGTCTCCGACGCGCCGACCGTGCTGCGCTTCCCCAAGGAGGCCGTCGGACCCCCGGTGCCCGCGGCCGGCCGCGTCGGCGGCATGGACCTGCTGCTGCGCGCCGCACCGGGCCGGGAGGACGTGCTGATCGTCTCCGCGGGCGTGATGGCCCCGGTCTGCCTCGGCGCCGCCGAGCTGCTCGCCGCCCGGGGCGTCTCCTGCACCGTGGTGGACCCGCGCTGGGTCAAGCCGCTCGACGAGGCCCTCGTACCCATGGCCGCCCGGCACCGCCTGGTCGCCGTGGTCGAGGACAACAGCCGCACCGGTGGCGTGGGCTGGGCCGTCGCCCAGCAGCTGCGGGACGCGGGGACCGACGTACCGCTGCGGTCCTTCGGGATCCCCGAGCGGTTCCTCGCGCACGCCAAGCGCGGCGAGGTGCTCGCCGACATCGGGCTGACCCCGGTCGAGATCGCCGGGAGCATCGCCCGGGCCCTGGGGGGCCAGGAACAGCGTGACGGGACCGCGGCGGCACTCCGCGGCCAGGCCGGCGCGCCCGAGGAGGAGAACACCGCATGACACAGGACCCCACGGCCGCGGGGAAGGGCTTCGACCTCGGCCGGCTGCTCGCCGAACGCGGTGGGGAGCGGTACGAACTGCACGCCCGCCACCTCAACCACCAGCTGCCCCGCATGCTGCACACCATCGGCTTCGACAAGGTCTACGAGCGGGCCGAGGGCGCCCACTTCTGGGACGCCGAGGGCCACGACCACCTCGACATGCTGGCCGGCTTCGGCGTGATGGGCCTGGGCCGGCACCACCCGGTGGTCCGCAAGGCGCTGCACGACGTGCTCGACGCCTCGCTGGCCGACCTGACCCGCTTCGACTGCCAGCCGCTGCCGGGACTGCTGGCCGAGCGGCTGCTCTCGTACAGCCCCCACCTGGACCGGGTGTTCTTCGGCAACAGCGGCACCGAGGCCGTGGAGACCGCGCTGAAGTTCGCCCGCTACGCCACCGGCCGGCCCAGGGTGCTCTACTGCACCCACGCCTTCCACGGCCTGACCGCCGGCTCCCTCTCGGTCAACGGCGAGAGCGGCTTCCGCGACGGGTTCGCCCCGCTGCTGCCCGACACCGCGGTGCCGCTCGGGGACCTCGGTGCCCTGGAGCGGGAGCTGCGCCACGGGGACGTGGCCGCCCTGATCGTCGAGCCGGTCCAGGGCAAGGGGGTGTACCCGGCGCCGCCCGGCTACCTGCGGGCCGCGCAGGAGCTGCTGCACCGGCACCGGGCCCTGCTGATCGCCGACGAGGTGCAGACCGGCCTCGGCAGGACCGGGGACTTCTACGCGTACCAGCACGAGGCGGGCGTGGAGCCCGACCTGGTGTGCGTGGCGAAGGCGCTCTCGGGCGGGTACGTGCCGGTGGGCGCCACCCTCGGCAAGGACTGGATCTTCAAGAAGGTGTACTCGTCCATGGACCGGGTACTGGTGCACTCGGCCAGCTTCGGGTCCAACGCGCAGGCGATGGCGGCCGGGCTCGCGGTCCTCGCCGTGATGGACGACGAGGGGCTGGTGGCGCACGCGCGGGCGATGGGCGACCTGCTGCGCGGGCGGCTCGCCGCCATGGTCGGCGAGTACGAGCTGCTGCACGAGGTCCGCGGCCGGGGGCTGATGATCGGCATCGAGTTCGGACGGCCCTCGTCGCTGGGGCTGCGCAGCCGGTGGACGATGCTCCAGGCGGCCCGCAAGGGACTCTTCGCGCAGATGGTGGTCGTCCCGCTGCTGCAGAAGCACCGGATCCTGACGCAGGTCTCCGGCGACCACCTCGAAGTGATCAAGCTCATTCCGCCGCTGGTGATCGACGAGGCGGACGTGGAGCGGTTCGTCGCCGCCTTCCGGGACGTGATGGACGAGGCCCACGGCGGCGGCTCGCTGATGTGGGACTTCGGGCGGACGCTGGTGAAGCAGGCGGTCGCGGGGCGCTGAGCAGGGCGGCGCGGCCGTACGGACCCGGGCGGGCGCGGCGTGCGGACGGGCGGGGGCCGCACCCCCGCCCGCATCCGTGACCGCCTGCGGGTCCGCGCCGTCTGGCGGGGCGTCAGGCCAGCAGGCGCTCGCGCAGCCGGTCCAGGGTGTCCGGGCCCAGGGCCAGGCCCTCGGCCAGGTAGCCGTCGACCCCGCCCCAGACCTCGTCGATGGTGGCGAAGGCCGCCTCCAGGTACTCGGCCCGCGCGTCGAAGAGCGGGCTGAGCAGCGCCATCACCTCGGGGGAGCGGGCCTCGGGGGCGTCGCTGCCGCGCCGGACGCGGTAGCGGCGGTGCGGCGCGTTCGACTCCAGGTAGTCCGTGACGATGGCCCCGCGCTCCACGCCGAGCGCGAGCAGGGTGACCGCGATGGAGAGGCCGGCCCGGTCCTTGCCGGCCGCGCAGTGCATCAGCGCGGGGACGCTGTCCTCGGCGAGGGCGTGCACCACCCTGCTGTGCTCGGCTGTGCGCTCCTTGATCATCTTGCGGTACGAGGCGGACATGCGCGCCGCGGCCCGGCCGTCGCCCAGGACCTCCTCCAGCTGGGTCAGGTCGCCGTCGCGGACCATCGTCCAGAACTCCTTGCCGTCGGCCGGGTCGGAGAGCGGGATGTTGACGTTGCGCACGCCCGGCAGTTCGACGTCGGGGCCTTCGAGCGCCTTGTCGGCGGCGTTGCGGAAGTCGAAGACGGTGTGCAGTCCGAGCGATGCGAGGTATTGCGCATCGGTATCGGTGGCATGTGCCAGATGTCCGCTTCGGAACAGACGCCCCGTTCGCATCCTCCGCCCGTCTGTGGTCGGAAGTCCGCCCACGTCGCGGAAGTTGCGCACGCCGGTCAGCTCCGGCTCGGTCGACGGCGCCTGGGGTATCTGCTGGGTCACGTGGGGGCTCCTGGCGGCTCGGGGGACATGTCCGAATTGCACTACTTGGCGTCAAGTTACCGCAATGAGGCGGCAGATGTGCGACCTCCTCGTGAGGCAGATCATACGGTGACCGTCCGTGGCTGCGATGGAATCCTGAATTCCGCTGTGGTGCTGGCTGTTACGCGTCCGCAATGGACGGAGTGTGACGGGAATTCCGTCGATCATTCATCCGGGTGATTCCCAAGGGGAATTCACGGCTTGTTCCGCCTGAGGGCGCTGGATTACCGTCGCCCCCGATCCGGGTGGAACGCCGAATCCTGCCGCCGCCCGGAAACCGCACCCGACCACTCGTGCGGCAGGAGCGGGGGAACCAGGTAAGCCGCCGGGCGCGATCTTCTCGCAGCCGGCTCGGGGTGAAGCCGCACGTGTGCGGCCGGGCATCTCCAGCCCGAACCCGACAGCTCACCTCGCAGGCGCCGGAGAGGAATGCGCCATGCCCGGAAAGGGTAAGCACCGCCGCCCCAAGTCCAGCCCGATAAGCCGCGGTTTCGTCGCCGCCGGTACCGGCGGCGCCGCCCTCGCGCTGCCGCTGATGGGGGCCTCCGGAGCCCACGCCGCCGGGCCGGCCGCCGCCCCCCAGGCGCTGCCCGCCCAGGCCGCCCAGGCCGCCCGCACCGCTCCGGCCGCCGCCCCCGCCGCGGCCCCGCAGGCCGCCCCCGCCACGTACACCGTGGTGGCCGGCGACCACCTCTCCAAGATCGCGTACGAGCACCACCTGAGCGGCGGCTGGCAGAAGCTGTACGCCGACAACCGCGAGGCCGTCGGCGGCAACCCCTCCCTGATCCACCCCGGCCTGGAGCTGACCCTCGGCGCCGCGGCCGCGCCGAAGGCGGCCGAGGCCCCGGCGAAGCCCGCGGCCGCGCCCAAGCCGGCGAAGAAGGCCCCGGAGAAGACCCGGAAGAAGGCCGTCCGGAAGGCCGAGCCCAAGGCCGTCGCCGAGGACACCGGCGCCGACCGGTCCGCGGCCACCGCCAGCCGCTCCACCCAGCGCTCCGCCACCGCGGTGAGCGGCGCCGGGTTCGTCGCCCCGGTCAGCGGCGGCATCAGCACCTCCTACCGGGCCGGCGGCGGCATGTGGGCCAGCGGCTACCACACGGGCGTCGACTTCTCGGTCGGCTCCGGCACCACCGTCCGCGCGGTCGGCGCGGGCACCGTGGTCTCCGCCGGCTGGGGCGGCGCGTACGGCAACGAGGTGATCATCCGGCACGAGGACGGCCGCTACTCCCAGTACGCCCACCTGTCCTCGCTCAACGTCT
The DNA here is from genome assembly GCF_044540325.1 of Streptomyces sp. NPDC086023. Classification (NCBI taxonomy): domain Bacteria; kingdom Bacillati; phylum Actinomycetota; class Actinomycetes; order Kitasatosporales; family Streptomycetaceae; genus Streptomyces; species Streptomyces sp. NPDC086023. Next base: position 377,543 of record NZ_JBITRX010000002.1, read on the forward strand.
CCGCGGGCCAGTCGGTCGGCGCCGGCGACAGCATCGGCCTCTCCGGCTCCACGGGCAACTCCACCGGCCCGCACCTGCACTTCGAGATCCGCACGGGTCCGAGCTACGGCGACGACATCGACCCGCTGGCCTACCTCCGGGACAAGGGCGTCAGCGTCTGAGCCGCTTCCGCCGGCGCGCCCCGCGAGGCCGGCGCGTCCACCGAGGCAGCCGTACGACCGGGTCCCGAGGGGGGTCCCGGTCGTACGGCTGTTTTCGGCCAAACTGACCGGGTGGTCCAGATCACCCCGCGTCAACCCCTTCCTACGGTCGCGTAGGTCACACCCTTCGGTGAAGGATGTGCTCCCGTGGCAGGAGAATCGACACCTTCAACAGCAACGGCACCCGTAACCACCCTCCCCGTCGGCTCGTACGCCGCGATCGGGGACAGCTTCACCGAGGGCGTCGGAGACCCCGGTCCCGACGGCGCGTTCCTCGGCTGGGCCGACCGGCTGGCGGTGCTGCTCGCCGACCGCCGCGACGAGCACGACTTCCGGTACGCCAACCTCGCCGTACGCGGCAGGCTGTTGGACCAGATCGTGGCCGAGCAGGTCCCCCGGGCCAAGGAGCTCGCGCCCGACCTGGTCACCTTCTGTGCCGGCGGCAACGACATCATCCGCCCCGGCAGCGACCCCGACGCCGTCGCCGAGCGGTTCGAGGCGGCCGTCGCCGACCTCACCGGCGTCGTGCCCACCGTCATGATCACCACGGGCTTCGACACCCGCGGCGTACCCGTCCTGCGCCACCTGCGCGGCAAGGTCGCCACGTACACCGCGCACGTCCGCTCGATCGCCGACCGGTACGGCTGCCCCGTCCTCGACCTCTGGTCGCTGAAGTCCGTACAGGACCGGCGGGCCTGGGACGACGACCGGCTCCACCTGTCCCCGGAGGGCCACACCCGGGTTGCGCTGCGCGCCGCCCAGGTCCTCGGCCTGGAGGTGCCTGCCGACCCGGACCAGCCCTGGCCGCCGATGGAGCCCCGCGGCTCCGCCGAGGTCACCCGCGACAACATCCAGTGGGCGCGCGAGCACCTCGTACCGTGGATCGGCCGGCGGCTTCGCGGCGAGTCCTCCGGTGACCACGTCGAGCCGAAGCGGCCCGACCTGCTCCCCCTGTAGCGGAGCGGCCGGCACGGCACCGCTCCGGGTGGGCGCGCCCGTACGGGAGAGGGGCGCGCCCGGCCCGGGGACGGCTTCCGCGGCTTCCGCGGCTTCCGTGGGGAAGCCCGTCGGGGAAGCGCGCGGGACGCAGCCGGGGGAGCGACGGGGGCAGCCGGGGGAAGCGCGGGAGGCAGGCGGGGGAGCGGAGGCGTCCGTTTCGCGTGGCGCGGCCGGAATCCTTCGGCGCGCGCGCACGTTGGGAAGGGCAGAGCACACCCACGTCCCATCGTCACAGGAGGCGCCTTGACCGGCTCCCGTCCCCTGCGCGCAGGGCTGCGCGCGCTGCGGCCCGAAGCCTTCGGCGCGGACCCGTCCGGAGAGCGGATGGAGCGGATCCGCCGTTCCCCGCACTTCGCCGACGGCGTCTTCCAGAACCCGGTGGGCACCCGGGAGCGGCCGAGCGGCTCGGCGCTCGAATTCGCCAAGATCTACTTCCGCAAGGAGGAGCGGGTCCGGCGCACGCCCAGCGCGCCCATCCCCGTGCACCCCACCACCCTGGCCGACATCGCCCGGCCGCCGGCCACCGGCCTGCGGCTGACCTGGATGGGCCACTCCAGCGTGCTCGCGGAGATCGACGGCCACCGCGTGCTCTTCGACCCCGTCTGGGGCGACCGCTGCTCTCCCTTCCCCTTCGCGGGGCCCAAGCGGCTGCACGCGGTGCCGGTGCCGCTGGCCGCCCTCGGCCCGGTGGACGTGGTCGTGATCTCCCACGACCACTACGACCACCTCGACCTGCCGACGATCAAGGCGCTGGCCGCCACCGACACCGTCTTCGCCGTCCCCCTGGGCGTCGGCGCCCACCTGGAGCGCTGGGGCGTGCCGGCCGACCGGCTGCGCGAACTGGACTGGCACGAGAGCACCAAGGTCGGCGGACTGACGCTCACCGCGACCCCGGCCCGGCACTTCTGCGGCCGCGGCCTGCGCAACACCCAGCACACCCTGTGGGCCTCCTGGGTGGTGGCCGGCGACGAGCACCGCATCTACCACAGCGGCGACACGGGCTACTTCCCCGGCTTCGCCGAGATCGGCGCCGCCCACGGCCCCTTCGACGCCACGATGATCCAGATCGGCGCGTACAGCGAGTTCTGGCCGGACATCCACATGACCCCGGAAGAGGGCATGCGGGCCCACCTGGACCTCCAGGGCGGCCGGCCGCACGGCGTGCTGCTGCCGATCCACTGGGGCACCTTCAACCTCGCCCCCCACGCGTGGTCGGAACCGGGCGAGTGGACGGCTGAAGAGGGCGAGGGCGCGGGCCAGCCGGTCGCGTCTCCGCGCCCGGGCGAGCCCTTCGAGCCCGCCGGCACGCTGCCCGTGGACCCCTGGTGGCGTCCGATCGCCCACCCGTGGCGCCGTCCGAAGGTGGTGGATGTGGCGCCGAGCGAGCCTCAGGTCGGCGATCTGGACCTGGCCGGCGAGCGGTGACGCCGGATGCCGTGCTCGTGCAATCACTGATCACGGGCGCCCGGGTGGCCGGCCTCCGGGTCGAGGACTGATCACGGTCACGTCGCGGGCGTGGGCGCAGGCCCTGGCGAGTTCAGCGCGGCCAGTGCCTGCGCCGCCTCCTGGAGAGTCTGGTCGGGGTGGAGGAGGCCTTCGGGCACGGGAGTGCCCAGTCGCTCTTCGAGGATGAGGCCGAGTTCGACGAGGGCGAGGGAGTCGACGGCCGTCTCCCCGAGCGGTGTGTGGGCGCCGGCACTGCCGGGCGGGGTGTCGAACTTGGTCACGAGGGTGTCGACGAGGGCGGCCAGGACGGCGTCGGACATGGAGGTTCCTTTCCGGAGAGGGGTGTTGTGGTGAGCGGGTGTCCCGGTGGACGGGGCGCTCTCAGAGCACGGGCAGGTCCGGCCAGGTGAGTGCGGCGGCGCCCCAGGTGGCTCCGCCGCCGAACGCGGTCAGGACGACCCGGTCGCCCTTGCGGAGCCTGCCCGTGCTGTGGCCGTCGGTCATGGCCAGGGGGATCGAGGCCGCGGCGGTGTTCCCCACGCGGTCGATGTTGACCAGCGCGCGCTGCGGAGGCAGGTTCAGCTTCTCCGCCACGGCGCGCAGGATGCGGCTGTTGGCCTGGTGGCCGATGAGGTGGTCGACGTCCTCGACGCTCCAGCCGACGTCGTCCAGGACGCTGCGCGTGGACTGCGCCATGTGCCGTACGGCGGCCGTGAACACCGGGGCGCCCTGCATCCGGAAGTACGGATCGTCCGGGCCGCCGTCGCCGTGGGCGCCTGGCGCGCCGCGGCCTCCGCGCACGGTGATGAGGTCGGCCATGGTCCCGTCGCTGCCGAGGTGCATGGCCTCCAGCGATCCCGGCTCGCCGGGTTCGCCGGCCCGCAGCAGCACCGCTCCCGCGCCGTCTCCGAAGATGACGCCGGTGGTGCGATCGGCCGGGTCGAGGAGGGTGCTGAACGTCTCCGCACCGATGACCAGGGCCCGGCGGGCGGCCCCTGCCTGTACGGCCGTGGCAGCGGCGTGCAGCGCGTAGAGGAAGCCGGTGCACACGGCCGAGACGTCGTAGGCGGCGACGCCCGTCAGCCCGAGCTTCGTGGCGACGGTGGGCGCCGTGGCGGGGCACGGCCGGTCGGGTGTGGTGGTGGCGACGACGACCAGGTCCGCCAGCTCCTCGCCGGCGTTCTCCAGTGCACGGCGCCCTGCCCGGGCCGCCAGGTCGCTGGTGGTCGTACCCGGGTCGACGTGATGGCGGCGGGCGATGCCCGTCCGGGTACGGATCCACTCGTCGGTGGTGTCGAAGCGCAGGGCCAGGTCGTGGTTGGTGACGACGCGGGGCGGGAGGTGTCCTGCGACCGCGGCGACGACCGCTGTCCGAGTCATGGGGGAGGGAAGCCTTCGCGTGGTGGGTGGGGGGCGAGTGAGTGGCTGAACGGTTGGTCGGGAACGGCCGCGGCGCGTGGACGGCGCCGGGTGGCGTGCGGCGTACCGCGAGGGCTCAGGGCTGGCGCAGCACGAGGGTTCCCCAGTGGAACCCCGCCCCGATCCCGCAGATGACGGAGGTGTCCCCCGGGCGGAGCCCCCCGCTGCCGACGACGCGGTGCAGGGCCGTGAACACGCCCGCCGATCCGGTGTTGCCCAGTTCGTCCAGCGTGACCGGCATGCGGGACGCGGGAACGCCGAGCCGGTGCTGTGCGGCCTGCAGGATGTTGAGGTTGGCCTGGTGGAGGAAGTAGTGGTCGATGTCCTGAGGGGTCAGGCCCGCCCGTTCGACGGCGTTGCCGATGCTTTCGGGCAGTCGGGTGGTCGCGGTGTCCCAGACGGCCCGGCCGTCCATGACGACGTAGTGGCCGCCGGAGGCGACGCTGTCCGCGCTGGTGGGCCGACGGGACCCGCCGGCGGGCACCTGGACGGCGTAGGACAGTTCGGATCCGATGTCGTACGCGAGGAGCCCGGCCCCCTCGGTTCCGGTGCGGCTGAGCACCACGGCCGCGGCCGCGTCCCCGAAGAACACGCCGGCGGTGCGGTCGGTGGGGCTGACGATGCGCGAGGCACAGTCGGCCCCGACGACCAGGACCTGCCGCAAGCAGGGGTTCTGCAGCAGGTGGGCGGCCATCAGCAGGGCATGGATGCCCGACGCGCAGGCGGCCTGGGACACGTCCAGGGCGAGCGCTCGCCGCGCCCCGAGGGCGTCCTTGAGCATGACGGACGTGGAGGGCATCGGCTGGTCCTGGGTGTAGCTCGCCACGATGACGGCGTCCAGGTCCCGCGCGTCGGTCCCCGAGGCCCGCAGGGCCGGCAGGGCAGCAGCGAGACACATGTCCGAGGTCGCGAGGTCCGGTGCGAGCCGCCGCCGCTCGCGGATGCCCGTGCGCGAGGTGATCCAGTCGCCGTTGCGGTGCGTGACCCGGGTGACCTCCTCGTTGGTGACGACGGTCGGCGGGACGTGGAGGCCGCTCCCGGTGATGGCGAAGGACCCCGACGGACCGGTTCCCGTATGGGAGGCCGCCGTGTCGGGGAGCAGGCGGGTGCTCATGCCAGGACGCTCCGCTCCGCCGAGGTCAGGACGGCGAGATCGGCGTAGAAGCGTCCCGACGGGCGGGGGAGCCCCAGCAGGATGCGCCTGGCCGCCTCCGCGGTGAGCGCACCGCCCAGCGCGACCCCGGACGCCAGTTGCGGCCAGCTGCTCAACGTGGTCCCGAGGCGGGCGATCGAGGCCTCCAGCTCGGCACTGATGCCGTTCCGGTCGACCATGGCCAGGATGACGTCGACCTTCTCCTGCGGCGAAAGGTCCTTGAGATCCTCGGACGTGGTGTCGCCGAGGATCCCGTGCAGGAGCGGACGGTCCGGCTCCAGGTCGAAGCGCTCCACGTCCAGCAGGCCCCGGTCGTTGGCGTCCATGACCACGGGGACACGCAGCCGCCGTGCCCACTCCCGGGCCGCGAGCTTGACCCGCGGGTCGTCGCACTCCTCGACGAGCAGATCGACGCTCCCGTGCCCGCCGGTGAAGAACTCCGCCATCGACGCGCCGTCCAGGCCCCGGGGAAAGATCTCGATGTCGAGCCAGGGGTCGATCTCCGCCATCTGCCGGGCGGCGATCACACACTTGTTGAGACCCAGGTGATGCACCCCGGCCCGGAGCCGGTTCAGGTTGGAGACGCTGAGCGTGTCGAAATCCGCCAGCTTGTAGGCGCCGGCAACGCCCTCCATGGCGAAGGTGAGCGCGGCACTGCTGCCCACCGACAGGCCGATGATGCCGACCCGGCGTCCCAGCAGGTGCCGCTGCTGTGGCCGTTCGATGCGCCCGCGGTTGCGGTCGGTGCGCACCAGCCGGAACTCCTCGCGGGGGAGCAGGTGTACGAGCCGTCCGGACCAGGGGTACCACACCCAGGTCCCGTACTCCCGCAGGGACCGTCCCGCCAGCTGGCCGGCGACGGCTCTCTCGACACCCTCCGGGGAGCGGCGCAGTGCCGGTTCGCGACAGGTGACCAGTTCCACCAGCTGCTCCGCGACGGTGTCCGCCACCTCCCGCACCCTGCCCGAAGCCAGCAGGGCCTCGAAGGCCGCGGCGTCCCCGGGCTGCCGCAGGTCGAACAGGTCGGGCCGCCAGCACGGCTCGTCCCCGTTCGTCCCGGTGACGGCGGGCCCGGCGACCGGGCCGGCAGCGGCACCCGCAGCGGCACCCGCAGCGCCTTCGCCCCGTTCCGCCGCGTCGATGTCCGACGCGGGCCTCACCAGCCCGGGGAACGTGTCCTCCAGTTCGTCGACGAGGGCGCCGTACGAGCCGGAACCGTCCGTGGACCGGTGCATCATGACCACGACGTCTTCCGTGTACTGCGCCACGTACCGGCGGGTGCCCGCGACGTGCCGGAAGCCGAACTGCGCGTGGAAGAGGTCCTGCCCGTCCGCCGTGCCGGACGTGCCGACCATGGCCTTGGCCCCCAGGTAATGGGCCGCAGCGATGGCCATTGCGTTGAGGTGGACGCCGAGGCCGAGCTTGCGCGCCCTGTGCTCCACGACCAGACGGCTGTGCTCGAACGTTTCTGCCGCGCTGAGGCCGTGCGACAGCAGGAAATCCCGGTATTGCTCCTCGCCCAGGAAAGAACGTGTCTGGAACAGCTCGCCCGCCTCCGGCGTGCACAACCGGACGTAGCCCAGCGGGGGGCCGTCGGCATGGCGCCTCGCCACGAAATGCCAAGCGCCGTAGTCCAGTTCCTGGTCGTCGGTGTAGACCCCCAGCCCCTTGCGGAACTCGGGCCGCCGGCCGTGGTCGAAGAGAATGCGGGCCCGCAGCTGCCGGACGCGTTCGGCCACGACTTCGCAGCCGGGCCCGCGATCCAGGTGGAAGGCGGTCACCAGCCATCCGGCGTCGGTCGGAACCGTCTGAGTGGGCACGAGGGCCTCCCCCAATCATCAGCTCACCATCGGAACTGACATCCATTGCTGTCGGCGTGGAAAACGATCAAGGGCCGGCATCGTTACGGCACGTGCATGCGAACTGGTGGTCGAGGTGCAGCCTTACGGGTGGTGAGGTCGACAGGGGGCGCACGCTGGCGTGACCGAGGGCGCGCGACGGGCCCTGACGGCAGAGACGTGCGGAGTCGCCCCGGCCGACTCAACCCACTCGGCCGCCCGGCTGAAGTCCGGCGCGCGCTGTCCGTCGAACGCCTGCGGACCCCACCAGCGCACCCGGGCCCACCTTTCCGCGCTCTCCGCGCCCCCCACGCCCCCGCCACGCCCCCCGCGGCACGACGGGGGCGTCACCCTGAGGGGCCGTCTCCCGCGCAGCCGACGGGGGCAGCAGAAGGGCGGCGGCATCAAGAGGGCGTAAAGATTGCCGACGGCAGGCAATGTGCGCGTGGGCATCCTCTTGACAGCCTGGCGTTGTCCGGCGGGAACGGTGGCCAGACGGGGGAGGTGCACATGGGCTTGTTTCTGGGTCTCGGCATCGGGGGGCTCGTGCTGCTCGCCGTCTCGCTGGTGTTCGACGGGGTACTCGAAGGGGTCTTCGAGGGTGCCCTGGACGGACTGTTCGACGGGTGGCTGTCGCTTCCGGTGGTCGCGGGCTTCGTTTCGATGCTCGGTTTCACGGGGGCGATCGTGCTCGGGTCCACCGGACTCGGGCCCGGAGCGGCAGCCGCTGCGGGGGCCGCGGCCGGAGCGGGCGCGGGCTGGGCGACGTACCGCTTCAGCCGCGCCCTGCTCCGGCACGGCGGCGGGAGTGCCCCGCACCAGGCGGAACTCGTCGGTTCGGCGGGCCGGGTGGTCACCGCCATCCCGGCCGGCGGTTTCGGCGAGGTACTGCTGTCGCTGGGAGGGCAGCCGGTGAAGTACGCCGCGACCGCCGACGCCCCGCTGGAGCGGGGGAGCGAGGTCTGGGTGACGGCCACGCCCTCGACGACCTCGGTCACCGTCCGCGCCGTCGAACGCTGAGCAGCACCGGCGAATCCTTTCGCCTCGCTTTCGTCGTTCGTGTTCACCACTGATCCGCCCCGTTCCGGGAGCCAGGGGGAGCCATCATGAGTCCAGTCGTCATCGCGGTCGCGGGAGTCGTCGTACTCCTCGTCCTGCTCGCCCTCGTCGTCGTCACCCGGTACAAGGTCGCGGGTCCCAGCGAGGCGTTCATCATCACCGGCCGGCGCGGCAAGCAGGCCACCGACCCGGACACCGGGCAGGTGTTCACCGACAACAGCGGCCAGAAGGTCGTGGTCGGCGGCGGGGTGTTCGTCGTGCCGTTCGTGCAGCAGCGCTACACCCTCGACCTGTCCAGCCGCCACATTCCCGTCGCCGTCCGGGGCGCGGTCACGCTGCGCGGCATCAAGGCCCACCTCGAAGGCGTCGCGATCGTCAAGGTCGGCGGCACCGAGGACGCCATCCGGGCCGCCGCCCAGCGGTTCCTCCAGCAGCAGGACGGCATCGTCGGCTCATCCGCGACCGCGCCGCGTTCGCCGGACAGGTCGCCGAGGAAGCTGAGGCCAGCCTGTCCGGACAAGGCCTGGTGCTGGACGTGGGCATCGCCGCCGCCTACACCCACCAGCGTCTAGACCCCACCACGTTCCCTCCCCAGCTCGCTCTCGCCCTCGACTTCATGGGCGCCGGAGAAGTCGTGCGCGAGCTGTGCTTCCTCGCCGTCGCCACCCGCAACCGTGGCAAAGAAGGCGCCCTCGCCGACGAAGCCGTTACAGAGGCCCTGTACGACATCATCGACTGCGAGCCCGAGGCCGAACGGATCTACGTGCTCGGACAGGTCGACTACAACAACAAGGCCAGCATGCAGATGCTGGATCGCTTCAACTTCCGTCAGCTCACACAAGGCGTTCCCCCGCCCAGAGGCGACCAGCGCCTTGGGTGGTGGCTCCACATCATCGACCCTCCCCAATAGGGCCACCACGGACCACCCGCCGCTCACCCAACTACCCTGAGCCGGGTGAGCGGCGCCCCAGACCCCCGACGCGATCCTCGACGCCTGGCTCGCCAAAAGCTACGTCCGCGCCGACGGCCAGCCCGTGGCCGGCCGCGCCTGGGACGACGACACCGTCTCCGGTACACCGCCGCCCTCGCCGAATGGCCGGTCCACCCGGCCGGGCAGGCGCCATACGACCAGTCCTGGTTCGCCTGCATCGGCCCCCGCGTCTGGCACGTACTACCCTTGGCGCCCCAGTAACCCTGCCACCCACCCTTTCGAGCTCAGCGTCACGCTCGTGGTCGACTGAGAGTGCCCCGTGCTAGATGACGGCACGGGGCACTATTTGATTCCCAGAAATTAGTCATACACTTTGATCAAGCAGGAGCCAATCGATGCATTTCGGTCGGTCGCCCGTGCGGGCGCGGCAGAATTCCTCCTGCGCTTCTCGGACCTTGGCGATCGGAATGGCGGCATCTGGGGGGAGTGCGTCGGCGTTCCCGAGTCCATGATCAATCGAGGGTCTACTGAGGGGGGGTTTTACTTCCTGAGGTCCAGATGAACCTGGAAATATGATCCTCGCCTGACCCTTCGACAGGTTCCAGAAGGTACCAACGAAGAGCGCCGTAGCCGGTTTTGGTATTCACGCTGACGTAGAGGCAGTTACTTTCCCATCGCTCATCGGTCTCTTCCGGATACTTTCCCTTGACGATGCTGACGACGGCCTTCTCGGGTATGATCGAAAAGCCGTCCGGAGTCGCAGATCCTTGCGGAAGGTCCTCCATGATGTGGTTGACAAGTGCGTCGACCTCATCCTCAGACCGGGCGTAGAAAGTGTCTTCATCTGCGGCCGAGGCGACGATCATGCCGAGCCTTGGGTTTTCAGCGCTTCTTCGCCGACATTTCGACCGCTATTCAAGGATGGTGCCATCGAAGTTCCCTTCGATCCATTGGATGCATGTCGGGCGGTCTCCTGTGCCGTTCCTGCAGAACTCTTCGATTGCGGCACGCAAAACTGGAATGGGGAGGGCGCTTGTGCGGTGCATGTAGGTAGGCGTCCAGGGGTCGCTCATGAGTTCCGGGTCGAACGCTAGAGGATCGAGGTTCACCGAGACCCAGATGGAATCTGCGAAATCCTTCCCACCGCTTTCTGCAAGCCGTTCGGCGGTGTCCCCGTCCGCGTACCAGACAAGACCACCGCATCGCCTATCGTGATTCACCGTCACAGTAAGCGAGGCTTCCTTGGGCACAGGGTCCTCAGTCTTGTGGTAGAGGAACGATGAAGTGTCGCAAGTCAGACCGCTACTTCTCATGGTGAGCGCGCGATCGATGGCTGCAGCCACCTCGTGCTCGTTGCGCAGGAAAATGGTCTCATTGATGTGGATGGAGAGAATCAAGGCAGTGGGACCTTCCTTTTGCCTACCAGGGGTACAGCCTTGGCTGCACCAGGGTAGTACACGTTCAGAGTGTGCCCGTCGGGCAGGATCGCCTCGATGGCTCCATAGCAGTTGAGCGCCTTCCTGCAAACTCCTTGACTATTGTTGATGACCACTGTCGCCGTGCTGATTTTGTTTTCTGCCATCCAGGCTGCATATTTCGCCTCGACGTGTGAAGATGGCGGGTATTTGGGTTCCACCCTGGGCTTCTTGAACCCGGGATGATCCGATGTGTAGATCATCTTGTTGGCCTTTACGTACCAGGGATCTGCACTGCCATCGGCCAGCACTTCGCCACTGCGCACCTCGCGGAGGGAATCCGGAAGGGACGAAAGAACTTTGCCGTCGGCACCACGCAGCTGCCCGACTGTCTTGTCTCCCTCGAACCACTTGGGGAGCGCATTCTGGATCTGGACCACCCAGGCGGGGCAGGTCGTGTCGGTGTTGTGGACGAGGACGTCGGTGGTGCCGGTGTTGACGTAGTAGGTGTGGAGGTCGTCGACGGTGAGGTCGTAGGCCGGCTGGAGGCCCGTCCAGTGGCTGGTCTTGCCGACCTGGACCGCCGTACCGACAGGGGTGCGGAGGGCGTCACCGGTGCGGAGGTCGACGGCGTCGATCCAGCGCTTGCGGTTCTCCACCCAATACGGGTGGTGGTCCGTGGAGGTCAGCTCGGAGCCGTCTGAGAGTGTGACGTCCGTGAAGTCGCGGTCGTCGGGTGTGGTGATTGTGCGGGTGACGGGCCGTGGGCCGGACTCGCCGGTGACCGGGTCGGTGGTAGTGACGAGGTCGCCGACTTGGATCTGCTCGATCGGGCGGTGGCTGCCGTCGGCCATGAGGACCTTGGTGCCTGCCGGGAAGCTGTGTGCGGCGGCGCCAACCAGGCATCCGACGGAGCGGGTGAACTTCCTGGACTCGATGAGTGCCTGGATTCCGTCGAGCGCCTTGTCGGCGAGCTTGAGCTTGCCGACGGGCAGGATCCCGATGCCGGCCATCATGCACTGAGCCAGAGTGGGTTCGGTGACGCACTTCTTGATGTCGTTGAGCCCGCTGACCTCCCAGATGAGGGCCTCGAGTGCGGGATCGACCTGCGGCATCTGGATCACGGAGTCGCCGGGGGAGCCGACGCAGGCCATTATCGGGGCCATGGTTTCGCGGGTGGGGTGCGGAATGCACACCCGCTTGGGCTGTTTCGCCTGCTGGCGCTTGCGTTCTTCGGCGGCCTGTCGCCGGGCTTCGGCGATCTCCGCCTCACGCTTGGTGGCGACGGTCGCCCAGGCCTTCTTGGCCATTGCCTCGGCCTGCTCGCGGCTCTTGCCCGCTGCGAGGGCGGAAGCGCGGGCCTGTTCGGCGGAGGCATTGGCTTCGCTGGCGGACTGGCGGGCGTAGCCGGCGGAGAACTCGGCCTCGGCCGCGGAGTCGGCGGCTGCGTTGGCGTCCTGATCGGCCTGGTCGGCCGCGGTACGGGCGGTGGCGGCTGACTTGCGTGCCTCAGAGGCGGACTGTTCGGCTGCGTCAGCCGACCGGTCGGCTGCGGCGGCGTGGCCGGCGGCCTCGGCGGCAGAGGCCTTGGCCTTTTCAGCGGCGTCCTTGGCTTCGGTCGCGGCGTTTTTGGCCTTGAGGGCGGCTTCGACGGCGAGCCAACGGTCGCGTTGGGCCTGGGCAGCGACGGTCTGGCCAATGCTGACCAGTCGCGCGATTTCGGCTCGGTGGTTGGCGGTGAGATCGTCCTTGCGCTTGGCCATGTACTGGCCGACGGTGACGAACTCGTCGGACTCGGCTGCCCCGCATCGCCTCCCGTCCTGGACGGTGCGCCGCGCGATCGTCGGCTGCGCGAGCTGCTGGGCTCGTACGGGGCCCGCCGGCAAAGTGCTCGTCGAACAGGCCGAGCCCGCGGACGAGCAGGCTGCGGAGGGCGGCCTCACCCGGACTGTGCCGGCTTCCCGCGGCGGCGCGGACCTCTCGGTCACGGGCACGAAGCAGCTGACCGGCTCTTTTCCCCCTCAGCGGGTGGGGCGGGCTGGATCAGGGGGCGCCGACGTCGCCCTGCCCCTCGTCGGGGGATGGTCGCCGGCCGCCTTCGGCGACGGTGGCGCAATCGGACCGCGGGTACTGGCTGAGTGCGGCGGCGGTGGTGGTGGCCATGTCGTACATCGGGCTCTGGTCGAGCAGCCTGCGACGCGTGTGGTAGCGCGCGGTGGTGCGCGGGTCGCGGTGATCGGCGGCCTGCTGGATGCGCTCGGCCCGGGCGCTGGGGCGCCCGAAGGCGTGGTTGATGACGGAGTGCTTGAGGGAGTGGGGCGGGAGCCGGTCCGCCTGCGATAGGTCGGCTCGCTGGGCCAGTTTGCGCAGGGTGCGCCACACGGACGGCTCGTCCAGGGGCTTGCCGGTGCGGGTGGCGAAGATGTAGCCCTCGGTGCGGTCGCCGATGAGTTCGCGGATCGCGGCGTCCAGTTCGGGCCCGAGCACCTTGGGCGTCCAGCGCAGGCCCTTGACGCGCACGCGGACGGTGCGATGTCCGTCGGTGTAGCCAACGCCAGGCGGCTCTGACCGACCGCCAGCTCGACACCCAGGTCCGCAAGCCCGCCGACGCCCGCCGCTACGAGGCCGAGCAGCAGGCCGAGGCCCAGCGCATCGCCCGCGTGAAGCAGGCCGAGGCCGAGGCCATCGAGGGCGCCAAGCGCGGCGAGGCCGAGCGCGCCCGCCGCGCCGCCATCGCGGACGCCGTCCGGCTGGAGGGCGACGCCGAGGCCGCCGCCATCGCGGCCCGGGGCACCGCCGAGGCCGAGGCGATGCAGAGGGGCCGACGCGTACGAGCGCTACGGGGACGCGGCCATGGTGCAGATGCTGGTCGACGCCCTGCCCCAGGTGGTCGCAAAGGCGGCCGAACCCCTGTCCGCCATCGACAAGATGACCGTCATCTCCACCGACGGCGCGAACAAGCTCTCGCGGACGGTCGCCGACAACGTCGCCCAGGGCATGGAACTCCTCGGCTCCACCACCGGCGTCGACCTCGCCCAGCTCCTCAAGGGCCTCACAGCACCCAAGCCGGGCCCGGACACCTCCCCGGCCGCGGTCAACGGCAAGATCGCCGTCACGGAATAGCCGCCACGCGGAAGCCGGGGCCCCTTCCCTGGGGAGCGGGCCCCGGCAGCGGCATGCCGCGCGCACGCGGACCCGGGTGGCGTTCCCCGGCGGAGTGCCCCTGCTCGGCACCCGCCGAAGGGTGCGGCGACACGGCGCGGCGATGGTTGCCGGCGCTGAGGGCGGCTTCCCATGGCCGCAATCGGGCCCGACCGCTCTTCGAGCGCTCACGCCCTGCCTCTCGAACAGATCGGGGCGCCGGTTGCGGCCCGTTCCGAGTGGTGCCTGAGTGGTTTTCGAGCGGTTGGTGAGTTCCTCTGGGGGAGAGCTTTTCCTACCTAGCCAGTGGGAAAAGCTCGCGCGAACCGAAGGTGGAGTTGCGTCCCGTCGGCTCCGCCGATCACTTCCGGAGGATCACATGAGTCCAGTTCGTGAGCGGTACACGGTGGCCGTCGTCGGCGCGGGTGCGGCAGGCGCGCTGACCGCCGTCCACCTCTGCGAGACGGCCACGCGCCGCCGGACCCCCATCGACCTGGTCCTGATCGACCCGGCCCCCGAAGCGGGCCGCGGCACCGCCTACTCGACCCGGGATCCCGGGCACCGCCTCAACGTGCCCGCCGGCGGCATGAGCTGCTACCCCGACGACCCCGGCCACTTCGTGCGGTGGCTGTGCCGCCACGGCCAGCCCGGGGTCACGGCAGGCGAGTTCGCGACCCGGTACCGGTACGGCGCCTACCTCGCCGACACCCTCGCCCAGACCATCGTCCGCGCGCACGGCACCGTGTCCGTGCGTCGGCTCGCCATTCGGGCCGAGCACGTCGGCGAAGGCCGGCAGGGCGGGGTGGCGATTCGGCTCGCCGACGGGACGCGGATCGATGCCGATGCCGCCGTCCTGGCCACCGGGCCCGCCGCGCCGACCGCCGGCTGGGCGCCCGAGGAACTGCGCGTCGCCGACCGGTTCATCGCCACGCCCTGGGCCCCCGGTGCCCTGGACGGGCCCCTCGCCGACGACAGCGACGTCCTTCTCGTCGGCTCCGGCCTGACCTCCGTCGACCTCGCGCTCACCCTCGAACGTCCCGGCCGCACCGTGCACACCGTGTCCCGCAACGGTCTGCTGCCCCAGCCGCACACCCTGACCCCGGCCGGCCCCGTGCCCGCCCCCGAGGGCATCCACGACGTCCCGTACGACCGGCTGCGCCGCGTCGTCTACCGCCACATCGCCCGCGCCGTGCGCCTGTACGGCGACTGGCGCCCCGCGCTCGACAGCCTGCGCCCGCACACCGCGCGCCTGTGGAGCCGCCTCACCACCGAGGAGCGCGCCGCATTCCTGCGCCGCGACGGCGCGCTGTGGAACACCCACCGCCACCGCATGGCGCCGGCGACCGGCGAGTCCATCCTGCGCGCCCGCACCGCGCGCCGGCTGGCCCTCCACGCCGGAACCGTCACCAGCGCCGGCGTCCGCGCCGACGGATCGCTCGACGTCGGGCTCTCCGGCGGGCGCGACCTGCACGTGGGCTGGGTCATCGACTGCACGGGGCCCGGCCCGGTTCAGGCCGACCCCCTGTGGCGCTCCCTGTTCGAGGCCGGTACCGCGACGCCGGGCCCGCTCGGCATGGGCGTCGCCACCCTCGACGGGCGCCTGCTCGACGAGCAGGGGACCGCCGTTCTGCCGCTGTACACCCTGGGCGCCCCGCGCCGCGGTGAGCTGTGGGAGACCACCGCCATCCCCGAGATCCGCGTGCAGGCGGCGGCCCTCGGCCAGGAACTGCTCGCACCGCTGGCCCCCCGGCGCCGCACCACGCGCCGCCCCCTCGACGGACACGGCCTCGCCCTCTTCACCCACGCCGAGGCGGCCGCCGCCTACCGCACCGGACTCGACCGGATCCTGAAGGTGCGGGCGGGCGCCGAGGACTCCCTGACCCGCGCGGTCCGCCTCGACCCCGGCTTCGCCCTCGGGCACGCGGCCCTGGCCCTGCTGGGACACGAGTGCGGCGCCGCCGTCGACGTACCCAGGGCCCTGGCGGAGGCGCAGCGCTGTGCCAGGGAGCGCGCGTGTGAACGCGAGCGCTCCTTCGTGGAGGTCGTCACCCGCCGCGTCCACGGGGACGACGGCGACGCGGCCCTCGTACGGCACCTGGAGCACCACCCGGCCGACGCCCTCGCCCTCGCCGTGGCCGTGCCCACCATCGCCTTCTCCGGCGTCGACGACCTCGACGACGACTACGCGCTGCGCCTGGTCGAGCGGACCTCCGCCGCGTACGACGGCCACTGGTTCCACACCTCGCTGCTGGCGTTCCTGCGGCAGGAGCAGGGCCGCCTGCACGAGGCCGGCGAACTCGCCCACCGAGCCCTGGCCGTCGAACCCGCCTCCGGGCACGCGGTGCACGCGCTCGCCCACGTCCACTACGAGAGCGGAGCGCACCGCGCGGGCCGCGACTGGCTGGAACGCTGGGTCGCAGGGCGGGGCCGCGGCGCCGTGCACCGGGCCCACTTCTCCTGGCACATCGCCCTGCACGAACTGGCCCTGGACGACCCCGCCGCCGTACGCAGGCGCTGGTTCACGCAGCTCGCCCCCGGCCGCGTGACCGGCGTACGCGCCCTGGTGGACTCCGGCTCCCTGCTGTGGCGGGCCCGGCTCAGCGACAGCTGGCGCGGCGACCTGCCCGCCGCGGACGTCCTGGACGCGGTGCAGGCGGAGGTCCTGGAACGGCCCGCGACCGCCTTCACGGCCCTGCACTGCGCCATCACCCTCACCGCCGCAGGGGACCTGGCCGCGCTGCGCCGCCTGCGCGACCACGCGGCGGCCGCCGACGAGGTCCAGCGCGAGGTCATCGCCCCCCTGTGCGACGCGTTCGCCGCGCTCGTCGAGGAACGCTTCCGCGAGGCCGCCCGCGGCCTCGACGCGCTGCTGCCGGTGCTGCGCCGGGTCGGCGGCAGCGCGGCGCAGCGCGAGGTCGTCGAGGAGACCCTGCTGTACGCGCTGACGGCGGACGGCCGCTGCGACGCGGCGGCCCGCCTGCTGGACGCCCGCCTGGAACGCACCCAGGCCCCCCGGGACCGCCGGATGCGGGCCGGCCTGCCGGCCTGAGGCAGGCCGGCACGGCGGCTGGCCGGGCTCGCCGCCCGTGCGCCGGGCGGCGCGGTCGCGGCGTGTTCCGGTTCAGGACTGGTGTTCGCCGGCGATGTTGACCATCCACGTGATGCCGAAGCGGTCGGTGCACATGCCGAAGACGTCCCCCCACATCTGCTTCTCCAGGGGGACGGACACGGTGCCGTCGTGGGACAGCTTGTCCCAGTAGCCGCGGAGTTCGTCCGCGTCGTCGCCGCTCAGGCTCACCGCGATGTTGTTGCCGGCGTTCAGCGGCATGCCGGGCGGGTTGTCGGCGCCCATCAGGGTGAAGCCGCGGGGCGTCTCCAGCATGCCGTGCATGATCTTGTCCTCGTATCCCGGGGGCGCCTCGCCCCCGAAGCCGCCGTAGGTGTGGACGGCCAGCTCGCCGCCGAAGACCTCCTGGTAGAACTCCATGGCGGACTTCGCGTCGCCGTCGAAGCTGATGTACGGGTTGAGGCGAGAGGGCACGGTGGCTCCCGATGTGACGGATGGTCGGTTCCGGAAGGTTATGTGCCGGTGGGGCGTGGGCGCGGGACCACGCCGGCGTGGCCGGTTCCGCGTCGCGCGGCCCCGGGCCGGTGCGGCGGTGCCGGTCACGGGTCGAGCCGGGCGGCCCGGGTCTGGAGGTAGCGGCGCTCCGGGAGGCTGAGGGTGGCGCGGGCGGCCGCGCGGTAGGCCTCGGCGGCGCCCTTCGGGTCGCCGGCGCGTTCGAGGAGGTGGCCGCGGACCGCCGACAGGCGGTGGGACCGGGCGAGGCGGGGTTCCAGGGCGGTCAGCGCGGCGAGCCCCGCCTCCGGGCCCTCGACCATCGCCAGGGCGACCGCCCGGCCGAGCTCCGCCATCGGGTCGGGGCCGGGCGACCGGGCCACCAGGACGTCGTAGAGGGCGAGGATCTGGGGCCAGTCCGTCCCCTCCGCGTCCGGGGCCTCGTCGTGCAGCGCGGCGATCGCCGCCTGGAGCTGGTACGGGCCGGGCAGGCCCTCCGTCAGCGCCTCCTCGACCAGGGCGGTCCCCTCGGCGATCGCCGCCCGGTCCCACCGGGTGCGGTCCTGCTCGTCGAGCGGCACCAGCTCGCCGTGCGGCCCGGCGCGGGCCGCGCTGCGCGCCTCGGTGAGCAGCATCAGGGCGAGCAGGCCCGTCACCGCGCCCTCGCGGGGCAGCAGCCGGCGGACGGTGCGGGTCAGGCGGATGGCCTCCCGGGCCAGGTCGGGGCGGTGGAGGGCGGGGCCCGAGGTGGCGGTGTAGCCCTCGTTGAAGATCAGGTAGAGCACCTGGAGCACGGATGCCAGGCGGGCGTCGCGGTCCCCGGGGCCGGGCGGGCGGAAGGTCCGGTCGGCCCCGTGCTCCCTCAGCCGCGCCTTCGCCCGGCTGATCCGCTGGGCCATCGTCGCCTCGGGGACGAGGTGGGCGCGGGCGATCTCCGCCGTGGTCAGCCCGCCCACGGCCCGCAGCGTCAGCGCGACCCGCCCGGCCGGCGGCAGCACCGGGTCGCAGCACAGGAAGAGCAGGGTGAGCGTGTCGTCGTCGGCCGGCGCCGCCCGGACCTCGCGGGGTTCGAGCCGCACCGCCCGTTCCTCGCGCCGGGCCCGGGCCGCCTCGGCCCGCAGCGCGTCCGTGAGGCGCCGGGAGGCCACCCGGATCAGCCAGCCGCGCGGATTGGCCGGCACCCCGTCCCGGGGCCACTGGCCGGCCGCGGCGAGCAGCGCCTCCTGTACGGCGTCCTCGGCGGCGTCGAAGTGCCCGTACCGGCGCACCAGCGCGCCGAGGACCTGCGGCGCGTGCAGCCGCAGCAGGTCCTCGACGTCCCGCGGGCCGGGCCCGGGCCCGGTCAACCGGTCTCGCCCCCGCCCAGCTCGCCGCCACCGGCCTCGTCGATCTCCCGGATGACGACCGGGAAGACGGGGGCGCCGGACGGCGCCGGGCAGCGCGCCACCCGCGCCGCGATCTCCGTCACCCTCTCCAGGCTCTCGCAGTCGAGCACCCAGTACCCGGCGAGCACCTCCTTCGTCTCCCCGTACGGCCCGTCGGTCACGACCGGCCGGCCGTCCGCGTCCGCGGTCACGTGCCGGGTCCTCGCGGGCTCGGTGAGGCCCTGCGCGTCGACCAGTTCCCCGGACTCCGCCAGGTCGTCGTTGATCGCGTTCATGTGGGCGAACATCGCCTTCAGCTCGGACTCGCTCCAGGCCGGGCTGTGTGCCGAGGCCCGGCCGTTCATGGCGTCGTAGTCGGCCTGCGCGCCCTGCACCATCACCAGGTACTTCATGGCGTTCCTCCGTGTGTCGTGCGTCTGCTCCGTCTGGTCCGTCTGTTCCGCCCGCTCCGCCGCTCCGCTCCGTCGTCCGGTCGCGTGCCGCGGGGCCGGTGCACAGGAGACGTCGAAGCCGGTCCGCGATCCTCGACAGCACGCCGGACCTCACCGGTACGGGCGTACGGAATCCCGGCGAAAAGGGCATGCACCCGTCCGGGAGGCTCGGCTACGGTGGGCGCATGGGCAGCTTCCACTTCTTCCTCTGATTCCCGGGACCCGGGACGCCTGACCGTCCGGCCGCGCCCCGAGGCGCGTGTGCGGGGCCCCCGGCGCTCCCACGTGACGTCCCGTGCCCATCGCCGCCGCGCCCCGTCACCCGGGCCGGCCGCACCCACGTCAGGGAAGAACCATGCGCGAACGCGCCCCCCGCCGACCCGCCCCGGCACCCGTCCCCGCCGCCGTCCGGGATCCCGCCCCGGTCCGCGATCCCGCCCCGGCCTCCGCTGCCGCCCCCGCCCGCGGTCCCGCCCCGGGACCCGCCTCCGCCGACGCGCCCGCCGAACGGTCCCAGCTCGCCGTCCGCGGGCTGTCGAAGGAGTTCGGACCTCGCCGGGTCCTCGACCGGGTCTCCTTCACCGTCCGCCCCGGAGAGCGGGTCGCCGTCGTCGGCGAGAACGGGTCGGGCAAGTCCACGCTGATCAGGCTCCTCGCCGGCCTCGACGCCCCCGACGAGGGGGAGATCACCGTCCGGGCCGCCGGCGGGATCGCGCACCTCGCCCAGACCTCGGCCCTGCCGCCCACGGCCACCGTCCAGGACGCCGTCGACGCGGCACTCTCCGAACTGCGCGCACTGGAACGCGCCCTGCGCCGCGCCGAGGAGAACCTCGCGGACGCCGGCCCCGCCGAACTCGCCCGCTACGGCGGGCTGCTGGAGGACTTCGGGCGCCGCGGCGGGTACGAGGCGGACGCGCGGATCGCCGCCGCCCTCGACGGCCTCGGGGTCGGCGGCATCGGCCGGGACCGCCCCCTGGACACCCTGTCCGGCGGCGAACGCTCCCGGCTGGACCTCGCCGGCGCCCTCTGCTCGGGTGCCGGGCTGCTGCTCCTGGACGAGCCCACGAACCACCTCGACGGCGACGCCGTGCACTGGCTGCGGCGGCGCCTGGCCGCCCACCGCGGCACCGTCCTGGTCGTCACCCACGACCGGGCGTTCCTGCGGGAGTACGCCACCACCGTCCTGGAGGTCGACGCCGACACCCGCACCGTGCGCCGGTACGGCGACGGCTGGGACGGCTACCGGGCCGCCCGCGAGGCCGAGCGGCGCCGGCTGGCGCAGGAGCACCGCGCGTGGCGGGAGGCGACGGCCCGGGCCGAGGCGCTCGTCGACGCGTCCGGCACCCGGCTCGCGGGGACCGGCAAGAACCCCCGGCAGGGCTTCGGGAAGCACCGCAGGTCCTCGGAGGCCAAGCTGTCCGGCCGGGTACGGGCCGCCCGGGCCCGCCTGGACGACCTGCGGGCCCACCCGGTGCCGCCGCCCCCGGTGCCGCTCCGCTTCACCGCCGAGCTGCGCACGGGGCCCGCGGTGGCTCCTCCCGGCCCGGGTGCGCGGGCGGTGTCCGGTACGTGGGCGGTGCCGGGTGCGGGCGGCAGGTCGGACGCGGGCCGGGTGCCGGAGGGCTTCGCGCCGGGTGCGGTTCAGGCCGGGGAGCCCGGCGTGCCCGGCGCCGAAGGGCCCGTACCGCCCGTGGCCGAGGCCGAGGGCGTGGTGGTCGGGGACCTGCTGCGGGTGCCGGCGCTGCGCGTGCCGCCCGGCGGCCGCCTGCTGGTGTCCGGCGCCAACGGGGCCGGCAAGTCGACCCTGCTGCGGCTGCTGGCCGGCGTACGGCGGGCGGACGCCGGGCGGGTCACGGTCAGGGCGCGGGTCGGCTACCTCCCGCAGGAGCCGGCGGCGCTGCCCGCCGGGCCCGGCGCCACGCTGCTCTCCGGGTACGCGGCCGGGCGCCCCGGTCCGGCGGCGGAGCACGCGGCGGAGCTCCTGGCCATGGGCCTGTTCCGGGCCGAGGACCTGCTGCTCCCGGCCCGGGGCCTGTCGGCGGGCCAGCGGCGCCGGATCGAGCTGGCCCGCCTGGTGTCCCGGCCGGCCGGGCTGCTCGTCCTGGACGAGCCGACGAACCACATCGCCCCGGCGCTGACCGACGAGTTCCAGGAGGCGCTGGCCCGCTACCCGGGCGCGGTCGTCCTCGTGACCCACGACCCGGTGCTGCGGGACGCCTTCCCCGGCGACCGCCTCCACCTGGTCGCGGGCCGCCCCGCAGCACCCTGACGCGGGGTCGGAATCGCGCCACGGTGGCGGAACAGAAGCCTCCACACGCCCTGTTGCGGGGCTCCGGTGCGATGGCATGATCACGATCTGGAGAGCGGAAGGGAGCACCCGTGGGAGAGACCCTGAGCGTGTGCGTGATCGGTGCGGGCCTGTCCGGACTGGCGGCCGCGCACGCGCTGGCGGCCGACGGGACGGCGTTCGTGTGCCTGGAGAAGTCGCCGGGCGTCGGCGGCATCTGGCGCCGTCCCGGAGCCGGGGAGACCGGTCCCGGGTACGCGTCGCTGCACCTCAACACCGCCCGGCAGCTGACCGGTTACACCGACTTCCCGATGCCGGACACGCTCCCGCAGTACCCCCGGCACAGCGATGTCGCCGCCTACCTGCGGTCGTTCGCCGAGTGGGCCGGGCTGCTCGACCGCATCGAGTTCGGCACCGAGGTGCTCTCCGTGCGCCAGGAGCCGGACGCGAGCTGGACCGTGGTCAGCCGGGACGCGTCCGGGGTGCAGGCCTCCCGGAGCTTCCGGCACGTGGTCGTCGCCTCGGGGCACAACGACGTCCCGACCCTGCCGAAGCCCGCGCCGCCGGGCGCCGACTCCTTCGCCGGAACGATCCTGCACGCCCTGGACTACCACGACGGCGCGGACTACCGCGGGCAGCGCGTCGTCGTGGTGGGTCTCGGCGCCTCCGCCGTGGACATCGCCGCCGACCTGTCCCGGCACGCCGCGCGGACCGTGCTCTCGGTGCGCCGCGGGCTGCACATCGTCCCCAAGCAGCTGTACGGCAGATCCGTCGACCAGATGGCCGAGGAGCCCTGGTTCACCGCGATGTCGCTGCCCGAGCAGATCGCCTTCGTCGAGCGGGCCCTGCTCTGTGCCCGGGGCAGGCTCTCGGACTACGGGCTGCCCGAGCCCGACCACCCGATCTTCTCCTCGCCGGTGACCATCTCGGACGAGCTGCTCAGCCGGATCCGGCACGGGGCGGTGACGCCCCGGCCGGCCATCGACCACCTCGACGGGCAGCGGGTCGTCTTCACCGACGGCAGCTCGGAGGAGGCCGACGCGATCGTCTACTGCACGGGCTACCGGATGGACTTCCCGTTCCTGGAGGCGGGCTGCCCGGTCGGGCCGTCCGGTGCGGTCGAGCTGTACCGGCGGGTCGTCGCCCCCGACCGTCCGGGCCTGCACTTCATCGGCCTGGTCCGCCCGGTGGGCGCCATCACCCGCCTCGTCGAGGCCCAGTCGCGCTGGGTCGCCCGCATCGTCGCGGGCACGGCGGACCTGCCCCCGGCCGCGGCGATGCGGGAGGAGATCACCGCGTACCTGACCGGCATCGCCGCCCGCTACGGCACGGCGGAGGGCGGCACGTCGATCCAGGTCGACGTGGGCCCCTACCTGCGGGAGATGGGGTCCCTGCTCGACCGGGCCGCGCAGCGCATGTGAGCGGCGCAGGTCAACCGCCCCCAGGGGGAGGGGAAATCGGCTCGACCCGCAGGCCGGCCGGGTGGCAGGGTGCGGCTCATGACGCCCCAGTACCAGATCCGTGCCGACCACGACGCCCACACGATCGTGGTCTACCAGGCGTACTCGCCTGCCATAGCCGACGCGGCACTGCGGGCGGGCCGTTTCGTCGAGCCGTTCTCGTTCCACCGGATGACGTGGATCAAGCCGTCGTTCGCGTGGCTGATGCACCGCAGCAACTGGGCCCGCAAGCCGGGTCAGGAGCGTGTTCTCGCCGTGCGGATCACCCGGGAGGGCTGGGAGGACGCCCTCTCGCGGGCCGTGCTGACGACCGCCGCCCCGGAGGCCGTCGCCCGGGCGGCCGTACACGTCCAGTGGGACCCGGAACGCTCGCCGCGCGGGGCGGCACTGAACCACTACAGCATCCAGGTCGGCATCGGCCGCCGCCTGATCCGCACGTTCACCGACGACTGGGTCGTCGGTCTCACCGACCTCACCCCGCAGGTCCGCAAGGCCGCGGCGCTGATGCAGGCCGGGCACGCCGCCAGGGCACAACGGCTGTTCCCCGCCGAGCGCCCGTACCTCCTGCCGCAGAAACTGCAGGCTGCCGTCTGCCCGGGCAGATGACGGGGAGCCCGTCCGTCGCTCAGAAGTCCGGGCCGACACCGCGGCTGCGCACGGCGTCGACCCGGCTCACGGGCTGCGCCGGACTACGGGCCGGCAGCCCGCGGACACGGACGCGGACACGGACGCGGTGATGCGTACCGCGTCGTCCCGTTCGATCACGTCCCCGGAGACTCCCACCCCCGACGGACCTACCGCGCCGCGGCGTGCAGGGGCGGGGACGGGGGGCGGACCGCGTACGCCTCCGACGACACGTAGGCCGTGATCCTCGGCGGGCAGCCGCGCTGGTGGGCCAGGGCCAGGTAGGCGATGAGGCCGGTGCCGTCGGTCAGCCGGCGGGCGGTGAGGGCGGAGAGGGCGCGGGCGAGCGGGGCCGGGTCCATGCCGTACCGGCCGAGCAGGGCCTCGGCGCGGGCGAGCGCCTCGGCGTCGTCCCGTACGTGGTCCCGCACCGGGATGTGCAGGGTGAAGCCGCTGGGCAGGCCGGCGCCCGCCTCGGTGAAGGAGTGGCAGGACAGGCCGGGCCGCCGGTCGAGCGGCAGGCTCCAGCCCTGGCCGCCGGCCTCCGCAGCGCCCGCGGAGACGCCGAAGAACTCCTCGACCTCTTCGGGGCCGGGGCCCGGGGCCATCCGGCACAGGCCGCCCGCGTCGGCCGCCGACAGCCCCAGGTGCCTGAGGTAGACCTTCACCCGGGGCGCGGCCCAGTCACCCAGGTCCAGGGCGAGGAACGGATACCCGTCGGCCCCCGGCAGGGACGCGTACGCCCGGTCGTGGCCCAGCCGCCGCAGCGCCTCCCGCACCGTCCCGGCGGAACGTTCCTGCCCGGACGCCGCGGGGTTCAGGTACACCTTCACCCGGGGCACGCCGCCCGGCACCAGCTCCAGCGCGCACCAGAGCGCGAACGGCCCCTGGGGATCCGCCGGGAAGAAGAGGTCGGCCAGGTCGTCCAGCCGGTCGGTGGAGAAGTTCCAGAGGCGGGCCATCTCCCGGACGGCCCGCAGCCCGGCCCGCCCGTTCTCCGCCGGGCTGCCCACACCGCAGCCCGGCTCCAGGAGCACCCGCAGCGCCGGCGTGCCGCCCCGCGTGAACGACAGGGAGAACTCGACCGGCGTGTGGTCGTCGGAGAGGTACGTACGGTTCGGCGGCGGCAGGTCCAGCGGGCGCTCGGCCGCCGGACCCAGCGCCGACACCAGCGTGTGCGCGTACGCCTCCGCGTCGTCCGCACCCAGCCCCGCGACCTCGCACAGCCGCAGCAGCTGCTCCGCCGTGAACCCACCGAGCGTGCCGGCCCCCGGCAGCACCCCGCCGGCGGCCCCCGTCAGGGAACGGGGGCCACAGGACGACACCCGCCGGCGGGGGCGGGTGTCGGGGCGCTGACCGCCACGGTGGGCCGGTATCCAAACGACGTCGGTGGATCTGTGGTCCACGGGAACTCCTCAGCATCGGCGGCATCACGGACAACAACGCGGTGATCATTACCCCGTGTTCGAACCGTCATGCCGCCATCCGGAGGCTGCGGTTCACTCCTGCCTCACTTCACCAGCCACTTGAGGAACTGGCTCCAGCGGCCGCTGCGTTCGCCCTTCGCGGCCGCCCCCGGCTCCTCCTGCGCCGCGGTCCCGCCGGACCCGGTGCCGTCGGCGCGGGGGGGTGCCGAGACGGGGGTGAAACGGGCCGGCAGGGCGGCCAGGGCACGGTTGAACGGGCCCGGACGCCACACCAGGCTGTCCTCCGGGACGGCCAGCTGGACGTCCGGCAGCCGGTTGAACAGGTGCTCGACGGCCGTGACGGTGATGTGCCGCGCCGGGTCCTTCGACGGGCAGCCGTGCGGACCCGCGCTCCACGCCAGGTGGGACCGGTTGCTCCCGGCCTGGCGCGAAGCGGCCAGTGCCGGACCGGTGTTGGCCGCGGCGAAGCTGACCAGCATCAGGTCGCCCGCGCGCACGTGCTGCCCCGCGAACTCCATATCGGCGGCCGGGTAGTGCGGTGCGTAGTTGGCCATGGGCGGGTTGTCCCACAGCGTGTCGTCGAGGGCCTCGCCGATCAGGCCGCCCCCGTCCGCGTACCGGTCGTCGGTCAGCAGCCGGTGCAGGGTGTTGCCGATGAGGTTGCGCAGGGGCTCCGCCCCCGCGCCCAGCAGCAGCGCGAGCTGGTGCACCATCTCCTCGTCCGTCAACCGGGCCTGATGCTGCATCAGCCACGAGGTGACGTCCTCGCCGGGCCGGGCGCGCTTCAGCGCGACCAGCTCGTGCACGGCCTGGAACAGCACCTCGGTCGCCTTCTCGGCGTTGACCCCGTCGAACATCCCGGAGATGCCGAACAGCACGCGGTCGCCCACGTCCGCGGGGCAGCCGAAGAGCTGGTTGAACACGAACAGCGGCAGCTGCCGCGCGTAGTCGCCGAGCAGGTCGGCCGAGCCGCGCGCACCGAACTGCGAGATCAGGTAGTCCGAGATCTGCTCGGTGCTCCTGCTCAGCCGGTTCATGTCGACGCGCGCCATGCTGTCGGTGATCGCCTGACGGAGCCTCAAATGCTCGGCGCCGTCGCTGAACATGCAGTTGGGCCGGTACGCCAGGAGCGGCGCGACCGGGCTGTCCGGCGGGACGAGGCCCTCGTTGAAGGCCCGCCAGCGGCGTGCGTCCTTGCGGAACGAGCCGTTGTCCTGGAGCAGGTGGAGCGCGGTCGGGTAGTCGGTCACCAGGGTGGCCTCGACGCCCGGGGCCAGCTCCACGGGCGCGGTCGGCCCGTAGTGGCGCAGGTAGTCGTAGTACGCCTGCGGGTCCGCCGCGAACTCCGGTCCGTACAGCGGAACCCGGCCGCCCGGAGTGTGGGCGGGGCAGCCGGGCGGCGGGACCGGAGTGGGGGTCTGAGCGTCCATGGGGGGATCAATGCTCCTGTTGGGCACGGTCGAGCAGGTAGCGGACGAGGGTGGTCAGTGCGGCGGCGGACGACCGCTCGTCGCGCGCGTCACAGGTGACGACGGGGGTGTCGTCGAGCAGGTCCAGCGCCTCGCGCAGCGCCGCCTCGTCCCGGACCGGCGTACCGTCGAAGTGGTTGACGGCCACGGCGTAGTCCAGTCCGTACTGCTCGATCAGGTCGACGACCGCGAACGAGTCCGCGAGGCGCTCGGGGTCGACGAGGACCAGCGCACCGAGGGCACCGCGCGCGAGGTCCTCCCACATCTGGACGAACCGCACCTGTCCGGGGGTCCCGAACAGGTACAGCACGATGCGGTCGCTTATGGTCAGGCGCCCGAAGTCCATGGCCACCGTGGTGGTGGTCTTGCTCCGGACCCCCTTGAGGTCGTCGATGTGCTCCGCGGCGCGGGTCATCGTCTCCTCGGTGGACAGCGGCTCGATCTCGGAGATCGCGCCGATGAACGTGGTCTTGCCCACGGCGAAGTGCCCGACGACGAGGATCTTCACCGGGATCTGCGTCGCACCGCCGCGGACGTAGACCTGTTCAGCCAAACTTGGCGCGGAGCCCATTGAGCACCTCCTGGAGGATCTCCTTGTCGGCGAGGGCGGCGCGCTCCACCGGGGGACGGGTGACGAGGTAGCCGCCCTCGGCCAGCGAGGCGAGGACGATCTTCACCACGCCCAGCGGCAGCCGCGTGTGCCCCGCGATCTCGGCCACCGACAGGTAGCCGGCGGAGCAGATGTCCAGCAGCCGCTGCTCCTCGGGGGACAGCCGGGTCGGCCGCTGCCCGCCCTCGGGCGCCGCCGTCACCAGCGTGATCAGGGACAGCTGCTCCTCGTCGGGCAGGCCGCGTCCCTTGGTGATGACGTACGGACGCACTAAATCCGCGGCCTCGGGACCCCACTCCTCGCGGCCCGTCATGAGTACGTGCCGAGGTTCTCGCGCGGCGGCGTGGTCAGCGCCTTGCCGAGCTGGCCGACGAGTTGCTGCATACGGAAGGTGATGTCCGCCATGTCGACGTCCTGCGTGGCGGAGACGCCCAGGTAGGCGCCCTCCCCGGCGGAGATGAGGAAGACCCAGCCGCCGTCGAACTCGACCAGCGTCTGCCGCCACTGCGCCCGCGGGTCCTCACAGAAGAACCCGAGCGAGCGGCTCAGGGACTGCACGCCGCTCATCGCCGCGGCGACCCGGTCGGCGTTGTCCTTGTCGTAGTCCTTCGTACGGGCCATCAGCAGCCCGTCCGCGGAGATCAGGACCGCATGCAGCGCCCCGGGTATCTCCAGGGCGCTGTCGAGCATCCATGACAGATCGTCGTTCACGAAACCTCATGTCCTTCGCTGCTTGGGCCGTGTGTGGTGCTGGTCGGGTCCAGGGCGTCCGGGTCCGTGGCCCGGCCGGACCTCGTCCCCCGCTGGAAGGCGCTCATGATCGCGGCGGTCTCCGCACCGCTGCGGCCGGGGGCAGGTGCGGCGGGCGTGCTGCTCGGCACGATGGACATGGGCCGCTTGCGGCGGCGCTTCGGCAGTCCGTCGGCCGTCGCGGAGACCGCGGGGGCGGGCTCCGGGCCGCTCTGCGGCGGCAGCGAGCCGGCGGCCACGGCGGGCGCGGGCGCCTTCTGCTCGGGCATGCCGGTCAGCAGTTCGTGCGGCAGCAGGAGTACGGCGCGCACACCGCCGTACGGGGAGGAGGAGTCCACCGAGACCTCGAAGCCGAACCGCTCGCACAGCACGCCGATCACGGCGAAGCCGAACTGCGGCGGGTTGCCGAGCCCGGAGACGCCCGAGACGCGGTTGCTGGTCAGCAGCTTCTCGGCGCGGGCCCGCTCCTCGTCGTTCATGCCGACGCCGGCGTCGTCGACGACGATGCAGACGCCCTTGGGAACGGTACGGGTGTTGATCTCGACGACGGTGTCCGGGCTGGAGTAGCTCGTGGCGTTGTCGAGCAGCTCGGCCAGCGCCAGCGCCACCGGTTCCACGGCGCGGCTGGTGATGCCGAAGTCGACCCGGGAGAGGATCTCGACGCGCCGGAAGTGCCGGATCCTGCCCTGGGCGCTGCGGACCACGTCGTACACGGACGCGATGTCGCGGTGCCGGCCCAGCCAGCCGTCGCACAGGACGGCGATGGACTGCGCCCGGCGGCCGAACTGGGAGTTGGCGTGGTCGATCTCCAGCAGGTCCTGGAGCATCGCCGACTCCCCGTACTTGCTCTGCAGCCGCGAGATGATCAGCTGCTGCTCGGCGGCGAGGCCCTGGAGCGTCCGCATCGCGGACTTGAGGACCGTCTTGGTCCCCTCCTCGGCCTCGTCCTGCGCGGCCGCGACGGACTGCGTGTAACGGTTCTCCAGGGCGGAGTAGTGGGTCCTGAGCCCGTCGATCTCGTGCCGCAGGCCCCGCGCGGACCTGCGCTGGCGGACGATGACGGCGATGGCGGCGAGAACGAGGACCAACAGAGCCCAGAGCACAGGGTTCTGCACGTATTCCGTCATAAGACTCTCTTCAGGCGACCGGCGGCCAGTGGCTGATTCCCGCCTCTGCGGGTGGGCCGGCGACCGCCCGCACGGGGAGGCCGCCCGGGCCGCCCCTGAGTCGGCGTGTCGCCTTGCGCTCAGCCGCCTGCCCTGTTTTGCGCGGTGATCGTATCACCGAGCGCTTACATGACAATCCGTCAATAGGTAGGAAGGCGTAAATGATTCGGTCGATCCGGACCCCGTTTCCGGCCCGGAAAGTGGCCCACTTCACGTCGGGTGCGGGGGCGCCGCCGGCGGCGGCCGGACGCCGGGCGGGGGCCGGGTGGTGCGCACCCCCGGCGCATTCGGGCTCGCGTACGAGCGCTCCTTCCCCAGCGGGAAGCACCCCGGTGAAGTTCCCCAACTGGCCGTCCGCGGGCGGAGCGTGCGGTCTAGCGTGGATTCCCGGTGATCAACGCCGGGTCCCCGCGACCCGGTTCCCACGTACCGAACGCACCGAGGACGACGATGTCCGGACTCCGCGACAGCGCGGCCCGCCCCGATCGCGCGGCACGACCCGACCACGCGGCGCGGCCCGACCGCGGCCCGGGACGGGCCGACCGCCGGGACGGCGGCCGCCGTGCCCGCACCCCCGCCCGTCACACCACCTCGCCGCGGACCGCGTCCCCCGGAGCCCCGCGGCGGATCACGCCGCTGCTGGTCCGGGCCGCCGTGCTGCCCACCCTGGCCGCCGGTTCGAGCGGCGCCGCCGCCGTGCTCTCCACCCTCCGGCTGGGCGCCCGGCCGGACGGCCGTCTCTGGCTGGTTCTGAGCGGTTGCGGGCTCCTCTTCGCGGCCGCGCTCACCGCCGCCCTGCTCGGAGCCCACCGCGCCGCACGCGCCGTACGCGACCGCTGCGAGGCCCTGCGCCGGTCCAGCGCGCGCGGGCAGCAGGAGCTGCGGACCGTACTGGACCGGCTGGAGCGGGGCGAGACCGTGCCGGAGCGCCGGGCGGGCGGGGCCCTCACCGGGGGACCGGGCCGGACCCGCGAGCCGGGCCGGGCGGCCGAGCCGGCGGGGCCGGACGAGTTCGCCGCACTCTCCGGGGAGTTGCGGGAGGCCAGGGAGCAGGCGCACGCCGCTCTGGTGCGCGCGGCCGACCTGGCAGGGCGCTCGGACAGCGACCAGAAGGTCGAGGTGTTCGTGAACCTCGCCCGCCGCCTGCAGTCACTGGTCCACCGCGAGATCCAGCTGCTGGACGGCCTGGAGGACACGGTCGAGGACCCGGACCTGCTGAAGGAGCTGTTCCACGTCGACCACCTGGCCACCCGGATCCGCCGCCACGCCGAGAACCTCGCGGTGCTGGGCGGCGCGGCCTCCCGGCGCCAGTGGACCCGGCCGATCGACGTCAGCGAGGTGCTGCGGTCCTCGGTGGCGGAGGTGGAGCAGTACACGCGGGTGAAGGTCGTGCCCCCCGCGGCCGGCAGCGTACGCGGGCACGCCGTCGCGGACGTGGTGCACCTGCTGGCCGAACTCGTCGAGAACGCCACGGTGTTCTCGCCGCCGGACACGGACGTCGTGCTGCGCGCGGAGCGGGTCACGGCCGGCATCGCGATCGAGGTGGAGGACCGGGGCCTGGGCATGCCGGCGGAGGAGCAGCACCGGATGAACGCGCTGCTCGACGACCCGGACCAGGTCAGCGTCCGGCACCTGCTGGCCGACGGCAGGATCGGACTGTTCGTCGTCTCGGCGCTGGCCCGGCGGCACGGCATCGCGGTCGAGCTGAAGTCCAACATCTACGGGGGAGTGCTGGCGGTGCTCGTGCTCCCGCGGGACCTGCTGGGCGCCGACGCGGCCGACGCGACGCGCCCCACCGTCACGGGTACGGGTACGGGCCTGCCCGTGCCGCCGCTGGAACCGGCCAGGGGGCCGGTGCCGGGGCCCGTTGCCTCCGGCGTCGGGGCCGCCGTGGGTGGTGCGGAGTTCCGGGAGGGCCGGGCGGCGGCGGTGGCGGGGGGCGGGGGCTCCGGCGTCTTAGGGGACGCGGGGAGTTCGCGTGCCTGGGGTGCGCGTGCGGTGAGCGGTGCCGGCGCGGGCCGCGAGGAGGCGGGCACGGGCACGGCTGCGGGCACGCGTACGGGCGCCGGTACGGGTGGGCACACGACCACGGCCACGGCAAGGGACGCGGCTCCGGCTCCGGTCACGTCCTCCGCCGACGACGCGGTGCGGCGCACCGCACTGCCCCGCCGGGTCCGCGCTTCGGCAGTGGAACAGGCGGCCATCCCGCAGCAGGCGCGCAGCGCGCCCCGCCCGGCGCCGGGCGGAGACACGACGGCCGGCCCGCGGCACGGTGACCGGCGAGAGGTGAGCGCGTCCGTCCCCGCGCCGGGCGCCGTGGCTCCCGTACCGGGTCCCACGGCTCCCGTACCCGGTCCCGCGGCTCCGGGTCCGACCCCGGGTACCGGTCCGGAGCGCGAGCCACGCCGCACAGACGGGCCCGGTGCCGATGCGGCGCCCGCGCCCGGGTACCTCCCGCAGCCCGGGGCGGGCGTGGAGGCCGCCGCTTCGGGGCCCTCCCTACGGGCGGACGCCGCTGTCGCGCCCGGCGCACCGTGGGGCGCCGCCCCCGATGCCTGGCCCCCCGATGCCTGGACCTCCGCGTCCGGGGCTCCCGGCGAGTCCTGGGCTGCTGCCTCCCCGGACCTCGTCGGCGCCGGTCCCCGGCCGGTCGCGCCCGTGGGTCCCCTGGGCAGCACGACGCGGACCCCGGTCTCCGTGCAGCACGCCGACACCGATCCCGTATCCCCGAAGCCCGGCGGGACCGGGCCGGCGTCCCGGACCCCCGCCCCGGCCGGGGCCCAGCCGCCCGTACGGCCGGCAGGTCCGGTGCCTCCGGAGCCGGAACCCGGGGCGGCTCAGCCGTCCGTGCGGCCCGCGGGCCCGCCGTCCACGGAGCCGGTACCGGACGCCGTCCCGCGTCCCGCGCACGAGCCCGCCGGTGCCGCGGCCCGGCCCGCGCTGCCGCGGCGGCGGGCGCAGGAGCACCTCGCGCCGCAGCTGCGCGACGCGCCGGGGCCGGTCGTACGGGCCGGGGGCGGCGGCGAACAGCCCGTCCACGATCCCCAGCTCATGGCCGCGTTCCGGCGCGGCTTCGGGCTCGCGCAGGCAGCCGCGGAAGAGGACCGGGACCCGGACCCGGACCCGGACTCCTGACGGTCCCGCTCGCCGGGCCCCCGCGGACCCCGGGGCGCCCCATGACCGCAGGGAACCGTCGAACACCGCAGGGAACCGCCGAGCACCGCCGAACACCCGACACAACCGCCGAGAACCGCCGAACACCCCACAGAACCGCCGAGAACCGCCGAGAACGCCGAGAACCGCAAGGAGCACACCCCCCATGCCCAGCGACGTGAAGACCCCCCAGCTGTCCGAACTCGACTGGCTGCTCGGCGGACTCGTGCAGCGCGTCCCCTACACCCGCAGCGCCGTCCTGCTCACCGCCGACGGGCTGGTCACCTGCGTCCACGGCCTCGACGCCGACAGCGCCGACCACATGGCGGCCCTCGCCTCCGGCCTCTACTCCCTCGGCCGCAGCGCCGGCGCCCGTTTCGGCGACGGCGCCGAGGTCCGGCAGGTGGTCGTCGAGCTCGATTCCGCCCTGGTCTTCGTCTCCGCCGCCGGCTCCGGGACCTGCCTGGCCGTGCTCGCCGACCGGGAGGCCGACGCCGGCGTCCTCGGCTACGAGATGGCGATGCTGGTCAAGAGCGTGCGGCCGTACCTCGCCGCCCCGCCCCGGCAGCCCGCAGGGACCCCCGAGTGCGCCCGCCCCGAGCAGTGAGGGCCCCCGCCACGCGCCCCCTCCCGCACGACATGCCCTGGCTCGACGACTCGGCGGGCCGGGTCATGCGCCCGTACACGGCGAGCGGCGGCCGGACCCGGCCCAGCACCCCGCTGGACCTGCTGTCCCTGCTGACCGCGACCGGCGTCCGCCCCGGCGACCGGCTCGGCGCGGACCACGCCCTGGCGCTCCGGCTCTGCGCCGCGCCCGCCGGGCCGGTGTCCGTGGCGGAGGTCGCGGCACAGCTCCGGCTGCCCGCCGTGGTGACCAAGGTCCTGCTGTCCGACCTGCTGGAGTGCGGGGCCGTCACGGCACGGTCCCCGCGCTTCCCGGGGGGCGGCGCGGCCGACGACCAGAACCTGCTGCTGGCGGTGCTCGATGGCCTGCGACGACGACTCTGAGACGCTGCCCGCCACGCTGAAGATCCTGGTCGCGGGGGGCTTCGGCGCGGGCAAGACCACCTTCGTGGGCGCGGTCAGCGAGATCGAGCCGCTCAGCACGGAGGAACTCCTCACCGGTTTCGGAGAATCCACCGATCCGCTCACCGGCGTGGAGGGCAAGACGGCCACCACCGTCGCGCTCGACTTCGGCCGGATCACCCTCGACACCGGCCACGTGCTGTACCTCTTCGGCACGCCGGGCCAGGAGCGCTTCTGGTTCCTGTGGGAGGAGTTGTGCGCGGGCGCGCTCGGCGCGGTCGTGCTCACCGACACCCGCAGGCTGGACGACTGCTTCCCGGCGGTCGACTTCTTCGAGCGCCGGGGCATCGCGTTCGTCGTGGCCGTCAACGAGTTCGACGGCGGCCACCGCTACACCGCGGAGGAGGTGCGGGACGCCGTCGGCCTGGCCCCGGACGTCCCGGTCGTACGGTGCGACGCGCGCCGCGCGGACTCCGGCATCCGCATCCTCGCGGCCCTGGTCGGGCACCTGCTCGCCGCGACCCACGACACCAGCACCACGATGGAGGGGGAACCGCCATGACGTACTACGAGTCCACGGGCCACCTGCTGCTCACGCCGGTGGACCGGGAGGCGCCGGCCCGGGTGGCCCGGCTGCGCGAACTCGGCCTGGGGGAGCGGGCGGACCCCGGGCTCGACGCCTTCGCGCGGCAGGTCGCGGAGACCACCGGGACCCCGTACGCGGCGGTCAACTTCATCGACGAGGAACGCCAGTTCTTCGCCGGCCTGCACCACCGGGCCGACGCCCCGGCCGGCGCCTACACGGGCCGGGTGCTGGCCCGCGACCACGGCTACTGCCCGCACGTGGTGGTGCGCCGCCGGGCCCTCGTCCTGGAGGACGTACGGGACTTCGCACGCTTCGCACCGAACGCGGTGGTCGAGGAGGACGGCGTACGCTCCTACCTCGGCGCTCCCTTGACGGACCGTCAGGGGTTCGTGCTGGGCACGGTCTGCGCGGTGGACCTGGTGCCGCGGCGGTGGGGCCGGGAGGGCCTGGAGACCATCAAGGGCCTGGCGGCGGAGCTGGTGAAGGTCCTGCACGCCCGCGAGGACGCGGCGGGCCTGGACCCGGACCCTGCCTAGAGGGAGGCGGCGGGGGCGAGGAAGGCGGTGATCCGCTCGCGCAGCCCCCGCGCGTCGAGACCGTGCGCCGCCGTGTGCTCCTCCGCCGTCCCGTACTTCCGCAGCTCGGCGCGGCCCACGCCCAGCCCCCGTACCCGGTGCGGCAGGTCGGCGAGCGCGTCGTTGGCCGCGGCCGTCGACGTTCCGGCCAGGTAGGGCTCGACCAGGACCACCTCCGCCCGGTCCTGGCGGGCCGCGGCCGCGCGCAGGGCCGCACCGTCGAAGGGCCGCACGGTGCTCGCGTACAGCACGGTCACGTCCAGGCCGGCCACCGCCGTCAGGACGTCGTCCAGCACCGGTCCGACCGCCACGACCACCCCGGCGGAGCCCTCGCGGACGGTCAGGAAGCGGGCGCCGTCGACCGGCCGGGCGGCCGCGTTCGACAGGTTCGACAGCCGGACGTACACCTTGTCGTCTCCGGCGGCCGCCGCGTGCCGCAGCAGCGCCTCCGCCTCGTCCGGATGTCCCGGGACGTGGACCGTCCAGCCGTCCAGGGTGTCCATCAGCTGCACGTCGCCCGGCGCCATGTGGGTCACGCCGCCCGCGGCCCAGTCGTACGAGGCGTTCGCGCTGACCAGGATCCCGCCCACGCCCTGGTGCCCGAAGTCCAGCTTGACCTGCTCGAAGGGCCGCTCCACCAGGAAGCTCGCGAACGTGTGCATGATCGGCCGCAGCCCCGTCAGGGCCATCCCGGCCCCCGCCCCGACCAGCAGCTGCTCGCGGATGCCGACGTTGACCACGCGGTCCGGGTGCTGCTGCTGGGCGGGCCGGAAGCCGTCCATGGTGATCTCGGCCAGGACCAGGGCGAGCCGCGGGTCCTCGTCCAGGAGGCGGGAGGTGGTGGAGATGAACCGCTCGCGCATGGTGTCCATGAGATGTCTTCCTCGTTCCGCTTCGGTGGATCAGTTCTTGGGCTCGACGCGGGCGACCACCGCGTGCGGGCGGCCCGGGTGGGCCAGGGTGTAGGCGGCCTCCAGGGCCGCGTGGTCGCGGCCGTCGACCGTGACGGCCGACCAGCCGGCCGCCTCGAAGCGGGAGGCGATGCCGCCGGACCAGCCGTGGGTGGCGGACTGGTTGTCGATCACCAGGGTGTGCAGCCGCTCCAGGCCGGCGGCTCCCGCGTAGGCGAGGGCCTCGTGGTTGCTGCCCTCGTCCAGCTCCGCGTCGCCGATCAGCACCCACACGGCGGGATCGGCCAGCCCCTGGGCGCGCAGCCCCAGCGCCGTCCCCACGGCCAGCGGCAGCCCGTGGCCGAGGGAGCCGCTGCCGATCTCGGCGCCGGGCACCAGCAGCCGGTCCGGGTGGTGGCCGAGCGGGGAGTCGTACGAGCCGAAGCCGTCCAGCCACTCCACCGGGAAGAAGCCCTTGGCGGCGAGGATCGCGTAGTACGCCATGGGCCCGTGCCCCTTGGAGAGCAGGAACCGGTCGCGGCCCGGGTCCCCGGCCGTCTCCGGCGCCACCCGCAGCACCCGGTCGTACAGCACCCACAGGGCGTCGAGGGTGGAGGTGGCGGCCGGGCCGTGCTTCTCGGCCCCGGTCATCCGCGCCATCAGGGCGGGGAGGTCCTCGTAACGGAATGCGATGTCCGCTGTCGTCTGCGTCATGACACACACCTTGCAACCTCAAGTTCGCTTGAGGTCAAACCCCGTCCGGAGGCCCCACGGGTCCCGCCCGTCCCGCGCCGCGGAAAGGTGCGCGCGACCACCCCGAGAAGTGCGGTATTGTTCTCGTGCGCGTTCGGCCAGGGGAAACCCGCAGGTCAGCGAGCATCGGGACGTGGCGCAGCTTGGTAGCGCACTTGACTGGGGGTCAAGGGGTCGCAGGTTCAAATCCTGTCGTCCCGACCATGCGGAAACGCAGGTCGGAGGCCGTTCTCTCATCCGTGAGGGGGCGGCCTTTCGTATGTCCGGCGCGTCGCGCGCGTCGCGCCGGAGCCCTGTCACGCTTCGTCGCGGTCGTCTGTCCCAGGGGCGTCACCGGTACCGAGGCCGGTGCCCCGGGTACGGGTGCGGAGGCGGCCGGCTGCTTCGAGCCGGGTCAGGCGCCGCTGCTCCCGCGAGGCCCAGCGCCGCACGCGGTCGGGGTCGAGGGGGGTGCCGTGGCCGACGTGGAGCCGGGCGGGGTCGAGGGCCAGCATGCTCCGCAGGCTGGCGAGGTTGAGCAGCGGGTCGTCGTGGAAGGGCGGGTTGGCCGGGCGGCCGCGGAGCAGGCCGAAGAAGGAGTTGGCGATCAGGTCGCCCGCGACGAGGTCGCCCTGGGCGGTCAGGACGGAGACGGATCCGGCGGTGTGCCCGGGGGTGGGCATGATGCGGGCCGTGATCCCGAAGTCCTCCAGGTCGGTCTCGCCGGTGACGAGGACGTCGGGTTCGAACGGTTCGACCTGCATGTGCAACTTCTCGCTCCGGGCCATGAGGCGGCCCATCGGCCCGGTGGGGAGGTACGGTTCCCGGACCCGGCCGGTGCGGAAGGGGCCGAGGTCCGCGACGTGTCCGGCCACCGGCGCCCCGGTGAGGCGGTGCAGTTCGGCGGCCGAGCCGAAGTGGTCGATGTGGCCGTGTGTGACGACGATCAGCGACACGTCGGCGGGGTCGACGCCGTGGGCGGCGACCTGCTCGCGGATCCTCCGGCCGCTGCCGGGCGTGCCGGCGTCGACGATGACGGGCCGGCGGCCCAGCAGCAGGTAGGCGTTGACGTTG
This sequence comes from Streptomyces sp. NPDC086023, assembly GCF_044540325.1. Classification (NCBI taxonomy): domain Bacteria; kingdom Bacillati; phylum Actinomycetota; class Actinomycetes; order Kitasatosporales; family Streptomycetaceae; genus Streptomyces; species Streptomyces sp. NPDC086023. Next base: position 414,348 of record NZ_JBITRX010000002.1, read on the forward strand.
TGCCGGCCCATCACGGGGATCGGGACGACCTTGGTTCGGGACACTCTTCTCTCCTCGGGCATGACGGTCTTCCGCCGCGCGGTGGTTCGCGGGCGGTGGGGAGGGGGGGCCGGACCTACCGGAAGCGGCGCCGGTATTCGGCGGGGGTGGTTCCGAGGCGGCGGCGGAAGGAGCGGTGCAGGGTCTCCACGGAGCCGAGGCCGCTGAGGGCCGCGATCTCGGGCAGGCCGTGGCTGCTGTCCTGGAGCAGCCGCCGCGCGGCCTCCAGCCGGACGGACTCGACGTAGGCGGCGGGAGTGGTGCCGGTGCGCCGCTGGAACAGACGCGAGAGGTGGCGCACGCCGAGGTGCAGCCGCGCGGCCAGGACGTCGGCGGACAGGTCCTCGGTGAGGTGTTCGCCGATCCACGCGCGCAGGTCGCCGATCCGGTTGCCGGGGTCGGCAGGAAGCGCCAGCGGGACGCTGAACTGGCTCTGGCCGCCCGCGCGTTTGACGTACATGACCATCGTGCGGGCGGTGTCCAGGGCGAGTTCGGGGCCGTGGTCCTCGGCGACCATGGCCAGCGCCATGTCCATCCCGGACGCGATGCCGGCGCAGGTCCACAGGCGGCCCTGACGGATGAAGATCGGGTCCGGGTCGACGGTGACCCGCGGGTGGTCGGCGGCCAGCCGCGCGGCGGTGCGCCAGTGGGTCGTCGCCGACAGCCCGTCCAGCAGGCCCGCCGCGGCGAGCAGGTGCGTGCCCGAGCACACGGAGGCAAGCCGGTGGGTGCCGGGTGCCGCCTCCCGCAGCCAGTCGATGATCCCGTCGTCGAGCACCGGCTCGACTCCGCGGTCGTGCACGCGGACGGCCCCCGACACGAGCAGGGTGTCCACGTCGCCGTGCACGTCGTCCAGCGTCAGGTCGGCCATCAGCCGGATGCCGCCGGCGGTGGCCACGGGTTCGCCGCCGGGGGTCGCGATGCGGACGGTGTACCCGGGCCGGCGGGTTCCGGCGACCCGGGTGGCGACCGAGAACACCTCGGCCGGGCCGGTGACGTTGAGCAGTTCGACGCCGGGGAAGGCGGCGATGACGACCCTGTGCGCTGGGAGCATGACCCGATCATGTCGCCCTGCCGGAAGGGCCGCAATGACCATGTTCTGTCACATCCGGACATGGGCTGGGGCGGGCCGGAAGCCGGGGCAGGTGCCGTCCGGCACCTGCCCCGGGTCGCGTCAGGAGACGGTCAGGAACCTGGCGAGGCTCGGTACGCCCTGGGCGTCGAGGGCGAAGAGCATCCAGTTGCCCGGCAGGACGACGCCGGGGTCGGAGGGCAGGGACACCGTGTACGTGCCGGTGCCGGTGCCCGTGGCGGTGGAGGCGAGGGGGACCCGCCGCTGGTCGTTGTCGGTGGAGTGGGTCGCGGCCGCGGCCCGCATGAGGACGAACGACGCCACCGGGCCCGTGGTGGTCACCGAGAGCTGGGCGCCGGGGGCGGCCCGGGGCGGCACGCCTCCGGTGACCACCGGACGCGGCTTCGGCGATCCGTCCGCGTTCAGCAGGTAGGGCGGGGTGAAGACGGCCCCGTCGGCGTGGTTGGTCGCACAGTCGCCGCACAGCCCGCCGCCACCGGAGAAGATCCGGCCGTCCGGCAGCAGGTTGGCCACGCTGTGGTAGTTCCGCGGGATCGCCATGCTGGCGAGGGGGGTGAAGCGCCCGGTCGCCGGGTCCCACAGTTCGGGGGTGAGTACGGACGTCGCGTCGCTGAAGGGCACCGGGTACGACTGCCCGCCGAACACGGCCACCTTGCCGTCGGGCAGGACGACGCTGTTGGCGAAGGCGCGGGCGAAGCCCATGTCGCCGGTGCGGGCGGCCTGGACCTGGCTGCCCGAGACGCCCACCGTGTACGCGCGCCGGGTGGCCGGGGTCTTCTCGTAGGCGGGCGAGCCGCCCAGGGTGAGCAGCCTGCCGATGTCGTAGGCGACGGCGTTGCCGGTCATGGCGTCCTGGCTGTCGGCCCGGGTGCCGGCGGACGTGATGCCGCCGGTGCCGGACGTCGAGATCCAGTTCATCTGCCGGCTCGGGCCCAGCTGGAGCACCTTGCCGCCCGAAGTGGCGTGCAGCCACATGTGGTTGTCGGCGCGGTAGGCGCCGGCCGGGTCGGCCGTCAGCGCCGGGGTGGCGGGCACGCCGGTGAGCGTGCGCCAGGTGCGGGTGGCCGGGTTCCAGACCTCGCCGGCCTTGTCGCCGGTGGCCCCGCTCCAGGAGCCGCCGAGGACGAAGGCCTCGCCGGTGGAGAGCAGCGTCATCGCCTGGTACCCGCGGGCGATGTTCATGTCGGTGGTGGCGGACCACTGGTCCGTCGCGGGGTCGTAGATGCTGGCCTTCTCCGCGTTGCTGCCCCCGGTGACGAGGACGCGGCCGTCGGCCAGCATGGCTATGCCGGGGCAGAACATGTCGTGGCCGGTGTTGTCGACGCGGCGCTGCGTCACCTTCCCGGTCTTCAGGTCCAGGATGGCCGTCTGGGTGTAGCCGTTGCTGCCGCCGAAGCGGTCGACGGCGTACGCGGACCAGGCCAGCAGCTTGTCGCCCGGCAGGACGGCGGTCGCCACCGGCACGAGCGGGAAGCCGGTGACGCGGCCCCAGGAGCCGTGGACGGCGGGGTCGGCCGGCCCGCTCAGGCGTATCTCGGCGGCCGAGCTCCAGGGGCCGCGGCCGCCGGCCTCGCTCAGGGCCGTCAGGCGGACGTACCGGGTGCTCTGCGGCCGGGTGAACGTGGCGGTCTTGACGGTGTCGTCGTCCCGCCAGGTCCCGGACGCGACCGGGGTGCCGAACGCCGTGCCGTCCGTGCTGAGGGTGACGGAGTACCGGCCGATGCGGCCGTTGGGGCCGTTGGAGCGGGGCTGGTAGACGAGTGCGGAGACGGTGGTCGTGCTCTTCAGGTCGAGGGTGATCGTGTGCGGCAGGGGTGCGGCGGTGCCGGACCACCGGCTGTGCCAGATCGTGCCGTCGTCGCCGTCGAGCACGTTGGCCGCCCGGCCGTTCTCGGCTGCGGTCTCCTCGTCCCCGGCGGTCGCCGTCCAGCCCGTACGGGGCAGGTCGACCGTGGCGGCCGGCGTGCCGGGGTCGCCGAGCAGGTTGATCTCGGCGGCGGAGGTCCACGGCCCGCGGCCGCCGGCCTCGGTGAGCGCCGTCAGCCGTACGAACCTGGCCCCCTGCGGGGCGAACCCGAGGGTCTTGGTGCCGGCGTCGTCGGCCAGTGTTCCGGTGGCGACGGGTGCGCCGAAGGTGGTGCCGTCGGTGCTGAGGCTGATGCCGTACTCGCCGATGCGCCCGTTGGGTCCGTCGGTGCGGGGCTGGTAGACCAGGGCGGAGACGACGGTCGTGTTCTTCAGGTCGAGGGTGATGGTGTGCGGCAGGGGCGCGGGGGTGCCGGTCCACCTGCTGTGCCAGATGGTGGCCGCGCTGCCGTCGAGCACGTTGGCCGCGCGGCCGTTCTCGCCGACGGTCTCCTCGTCGCTCGCCGCGGCCGTCCAGCCGGTGCGGTCGAGGACCGGTGCCGTGGGCTCCATCGCGTTCGCCGGCGCCACGCCGTGGTGGGGCGACCGGTCGGCGGGCCGCTGGTCGGCGGGCCCGGGGCGGGGCGCCGGTGCCCGCGCGGCCGCCGCCGGGCCCGCCACCCCGAGCCACGGGATCAGGCCGACGAGCACGGAGCCGAGGCCGAGGACGATGAGCAGGTACGAGCGGCGCAACCGGTGGTGGCGGGTGGAGAAGGGCCGGGACCGCAATCTGACCTCCTGAGGCGAAGGGACTTTTCTCCGGAAGGTAGGTCAGGGGCGGGACAACTCACCTGCACAGCAGGTGAGTTGTCCTGAAATTGCGTACGGCGGACCGGTTGGTGGGGGTTGGGCCGCGCGTCAGGCGGCCGTCGCCACGGACGTCAGCCAGGCGTTCCAGTCGCTCTCGTAGTCGAGCGAGGTGAGGAAGGCGCGGGCGGCGTTCCAGTTGCCGGTGCGGTAGTGGCCGAGCACGGTGGCGACGTCGGCGGGGTGCCGCTCGACCATGTAACGGGCGGCGAGGTAGCCCCAGTTGTAGGTGCGGTTGACGTCGCTGTTGGCGTACGTGGTGTCGAACAGCGTGCGCAGGGAGTACGTGTGCCTGCCGGCCTCGGCCAGGGCGTTGGTGTAGGGGACGCCGCGGTAGGAGTAGGAGATGTACTCGGCGATCCCCTCGCCCCACCAGACGGTCGGGGTGGTCTGGCTCGCGCCGAAGTCGCCGTACAGGTCGAAGCGGCCGTCGAGGTAGTGGGTGTACTCGTGGTTGAGGTTCCATATCTGCCAGCCCGGGCTGACGTCGGTCCGCTCGTAGCAGATGAACCGCGGCTGGTTGCCCGTCCTGGACGGGTCTCCCTCCAGGTACATTCCGCCGTTGTTGGTGTCGATGCCGTAGATCCGGCCCGCGTAGGCCTTGTAGTCGGCGCTGGAGTTGAAGACGTCGACCTCGAGGGTGGTGTTGAGGTCGCCGGCGACCGGCCCCGGGTCCTTGACCACGTTGTGGAAGTAGGCGTCCTGGTTGGCGAGGCTCGCGCACGTCGCCGTCAGCTGGGCGGCGGTCATCTCCTGGGCGCGGATCCGCAGCGTGGGGCTGCAGGTGTGGACGATCGGCAGGATGCGGGACTCCAGCTTGCCGCCGGTGGTCCCGGTCGGGCCGGGGGCGCCCTTCGCGGTGCCGTGGGCCGGGCGCTGCGCCGGATCGGCGAAGACGTGGTCCGGCTTGGGGTGGGCGGGGGCGGCCTGGGCTGCCTGGGCGGGGGAGGCCGCGAACGCGGCTGCGAGCAGGGCTGTGGCGACGGCCATGGCGCGCAAAGTTCACCTCTGGGGATGGAGGAGAGGTCCCGTCGACTGACGGGCTGCGCTGTAAAATTGCACATGTCACATGGCTTTTCAATGGTTCTGACAGGGACGCGTCGAACTCGCCCGCACGGCCCCCTCGGGGCAGGCCTGTGACGGAGGCCACACGCTGTTGCCGTCATGAATCGGAGGGCTGCTCCGCTCAGGTACCGAGAGCCAGCCCACCGACAGGAGCGCCACATGAAGCACCGCATCGTCGTCCTCGGCGCCGGCTACGCCGGCAACCACGTGGCCGGGACCCTGGCCCGCCGCCTTTCCCCCACGGACGCCGGGATCACCGTCGTCAACGCCGAGCCGGACTTCGTCCAGCGGCTGCGGCTGCACCAGCTCGCGGCCGGCCAGGAGATCGAGGCGCCACCGCTCACGGACGTGTTCGCGGGCACGGGCGTCCGGCTTCGCCTGGCCCGGGTCACGGCGGTCGACCCCGAGCGCCACGCGGTCGCCCTGACCGGCGCCGACGGCCCGGCCGAACTCGGCTACGACACGCTGGTCTACGCCCTCGGCAGCCACGCCGCCGACCACGGCGTCCCCGGGGTGGCCGAGCACGCCTTCGACGTCGCCGGCCGCCCCTCCGCCCTGCGCCTGCGCGCACGCCTGGACGACCTGGAGGCACGGGCCGGAGGCGGGAAGGTACTGGTCGTCGGCGACGGGCTCACCGGCATCGAGACCGCCACCGAGATCGCCGAGTCCCGGCCCGGCCTCCCGGTCACGCTGGTCGCCCGCGGCGAACTGGCCGCCCCGCTCTCCGCCGGAGCCCGCGGCCACCTCCGCCGGGCCTGCGAACGGCTCGGCATCACCGTCCTGGAGGGCACCGCGGTCGAGAGCGTCGAGGCGACCCGGGTGCTCTGCGCCGACGGCACGGCCCTGGCCTCGGACGCCACCGTGTGGACGGCGGGCTTCGCGGTCGCCCCGGTCGCCGCCGCCGCGGGGCTCGCGGTCACCGGGGACGGCCGGATCGTCGTCGACCGCACCATGCGCTCCGTCTCGCACCCCGACGTGTACGCCGCCGGCGACTGCGTCCACGCCGTCGGCGACAACGGCCGCCCGCTGCCGATGTCCTGCGCCTCCGCCGGCTACACCGGCGCCCAGGCGGCGGCCGCCATCGTGGGACGTCTGACCGGGGGCCCGGTCCCGGACCGGAAGCTGGAGTACGTGGGCAACCACATCAGCCTCGGGCGGCGCGACGGGATCCTGCAGATGGTCGACGGCGACGGGCGCGCGAAGCCGGGGTACACGGGCGGCAGGAAGGCGGCGCGGATCAAGTCCGGGATCCTCGCGATGTCCCTGTGGGCCAACGCCCACCCCACCTTCGGCCTCCCCAGGCGCCGGCACCGGCTGGCCGCCGCCCCGGTCCGCCCGCGCCCGGTGGACACCCCTGCCTGACCACCGCCGGGCGGGCCCGTCGCAGCCCACCCCTGCCCCGCCCCACCGCACGGAAGCCCGCCGCCCGAGGAGGAACCATGGGTACTCCGGCCCCGCGCACGGCCGCCCGGCCGCCGACGTCCTGGCCGGCGGTGGCCAGGACGGTCGTCCTGCTGACCGCCGTCACCGGGATGCCGACCAGCGCCGACTCGCCCTCGCCGGGCACGATCAGGTCGGCGTCCCGCCCGTCCGCCGGGTCGGCCCCGGCCGCCCCGAACTCCGCTGACCGGACGCCCCGTTAGGGTGGCCGTCGTGGACAGCGCCCCCCATGGACCGATCCGACACCGCCCGGTTCGAGGCCGGCCGTGACCGGCTGGCCTCGCTGGCGTACCGGCTGCTCGGCTCCGCCGCCGACGCCGAGGACGCCGTACAGGACGCGTTCCTGCACTGGCAGGCCGCCGACCGGCGGCGGATCGAGGTGCCGGAGGCCTGGCTGACGAAGGTCGTCACCAACCTGTGCCTCGACCGGCTGCGCTCGGCCCGCGTGCGCCGCGAACGCACCGCCGGTGCCTGGCTGCCCGAACCGCTCCTCGACGGCGACCCGATGCTCGGCCCGGCCGACACCTTCGAGCAGCGCGAATCGGTCTCCCTGGCGGTGCTCACCCTGATGGAGAGCCTGTCGCCCGTCGAGCGGGGCGTGTACGTCCTGCGCGAGGCGTTCTCCTACAGCCACGCCGAGACCGCGGAGATCCTCGGCATCACCGAGTCCGCAAGCCAGCAGCACCTGCACCGGGCCCGGACCCGGATCGCCGCCGGGCGCTCCCGCGGCGCCGGGGCCGACCGGGCAGCCGCCCGCAGGATCGTCGAGGAGTTCCTCGCCGCGGCCTCCTCGGGCCGCACCGACCGGCTCGTGGTGCTGCTCACCGACGACGCGACCGCCGTCTCCGACGGTGCGGGCCTGAGCCGGAAGCTGCTCCGGTTCGACACCGCGCAGGGCGTCGCCGCCGTGGCACGGGCGGGCTTCAAGTCCACCCCGGCGAAGCGGCGGCTGGCCGGCGGCACCCCCGCCGTCCACTACGCGCTGGTCAACGGCGCACCGGCAGCCCTCTTCGTGGTCGGCGGCCGGGTCATCGGGGCCGTCACGTTCGACCTCGCCGACGGCCGGATCGCGACCGTCCGCGGCATCGCGGCCCCCGCCCGCCTGGTCCGCCTCACCGAGGCCTGGCGCCGGCACGGCCCGGACACCCCGCTGATCCCGGAGTGGTGACCCGGCGCCGGGGTCCCCGGGACGCCCGGCCCGCCGTGATGCCGGGCGCGGGCCCACCGTGACGCCCGCCCGGTAAGGCACCGGGCTCGGGCACCGGGCTCGGACATCGGCTTACGGCGTCCCGTGCCCGGTCACGTGCGGGCCTGTGTCGACAGCATCAGGCGGAGGGCCCGGGTCAGAGGGGTGTCCTCGGCGAAGTCCACGCCAGCCGGCACCTCGACCAGCTCGCCGTGCGCCAGGACCAGGACGCCGCAGGAGCCCGGACGGGCGGCACCGCGGCCGGCCAGCCAGTCCCCGTACGCGCCCGAGGTCGTGTCCAGGTGCTCCCGGCTCCGGCGTCCCACCTCCGCCATCAGGTCGCCGACCCCCGTCAGCGCCTCCACCGAGGCGAACGGCACCGTCACCACCGGCTCCCCGACCAGCCGGACCCGCGGCTCCTCCTCCCGGCGCCGCCCCTCCGCCGGCGGCTCCGGCAGCAGGCCGCGGCCGTACCGGGCGTAGTAGAGCAGGCTGTGGGCCGAGTCGATGCCCCCGACGAACGGCCGGTCGAAGGTCGCCTTGCGGGTGCTCGCGACGTACTCGCGCGGGATCCGCGGGTCCTCCGGCTCGGGCCAGTGCACCTCCCCGGACGCCCGGTCCCGCCAGGGCACGTACCGGCGGATGTCGTCGGAGGCCGACAGCGGCAGCAGGTCGATGCCGAACCGGCCGGGGTCCTTCGCCACGATGGAGCCGGGCGTCAGGGAGAAGACCCCGATGCCCGCCGTCGTCCACAGCTTGTCGTGGTGCTGGAGGAACTCGTACGTCGCCAGCGCCTCCGCCTCCGACTCGGTGGGGAAGCCGGTGAACCCCATCATCTGCGCCGCGATGCCGTTGCGCGCCAGCTCCGCCAGCACGTCCGGCACCAGGTCGATCCGCACCCCCTTGTCGATGAGGTCGAGCACCCGCTGCGTGCCCGACTCGTACCCGAAGGAGACCGCGACGCAGCCGGAGGCGGCGAGCAGCTCGCCGACCGCGCGCTCGGGGAAGGTGCGCTCCAGCCGCAGTTCCGCCGCCCACCGCAGGTCGAGGGAGGAGTCGGCGAGGGCCGCGGCGAGAGTGCGCAGGTAGCGGGGGGACATCGCGTCGACGGCGAAGTACAGCGTCCTGCCGTACCGGCTGGCCTCGCGCAGGTCCGCCAGCACCGCCGGGACCGGCCGCTCCCGCGAGGGGGAGGTGGGCCGGTCGGTGTTCAGGCCGTAGTCGCAGAAGGTGCACTTGTTCCAGTAGCAGCCGCGGGTGGGGCTGTAGAGGATCACCGGCTCCGGCGACCAGTACCGCTCCCAGTCCCACACGTCGTACGCGGGACCGGCGAGCCCCGCCACGCTGCCGTACGCGATCTCCGGGACCGGCCGGGTCCGCGTCATCACCCCGCCCACGCCGTCGAAGCCGGTGCCGCCCCGGACCGCCCCGTCCGCCAGCGCGTCCAGGATGCCGACCAGCGCCGACTCGCCCTCGCCGGGCACGATCAGGTCGGCGTCCCGGAAGACCCGCCACGGCGCCCCGGCGTCCGGCGCGTACTTGACCACGTCACCGACCTCGGTGCCGCCGAAGACGATCACCGTGTCCGGCAGCACGGTGCGGATCAGCCGGGCCATCCGCAGGGCGACGGGCAGCTGGCTGGTGTAGTTCACCGACAGGCCGACCAGCGCCCAGGGCCGTTCGCGCAGCCGCGGCACGAACACCTCGGCGAAGTAGCCCTCGAAGGGGCGGGCGACGGCCGCCGCCACCGCCGGGTCGGCCAGGTCCGCCGTACTGCACAGGTTCACGGTGGACTTGGCGCGCATCGAGAACCCGTCGGGTGCCCCCGGCGGCATCTCCAGCGCCAGCAGCTCCCACCACCGGCTCATCACCGCGACGGCCTGGGCGTAGGTGGGCGGGTGGTAGAAGAGCGCGGGGTCGCGGAAGACGCCGATCGCGTCCCGGGCCGCGGTGTCGGTCAGGCCCTCCGCGGCCAGCGTCTGCCGGTAGCGGATCTCGTCGTCCCGGCGCGGTGCGGTGGACCGGGCCTCGATGGCGGCGCGGGTCCGGCGAGCGGCCGCGAGCGCCGCGCCGAAGCGGGCCGGGTCGGCCAGGTACTCGAAGGCGTCGAGGTTGGCGTCCACGCACCCGTACGCCCCGTGCCCGGCCTCGCGCGCGGCGCCCACCAGGTACGGGATGGAGTGGTACGGGGTGGTGGGGTCGGTGACGGGAGGGTTCACCAGCAGGTACGGGACCTCGGCGGCCCCCCGCTCCCGTCCCCGCGGTGCCCCCGGGGCGCCCAACGGAACGAACACGCTCATCGCTGCGACTCCTGACTGCTCTCGTGCCGTGGACGGGGGGAGCTGCCGGCCGGCACGGCGGCCGGGGCCGCGCCGCCCGCCGGTGCCCGGGCCGTGTACTCGGTGCCCGAGCGGTGCGTGCGGAACGCCTTCTGGGTGAGCGCGCACAGCACGGCCAGCGCGATGGCCGCGCCCGCCACCGGGAAGAACGGTGCCGCGCCGAGGTGCCGGACGCCGAAGCCGGCCACCGCGACGGAGATGGGGAACGTGCCCATCACGGCCAGCATCACCAGGCTCATCACCCGGCCGATCAGCGCCGGCGGGGTCCACACCTGGAGCATCGTGACGACGACGATGTTCTGCCAGCCGCTGGCCACCGCGTACACGCACACGCAGACCGCGGCGCCGGCCAGGCCGCCCGCGTACGGGACGGCCGCCAGGGCCACGCCCATCACCACGGCCAGCACGGCGAACAGGTAGGCCGGCGACTCCACCGGCCGGCTGCGGGCCGCCACCACGGAGCCGGCCAGCCCGCCCAGGCTCAGGCAGGTGAGCAGCACGCCGTAGCCGGTGGCGCCCATGCCCTGGTGGGCCAGTTCCGGCAGGGCGACCTCGATGGTGCCGTTGAAGGCCAGGTTGCAGACCAGGGCGACGACCAGGATGACGTGCAACAGCCTGCCGTGGCGCAGCAGTTCACCGAACGACGGCCCCCGGGTCGAGCTCGCCCCGGGTGCGTCGTCCTCGCCGGCGGTCTCCCCGTCGGATGTCCCGGACGGCTCGGGGGCCGCGTCCGCGCGGGTGCGGATCCGGGCCAGCACCACCGCCGACACCGCGAAGGACGTGGCGTCGACCGCGAGGGCCGGGCCCGCGCCGAAGGCGGCGACCAGGGCGCCGCCGGCCGTCGGTCCGAGGAGCCCGCCGACCTGGTTGACCATCGTGGACAGGGCGTTGCCCCGGCCGAGGTCCTCCTTGGTCAGCAGGGCGGGCAGCAGGGTGTACGAGGCGGGGATGAAGATGCCCGAACTCGCGCCCAGCACCACCGCGATGGGCGCCAGCTGGGCAAGCGTGGGCGTCCCGGTGGCCGCCATCACCGCCAGGACGCCGACGGCCACGGCCCGCACCACGTCGGCCACCAGCATCACCGGCCGCCCGCCGAACCGGTCGGCGATCACACCGCCCAGCGGGATGGTGACGACGCGGGGGATGCCGTAGCAGGCCAGGACCGTGCCCAGCAGGACCGGCCCGCCGTCGCCGGACAGGATCAGCCACGGCAGGGCGACGGCGTAGCAGTAGTCGCCCACCGTGGACGAGAGCTGTCCGGCCAGCAGCAGCCGGAAGCCGCGCGCCGCCATCGGCCCGCTCGCGAGTGCCGTACGGAACCTCTGCCCGGCTGCGGCCACGTCTCCTCCTTCTCCGTCTGTGCTGGGGAATCCGCCCGGTCCGGGCACCGGGTGCGGTCGCTCCGGACCGTCACACCCGGGGCGGGGCGACCGGCAGGCGCAGGAACTCGCCGACGACCGCGGCCACCGTGGCGGGCGGCGGCAGCCCGAGGTTCTTCCGCACGTCCCGGGTCGAGATCTGCCAGGCCTCCGCCGGCACCGGGTCCACCACGGCGTGGCCGTCCGCCCGCAGCAGGTCCACGTTGCGGCGCACCGGAGGCCGCTCCCACATCCGGCTGTTCATGCTCGGGAAGAACAGCACCGGGTCCGCGTGGGCCAGCAGCGCCGAGCTGAGCAGTCCGGAGGCGAGTCCGTGCGCCGCCTGGCCGAGCATGTTGGCCGTGGCCGGCAGCACGACGAACCGCTCTGCCCAGTCCGCCAGGGACACATGACCGACCGTCAGCTCGTCCTGGCCGTCGCAGTACACCTCCCCGGCCACCAGCCGCAGGGTGGCGGGCGGCACGATCGCGGCCGCGGAACGCGTCATGACCGTCCGGATCTCCACGGCGGTGCCGAGGCCGGTGCGCAGCGCCATCAGGTACTGCGGCAGCGCCAGTACGTTCCCCGAGCCGCAGACCCCGAGGAGGAGCCGACGGGACGGAGCGTCCCCGCCGGCGTCCCCGCCGGCGTCCCCGGGCGTCACCGGACCCCGGCGGGCTCACCGGCCGCGGGGCTCAGCCCGCACTGGGCCGCGACCAGGTCCAGCCGCTCCTGGAAGTTGAACTTGTAGCCGGGGCACGGCGGATGGCCCTCCTGCCAGGCCTTGGGGCAGGACCCGCCGCAGGTCGGCATGAAGACGCAGTCCCGGCACCAGGTCGCACCCCTGCCGATCTCGTCGTTCCAGTCGTCGAAGGGTCCCCGCGGCCGTACGGGCTCGGGGCCCGCGCGGTCGATGTGCGTCAGGGCGAGGGTCCGCTCGGCGTCCGGCACGAGCGGGTACTCGCTGCACGAGAAGATGTTGCCCGTACTGCTGATGATCTCCGCCGAGACGGTCGTCGCGGGGCACACCACCTTCTTCGCGGTGTTCGGCAGCAGCCGCGCGGCCAGTCCGTGCCGCAGCAGCAGCCGGAACCACTCCACCTCGCGGGCGGCGAAGGCCTGCCTGGACACCTCGATCGCCGACACGTCGTTGCCCCACGAGTGCACGGGAACGATGGAGAAGGAGACATTCGGATGTGCGAAACCGAGTTCCGCCATCAGCTCGACATAGCGCGGAACGGAGTCCTGATTGTGCGCGTCCACATTCGTGCGGAACGTGAAATGAGCAGACTGTAATTCAGGTGTGTCGATGACGGAACGGACGGTGCGCACGATTTTCCAGAAAGAACCGCGGCCGCTCTTCAGTGGCCGGTGCGCGTCGTGAATTTCCGGCGGTCCGTCGACCGTGATCTCGAAATGGTCGACGCCGCACGACCGGATCAGCGTGTCCGCCTTCGCCGGCGTGAGCAGCGAGCCGTTCGTGACGAGCACGGACGAGTACGCCGCGCCCCGCTCGGCCGCGGCCGCCACGAACCGGGGTGCCAGGTCGCGGATCACCGCGTACCCCATCATCGGCTCGGCCCCGAACCAGTCGATGCGTACGCTCCGCGTCTGCGGCGCGTTCACGGCGCGCAGCACCCGGTCGCGGACCCGGCTGCGGTGGGTGTGCGTCAGGCCGCCGCGCGTGTGCTCCTGTCCGCAGTAGGCGCAGCCCATGTTGCAGTAGGAGGTCGGCAGCAGGGCGAGGTGGACCGCCGAGCGGTCCGCGGAGGCCCGCCGGTTGCGGTCCAGTACGGCGGACAGCTCGTCCTCTCCGTCCGGTACGAGCACCTCGGCGGCGCGCAGCGCGGACGCCCAGGCGGGCGTGAGCGCGGCCGGGTCGCCGGCCTCCAGGGCGCGGGCCGTGGCGAGGTCGACGGCCATGGCGCCGGCGGTGCGGGTGCTGTACGCCAGGCGCACGCGGACGCCCGAGGCGTCGGCGTACGTACGGTCGCTCAGCACCAGGTATCTGCTGACCCGTTCCATCCCAACCTTCCCGCTGTGTGTCCGGGCAGACGGCGGCCGGCGCGCTGCCGCGTCCGGTCCGGCGGCCGGGGCCGCCGGACCGGACGCGCACGCCGGGCTCGGATCAGCAGACGACGTTCGTGTTGGAGTCGGCCCGCTGGCCCTCGACGGCGGCCGACACGGCGCTCAGCCGCGCCTGGATCGAGCCCAGGACGGCGACCTCGTCGGGGCTCAGGGCGGCGAAGACCTCGCGCTCGGACTCGGACAGCAGGTCGACCGGGGTGCCGGCGCGGCGCAGGGCTTCCAGGGGCTCGTGGGACATGTGTCGCTCCTTCGACGAGGGGATCACCGGTTGGTGCACCCCAGAAGGCTGCTCCGGCGCCCGCCGGGTTCCTATCCCTCAATCGACTATGGATCCGGGGCCGGGCCGGGCGTCCCGGGGCGCGATCGGCCGGTCCTGATCGCTCCGTGCGGGAGGAGGGCGGAAATCGGCCACGCGAAAGACCTCAAAAGGGGCAGAGTGGCGCCGCCGGTGACCGAAAACTTTCATCGAGATTTCTTGGATATCCCCTTCTTGTCCGGAACATGGCCCACGGCTACTCTGGCTGCGTGGGTGACGAATTCCGCATGCAGGTCCACGCTTCGAACACCGCATTAGCGGCAAGGGATTTGACCGGACGCGAGATACGGATCGCCTCTCTCGTGGCGGCCGGATCGTCCAACCGGCACATCGCCAAAGATCTCTGCATCAGCCCGCACACCGTGGCTGCGCATTTGTGCAACATGCTCCGGAGGACGGGCGCGTCGAACCGCACGGAAATGATTGCGCGACTGTACGCCCAGGGCGTTCTCGTCCAGGGGACCTGGCCGCCGCTGCCGGCGGAGGAACGGGAGCCGCAGCAGGCCCCCGGGTCCCTCGGCGCCGTCCCCGGGGCGGCAGCCGCGGACCGCTCGATCGGACCGGTCGGCGTCACGTTCGACTGGCCGCACTACGGGAACGAGGTGCCGGTAGCCATGACCTTCGATGCCTTGAACGCGCTGCGCGAGGCCGGACATCCGGTGGACCTGCTGGCCGTAGAACAGCGGTCGGTGCTCTCCGAACTCAGCGAGGCGGAGGTCCAGGTCCTCAACAAGGTCAAGGGACGCCTGGAGGCGGTGGCCGCGGACGTGGAGGGTCAGGACCTCAAGCTCCTGTGAACGGTGGGACGCGGTGCGGCAGTTGCCGCACCCCGGCGCCGGCAGGGGCCCGGTTCTGCCCGGAGTGCGGTACGCCGCTCGGCGGGGCGGCGCCGGCGGCCGACAGTCGCAGAATCGTCACTGCGGTCTTCATCGACCTGGTCGGCTCCACCGTGCTCGCCGAGACGCTCGACCCCGAGGCCCTGCGGCGCACCATGGACCGCTACTACACGGCGTGCACCACGGCCGTCACCGAACGCGGGGGCGTGGTCGAGAAGTTCATCGGCGACGCCGTGATGGCCGTCTTCGGGGCGTTCGTCAGCCACGAGGACGACGCCCTGCACGCGGTCCAGGCGGCGTACGCGGTACGCGAGGCCGTGGCCGGTCTGGCCGGCGGCGCGGCGCGGCTCGACATCCACTGCGGGATCGCCTCCGGCGAGGCCGTGGTGGCCGGGGCGCTCGGCGGCGCCGCCCGCGTGGTGGGCGACGTCGTGCACACCGCCGCCCGGCTCCAGTCGCACGCGGAGGCGCACGAGATCCTCATCGGCGACGAGACCGCCCGGCTGGTGGGCAGCGGGGTCCGCCTGGAGTCCGTCGCGCCGCTCAGCCTGAAGGGCAAGCGGGACCCCGTACCCGCCTGGCGGGTGCTGGGGCTGCTGGACCGCGCGAGCCGGCAGGACCTGGTGCCGCTGGTCGGCCGCGACGCCGAACTCGGGGTGCTGCGGGCGGACTTCCGTGCGGTGCGGCGCGAGCGGCGCAGCCGCCTCGTCAACGTCATCGGCCCCGCGGGCATCGGCAAGTCCCGCCTGGTCCGGGAGTTCCTGGCGGCGGCCCCCGGCCCGGTCCGGGCCGGCCCCGGCCCCCGCGCCGACACGCCTCCCGGCCCCCGTTCCGCGGACCCCGCGGAGACCGTGGTGCTGCGCGGCACCTGCCAGCCGTACGGTACCGGGCTCGCGTACCGGCCGCTGGCCGAGGCCGTCCGGTCCCTGCCCGGCGGCTGGGAGCAGGCCACCGGCGCGCTGGCCGCCCTCCGGCCCAGCGCCGACCGCGCCGTCGCCGCCCTCGCCGTCGCCCTGGGCCTCCGCACCGAGAGCGGCCTCCCGGTGAGCGTCGACGAGATCGGCTGGGCCTTCCGGCGCCTGCTGGAGGCCCTGGGCCGGCGCGCCCCGACGGTCCTGGTGCTGGAGGACTGCCAGTGGGCCCGGCCCACCCTCCTCGGCACGATCGGCGAACTGGCCGACGGCGTACGGGACACCGAGCTGCTGGTCGTCTGCGCGACCCGCGCGGAGCCGGACCCGGCCGGGGCCGGGGCGGACCGGGACGGGGCGGCCTCCCGCGCGGAGCCGGCCCGGGCGGGCGGCGTCGCGGCCGCAGGTCCCGCGGGCTCCCGCACGGCCGCGGACCCGAGCGGATCCCGCACCGGCACGGGCCCGGCGGCCGGCCGGCCGGGCGCGGACCGGGAGGGATCCTCCACCGGCGCGGGCCCCGCGGGCTCCCGCTCGGCCGCGGACCCGAAGGGGTCCCGCACCGGCGCGGGCCAGGCGGGCTCCCGGGCGGGGGCCCTGGCAGGCGCGGGCCCCGCAGCCGGCCGCACGGGCGCAGACCCGACCGGCTCCGTCCCCGCCCCCTCGCCGCCCGGCACCCCCGACCGGACCCCCTCCCCGCAGCCGCCCGCCGCAGGCTCCCGGACCCTGCGGCTCGAACCCCTGCGCCGGGCCGACACCGAACGGCTGGTCGGCCTCCTCGCGGACCGCACCGAGGTCGCCGCCCAGGACGGGGCCTGCACGGACGAGGCGCTGGCCCGGGTCGTCCGCGAGTGCGACGGCAACCCGCTCTTCGCCGAACTCCTCCTGGAGAACCTCGCCGGCCACCGCCCCGTCGCCCGGGGAGTCCCCACCACGATCCGGGTGCTGCTGACCGCCTGGCTGGACCGGCTGCCGGCCACCGACCGCGCCGTACTGGAACGCGCGGCCGGCGTGGGCGGAGCGTTCACCGCCGAGGACGTACGAGCCCTCGCCGCCGACGCGCCGACGCTGACCGGCGAGGCCGTGGACGACGCCCTCGCCCGCCTCCTCACCACCCGCGTCGTCCACCCGTACGGGCCGCCCGGCGCCTACCGGTTCACCCGCATGCTGGCCCGCGACACCCTGTACGAGATGACCTCCAAGGCCCGGCGCGCCGCCTGGCACACCGTCCTCGCGGACCGGCTGGAGGCCCCGCCGCCCGGCGCCCCCGCCCCCGGCCCGGACGCGGAGGGCGACCTCGCCCACCACCTGGAGTCCGCCTGCCGGCTGCTCTCCGAGGCGGACCCGGGCGACCCCCGGCTGCCCGCCCTGACCGGCCGCGCGGCCCGCGCCCTGGTGGCCACCGGCTACCGGGCCCTGCACCGCCGCGACCTGCCCGCCGCCGTCTCGCTCATGGAGCGCGGCCGCGCGCTGACCCCGGACGGGGACCCCCAGCACCGGATCCTCGCCGTTCGCATCACCGACGCGTACGCCTCGCTGGGCCGGTGGGACAGCGCTCGCGAAGCCGTCGCCGAGGCAGAGCGCAGGAGCGTGGGGGACGTCCCGACCAGGGACACCTGTGCCGTGCTGCGGCAGCTGGTGGCCCTCCGCTCGGGCGGCCCGGCCGATGCTGCGCCCGGCCCGGCCGACGCGCACCCCCCGGGCCCGGCCCCCGCGCCGGACGACGACCTGACCTGGTGCCGGCTCCACCAGCTGTCCTCCTTGCGCAGCTTCGCCGAGGGCCGGATCGGCGCCGCGGAGTCCGCCATGCGCGAGGCGCTCGCGCGGGCCCGCGGGCTGGGCGACGCGTACGAGGAGAACCGCATCCTCGTGTCGATCTGCGAGCTGACCCAGTGGTCGCCCACCCCCCTCACCCGGGCCCTCGCCCTCTGCGAGGAGCTGGCCCGGCGCTTCGACGGCGACCGCGGCCTGCTCGTGCCCATCCTGCTGACCCGGGCCCGGCACCTCGCCCTGTCGGGCCGGGTGGACCGGGCCCGCACGGACGTGGCACTGGCCCGCCGGCACTCCGCCGACCTGGGCCTGACCCTCGGCGGCATCGCCGCCGACCAGACCGCGGGACTGGTCGAGTCGCTGGCCGGAGCGCACCCGGAGGCCGCGGGCCACTACGACGCCGCGGCGGCCGGGCTCGGCGCCCTGGGCCAGGCCACCACGGCGGGCACGCTGCGCCTGTACGCGACCCGGGAGCGGTTCCGCGCCGGCGAGGGGGCCGACGCCGCCGTCCTCGCGGAGCCGGACGGCGGCCGGCCGCAGGAGACCCGCGCCCAGGCCGTCCGCCTCGCGCTGCTGGCCCGGGTCCGGGCCGCGGCCGGGGACGCCGGCGGGACGGTCGATGCCGTGGACCGAGCGCTGGCCACCCTGGACCGCACCGACGACCCCTGCCTGACCGGCGACGTGTGGTTCGAGGCCGCCCGGGCCCTGGACGACGCCGGTCACCCCGTACGCGCCCGGGCGGCGGCCGGCCGGGCGCTGGCCGCGATGACCGAGAAGGAGGCCGTCCTGCCCGCCGGGACGGTGCGCGCCTGGCTGGCCGAGCGAGAGGAGCACCGATGACCGACCCGCCGTGGAGACGGACGGCGAAGGCCTACACCCCCGGGGTGCCGGCCTGGGGGGCGATGACCAGGGCGGGCGCGCTGGAGGAGTTCGCGGCCGTGCCGATGGACGCGGTCTCGCCGGACTGGGCCTGGGGCGGGGCCGACGGCTCCGGCGTCCGCGTCTGCGTCGTCGACAGCGGCATCGAGGGCGGCCATCCGCTGGTCGGCGCGGTCGACCGGGCGGTGACCGCCGTCGAGGACGCCGACGGTGCGGTGGACATGGCGGAATGCGACCCCACGGACCACGCCGGGCACGGCACGGCCTGCGCCGGGGTGATCCGCTCGCTGGCCCCCGGCGTCTCCCTCACCTCCGTCCAGGTGCTCACCGACGGAAAGACGGGCAGCGGCCCGGCGCTGATCGCCGGACTGTCCTGGGCCATCGACCAGAACTTCGACGTGATCAACCTGAGCCTGGCGACGACCCGGCCCGCCCTCACGGCGCAGCTGCACGAGCTGGTCGACCGCGCCTACTTCCGCCGCTGCACGCTCGTGGTCTCCGCCCACAACCGGCCCGTGCCCAGCTACCCCTGGTCGTTCTCCTCCGTGATCTCCGTCGCGAGCCACGACGAGGACGACCCGATGACCTACTACTACAACCCCTCGCCGCCCGTGGAGTTCCACGCCCGCGGGCTGCGCGTCCCCGTGGCCTGGCCCGGCGGCGGCACCATCAGGTCGACCGGCAACAGCTTCGCCGCTCCGCACATCTCGGGGCTGTGCGCGCTGATCCTCGGCAAGCACCCCTGGCTCACCCCGTTCCAGCTCAAGACGGTCCTGTTCCTCTGCGCCGGGAACATGGCCGGTCGACTTGGAGGTGCGCATGACACTGCCCGCTGACGCCGAGACGCCCACGGAGCGCCGCCTGCTCCAGTCCATCGTCGAGGTCGCGCGCCACGCCTTCGGCGCTGCCGCCTCCTCCATCTTCCTCGTCGACCCCGAGGCCGGGGACCTGGTCTTCGAGGCCGTGGCGGGGGAGGGCGACGACCACCTGATCGGCTCGCGCTTCCCCGCGGGCACCGGCATCGCCGGGTGGGTGGCCGCCTCCGGGCAGTCGATGCTCGTCGACGACCTCCGCGACTCCAAGCACTTCTCCGGCGAGGCGGCCGAGTCCACCGGCTACGTGCCCAACAGCATCATGGCCGCGCCCCTGTTCAGTGACGACGCCTGCATCGGGGTACTGGAGGTGCTCGACCGCGGGGCCGGCGGGGCGCGCGAGATGGCCGACGTGGAACTGCTCGACCTGCTCGCCGACCAGGCCGCCATCGGCCTGGAACTGCTGACCAGGCTGCGCGCCACCGGGCCCAGCCAGCGCTCCGACACGGCGCTGCGGCTGCTGGAGATGGCCGAGTCCCTGCTGGCGAGATCCCATGGCTGAGCGCTGCGTCCTGCTGCTCAGCAGACGCGGCGACCGCGAGGCCGGCGAGATGACCGCCCTGCTGCGCAGGATCGGCGTGCCGGTCCACCGCCTCGACGCGGACGGCCTGGCCGGCGTCGGGGCGGTGGTCGGACCCGACGGGGAGCTGACCCTCGGCGGCCGCCGCCTGGCCCCCACCGTCACCTGGCTGCGGCACTTCTCGCTGCGGTCGGCGCCGGCCGGCGGTCCGGCCTCCGCAGGCGGGATGCCGGGCGGTGGTCAGGACGAGGTGCCGGGCGGTGGTCCGGGCGGGGTGCCGGGCCCCGGTGCCGGCGGCGGCGGGGCCGGCGGGCGGATGGTCTACTGCGACGCGTGGACCGCCCTCGCCCGGCAGATCACCCTCGCCTCCCCGGCCGCCATCGGCGCCACCGACCCCGGCCAGCTGACCCAGCGGGCCCGGGCCCGCGCCCTCGGCCTGCGCACCCCGCGGAGCCTTGTCACCACCGACCCGGCGGCCGCCGCCGCCCTGCTCCCGGCCCCGCGCTACGTACTGAAGGTCCTCGACCGGCACGTCGTGGAGCCCGAGCCCGGCCGGCTCGCCTGGTACCTGCCGCGCGTGCTGGACCACGGCTCCCTCGCGGCCGGCCTGCCCGGGCTGCCGCCCGGCACGCCCCTCGTGCTCCAGGAGTACGTCCCGCACGACACCGAGCTGCGGGTGTACCTCGCCGGGCGGGAGCTGCACGCCTTCGAGGTCGCCAAAGACGACCCGCGGGACATCTGGGCCCGTCCCGACGCGGTCGGCGTGCGGCACGTCCCGGCCCCGCCCGCCGTGGCCGCCGCCGCCCGCGCCCTGGCCGACTCCTGGGGCCTGGTCTACGGCGCCTTCGACTTCCTCTCCGACCGCGGCGAGCCGGTGTTCCTGGAGGTGAACGCACACGGCGACTGGCACTGGTTCGAGCGCAAGGCCGGCGTGGACGCCGTCACCCGGGCCGCCGTGCGCGCTGTTCGGGACCTGCACCGGAGCGCGCTGGGCAGCGCCCGGCCCGGCCCCGTCGACCTGCTCTCCTTCCTCGGCGCCGGCGCCCCGGCCGGCCCGTCCCCGGCCTGACCCGCCGGGCCGGGTGTGCCGATTCGGTGTGACTCACGCTCGAATCGAGCGTCAAAGCCTCCTCTTGCCACCGAATCGATCGCATGTTTCGATGGTCCGGCAGCCCTGCACCAGAGGAGGTGGCACCGTGGACGACACCGACCGCGCGATCCTGCGGGAACTCCAGACCGACGGGCGGATCCCGTACGCCGAGCTGGGCCCCAAGGTGGGCCTCTCGCCCTCCGCCGCCCGGCAGCGGCTCCAGCGGCTGATCGACACCAAGGTCGTGCAGGTCGTCGGCGTCACCGACCCCATGGCCAGGGGACGCCAGGCCATGGCGCTGCTCGGGGTCCGCGTCGACGGCGACCCCCGCGCCGTCGCGGACGCGCTCGCACGGCACGACGAGATCGTCTACACCGTGCTGACCGCCGGGACCTACGACCTCTTCGCGGAGCTGGTGTGCCGCCGCCCGCAGGACGTACTGGACTTCGTCAACGACGTCGTACGCCCCGTCGAGGGCGTCGCGCAGGTGGACAGCTTCCCGTACTTCGGCATCCACACCCACCGCTTCCTCTGGGACGTCGACTGACGGCACCGCCCACGCCGGCCGCCCCCGCCCCCGGCCCCCGCCACTCCGCTCCGCGCCCGTGTCCCGCCCCGCGACAGTCCAGGAATCCGGCATGACGCACGCCTCGTCCACCTCCCCGGACGCCCCGTCCACCTCCACCGTCGATTTCTTCGCCCACGAGGCCCTGCCCGCACCCCGGGTGACGGCGGGCCAGGCGCAGCGCGCCGCCGCGGACCGCTTCGGCGTGACCGCCCGCGCCGAGCCCCTGGGCAGCCAGCAGGACGCCAACTTCCTGCTCCGCCACGCCGACGGCACCCCCCTCGCCGTCCTCAAGGCCGCCAACGCCGCCTTCGGCGCCGCCGAGCTCGACGCCCAGGACACCGCCGCCGACCTGATCGCCGCCACCCGCGCCGACCTGCGGGTGGCCACCGTCCTGCGCGACAGCCACGGAAACCGGCGGACCACCACCCTCGACACCCCCGACGGCCCGGTCACGGCCCGGCTGCTCCGCCACCTGCCGGGCGGCACCCTCTCCGGCCGCCGCCACCTCTCCCCGTCCACCGTCGCGGCCATGGGCCGCGTGGCCGGCCGGGTCGGCACCGCCCTGCGGGCCTTCCGGCACCCGGGCCTGGACCGCGTCCTCCAGTGGGACCCGCAGTACGCCGACCGGGTCGTCGCCCTGCTCGCGCCCCACGTCCCGGACCCGGAGCGGCGCCGGGCCGTCGAGGAGGCCACCCGGGAGGCCTGGGCCGACGTGCAGGAGGTGGCCGGCCGGCTGCCGCGCCAGGCCGTCCACCTCGACCTCACCGACGACAACCTCGTCCGCGCCCCCGGGCACCCCGTACCCCTCCCCGACGGCATCATCGACTTCGGCGACCTGACCACGAGCTGGGCCGTCGCCGAACTGGCCGTCACCCTCTCCTCGCTGCTCCACCACGACGGCATGGAGCCCCACCACGTGCTGCCCGCCGTCCGCGCCTTCCACGAGGTCCGCCCGCTGTCCGCCGAGGAGGCCGCCGCCCTGTGGCCCCTCGTCGTCCTGCGCGCCGCCGTCCTCGTCGTGAGCGGGCGGCAGCAGGCCGCCGTCGACCCCGGCAACGCCTACGCGCTGGCCGCCCTCGACCGCGAGTGGCGCATCTTCGAGCAGGCCACGGCCCTGCCGTCGGCGGTGATGACGGGACTGGTCAAGGCCGCCCTCGGTCTCGCGGACACGTCGGCTCCGGCCCCCTGCCCCGCCCCGGCCGGCCCCCTCGTCGCGTACCCGGACACGCCGGGCACCGTCCTGCTCGACCTCTCCCCGGAGGCCGACGCCATGGACCACGGCGCCTGGCTGGAGGAGGGCGCCGAGGACCGGCTGGCCGCCGCCCTGCTCGCCGCCGGCGCCCCCGCCGTCGCCACCCCGTACGGGCTGCCCCGGCTCAGCCGCACCCCGGTGCTCGCCGCGGTGTCGCCCGCCACCGTGCCGACCGGCACCGACCTCTGGCTCGCCGACCCCGCCGTACTCCGGGCCCCCTGCGACGCCGAGACGCTCCGCGCCGTGCCCGGCCGCCTCGAACTCGCCTGCGGCAGCCACGTCCTGAGGCTGGTGCTGCCCGGCACGGTCCGGCCCGCGCCCGCCCCGGGCTCGCAGGTGCGCGCCGGGGACCTCCTCGCGGCCCTCCCCGCCGGCGCGCGGATCCACCTGAGCCTGACCCGGACCGGCGCCCCCGAGGTCCCGGCCCTGGTCCGGCCCGAGTACGCGGCCGGCTGGCTCGCCCTCACCGCCGACCCGGCACCCCTCCTCGGCCCGGCCGCCCCCGACGGGGACGGCGGCCCGAACCCGCTCGCCGCGGGCCCGGACGGCGGCCGGGACCTGCTCGCCCGGCGCGGCGCCGCCTTCGCCGAGGTCCAGGAGCACTACTACGACGCGCCGCCGCGCATCGAACGCGGCTGGCGGCACCACCTGGTGTCCACCGACGGCCGCGCCTACCTGGACATGGTCAACAACGTCACCCCGCTCGGCCACGCCCACCCCGGCGTCGAACGGGCCGTCGCCCGCCAGCTCCGCCGGCTCAACACCAACTCCCGCTTCCACTACGCCTCCGTGGTGGAGTTCGCGGAACGGCTCGCCGCGCTGCTGCCGGACCCCCTCGACACCGTGTTCCTCGTCAACTCCGGCTCCGAGGCCGTGGACCTGGCCCTGCGGCTGGCCACCGGAGCCGCCGGCCGGCCCGACGTGGTCGCCCTGCGCGAGGCCTACCACGGCTGGACCTACGCCTCCGACGCCGTGTCCACCTCCCTCCAGGACAACCCCAACGCCCTGGACAGCCGCCCCGACTGGGTGCACACCGTGGACTCGCCCAACCCCTACCGCGGACGCCACCGCGGCGCCGCCTCGGCCGCGTACGCCCCCGAGGCGGTCCGCGTCATCGACGGACTGGCCGCCGCCGGCCGGGCGCCCGCCGCCTTCCTCAGCGAGACCTACTACGGCAACGCGGGCGGCGTCGCCCTCCCCGACGGCTACCTCGCCCAGGTGTACGCCGCCGTGCGCCGGCACGGCGGACTGGCCGTCGCCGACGAGATCCAGGTCGGCTACGGGCGCCTGGGCCACTGGTTCTGGGGCTTCGAGCAGCAGGGCGTCGTGCCGGACGTGGTGTGCGTGGCCAAGGCCATGGGCAACGGCCACCCCCTCGGCGCCGTGATCACCTCGAAGGCCGTTGCCGCCCGCTACCGCGACCAGGGCTACTTCTTCTCCTCCACCGGCGGCAGTCCCGTGTCCAGCGTCGCCGGCCTCACCGTCCTGAACGCCCTGCGCGACGAGGACCTCCAGGGCAACGCGGTGCGCACCGGGTCCCGCCTGAAGGACGGGATGCGCGCCCTCGCGGCCCGTCACCCCGCCATCGGTGCCGTCCACGGCTCGGGCCTCTACCTCGGGCTGGAACTCGTCCGCGACCGCGACACGCTGGAGCCCGCCACCGAGGCGACCGCCGAGCTGTGCGACCGCATGCTCGAACTCGGGGTCGTCGTCCAGCCCACCGGCGACCACCTCAACATCCTCAAGATCAAGCCGCCCTTGTGCATCGACGCGCCCGCGGCCGACTTCTTCCTGGACACCCTCGACCGCGCCCTCGCCGAACTCGGGAACCGGGAGGACTGAGGCCGGGGGACCGCCTCCGGGCGGACGCCCGGCACGTGCGCGGATCGACCGGGCGAGGTGGGCCGGGGCGGCTCTCCGCAGGGGTGGACCGGCCGCGGCAGGGCCGGCCCGGCTCTCCGTACGGGTGGACCGGGGCGCGGCGGGTGCATCCGGGGAGCGGGTACCGGAAGAAGTACGGGTGCCCAGTTCATCGGCTCCCGGGCGCGGCGGAAGGCCCGGCGGGAGCCCGTCGCCAGGAAGCGGTGCCATGAGCGTCTCGGTCGTGCTGTTCACCTCGGACCTGCGGGTCCACGACCACCCGCCGCTGCGGGCCGCGCTGAGCTCCGCGGACGAGGTCGTGCCGCTCTTCGTACGGGACCCCGCGGTGGACCGGGCCGGCTTCGCCGCCCCCAACCGGCTCGCCTTCCTCGCGGACTGCCTGACCGACCTCGACGCCGGACTCCGCAGCCGCGGCGGCCGGCTCGTGGTGCGCTCCGGCGACACGGCGGCCGAGGTGCGCGCCGTGGTGCGGCGGACCGGCGCGGCCGAGGTGCACATGGCCGCCGGATACACCGCCTTCGCCCGGCGCAGGGAGGAGGAGCTGCGCCACGTCCTGGCGGACGAGGACTGCCGGCTCTGCGTCCACGAGGGCGTCTCCTCCGTGCTGCCGCCGGGCGAGGTGACGCCGCAGGGTTCCGACCACTTCGCCGTGTTCACCCCGTACCACCGCCGCTGGGAGGCCACCCGGCCCCGCGAGCCGCTCGCCGCCCCCCGGGCGGTACGGGTGCCGGACGGCCTGGACGGCGACGCCGTGCCCGTCCGCTCCGCCGTGGCCTCCGTGTCCGAGGGGCTCGCCGCGGGGGGTGAGAGCGAGGGCCGCAAGCGCCTCACCGGCTGGCTGTCCCGGCACGCCGACGAGTACGAGGACCGGCACGACGACCTCGCCGGCGACGCCACGTCCCGGCTCTCCCCGTACCTGCACTTCGGCGCGGTGTCGGCGGCCGAGGCCGTGCACCGGGCCCGGGCGCGCGGGGGCGCCGGCGCCGAGGCCTTCGTACGGCAGCTGTGCTGGCGGGACTTCCACCTCCAGGTGCTGGCCGCCCGGCCGGACACCGCCACGGCGGACTACCGGCCGCGCCACGACCGGTGGCGCAGCGGGAAGCGGGCGGAGGAGGACCTGACCGCCTGGCGGGAGGGCCGCACCGGGTACCCGGTGGTGGACGCGGCGATGCGGCAGCTCGCCCACGAGGGCTGGATGCACAACCGCGGCCGGCTGATCGCCGCCTCCTTCCTCACCAAGACCCTCTACCTGGACTGGCGGGAGGGCGCCCGGCACTTCCTCGGCCTGCTCGCCGACGGCGACGTCGCGGAGAACCAGCTGAACTGGCAGTGGGTGGCCGGCACCGGCACCGACACCCGCCCCCACCGGGTGCTCAACCCCGTCCTCCAGGGCAAGAAGTACGACCGGTACGGCGCGTACGTACGGCGCTGGGTGCCCGAACTGGCCGACGTACCGGTGTCGCTGGTCCACGAGCCGTGGCGCCTGGACCCGTCGGACCGGGTGGACCGCGGCTACCCCGAGCCGATCGTCACCCTGGCGGACGGACTGGCCCGCTTCCGGGAGGCCCGGGGACGGGACTGACGGCTTCGGCCCTGCGAAACGCTGCACGATCGACGCGGCTGGTGGGGCGCAGGGCGCAGCCCGGAGCCTGGAGGTGCCGGGGGCAGGTCCTCCGGCGGCATCCACCCGGGAGGAAGGCCGCCCACGCCATGGCCGTGCGACATTCCGATCACGCCGTCGACGCGGGGGCGCGGGCTCCTGTGGCCCTCGCCCCGGACCCCGCCGGGCCCGCGTCCTCCGACGAGGACATCGGCCGGGGGCTGCGCGGCGGGGACGAGCGGTGTCTCGCCGAGGCCTACCGGCGCTGGGGCGGTCTCGTGCACGCCCTGGCGGCCCGGGTCCTGGGCGACGCCCGGGAGGCCGAGGACGTGACCCAGCAGGTCTTCCTGGCCGCGTGGCGCGGCCGCACCGGGTACCGGCCGGAGCGCGGGCCCGTCGCCGGCTGGCTGGTGGGCATCGCCCGGCACACCACTGCCGACGCGCTGACCGCCCGTGCCCGGCGCCGCGAACTGGTCGCCGCGGCCGGCGCCGCGCTGCCGCCCGGTGAGGGCGTGCCCGAGGGGCCGGAGCAGGTGCTGGACCGGCTGCTGGTCACCCGCGAACTGGCCCGGCTGCCGTACGACCAGCGGGCCGTCCTCGCCCTCGCGTACTTCGGCGACCTCACGCAGGCCCAGATCGCCCACCGGACGGGCCTGCCGCTGGGCACGGTCAAGAGCCACGCCCGCCGCGGCCTCCACCGCCTCCGCAGCCGCCTGCCGGCCACGGATGCCTGACCCCGGGCCAGCCGCGGGAGGCCGGCCCGCGGGTCAGGTACAGAGGCCGGTGAGGAGGGCCAGCGCCTCGCGCAGGGAGTTCGGACGGGCCAGGCCGGGGCCGGGGGCGCGGCCCGCCCAGCCCGGGCCGGCCAGCGCGACCAGGGGGCGGGTCCTGGCGCCCCGTACCCCGAAGGCGGTGCCGGCGACGTGCCGGGCCAGGGCGTGGCTCGCGGTGGACCTGGCCTGGGACCACAGCACCACCGCGGCGGGGCCGGTACGCCGTACCGCCGCGTCCAGCGCCTCGGGCGGCACGGCCGCGCCGAGCATCCGGACCGGCAGCCCCCGCGCCGCGAGCCCGGCGGCGAGGGCCTCCAGGGGGAGGGTGTGCTGCTCGGCCGGCACACAGGCCAGCAGCACCGGCGGTGCGCCGGGTGCGGCGGCGGGTACGGGGGCGCCCCCGGCGGGCAGCGCGCGGCGCAGGGCGGTCGACACGTGCCAGGACAGCAGGTGCTCGACCTCGACGTAACGGTCCCCGGACGACTCCCACCTGCGCCCCACCGCGTGCAGGGCGGGCACCATCACCTCCTCCCAGGCGGCGACGAGCCCGTGCCGGCTCACGAAGTCGCCGAGCAGGGCGTCGAGCGCGGGCCCGTCGAGCCGTACGGCCGCCCTGGCCAGCCCGCGCAGCTGCCGCCGGGCGTCCTCGGCGGAAGTGGGGGGTGCGGTGTCCGGGTCGGGCGGGGCGCCGGGTCCGGACCCGGCGGAGCCCGGCGCGGGCTCCGCCGCGGCGCGGGCGGCCCGGGCCGCCTCCGCGGGGGGCACCCCCGAGGCCGTCAGCCGGCACATCTCCGCCAGCATCGCGATGTCGGCCGGGGCCCACCGGCGGTGCCGCCCGTCCTCGCGGGCGGCCGGGCCCAGCCCGTACCGGCGGTCCCAGGAGCGCAGTGTGGTGGGGGAGACGCCGAGGCGCCGGGCCACCGCCCCGGTGGTGAGACCGGGCGCCGGGCCGGGCGCGGGCGTCGCGTCGGACGTACCGGACATGCGGCCGAGTCTACGGCGGCGAACGGTGCACGAACGGTGCGCGGAGATGCCCGCCCCGGCCCAGGGGCGGTCAGGGCCCGCCCGGCCGTGCCGTCCCACCCCTTGGGCGGGGCAAGGGGTGATGCGCGCGGGCCGTGGTCCAGGATCCTCGACCGGATCTCAGGCCGGGCCACTGTCGAGAGGGGGCCGATCACGAGATATCTTGATGTCAAGCAATGTTGCAGACGCAGAACGCAGACGTGGAGCGGAGCACCCTGGTGACTGACTCGACCATCATCTACACCCACACCGACGAGGCCCCGGCCCTGGCGACGTACTCGTTCCTGCCGGTGGTCCAGGCGTACGCCTCGACGGCCGGTGTGACGGTGGAGACGCGCGACATCTCCCTGGCGGGCCGGATCATCGCCAGCTTCCCCGAGCGTCTCGAGGAGGGCCAGCGCATCGCCGACGCGCTCGCCGAGCTCGGCGAGCTGGCGAAGACCCCCGAGGCCAACATCATCAAGCTGCCGAACATCTCGGCCTCGATCCCGCAGCTGAAGGCCGCGATCGCGGAGCTCCAGGGCCAGGGCTACGCGCTGCCGGACTACCCGGACGACCCGAAGACCGACGAGGAGCGCGACGTCCGCGCCCGCTACGACAAGGTCAAGGGCAGCGCCGTCAACCCGGTCCTGCGCGAGGGCAACTCCGACCGCCGCGCGCCCGGCTCGGTCAAGAACTACGCCAAGACCCACCCGCACCGCATGGGTGCCTGGTCGGCCGACTCCAAGACCGAAGTCGCCACCATGGGCGTGAACGACTTCCGCTCCACCGAGAAGTCCTCCGTCATCGCCGCCGACGGCAAGCTGCGCATCGAGCACGTCGCCGCCGACGGCGCCGTGACCGTGCTGCGCGAGTCCGTCCCGGTCCTCGCCGGCGAGGTCGTCGACGCGTCCGTCATGCGCGTCGCCGCCCTCCGCGAGTTCCTGACCGCGCAGGTCGCCCGCGCCAAGGCCGAGGGCGTGCTGTTCTCCGTACACCTCAAGGCCACGATGATGAAGGTCTCCGACCCGATCGTCTTCGGCCACGTGGTCCGCGCCTTCTTCCCGGCGACCTTCGCCAAGTACGGCGAGGTCCTGGCCGGCGCCGGCCTCTCCCCGAACGACGGCCTCGGCGCCATCCTGGGCGGCCTCGCCTCGCTGCCCCAGGGCGACGAGATCAAGGCCTCCTTCGACGCCGAGATCGCCGCGGGCCCGGCCCTCGCGATGGTCGACTCCGACAAGGGCATCACCAACCTGCACGTGCCGTCCGACGTCATCGTCGACGCCTCGATGCCGGCCATGATCCGCACCTCCGGCCACATGTGGGGCCCGGACGGCCAGGAGGCCGACACCCTCGCCGTCCTGCCGGACAGCTCCTACGCGGGCGTCTACCAGGCCGTCATCGAGGACTGCAAGGCGCACGGCGCCTTCGACCCGTCCACCATGGGCTCCGTCCCGAACGTCGGCCTGATGGCGCAGAAGGCCGAGGAGTACGGCTCCCACGACAAGACCTTCGAGATCGCCGCCGCCGGCACCGTCCGCGTCGTCGACGCCGAGGGCAACACCGTCCTGGAGCAGGAGGTCGCCGAGGGCGACATCTTCCGCGCCTGCCAGACCAAGGACCTGCCGATCCAGGACTGGGTCAAGCTCGCCGTCACCCGCGCCCGCGCCACCGGCGACCCGGCCGTGTTCTGGCTGGACGAGACCCGCGCCCACGACGCGCAGCTGATCGAGAAGGTCAACGCGTACCTCCCGCAGCACGACACCGAGGGCCTGACCATCAAGGTCCTGTCCCCGGTCGAGGCCACCAAGTTCTCCCTGGAGCGCATCCGCCGCGGCGAGAACACCATCTCCGTCACCGGCAACGTGCTGCGCGACTACCTGACCGACCTCTTCCCGATCCTGGAGCTGGGCACCAGCGCCAAGATGCTGTCGGTCGTCCCGCTGATGGCGGGCGGCGGCCTCTTCGAGACGGGCGCCGGCGGCTCCGCCCCGAAGCACGTCCAGCAGCTCGTCAAGGAGAACTACCTGCGCTGGGACTCGCTCGGCGAGTTCTTCGCCCTGGCGGCCTCCTTCGAGCACCTGGCCACCACCACGGGCAACGCCCGCGCCCAGGTCCTGGCCGACACCCTCGACCGCGCCACCGGCACCTTCCTCAACGAGGACAAGTCGCCGACCCGTCGCGTCGGCGGCATCGACAACCGCGGCAGCCACTTCTACCTGGCCACCTACTGGGCCCAGGAGCTGGCCAGGCAGACCGACGACGCCCAGCTCGCCGAGGCCTTCGCCCCGCTGGCGAAGACCCTCGCCGAGTCCGAGCAGACCATCGTCGAGGAGCTGAACTCGGTCCAGGGCTCCCCGGCCGAGATCGGCGGCTACTACCAGCCCGACCCGGCCAAGGCGGCGGCCGTGATGCGCCCGTCGGCCACCTTCAACCAGGCGATCGCCTCGCTCGCCTGAGTCTGAGGACTCCGCGTCCCGCCCCGGTCGGCCCCGTGCCGGCCGGGGCGGACCCGCGTCGGGGCCGGACCGTATCCGCTCCGGTCCCGCACCGGGCCGTTCCGGACCGCCCCGAGCGGTTAACGCCCATTAACCAACAGAACCGGTCAATTGGGCCCCCATCGCAGGTCGGAGCCGGTCCGAAGGGCCTCCGGAGAGGGGAAGGTCACACGCGCGGCCTCTCATGGCACTGAGTGCCTTTCCCCTAGCATCCAGGGCATGACGGTTCTGCCCGATGACGGGCTCTCGCTCGCAGCCGAGTTCCCGGACGCCACCCACGACGAGTGGCAGCGCCTGGTCGAAGGCGTGCTGCGCAAGGCGGGCAAGGACGTGTCCGGCGACGCCGCCGAGCAGGCACTGGCGACCCCGCTGGACGACGGCCTCACCGCCCGCCCCCTCTACACGCCCCGCGACACCGCACCCGCCACCGGATACCCGGGCTTCGCGCCGTTCGTCCGCGGCGGCCGGCCCGTCGGCGGCTGGGACGTGCGCCAGCGCCACGACCGCCCCGAGCCCGGCCCCGCCAACGAGGCGGTCCTCGCCGACCTCGAGAACGGCGTGACCTCCCTCTGGCTCACCCTCGGCGGCGCGCACCTCCCGGTCTCCGCGCTCCCCGCGGTCCTGGACGGCGTCTACCTCGACCTCGCCCCCGTGGTGCTGGACGCCGGCGCCGAGACCCCGGCCGCCGCGGCCGCGCTGCTCGCCCTGTACGAGGCCCGCGGCGTCGCCCGCGAAGCCGCCCGGGGCAACCTCGGCGCCGACCCGCTCGGCCTGGCCGCCCGTACCGGCGGCACGCCCGACCCCACCGCCGCCGTGGCGCTCGCCGGGCGTTGCCACGAGGAGTACCCGGGCCTGCGCGCCCTCACCGTCGACGCCCTGCCGTACCACGAGGCCGGCGCCTCCGCCGCCCAGGAGCTCGGCGCCTCCCTCGCCACCGGCGTCGCCTACCTCCGCCACCTCACGGAGGCCGGACTGCCGGCCGAAGCGGCCCTGCGCCAGCTGGAGTTCCGCTACGCTGCCACCGCCGACCAGTTCCTCACCATCGCCAAGCTGCGCGCCGCCCGCCGCCTGTGGGCCCGCGTCGCCGAGGTCTGCGGTGCCCGCTCCGGGGACGCCGGCGCCCAGCGCCAGCACGCGGTCACCTCGCCGGTGATGATGACCCGCCGCGACCCGTACGTGAACATGCTCCGCACCACGATCGCCACCCTCGGCGCCGGCGTGGGCGGCGCCGACTCCGTGACCGTGCTGCCCTTCGACCACGAACTGGGCCTGCCGGACGCCTTCGCCCGCCGCATCGCCCGCAACACCTCCGCCATCCTCCTGGAGGAGTCGCACCTGGGCCGCGTCGCCGACCCGGCCGGCGGCTCCTGGTACGTGGAGCGGCTCACCGACGAACTCGCCGAGGCCGCCTGGGCGTTCTTCCAGGAGCTGGAGGCCGCCGGCGGCCAGGCCGCCGCCCTCGCCTCCGGCCTGCTCGGCGACCGCATCGCCGCCACCTGGGCCGCCCGCACCCGCAAGCTCGCCACCCGGCGCGAACCCGTCACCGGTGTCAGCGAGTTCCCGCACCTCGCCGAGAAGCCCGTCGAGCGCGACCCCGCGCCCCGCCCGCTCTCCGGCGGCCTGCCGCGGGTCCGCCGCGACGAGGCGTACGAGGCCCTGCGCGCCCGCTCGGACGCCCACCTGGCCGCCACCGGCAGCCGCCCGAAGGTGTTCATCGCCGCCCTCGGCCCGGCCTCCGCGCACACCGCCCGCGCCACCTTCGCCGCCAACCTCTTCCAGGCCGGCGGCATCGAGCCGGTCCACGACCCGGCCTCCGTCGACGCGGAGACCGCCGGCGCGGCCTTCGCCGCCTCCGGCGCCGAGATCGCCTGCCTGTGCTCCAGCGACGCCCTCTACGAGGAGCAGGCCGCCGCGGTCGCGGGCGCCCTCAAGGCCGCCGGCGCACGCGAGGTGCACCTCGCGGGCCGCGGCGAGCACGCGGACGTCGACGCCCGGATCTTCGCGGGCTGCGACGCCGTGGCCGTCCTGTCCTCCATCCTCGACCGCTTGGGAGTTGCGGCATGATGCAGA
This sequence comes from Streptomyces sp. NPDC086023, assembly GCF_044540325.1. Classification (NCBI taxonomy): domain Bacteria; kingdom Bacillati; phylum Actinomycetota; class Actinomycetes; order Kitasatosporales; family Streptomycetaceae; genus Streptomyces; species Streptomyces sp. NPDC086023. The sequence goes on from NZ_JBITRX010000002.1 coordinate 446,500, forward strand.
TCCCCGACTTCTCGCAGGTGCCGCTCGGCGACGGCGCACCCGCCGAGGTCACCGAGGAGCAGTGGTCGGCCGCCGTCAAGGAGACCACCGGCTCCAGCGCCTCGGACCTGCTCTGGGAGACCCCGGAGGGCATCGGCGTCAAGCCGCTGTACACCGGACGCGACCTGGAGGGCCTGGACTTCCTCGGCACCTACCCGGGCGCGGCCCCGTACCTGCGCGGCCCCTACCCGACGATGTACGTCAACCAGCCGTGGACCATCCGCCAGTACGCGGGCTTCTCCACGGCCGAGGAGTCCAACGCCTTCTACCGGCGCAACCTCGCGGCCGGCCAGAAGGGCCTCTCCGTCGCCTTCGACCTGCCCACGCACCGCGGGTACGACAGCGACCACCCGCGCGTCACCGGCGACGTCGGCATGGCGGGCGTGGCCATCGACTCCATCTACGACATGCGGCAGCTCTTCGACGGCATCCCGCTCGACAAGATGACCGTGTCGATGACGATGAACGGCGCCGTGCTGCCGATCCTCGCCCTCTACATCGTCGCCGCCGAGGAGCAGGGCGTACCGCCCGAGAAGCTGGCCGGGACCATCCAGAACGACATCCTCAAGGAGTTCATGGTCCGCAACACCTACATCTACCCGCCCCGGCCCTCGATGCGGATCATCTCCGACATCTTCGCGTACACCTCGCAGAAGATGCCGCGCTACAACTCGATCTCCATCTCCGGCTACCACATCCAGGAGGCCGGGGCCACGGCCGACCTGGAGCTGGCCTACACCCTCGCCGACGGCGTCGAGTACCTGCGCGCCGGCCGCGGCGCCGGCCTCGACGTGGACGCCTTCGCACCCCGCCTGTCGTTCTTCTGGGCGATCGGCATGAACTTCTTCATGGAGGTCGCCAAGCTCCGCGCGGCCCGCCTCCTGTGGGCCAAGCTGGTCCGCCAGTTCGACCCGAAGAACCCCAAGTCGCTGTCCCTGCGCACCCACTCGCAGACCTCCGGCTGGTCCCTCACCGCGCAGGACGTGTTCAACAACGTCACCCGCACCATGGTCGAGGCCATGGCCGCCACCCAGGGCCACACCCAGTCGCTGCACACCAACGCCCTCGACGAGGCCCTCGCACTGCCCACCGACTTCTCCGCGCGCATCGCCCGCAACACCCAGCTCCTGCTCCAGCAGGAGTCGGGCACCTGCCGGGTCATCGACCCCTGGGGCGGCAGCGCGTACGTCGAGAAGCTCACGTACGACCTCGCGCGCCGCGCCTGGCAGCACATCCAGGAGGTCGAGGCGGCCGGCGGCATGGCCCAGGCCATCGACGCCGGGATCCCCAAGCTCCGCGTCGAGGAGGCCGCCGCCCGCACCCAGGCCCGGATCGACTCCGGACGCCAGCCGGTGATCGGCGTCAACACGTACCGCGTCGAGAACGACGAGCAGATCGAGGTCCTCAAGGTCGACAACTCCTCCGTGCGCGCGCAGCAGATCGCGAAGCTGCGCCGGCTGCGCGAGGAGCGCGACGAGCGGGCCTGCCAGGACGCCCTCACCGCGCTGACCGAGGCCGCCGGCCGCGGGTCCGGCACCGGCCTGGAGTCCAACCTCCTCGCCCTCGCCGTCAACGCGGCCCGCGCCAAGGCCACCGTCGGCGAGATCTCCGACGCCCTGGAGAAGGTGTACGGCCGCCACGCCGGCCAGATCCGTACGATCTCCGGCGTGTACCGCAACGAGGCAGGGGAGTCGCCGCACGTGGACCGCACCCGCGCCCTGGTCGACCGCTTCGAGGAGTCCGAGGGCCGCCGCCCCCGCATCCTCGTCGCGAAGATGGGCCAGGACGGACACGACCGGGGCCAGAAGGTGATCGCCACCGCCTTCGCCGACCTGGGCTTCGACGTCGACGTCGGCCCCCTCTTCCAGACGCCGGCCGAGGTGGCCCGGCAGGCGGTCGAGGCGGACGTCCACATCGTGGGCGTCTCGTCCCTGGCCGCCGGCCACCTGACCCTCGTACCGGCGCTCCGCGAGGAGCTGGCCGCCGAGGGGCGCGACGACATCATGGTCGTCGTCGGCGGGGTGATCCCCCCTCAGGACGTCCCCACGCTGCTGGAGATGGGCGCCGCCGCGGTCTTCCCGCCCGGCACCGTCATCCCCGACGCGGCGTACGACCTGGTGACGCGGCTCGGCGCGGCACTGGGCCACGACGAGCTGTAGGCGCGGCGCGTGGCCATCGACCTCGACGCCTACGTCAAGGGCGTGCTCGACGGCAAGCGGGCGTTCATCGCCCGCGCCGTCACCCTCGTCGAGTCCACCCGGCCCGACCACCGGGTGCTGGCCCAGCGGCTCCTCACCGAGCTGCTGCCGCACACCGGCCGGGCCCGGCGGATCGGCATCAGCGGCGTACCCGGCGTCGGCAAGTCGACCTTCATCGACGCCTTCGGCACCCTGCTCACCGGGCTGGGCCACCGGGTCGCCGTGCTCGCCGTCGACCCGTCCTCGACCCGCACCGGCGGCTCCATCCTCGGCGACAAGACGCGGATGGAGCGGCTCGCCGTCGACCCCGCCGCCTTCGTCCGGCCCTCGCCGAGCGCGGGCACGCTCGGCGGGGTCGCCAAGGCCACCCGCGAGTCCATGGTGGTCATGGAGGCGGCAGGGTACGACGTGGTCCTCGTCGAGACCGTCGGCGTGGGCCAGTCCGAGACCACCGTCGCCAACATGGTCGACACCTTCCTGCTGCTCACCCTCGCCCGCACCGGCGACCAGCTCCAGGGCATCAAGAAGGGCGTCCTGGAACTCGCCGACGTGATCGCGGTGAACAAGGCGGACGGCCCGCACGAGCGCGACGCGAGGGCCGCGGCCCGCGAACTCGCGGGCGCGCTGCGGCTGATGCACCCGGCCGACGCCGCCTGGACCCCGCCGGTGCTCAGCTGCAGCGCCCGCGAGTCCACCGGCCTCGACGTGGTCTGGGAGCGCCTCGAACAGCACCGCAAGGTGCTGGACGCGGGCGGCCGGCTCGACGCCAAGCGCAGCGCGCAGCAGGTGGACTGGGCCTGGGCGATGGTCCAGGACGAACTGCTCGGCCGGCTGCGCGCCCACCCGGCCGTCCGCGCCCTCGCCCCCGACCTCGAACGGCGGCTCAGGGACGGGGAGCTGACGGCCACTCTGGCCGCCGAGGGCATCCTCGACGCCTTCGGCGGCGGCCGGGACTGAACCTGCGGGGCAGCGGGGGCCGGCACCGTACCGGCCCGCCCCCGCTGCGCCCGGCGGACCGGCCCTCGGACCGGCCCCCTGGGGCCGCCCCCGGGGCTCAGGCCACCAGCCGGCGCAGCAGCTCCGGCAGGGCTTCCCCGATCGGCTCGCGGATCACCTCGTCGGCCAGCGGGTCGTACGGCGTCGGCTCGCCGTTGACGATCAGCAGCCGGGCCCCGTGCTCCGCGGCCACTCCGGCGAGGGACGCCGCCGGCTGCACCTGGAGCGAGCTGCCCACCGCCACGAACACGGTGCAGCCCTTGGCGATCGCCAGCGCCTGCCCCAGCACCACCGGGTCCAGGGCCTGCCCGAACATCACCGTCGCCGCCTTGAGGATCCCGCCGCACGACCGGCAGGCCGGGTCCTCCTCACCCGCCTCGATCCGCCCCAGCGCCTCGTCCATCGAGGACCGTGCGTTGCACCGCGTACAGGTCACCGCCCGTGCGGTGCCGTGGAGTTCGAGCACCTTCCGCTCGGACAGCCCCGCCCGCTGGTGCAGCCCGTCGACGTTCTGGGTGAGCACCCGCACCGCGGTGCCGCTGCGCTCCAGCTCCGCGATCGCCAGGTGCGCCGCGTTGGGCTCCGCCCCGAGCGCGCCGATCTCCTGACGCATCCGCCACGACCTGCGGCGCACGTCCGGATCGCTCATGTAGCTGTCGTACGTGACCAGTTGCTCCGCTCCCGGCTCCCGGCGCCACAGGCCGTTGGGACCCCGGTAGTCGGGGATCCCGGAGTCCGTGGAGATGCCGGCACCGGTCAGGATCGCGATCAGAGGCTTGCCCATGGCGCCGACCCTACGCACGGATCCCGACATCGGACGAAGTGTTTTCCGGGCGCACCCCGCCCGGGGCCGGTCCGTGCCGGATCGTCGCGCGGCTGGGCGCGGGCGGCATGGGCCGGGTGTACCCCGGCCGGTCGCCGGCGGGACGTACCGGGGCTGCCGCTCGCGGCGGCGGTGGACGCGTACGGCCCCTGGCCCGCCGGACCGGTCCTCGCGCTCGGCGCCGAGCCGGCGGAGGCACTGGGCGCCATCCACGGGCCGGGGTGGCGCACCGCGACCTCAAACCCGGGGACGTCCTGCTGTCCGCCGACGCGCCCCGCGTGATCGCCTTCGGCTTCATGGCCTCCGAGCCGGTGCCGGCCGGCGCGATCGGGCCGGCGGCCGACGTGCTCTCGCTGGGCGCGGTGCCGGCCTGGACCGCCATTGGGACGGGCCCCCCTTCGGCACCGGCTCCGCCCACGCCGGAGGCGGTGGCGGGGGAGGCGGTGGCGGGTCGCACGGGTTCACGGCCGCGCCGTCCCGGGATTCCGAGCGGCTCGGCACAGTCCGATCCTGAACGGGGACGACCGGGCCCTCGCGGCAGACGGCTCGGTCCTCCCCGACTGCCCCGACGTCAGCCCACGTACTCGGTGAGGTCGATCTCGTAGACGTGCAGGGCGTGGGCGTAGGCGGGGTGTACGGTTTCACGCTGCAATGTCATACCGAGCTTGCGCATCACGTTCTCCGAGGCGCGGTTCCCGGGCTGGCAGATGCTGACCACCCGGTCCAGGCCGCGGTCCTGCAAGGCGAACTCCAGGGCGGCGTGCGCGGCCTCGGAGGCGTACCCCTGGCCCCAGAACGGCCGGCCCAGCCGCCAGCCGATCTCCACGGCGGGCAGCACCTCCGGCAGGAAGTCCGGGACCGACAGCCCGGTGAACCCGATCAGCTCACCGGAGCCGAGCAGCTCCACGGCGAACAGCCCGAAGCCCTCGTCGTCCCACTCCTCCTCCCACCGCTCGATCGCGTCCGCCGTCTGCTCCAGGTCGCGCGTCGAGCCGTCCGCGATCCACCGCATGACCTCGGGGTCTGCGTGGATCTCGGACATGGGGACGAGGTCGTCCTCCTGCCAGCGGCGCAGGAGGAGACGGGGGGTGCGGATCTCGGTCATGCCCTCCATCCTGCCGTACGCCGGCGGGCGGCCCCACCCGGCTAGCGGGCGCTGCTGTACGGGGCGTACAGGTCCAGCAGCCGCACGCGTGCCACCTGGAGGCGGTGGGCCAGGACCCGGCCGACCCAGTGGCCGATGGCGGAGCCGAAGGCGGGGTCCGCGTCCATCAGCATGCGGACCGCCACCCCGTCGAAGGCATGGGTGCGGACCGGGGTCATCGCCTCGGCGCCGAGCTGCCAGACGTACGGCGGGAAGAGCCAGGACCAGCCCACCAGCTCGCCCGGTCCCAGACTCTCGATCTGGGCGGGGCGGCGGCCGGGGACGTTCATCTCCAGGGTGACCGTGCCGGACCGGACGATCCAGAACTGGTCGGCCGGGGTCCCCTCGTCGAAGATCCGGGCGCCCGCGGGGAAGTTCACCTCGCGGGCCAGGGCCATCAGGCGCTCGCGGTGTTCGGGGGAGAGGACGGCGGCTATGCGGAAGGGGGACGGTGTGCTCATGGCGGCCTCCGGTGTCGAGCCTCTTCCAGTGTCCCCGAGGAGCCGCAAAGGGCCAGGTGTACGCACCGCCCCGGCGATTTCCCGGGCCCGAACGACCCCGTCGTCACTCCGGGTGACCGTCTGGGTGCTGGGTCGCCCCCGTTCCGTGGGTCGGCCGTCCGGGGCGGGGGTCAGGGTGGCCGACGAGCATGATCGCGTTTTCGGCGGGGGGTCCGTGAGCCCTGCGACCGGCGACGGGTGCCAGCGTCCTCCGGGCTCCGAAGCCGCCGTCCTGCGCGAGATCAGGAGCAGGTGCCCGTCGCCGCCGGCAGGGTGATCAGTCCCGAGTTCCGCCCCCTGGGAGGTGCCGCCGCCGTGCTCGGCGCACTGGAGGAGGCCGTCATCCGGGTCGACCCGGACCTCGGGTTCCGGCTGTTCCTGGGGACCCTGCGACTCCTGCGACTCCTGCGACTGCCGTCGGGTGCGCTGCACCAGGTGGCCGATCGACAAGAGGAGGTGGTCCTCGCCGTGGTCGAAGAGGGTGGCGAGGGCGTCGTACCGCGCGTACTGCTCTTCGGTGAGGTTCCCCCACGCTCCGGCGAGCCGGTCCGAACACCCGCTTCGGGTAACGGAGTTGGTGGCGTGCGTCACGGTCGCGGGGCGGGGGAGCGGGGGACTGTCGCGGCGGGATGGCAGTCGTGTGACCCGAGTGTGAAAAGGCGTCAACTTCCTTGCCCCGCCTCACCCGATGGGCGACGGTGACGATCACGCCGCGACCGGAGGCATCCGGCTCGCGGCCGACTGTGCGACCCCGCACGACCCACCCCCACCAGCGCCGCCCCGCACACGGGTGTGCGCCGCCCATGAGGAGGACCCCTCGTAATGGCACTCCCCCGCAGCACCAAGACACGCATCGCCGTGGCCGTCACGACCGCCGCCGCCACGGCCCTGCTGGGCACCCTGACCACGCTGCCCGCGCAGGCCGCCCCCACGGCCGCCGGCACCGTGCTCGGGGCCGGCTCGCCGGACGCGGTCCCCGGCAGCTACATCGTCACCCTCAAGCCGGGCGCGGGCTTCACCCCCGCCTCCGACCGGGGCCACCGGCTGATATCCGGGCACGGCGGCCAGGTGCGCAAGACCTTCCGCGCGGCGCTGAACGGGTACGCCGTCACCCTCGGCGCCGCCCAGGCCCGGAAGCTGGCCGCGGACCCCGCGGTCGCCTCCGTCGAGCAGAACCGCATCGTCAGGGCCGACGCCACGCAGACCGGCGCCCCCTGGGGCCTCGACCGGATCGACCAGCCGAACCTGCCGCTGTCCGGCACGTACACCTACCCCGACAGCGCCGGCTCCGGCGTGACCGCGTACGTCATCGACACCGGCGTCCGCATCTCGCACCAGGAGCTCGCCGGCCGGGCGGTCAACGGCTACGACGCCGTCGAGGGCGACTCCGTCGCGCAGGACGGCAACGGCCACGGCACCCACGTGGCCACCACGATCGCCGGAACCACGTACGGCGTGGCGAAGAAGGCGAAGGTCGTGGCCGTCCGCGTGCTGGACGACAACGGCTCCGGCACCACCGCGGGCGTCATCGCCGGCATCGACTGGGTCACCGCGAACCATGCCGCGGGCGCCCCGGCCGTCGCCAACCTCTCGCTCGGCGGCGGCGCTTCCACCGCGCTCGACAACGCGGTGCGCAACTCCATCGCGGACGGCGTCACCTACGCGGTCGCGGCGGGCAACTCGGGTGTCAACGCGCGCAACTCCTCGCCCGCCCGGGTCACCGAGGCCCTCACCGTCGGTGCCACCAACAGCTCCGACGCGAAGGCCTCCTGGTCCAACTACGGTGCCGTACTGGACCTGTTCGCCCCCGGTGTCTCGATCACGGCCGGCTGGAACACCGGCGACACCGCGACGAACACCATCTCCGGCACCTCGATGGCCGCCCCGCACGTCGCGGGCGCCGCGGCCGTCTACCTCGCCGGGCACGCCTCCGCCACCCCGGCGCAGGTCGCCACGGTCCTGGTGAACGGCGCCACCACCGGCAAGGTCACCAGCCCCGGCACCGGTTCCCCGAACCGACTGCTCCGGCTGGTCCCGTAGGACCGGGCCGGCCGCGGGCAGGACCGCGGGGCTCCCGGAGGCGGCGACGGCGCCCCCGGGCCCCGGCGTGTCGCGGCCGGACCTCCGGAACTCGCCCGGGTCGCCCGTACCTTGGACCACGACCAGCGGTCCGCGCAGTACAACGGTACGGTCGCCCGGGCGGGGCCGGTCCGTCCGGGCCCCGGAACCTGAAGGGGTAAGAACATGCACTACGCAGTCCTCGGCACCGGGAGCGTCGGCCGGACCCTCGCCGCCCGCCTCGTCTCCCTCGGCCACGACGTGGTCGTCGGCACCCGGGACCCGGAGGCCACCCTCGCCCGCACCGAACCCGACGGGCGCGGCCTCGCCCCCTTCGCGCAGTGGCAGGCCGAGAACAGCACCGTGCGCCTGGCCACGTTCGCCCACGCGGCGGCCCAGGGTGAGGTCGTCGTCAACACCACCAACGGCTCGGCGAGCCTCGCCGTTCTCGACGCGGCGGGCGCCGCGAACCTCGCCGGCAAGGTCCTCGTCGACATCGCCAACCCGCTCGACTTCTCGGCGGGCTTCCCGCCCTCCCTCGACCCCGTCAACACCGACAGCCTGGGCGAGCGCATCCAGCGCGCGCACCCCGCCGCGCGCGTGGTGAAGACGCTGAACACCATGCACGCGCTGATCATGGTCGACCCGTCGCGGATCCAGGGCGACCACAACGTCTTCCTCTCCGGCGACGACGCCGACGCCAAGAAGGACGTCACCGAGCTGCTGCGCTCCTTCGGCTGGCCCGACCGCAGCATCATCGACCTCGGCGGCATCGAGACCGCCCGCGGCACCGAGATGCTGCTGCCCGTCTGGCTGCGGCTGATGACGGCCCTCGGGCACGTTGACTTCAACTTTCACATTCAGGGCGCCTGACGGGACGGGTGGAGGGCGGGTTGGGCGGCTGCGCATACGGCTGCGCGTACGGCTCCTTTCGCGCCATGCCGCCCGGCCCGTACCGCGGGGCGGCCTGGCGCGCCGCCGCATGCCGCCAGAGACTGGCGGCATGGAATCCATGGTGAAGGTCAGCGGCACGGACGAGGTGTGGGCCGAGGACACCCGGGGCGCGGGCACCCCGCTGGTACTGCTCCACCCGGGGGTGGGCGACTCCTCCCTCTGGGACGGCATCCTGCCCGGCCTCGCCGCCCGTCACCGCGTGATCCGCTACGACGTACGCGGCTACGGGCGCTCCCCGGCACCCACCGCCCGGTACTCCCCCGTCGCCGATCTCGCCGCGGTGCTGGACCACTTCGGGGCCCGCAGGGCCGTGCTCGCCGGCTCCAGCATGGGCGGCTCCGCCGCGCTGAGCCTGGCGGTGGCAGACCCCGGCCGGGTCGCCGGCCTCGCGCTGTTCGTGCCCGGTGTGACGGGGTACGAGGGGCTGGAGCCGGCGGGCTTCGTCCAGGAACTGGAGCGGCTCGCCACGGCCGGCGACACGGAGGGCATCGTCGCGCTGGGCCTCGGGATCTGGGGCCGCGCGGGCACCGACGGCGACCCGCACGCCGCCGCGGCTCTGCGCGCCGCACTCCGCGGCTGGTTCACGAACCACCCCCACCAGGTTCCCGACGCACCCGTCTTCGACCGGCTCGGCGAGGTGGCCGCGCCGACCGTGCTGGCGCTGGGGGAGCTCGACCAGCCCGAGGTGGTGCGCTGCAACGAGGAGATGGCCGCGCGCATCCCGGGCTGCCGGCTGGTCCGCCTTGCGGGCTCGGACCACTTCCCGACCCTCCGCCGGCCGGAGGCCGTCGCCGGCCTGATCGAGGAGCTGGCGGCCCGAGTGGGGTAGTGGGCCGGTCGGTGCTGGGGCGGGGCCACCACCAGGGCGGCCAAGGGGGAGGGGGCCGGGGGTGCCATGACGCGTCAAGCGCTTTGCCCGTACATCACGGGCCCCACTACCGCCCGGCGCGGGTCCGTTCGGCGTCCCGTCCGGGGTCCCGCCGCGCCCCATCCGCGCCCGTCCGGCTGACTCGTTCCGTTCCACTGGGAGCGACTGCATATGCCCGGATCGTTCCGATGAGGCCCCTCTTCGCGCCCTGCTGGACCCTCGCTCGAACCGGCCTGAATCCACCCCTCCGCCCTGCCCGACCCTCGCCCTATTGGACCGGACCAATGTGCCCTGTGTGAGGGGTCGGTAGGCCCCAACGTCGCATGTCAGAGCGGGTGTTGGGGTCATCGTCCGTCACGTCGGCGAGGGGCCCCGAGGGGTACGCGCAGGGGCCGGACAAGGGTTTTCCCCGTATCGGGTTCATCTGCATTTTGCCTACTGTCTGACCACCGGCGATCTTCACCGGCCGGACGGTCAGTCCGCCACCCCACATGGCGTGAACCCGTTCCCCCGGTGGATCGACGACAGCCGACGTTGCCCCCGCCCCATCGTCGCGGCGGCGGCAGCCAGGTGAGCAGCGGAGCCCGGGACGCGTGAGCAGCGCGCCCCGGCCCGCACAGGCACCACCGCACCACGGCACCACCGGCACGACCGGCACCACCGCACGACGCGCGGCCCCACCACGGCCCCCAGCGCGCCGCGCGCACCGCTCCACGGGCACCACCGCACGACGCGCCGCCTCACCCCGGCATCGGGCGCGCCGCGCGGCCAGGACCACGGCACCACTGCATCCACCTCCCACACATGCACCATCCGCCGATCCGGCCTGCCCGGAACCGGCGGCCCGCGAAAGGGATCCCACCTTGCACGCATCCAGGCGCAGGCTCATCACCGTCGTGGCGATATCCGCCACGCTCCTCGGCACCGCGGCCACCACCTCCGTGGCGCTGGCGAACCCGGCGGCGGCCCGTGCGGCGGCCACCGCCCCCACCGCCACCCCGGCCCCGCTCCCCACCGCGCCGGTCGAGAACCTCATCGTCGGCTACAAGTCCGGCGCGACCGAGTCCCGTTCCAACGCGGACGCCGCCGCCGACGCCAAGGCCAAGGGCTCGAAGGCCGGCGAGGACGTCTCGTTCGAGCGCCGCCTCGGCACCGGTGCCGCCCTCGTCGACCTCGGCGGCAAGCTCGCCCCGCAGGACGTCGCGGACGTCATGGCACAGTTCCGCGCCGACCCGGACGTGGCGTACGTCGAGCCCGACGGCCGCGCCTACGCGATGGCGACCCCGAACGACACCGAGTACACCAAGCAGTGGGACCTCTTCGAGGCCACCGCGGGCATGAACGTTCCCGCCGCCTGGGACACCACCACCGGCTCCGGCGTGACCGTCGCGGTCATCGACACCGGCTACGTCGCCCACTCCGACCTCGCCTCGAACGTGGTCGCGGGCTACGACTTCATCACCAGCTCCACCGCCGCCCGTGACGGCAACGGCCGCGACAGCAACCCGGCCGACGCCGGCGACTGGAGCGCCGCGGGCGAGTGCGGCACCGGCTCCAAGGCCAGCGACTCCTCCTGGCACGGCACCCACGTGGCCGGCACCATCGCCGCCGCCACCAACAACAGCAAGGGTGTCGCCGGCATCGCCTACGGCGCCAAGATCCAGCCGGTCCGCGTGCTCGGCAAGTGCGGCGGCGCGACCTCCGACATCGTCGACGCCATCACCTGGGCCTCCGGCGGCACCGTCTCGGGCGTCCCGGCCAACCCGACCCCGGCCAAGGTCATCAACATGAGCCTCGGCGGCTCCGGCGCGTGCACCGCCACGTACCAGAACGCCATCAACGCGGCCGTGAACCGCGGCACCACCGTCGTCGTCGCGGCCGGCAACAGCAACGCCGACGCCAGCGGCTTCTCGCCGGCCAGCTGCAACAACGTGATCAACGTGGCCTCGACCAACCGCACCGGCGACCGGTCGTTCTACTCCAACTACGGCTCGATCATCGACATCGCGGCCCCCGGCGGCGAGACCCGTCGCGCCACCGACACCCCGGGCACCATCACCACGCCCGAGAACGGCATCTGGTCGACGCTGAACGCCGGCGCCACCTCCCCGGGCACCGAGAACTACGAGCCCTACCAGGGCACCAGCATGGCCGCCCCGCACATCGCCGGCCTCGCCGCGCTGATGAAGTCGGCCAACACCGCCCTCACCCCGGCCCAGATCGAGTCGGCCATCAAGACCAACGCCCGCCCGCTGGCCGGCACCTGCACCGGCGGCTGCGGCGCCGGCCTGGCCGACGCGGCCAAGACCGTGGCCGCGGTCTCCGGCGGCACCACCCCCGGCGGCACCTTCAGCAACACCGCCGACGTGAACATCCCGGACAACGGCGGCGCCGTCTCCTCGTCCATCAGCGTCACCGGCCTGACCGGCAACGCCCCCGCCACCCTCAAGGTCGCGGTGGACATCAAGCACACCTACCGCGGTGACCTGGTCGTCGACCTGGTCGGCCCGAACGGCACCGTCAAGCGCCTGCAGAACTCGTCCAACGACGGCACCGACAACCTCATCACCACCTTCACCGTCGACGCCTCGGCCATCCCGGCCAACGGCACCTGGCAGCTGCGGGTCCAGGACGTGGCCTCGGTCGACACCGGCTACATCGACTCCTGGAGCCTGACCTTCTAAGAGGCCCGGCAGCCCCCCGGGAACCCAGAGGAGGGTCCGGGGGGAACCGGCCCGCTGCATCCCCAGCCCCACCGCAGCGGAAGGAAAACCCCCACAAGTCCGGCACCCCACACCGGACACCCCCCGGACCCGCCCGTCCCCACCGGGCCGGTCCGGACCCAGCAGCCCCGGACCTGCAGGTACGTCTCGTACCGGCAGGTCCGGAGGCATGCCCGGACCGCCGCCTGATTTCTGCGTCACACTCCGGTCCCGCCCGGCCACCGACCTCGTATCCTCAGCGGTCACAGGAAAGGCACAGGAAACGACCGAGAGGCTGGAGGCTGTGCGTGGCGGCGACGGGGAACGCTGACGCGCCGGTCGGACGTGGGGAACTCATCGCGGCGGTCGACCGCGCACTGCACACCCACGGCCGGGCGGCCCTCACCGGTGCGGCCGGAGCGGGCAAGACCGCGCTCCTCACCGCGCTGGCAGCGGCCGCGCGCTCGCGCGGCGAGACCGTCCTGCGCCTCGACCCCGAGGCCGCCGACCGGCACATACCCGAGGCCTCCGTGGCCGCCCTCCTCACCGCCGTGCCCGCCGCCGTGCTCGACCGGCTCGCCGGACCCCAGCGCACCGCCGTCGCCCTGCTGCGCCGCGAGACCGACGACCTCCGGGCCGGCCGCGACCGGATCGCCCTCCGCCTCGCCATCGTCGAGGTGCTGCGCAACCTCGCCGTCACCGCCCCCGTCCTGGTCGTCGTCGACAACGCCCAGTTCCTCGACGACGAGAGCGTCGACCTGCTCCGCTTCGCCCTCCGCCTCACCCCGCCCCGGGTACGGACCCTCGTCGCCGAATGCGCCCGCAGCGGCGCCCCCGTCGCCGAGGCCCTCTGCGGCCCCGGCACCCGCAGCACCGCGATCCCGCCCCTCGGCGCCGACGAGGTCGCGGAACTGCTGGTCAGCCACGGCCTGCCCGCCCGCCTCGCCGGACGCATCCACCGCGCCAGCGGCGGCAACCCCCGCCTCGCCCTCGCCCTCGGCCACTCCCTCGCCGAGTCCCGCGAACCCGTCCACCACGCCGACACCCTGCCCGTCTCCGGGCAGGCCCGCGAGGTCGCCCGCCGGCTCCTCGCCGAAGCCCCCGTCGCCGCCCGCCCCACCCTGCTGCTGGCCGCCCTCGCCACCCGCCCCACCACCGCACTGCTGCGCCGGGCCGGCCGCCCCGACGCCGAGGCCGAGCTCGCCGCCGCCGAACACGCCGGACTCGTCACCGTGGCCGAGGACGGCACCGTCGAGTTCACCGCCGGCGCCCTGCCCAGCGTCCTGGCCGCCGACGCCGGCTGGCCCGACCGCGCCGCCGGTCACGCAGCCCTCGCCGCCGCCGACGACGACCCCGTACAGGCCGCCCGGCACCGCGCCCTCGCCGTCGACACCCCCGACGAGGACCTCGCCGCCGCCGTCTCCGAGGCCGCCGCCTCCTGCCGCCGCCGCGGCAACCGCGCCCTGGCCGCCGAACTCGGCATGCTCGCCGCCGACCGCACGCCCGCCGACCGGCCCGGCGCCGAACTCGCCCGGCTCGTCGCCGCCGCAGAGGACGCCGGCTGCGCCGGCCGCGCCGACCTCGCCCGCCGCGCCGCCCGCGCCGTCCTGGCCCGCGACGCCTCGCCCGCCGACCGGGTACGCGCCCGCCTCGCCGTCATCGACGCCGCCGGCCAGGCCCTCGCCGACCTCGACGAGACCTTCGCCCACGCCGCCCTCGACGCCGCCGGCGACCCCGCACTCCAGGCCCTCGTCCAGCTCCGCGTCGCCTGGAAGCTCAACCTCAGCGACGGCGACCCGGTCCGCTCCCGCGCCGCCGCAGCCGAAGCAGGGGAACTCGCCCGCCGCGGCGGCGACACCGTCGCCGAGGCCATGGCCCTCACCGTCCGCGCCCGCATGGGCCGCATCCTCGGCGACCCGTGCGCCGAGACGATCCTCGCCGAAGCCCTCGCCCTGCCGTCACCCGAAGTCCCCATCGGCCTGCGCAACGCCCCCCGCTACCTCGCCGTACGCCACGCCCTCTTCGACGACTGGCTCGACGACGCCCGGCAGCAGCTCCTCGCCCTGCTCCCCGCCGTGGAACGCACCGGCTCCTGCGAGGACGTCTTCGAGGTGCTCCGCAGCCTCACCGAGGTCGAACTCCGCCGCGGCCGCTGCGACGCCGGCATGGCCTGGGCCCGCCGCTCCCTCGCCTGCACCATCGAGGCCGGCCTCTCACCCGGCCCCGCCTGGTACGTCGCCGCCATGGCCGAGGCCACCGGCGGCAGCTTCGCCCGCGCCACCGGGTACGCCCGCCGCGGCATCCAGGCCTCCGAGGAGGAACGCGACCAGGTCTTCCTCTCCCGCAGCCTCTACGCCCTCGGCACCGTCGAACTCGCCATGGGCGAGACCGCCAAGGCCGTCGCCACCCTCCGCCGGGTCGCCGACCTGGAGGCCGCCCAGCAGGTCGTCGACCCCTCCATCCTGCGCTGGCACGGCGAACTCGCCGAGGCCCTCGTCGCCGCCGACGCCCTCGACGAGGCCGCCGGACTCGTCGCCGGCTGGCGCGCCGTCGCCGTCGACCTCGGCCGCCCCGCCGTCATCGCCGCCCTCGACCGGGCCCAAGGCCTGCTGCTGTCCGCCGGCGGCGACGCCGAGGCCGCCGTACGGCTGCTCACGGACACCGCACAGCGCTTCGCCGAGCTGGAGCTGCCGGTCGAGCGGGGCCGTACGCTGCTCGCCCTCGCCCGCGTCGAACGGCGCCGCCGCCGCAAGGCGCCCGCGCGCACCGCCCTCGCCGAGGCCGCGGACGTCTTCACCACCGCCGGCGCCAAGCCCTGGGCCGAGCTGGCCCGCGAGACCCCGGCCCCGCGCCCGGCCCCCGGCGGCCCCCTCGACACGCCCGTCGCCGCCGCACTGACCGAGGCGGAGCTCACCCTCGCGCTGCTGGTCGGCCAGGGCGCCAGCAACCAGGAGGCGGCCGCCAAGCTGTTCCTCAGCGTGAAGACCGTCGAGGCCCGGCTCACCCGCATCTACCAGAAGCTCAACGTCCGTTCGCGCGCCCAGCTGGCCACAGCGCTGCGGGCCCGCTGAGCCGTCCGGGCCCGCTGAGCCGTCCGGGCTCCCGGGTTCCAGGGCTCCCGGGCGCCGCCCGTACCCGCCGCACCATCGCCCGTACCCGCGGCACCGCCGCCCGTGCCCCCGGCGCCCGCCCCCGAAGGGCGTACCCCGGCCCCCGCCGCCGCGACAGCGCCGCCCCGCCGTGGTCCGATGGTGATCATGAGCCACGACCACGGGGTGCCCTCCGCCGCAGGGACGCTCAGCGGCGCGTACCGCTCCCGCCTGCTGTGGACCATCGGCATCAGCCTCGCCATCACCGTCACCCAGGTCGTCGGCTCCCTCCTGTCCGGCTCCCTCGCCCTCCTCGCCGACGCCGCCCACAGCCTCACCGACGCCGTCGGGGTCGGCCTCGCCCTCGGCGCCGTCACCCTCGCCCAGCGCGCCCCCACCCCCGCCCGCACCTTCGGCTTCTACCGCGTCGAGATCTTCTCCGCCGTGCTCAACGCCCTCCTCCTGCTCGGCATCTTCGTCTGGGTGCTGTACTCCGCGATCCGGCGCTTCGGCGAACCCGTCGAGGTGAAGGGCGGCCTCATGTTCGCCATCGCCCTCCTCGGCCTCGCCGCCAACGCCGTCGGCCTCCACCTGCTGCGCGACGCCAAGGACCAGAGCCTCAACCTCCGCGGCGCCTACCTCGAAGTCCTCGGCGACGCCCTCGGCTCCGTCGCCGTCGTCATCGGCGGCCTGGTGATCCTGCTCACCGGCTGGCAGGCGGCCGACCCGGTCGCCTCCATCGTGATCGGCCTGCTCATCGTGCCCCGCGCCTACGGGCTGCTCCGAGACGCCACCCACATCCTGCTGGAGGCCACCCCCCAGGACACCGACATCGCGGAGGTACGCCGCCACCTGCTGGCCGAGCCGGGCGTGGTCGCCGTACACGACCTGCACGCCTGGACCGTCACCTCCGGCATGCCGGTGCTCACCGCCCACGTGGTCGTCTCCGCCGCCGTCCTGCGCAGCGAGGACCACGGACACCTCCTCGGCCGCCTCCAGTCCTGCCTCGGCGACCACTTCGACATCGCGCACTCCACCCTCCAGCTGGAGCCGGAGGCGCACGTCGAGGCCTCGCACGCCATGCACGACTGAGCGGGGGAGCGGCGCGGCGACCGGGTCAGGACTCCGGCCGGTAGACCGTCAGCGCCCCCGGCAGCTTGTCCACCACGCACTCCGCGGGCGCCGTCGCCCACTCGCCGTCGTACGCCAGCAACGTGCCCGGCGGGATGTCGGAGATCCGCAGCCGCTCCAGCCGGGTGGCCGTGTGCACCGGGGAACGCGTCAGCGGGCCGGTCATCAGCGCCGCCAGCAGCCGCGGCCCCGGCCGCCCGCCGCCGTGCACGATCCGCACGTCCAGCAGCTCCTCGTGCAGCCCCACCCGCCGCCGCGGCGTGGGGCCGCTCCCGTGGTACGTGCCGTTGCCGGCGAACAGCAGCCACACCGACCGCGGCCGCCCCGCCACCGTCAGCCGTACGGGACGCTCCGCGCGCAGCACCCGCCAGGCCGCCAGCAGCGCCGCCGGGCCGGAGCCGATCCTCGGCGCCCAGCGCTCGCGGTGCCACACCAGCTCCGGGTAGACGCCCAGACTGAAGGTGTTCAGGAAGTACCCGGACCGCCCGTCCGCGCCCCCCTGCCCGTCCGGACCCGGCGTGAACCGCCCCACCGCCACCCGCACCGCCGACCCGGCGGCCAGCGCCCGGACGGTGTCCCCGGCGCCGGCGATCCCCAGGTCGGCGGCGAAGTGGTTGAGCGTGCCACCGGGGAACACCGCCAGCGGCACCCCGGCCGCCAGCGCCGCCGCGGCCGCCGCGGCCATCGTCCCGTCACCCCCGGACACGCCCAGCACCCGGCACCGCCCGGCCGCCTCCGCCAGCGCCCCGGCCACCTCCGGCCCCGGGCACACCACGACCTCGGCCCGGGGCAGCGCGGCGACGAGGGCCTCCCGGTCCGCCGCGGTCCCGGAATCGCTGTTCACCACCACCGTCAGCCCGTCGCCCTCGTGCAGCGCCGGGGCCTCGGCGGCCCGTTCGGGACCGGGCGCGGTGCGCGCGAGGTCCCCCTCGCGCGCGAGCGAACGTACGAGCAGCCCCGCACCCACCCCGAGCGCCGCACCCGCCAGCACGTCCGCGGGATAGTGCACCCCCGTGTAGACGCGGGACGCGGCCACCGCCACGGCCAGCGGCACGGCCACCAGGCCCCAGGCGGGCGCCTCCAGCGTCAGCCCGGTGGCGAAGGCGGCCGCGGAGGCGGCATGACCGGAGGGGAAGGACGTGGTCTCGGGCTGGGTCCGCAGGTGCCGTACCGCCGGCACCCCCTCCAGCAGTGGACGGGGCCTGCGCACCGACCACTTGCCCACCGTGTTGATGGTCGCCGAGGCCACCGCCAGGGAGCACATCGCGCGCAGCGCGGCCTTCCGGGAGCGCGGCGAGCCGAACAGCGCGAGGGCCGTCGCGCCGCCCGCCCACAGCATCCCGTGGTTGGCCGCCCGGCTCAGCCGGGGCAGTACCAGGTCGCCGCCCGGCCAGTGCCGCCGGGCCACCGCGTCGAACAGCGTCCGGTCCCACCGGCCCACCGCGCCCCGCCACGCCACCGGGCCGCCGTGCGCGTCGGGCCGCCGGGGCCCGGTGGCGTCCCACAGGTTCGAGGCCACCGCCCCGGCCCGCATCCCGGCCGCCGCGGCCCCGGCCCGCAGCCGGCCCGCGAGGGGCCCGCCCGCCGCGCCTGCCGCGCCCCCGGCCCCCGTACCTCCGGCTCCCGCCACGTTTCCGCCTCCCTCGTCCCCGGCCACCACAGCCTGCCTTCGGACCGCGCGACGCCCGTAGGGGCCGCACGTCACCACCCGTAGGGCCGCAGGGCTCGCCCGTACGTCCGCACGGCACTCCCGTACGGCACATCAGCACCTGTGCGGCACCTCAGTACCCATGCGGCACCTCGGTACCCGCGCACCACACCCGTACCGCCCGGCGCACCCGCACGGCCACGGAACACACCCGACGGGCCGCCACACGCCACCGTTGTGGCGCACGGCACCCCTCCGCCGTGGCGCACGGCACACCGGTCCGACGCCGCGTCTACCCCGCGTTCCTCCACGCAACCACGGCAGCCCCCCGCGCACCACCGGACGCGACCGGCGGACAACGGCCCGCCCCACGCCAAAGTGGCAGGCCACACCCCTACTTGTTCCTTACGCGGCCCTCACACCGGCCCCTGCGAAGATGCCCCCCGGGCGGCAGCAGAGCCGGCCGCCCACGCCTCCACCGGGCCCTGCCGGGAACGGCACGGGACGTAGGCGAAGTGATGCGTGTGACGTACGTGCCGGGGCCCGACACCGGGGAGAACGGTTGTCCGGATGGCGTCAATGGGCTCTACTGCTGTCCATGTCCCGGCCGGGGCATATTCACCTGGAGGGACGAACGATGAGCGCCCAGCGGTCCAAGAGACCCTTAACGCACCGGCGACGCCGCGGCTTCCGCGCCCGGCGGCCCCTGCTGGCGCTCCTCATCTCCGGCTTCCTCCTCGTCGGCGTCTTCACGGCCACCGGCATCGCCTGGGACCCCTTCAAGGCGGGCGGGAGCCGGCAGAGCACCGCACCCCAGATCGGTGAACCCTGGTCCGCCGGGCCCTCGGTGACGGACCGTGCCGGAGCCGGCGGAGCCGGCGACGCATCACGCCCCACCCCGCCCGCGGGCAACAAGGGCGGCTCCACCAGGCCGCCCACCGGGCGGCCGGCCGACGACTGGCGGCCCAGCGCGGCGCTGCCCTTCGACATGCCCTCGCCCGCCACCCTGCGCAAGAGCAAGCGCCTGGTCTTCGCGCACTACTTCACCCCGTACCCGCTGTCCCTCGACAACGCGGGCTCGGCCACCGACTACTACACCCGCAACTACCTCAACCCCGCGGGCGAGAGCGGCAAGCACGCCCGCTACGGCGGCCTGCTCCGCGACCGGCCGCTCCCGGTACTGCCCAAGACCGGCAACTGGGAACTCGCCAACCTCCAGCAGGAAGTGCGCACCGCCCGTGCCGCCGGCCTCGACGGCTTCACCGTCGACATGCTCTCCCTGTCCGGCAAGAACTGGGAGCGCACCACCATGCTGCTGCGCGCCGCCCAGTCGGTCGACCCCGGCTTCCGCATCATGCTCATGCCGGACATGACCTCCATCAACCCGGACCCGGCGAGCCTCGCCAACTCCCTGGCCCAGCTGGCGAAGTCGCCCGCCGCCCACCGGCTGTCCGACGGCCGGCTGGTCGTCTCGCCCTTCAAGGCCGAGGCCAAGACACCCGCCTGGTGGAAGCAGGTCATCGACTCCCTGAGCTCCCGGCACGGCATCAGGACCGCCCTGGTCCCGCTCTTCCTCGACTACGGCGCCCACTCGGGGGAGTTCGCGCCGATCAGCTACGGCTTCTCCGAGTGGGGCAGCCGCAGCTACGTCGGCCAGGAGAGCGCCACCCGTGACGCGAAGCGCGCCCACGGCCTGGGCAAGATCTGGATGCAGCCGGTCTCCGTCCAGGACGCCCGCCCCAACCAGGGCGTCTACGACGAGGCGGGCAACACCGCCACCCTGCGGTCCACCTGGAACCACGCCATCGCCGACGGCGCCGACTGGGTCCAGCTGACCACGTGGAACGACTACAGCGAGGGCAGCCATTTCGCCCCCTCCCTGCACAACGGCCACGCCTACCTCGACCTGTCCTCCTACTACCTGGTCCGCTTCAAGACCGGATCCTGGCCCCGGATCGTCCGGGACACGCTGTACCTCACCTCGCGGGTGCAGTTCGCGGGCGCGGACCCCACCGGCAAGCAGGTGCTGCTGATGGCGCCGCGCCGGGGCACCGCCCCGCCGCGCGACACGGTCGAGGTGGTCAGCTTCCTCACCGCGCCGGCCACCGTGCGCACCACCGTCGGCGGTGTGACCAGGAGCTACGGAGCCCCGGCCGTCCGGCACGCCGAACTGTTCCCGCTCCGCGCCGGCACCAGCACCGCCACGGCCACGCGCGGCGGGAAGACCGTGGCCTCCGTGACCCTGCCGTACGAGGCGCGGCACGTGGTCCAGGTCCAGGACCTCCAGTACTACGCGGCCACGAGCGGGCGGCGCTGACGGGCGGCGGCCCGTCGGCCGGAACGCGGCGGCAGCGCACCCGGGCGGGCGGGGACGGTCTTCCGTCCGCGCCCGCCCGCCGTGCATGATCGCGGGAGCGCGGGGACCGCACCCCGCGACGACCTCAGGAGGCCCCGTGCCCGAGCCGCAGTCCCCGTCCGAATTCCCCGGAGGACGCGCCCTCTTCCGGCTCTCGACGGAGGTGTCCCACCTCAACCACGGCTCCTTCGGAGCCGTTCCGCTGCCCGTGCAGGAGGCGCAGACCGCCTTCCGCGCCGAGCAGGACGCCGACCCCGACACCTTCTTCATCACCGCCCCCGACCGCGTGGCCGCCGCCCGCGCCCGCGTCGCGGCACACCTGGGCGCGGACCCCGAGGGGCTGGCCTTCGTCGCCAACGCCACCGAGGGCGCCAACATCGTCATGAACTCCCTCGCCCTGGCCGAGGGCGACGAGATCCTGGTCACCGACCACGGCTACGGCACCGTCAGCGCCGCGGCCGCCCGGCGCGCCCCGCTCCGGACCGTGCCCCTGGACCCGCTGCTGCCCGACGAGGACGCCGTCCGCGAGACCGTCCTGGCCGCCCTCACCCCGCGCACCCGGGTCGCCGTGCTGGACCACATCAGCTCGCCCACCGCCCGCCTGGTCGCCGGCCCCCGGCTGCTGGCCGAGCTGGCGGAACGCGGCGTGACCACCGTCGTCGACGGCGCCCACGCCCCCGGCATGCTCCCCGACCCCCTCGCCGGCGGCGCCGACTTCTGGTTCGGCAACCTCCACAAGTGGGCCTACGCCCCGCCCGGCACCGCGGTCCTCGCCGTCGCCCCCGCGCACCGCGCCGCCATCCGGCCGCTCGTGCCCTCCTGGGAGGACCACCACGGCTTCCCCCGCTCCGTGGAGTGGCGCGCCACCGACGAGTACACCTCCTGGCTGGCCGCCCCCGAGGGCCTGGACCTGCTGGAACGCCTCGACGCGGCCAAGGTGCGGGCGCACAACGCGGCGCTGGCCGCCCACGGCAGCGCGCTGCTCGCCGAACGCCTGGGGCTGCGGCCGCTCCCGTACACCGAGGGCCTGGCCATGCGCTCGCTGCTGCTCCCGGCCGGCACCGCGGGGACCGTGGAGGAGGCCCGCGCGCTGCGGGAGGAGATCGCGGCCCGGCTGCGCATCCGCGTGCTGATCTGGCCGCGTGAGGGCGGCGGCGGGATCCGGCTGTGCGGCCAGATCTACAACCGGCCCGAGGAGTACGAGCGCCTCGCCGACGGACTCGGTGAGCTCCTGGGCCGCTGACGCGCGGGAGGAACGGCACAGGGCCCCCGCGCGGCGGCGCGACCGGGGGCCCCGTGCAATGTCACCGTGCAGTGTCACATGCCGGATTGAGGCGTCACGGGCGGCGCAGCAGGTACGTGTCCATGATCCAGCCCTTGCGGGCGCGCGCCTCGGTCCGCAGCTCCTCGATCCGCCCGGACACCTCGGCGAGCGGCCCGGACACCAGGATCTCGTCCGGCGTCCCGACGTACGCCCCCCAGTAGATGAACAGGTCCTGGTCGAGGTACTTCGTGAACGCGTGCCGGGCGTCCAGCATCACCACCACGTCGTCCACGTCCTCCGGCCAGCCCTCCGCCAGCCGCCGCCCGGTGGTGATCTGCACCGGCCGGCCCACCCGGTTCAGGTTGGTCCGGTGCCGGGCCAGCAGCGCGGACACGCTGCTGATGCCGGGGACCACCTCGTGCTCGAACTCCACCCGGCCGTGCCCGCGCACCTCGTCGAGGATCGCCAGCGTGGAGTCGTACAGCGACGGGTCGCCCCACACCAGGAACGCGCCCGTCTCGCCGTCGGCGAGGTCCTCCGCGATGAACCGCTCGAAGATCCCGGCCCGCGCGCTGCGCCAGCCGTCCACGGTCGGCGCGTACTCGGCCGGCGTGCGGTCCCGGTCCGGGTCCCGCCCCTCGACCAGCCGGTGCCCCGGCCGGGCGTGGGCGGCGAGCATCTCCCGCCGCAGGTCCGTGAGGTCCGCCTTCTCCTCACCCTTCTCCAGGATGAGGAACGCGTCCGCAGCCCCGATCGCCTTGACCGCCTGGAGGGTCAGGTGGTCGGGGTCGCCCGCCCCGATGCCAATCACAGAGAACTTCTTCACCCGGCCGAGTCTGCCCCATGCACCCCCGGCCCCGGACACCCGGGGCGACGCCCGCCGGACATCCGGGACCCCGCCGGGTCCCCGCCGGCCCCCGCGCGGCATCCGCCCGCGGACACCCCCGCATCCGGCCCGCGGACACCCCGTCCCGCCGCCCGCCCGCTCGCTATGCTCCGGCCCATGCGCGTCGCCCTCTTCGTCACCTGCGTCAACGACGCGCTCCACCCCGGCACCGGCACCGCCGTCGTCCGGCTCCTGGAGCGTCTCGGCATCGGCGTCGACTTCCCGGCCGCGCAGAGCTGCTGCGGACAGCCGCAGTACAACACCGGCTACCGGCACGAGACGGAACCCCTGCTCCGCCGCACCGCGCACGCCTTCGCCGGCTACGACCACGTCGTCACCCCCTCCGGATCCTGCGCCGCCATGCTCCGCGAGCACTACCCCCGCATCGGCCGCCGGGCCGCCGAGGAGGGCCGCGGCACCGAACTGGCGGAACTGGCCGCGGACCTGGCGCCCCGCACGTACGAGCTGACCGAGTTCCTGGTCGACGTGCTCGGCACGGTCGACGTCGGCGCGTACTACCCGCACACCGTCACCTATCACCCGTCCTGCCACGGCCTCCGGAGCCTCGGCCTGGGCGACCGGCCCCGGCGCCTGCTCGCCGCGGTGGAGGGACTGGACCTGCGGGAGCTGCCCGGCGCCGCGGAATGCTGCGGCTTCGGCGGCACGTTCGCCGTCAAGAACCCCGACGTCTCCGGCGCCATGGCCGACGACAAGGTGCGCGCGGCCCTCTCCACCGGCGCCGACGTCCTCTGCGGCGCGGACAACTCCTGCCTCGCCCACCTCGGCGGCACGCTGCGCCGCCGGGGCGCCCCGCTGCGCACCCTGCACCTGGCCGAGATCCTGGCGAGCACCCGGGAGGACCACCGATGAGCGGCGCCACCTACCTCGGCATGCCGGCCTTCCCCGACGCCGCCCGCGAGGCCGTCCGGGACACCACCCTGCGCGCCAACCTCCGGCACGCCACCCACACCATCCGCGACAAACGGGCCCGGGCCGTCGCCGAACTCGCCGACTGGCAGCGGCTGCGCGCCGCCGGCAAGGCCGTCAAGGACCACACCCTCCGCCACCTCGACCACTACCTCCTCCAGCTGGAGGAGGCGGTGACCGCGGCCGGCGGCACGGTCCACTGGGCCGCAGACGCCGACGAGGCCAACCGCATCGTCACCGGCCTCGTCCTGGCCACCGGCGAGCGCGAGGTCGTGAAGGTCAAGTCCATGGCCACCCAGGAGACCGGGCTCAACGAGGCCCTGGAGGCCGCCGGCATCGCCGCCTACGAGACCGACCTCGCCGAACTCATCGTGCAGCTCGGCCACGACCGGCCCTCCCACATCCTGGTCCCCGCCATCCACCGCAACCGCGCCGAGATCCGGGACGTCTTCCGCGCGGAGATGGGCCGTTGGGGCCGCCCCGCCCCCGAGGACCTCGGCGACGCCCCCGCCGAACTCGCCGAGGCCGCCCGGCTGCACCTGCGCGAGAAGTTCCTCCGGGCCAAGGTGGGCGTCTCCGGCGCCAACTTCATGGTCGCCGAGACCGGCACCCTCGTGGTCTTCGAGTCCGAGGGCAACGGCCGGATGTGCCTCACCCTCCCCGAGACCCTCATCTCGGTGGTCGGCATCGAGAAGGTGGTCCCCACCTTCCGCGACCTGGAGATCTTCCTCCAGACCCTGCCCCGCTCCTCCACCGCCGAGCGGATGAACCCGTACACCACCATGTGGACCGGCACCACGGACGGCGACGGCCCCCGAGCCTTCCACCTGGTCCTGCTCGACAACGGCCGCACCGACACCCTCGCCGACCCGGTGGGCCGCCAGGCACTGCGCTGCATCCGCTGCTCGGCCTGCCTCAACGTCTGCCCCGTGTACGAGCGCGCCGGCGGCCACGCGTACGGATCCGTCTACCCCGGCCCCATCGGCGCGATCCTCACCCCCCAACTCCGCGGCACCGGGAGCGAGATCGACGCCTCGCTGCCCTACGCCTCCACCCTGTGCGGGGCCTGCTACGAGGTCTGCCCGGTCGCCATCGACATCCCCGAGGTCCTGGTGCACCTGCGCGAGCGCGTGGTCCAGGGCGGCAATGTCACACGTGACGGTGTACGGGTACGCATCCGCCCCGCCCGCGGCCACGCCGCCGAACGCGCCGCCATGCGCGCCGCCCGCTGGACCCTCGACCACCCCGCCGCCCTCCGCGCCGGCGAACGCCTTCTCGCCCGCACCCGCCGGTTCCATCCCCACCGCCTGCCGGGCGCCGGCCGAGCCTGGACCGACAGCCGCGAGCTCCCCGAACTCCCACCCGAGCCCTTCCGCGACTGGTGGCGCCGGCACGACCACGGAAGAGGGGACGCATGAGCACCCGGGAACGCATCCTCGCGCGCATCCGCCGGGCCCAGGGCGAGACCGGCCCGCCCGGCCCCGCGTACGCGGCGGACGTCCCCCGGGACTACCTGCGCGTCCACGGCACCCGCACCCCGGCCGGGACGGCGGACCTGCTCGCCCGGAACCTCGCCGACTACCGCGCCCTCGTCCACCGCACCGACGAGGACGGCCTGGCACTCCTGCTGGCGCGACTGCTCGCCGCCCACGGCACGGAACGGGTCCTCGTACCGCCCGGCCTCCCGGCCCACTGGCTGGCCGCCGCCGAGGCGACCCGCGTCCACGAACGCCCCGCGCTGACCCTGCGCGACCTCGACCGGATCGACAGCGTCGTCACCGGCTGCGCCCTGGCCGTCGCCGAGACCGGCACGCTCGTCCTCGACGGCGGCCCCGGCCAGGGCCGCCGCCGCAGTACCCTCGTCCCCGACCACCACGTCTGCGTGGTCCGCGTACCCGGCCAGGTCGTCGACTCCGTCCCGCTGGCCCTGGAGCGCCTCGACCCCACCCGGCCGCTCACCTGGATCTCCGGACCCTCCGCCACGAGTGACATCGAACTGGACCGAGTGGAGGGCGTACACGGCCCCCGGACCCTGGAAGTCGTCCTGCTTGCGACAGACTGACCTCATGTCCGCACATATCGCCCTGACGGCCCTCGTCGTCCTCGACTACGACGAGGCCATCGACTTCTACACCCGCGCGCTGAACTTCGAGCTGGTCGAGGACACCCCGCGCCCCGACGGCTCCCGCTGGGTGGTGGTCCGCCCGCGCGGCGCCACCGAGGCCGCGCTCCTGCTGGCCCGCGCCAAGAACGACGAGCAGCGCGCCCGCGTCGGCGACCAGACCGGCGGCCGGGTCGGCTTCTTCCTGCACACGGACGACTTCGCGACCGACCACGCCCGGATGACCGCCGCCGGCGTCCGCTTCCTGGAGGAGCCGCGGCACGAGCCGTACGGCTCCGTCGTCGTCTTCGAGGACCTCTACGGCAACCGCTGGGACCTGCTCCAGTCCACCCGCTAGCGGCCCCGACCCCCGGGCGGCACCCCACCGCCCCGCAACCTCGGAGCCTCGGCCGCCGCATCCACCACCCCGGCCGCCGCGTCCCCACGACCGGCGGCCGGGGCCACCCGCCCCGCCAACTCCCGCGCCCACCCGACGAGCCCGTCCAGGTCCAGCCCGTACGGCCACCGGCCGCCGGGCAGTTCCGCCAGCCCCGCGGCACCCCGCAGCAGCAGCCGGGCCCCGCCGGCCGCGTTGCCCCGGGCAGCATGGGTCAGCCCCACCGCCAGCTGCGCCAGCGCCCGCCACAGGCCGGCCTCGTCCGCCGGCCCGGACTTCCAGGCGTCCTCGAACACCTCGTGGGCGTGGAACGGCATACCGGCGTCCAGCAGACGCTGTGCCTCCCGCACTGTCTCCTCCGGGGCGCGCACCACCCCCTCGGGCCCCCGCGGCACCCCCTCCGCCCCGTACGGCAGCGGCCTGCCCAGCCCGTCACGCGGCCGCGCGCTCCGCGCCCGCCCCGCACCGTCCCGGTCCCGCCCGTCACTCCGCTCCACACCCCCATCCTGCCCCGCCGGGCAAACCGGTGCTGGCGCACCCCCCGACGTGCGGTAATGTTCTTCCTGCACGCCACACCGGGGGGAAACCCCAGGTCAGCGAGCATCGGGACGTGGCGCAGCTTGGTAGCGCACTTGACTGGGGGTCAAGGGGTCGCAGGTTCAAATCCTGTCGTCCCGACCAGCGTTTACGCAGGTCGGAGGCCGTATCGGAAGTATTCGATACGGCCTCAAGATCGTTTTTGGGGCCGGTCGGGTCGAGACCGTCGTCGAGACCGTGGGCCAAGTAGGCCGCAGAAACGGGCGGCCGGAGCCGCAGCAGGAGCCGGCAGCAGGGACCTTCGGCCATGACGAGGCCCGGTCGGGCCCTCTCCCGGCAGGGGCCGCAGTGTCAGCGTAGAGCTGTCCCCCACTGCTGTTCGGCGAGGAGGAGCCATGGCAGGCAGCAGAAGCGGTCCGGAATCCGGATCGGTCATCGTCGGCGTCGACGGGTCCGAGCGGGCCCGTAGGGCGGCGCTCTGGGCTTCGGACGAGGCCGCACGGCGCCGACGGCCCCTGCACGTCGTGTACGGATCCGACGTCGACGGCCGGGGCCTGTACCTCTCGGACGACGAGAAGGAACGGGTCCGCGCCGCGGGCCGTGAACTGCTGGAAGGTACGGCCGAAGCCGCGCAGAACCGGCATCCCGCGCTGTCCGTCACGACGGAGTACAGCCGCAGCGGGCCCGTCATGAGCCTGTGCCGGGCCGCGTCCACCGGCGGCACGCTCGTCGTCGGCAACCGGGGCCGGGGCGGCTTCGGCTCCCTGTTGGTGGGCTCCGTCGGGCTCGGGGTGGCCGCAGAGGCCCGTACGCCCGTGATCGTCGTCCGGGGGAGCGGGAACGAGGCCAGGCACGGTGTCGTGCTGGCCGCGGTGCGCGACGAGCGCGACCTCGCATGCGTCCGGCACGCCGCGCGAGCGGCGGAGCTGCGCAAGGACTCGCTGAGGCTGCTGCACGTACGGCACATGCTGCAGTCCGTCGGCTCCGTGGCGAGGAGGATGCTCGGCGACGACAGCGAGCTGACGCTGACGGCCCTCGCCGGGCAGATCCGGGACGAGTACCCGTCGTTGAGCGTCCAGGCGGACACCGACGAGGGTGTGTCCGTGGCCGGCGTTCTCGTGGAGGCGTCCCGCCATGCGGACCTGCTGGTGATGGGCGGGCGCCGGTCGCCCGACCACATCGGTCGCACCCTGGGGCACGTGACCCAGGGCCTCGTACACCACGCGCACTGTCCCGTCGAACTCATCCCGCGGCACAGCGGCTACCACAGGAACGAGGCGTCATGACCACCACCGGCCGGCCCTGCGACATCCTCGTCCGCATCGACCCGGCAAGGAACTGGTACGCGTCCCTGACCCGGGCGGCGGAAGAGGCCCGGCGGCGCGGACTGGGGCTCCGGATCGTCATGGCCGCGCCGGCGCCGGAGGCGACGCCGCACGCCGGGGATCCGCGAGGCGGCGCCACCACGAGTGCTGCGGAGACGGACACGCGCCGGGAGGCGTCCCGCCCGGCTCGCGAGACCGAGCGCACCGCCCGGTAGGAGACCTGCCCGGCCCTGGGCATCGGCGGCCGTGAGTCCTCGAAACACGTCCCCACCCCCGGTCCGCCGATGTCCGCGCCGGTCACCACCGAGAGCGGCAGGTGGCCGCCCGTGTCCTATTCGGCGGCCGGTACGGGATGCCGGCTCGGCGGAGTCAGCGTGTGGCTGGCGATGACCGCGGCCTGGACGCGGCGTTCGACGCCGAGCTTGGTGAAGATCCGGGAGATGATGTTCTTGACGGTCTTCTCGGAGAGGTAGAGCCGTTTGCCGATCTCGCGGTTGGTGAGCCCTTCGCTGACCATGACCAGGATCTCCTTCTCCCGGTCGGTGAATCCGGGCAGACCGGGGACCTGCTCCTCCGCGGGGACGTCGCCGCGCATCCTGGCCATCAGACGGGTGGTGGCCCCGGGGTCGAGCATCGACTGGCCTGCGGCGACGGTGCGCACGGCGGTGACCAGATCGGTGCCGGTGATCTGCTTCAGCACGTAGCCGGACGCGCCGGCCATGACGGCGTCCAGGAGCGCTTCCTCATCGTCGAACGAGGTCAGCATCAGGCAGGCGAGTTCCGGCATCCGCGAGCGCAGTTCGCGGCAGACGCCGACCCCGTCGCCGTCCTGGAGCCGGACGTCGAGGACCGCGACCCGGGGGCGCAGCGCGGGGATCCGGACCAACGCCTGCTCGGCCGTGGACGCTTCACCGACCACGGTCAGGTCGGGCTCGGCGTCCAGCAGGTCGTGGACGCCCCGGCGTACGACTTCGTGGTCGTCGAGGAGGAAGACGCTGATGGGTGCCGTCGCTGGTGACGGGGCGTCAATGGCGGTCATTGCGGAACTCCTTGGCTGGGTCCGTCCGGCACGAGCGCGAACTCCTGCATGGTGCCCCGCCCAAGGGCCGGTCGGACAGGGCCGAACGGCCCTCCTCCTCGTACCCGCCCGGAGGCCGTCGAGGCGGGTACGAGGAGGAGGGGCCGACCGTGACCACGGCGAAGACCGCCCGTCGGCACGTCAGGCGTGCGGTACGACCGCGACCGGAGCGGCGGAGTGGTGGAGCACGGCGTGGGCGACGGGCCCGAGGTGCGTGCCGATCGCCGAGCGGCGGACCCGTCGGCCCACGACCATCAGCGAGGCATGCGCCGAGGCCTCGACGAGGTGGCCGGCCGCCCGGCCCACCGAGCTCTCCTCCTCGACCCGGACCTCGGGGTACTTGCCCCGCCAGGGTCGCAGCGCGTCCCCGAGCGCGGTGGCCGCATCTGCCTCGATGCCGTCCCGTACCTCAGGGGCGATCAGCGCGGGGTCGAAGCTGTAGGCGGGCGGCATGCTCCATCCGTGGACCACGCGCAGCGTGGCCCCGCGTGCGGCCGCTGCGTCGAAGGCGTACCCGAGGAGTTCGTCACACGGGCGCGCGAGGTCCAGCCCGAGCACGACCGGCCGGTAGGCGCCTTCCTGCGGCCCGCTGCCGTCGGGCGCCGGCAGGTGGGCGCTGTCCGTCCCGGAGCCGGTCCGTACGATGACCACCGGGCGTCCGGCGTGGGCGAGTACGGCCTGGGAGACGGACCCGACGAGGAATCCCGTCATCGCCCCCAGCCCGCGGGAGCCGAGGACCAGCACTTCGGCTTCCTGCGCGGCCTCGGTCAGGACCGTCAGAGGCTGCCCGTCCACCTGCTCCGTGGTCATCTCCAGGCCGGGGTGACGTTCTGCCAGCTGTTGGAAGGCGTCCCGCGGGATGCGCTCGCCCCAGTACTCGGTTGAGGTCGAGACGGGGGCTGAGGTCCCGGCGAACGACGCGTAGCCGTAGGGCGGGGCCCAGTGCTCCACCGCGTGCAGCAGCTTGAGCGGGAGCCGGCGGAGTCGGGCCTCGTGGGCGGCCCACTCGGCGGCGGCCAGCGACGCGGGGGATCCGTCCAGGCCCACGATGACCATACGTGACATGGTGTTCCTCCAGGAACGTGTGTGAGGGAGCGACCGCTGTCGGCGGCGCGTGTCCTACCCTCCCGCTCCGCGCGGTGGAGGGAGGATGGTCCGGGCGGCCCTGGGCGCGGGCCGAACGTCCTTCTGGGGCCGGGCTCAGCCGAGGGCCGCGCCCAGGACCATGAATCCGCCGGTCGCCAGGAGCAGGGTGCCCATCAGGGGAGCGACGAAGCGGAGGTACTGGTCGTAGCGGATCCTTGCCAGGGCCAGGCCGCCCATGACCACGGCCGAGGTCGGGGTGATCAGGTTCACCCAGCCCGATGCCGACTGGTACGCCGTGACCACCAGGGACCGCCCGACGCCGGCGAAGTCGGCGAGCGGGGCGAGGATCGGCATGGCGAGGGCGGCGTGCCCGGACGAGGACGGCACGAGGAACGCCAGGGGGACGTTGACCAGGAACACCAGCACCGCGAAGGCCCCGTGGGAAGTGCCCGAGACAGCGCTGTGCAGGCCGTTCAGGATGGTGTCGGTGACGGCGGCGTTGTTCATGATCACGGTGACTCCGCGGGCCAGTATGACGATCATGGCCGCGCCGACGAAGTCCCCGGCTCCACGGGTGATCGCCTCGGCCGTGCCGTGCTCGCCCAGGCCGCCGATCAGGCCCACCGCGACGGCGGCGACGATGAACAGGGCGGCCAGTTCCGGGAAGTACCAGCCGAGCGTCGGCAGGAAGGTGACACCCAGGTCCGCCCACGGGACGACCGCGAAGATCATGAAGAGAAACGTCGCGGCGAAGACGCCGAGGACGGTGCGGTGCCGGCCCGTGAGGGCGGCCACCTCCTCGTCCTGCTCCGCGAGGGCACGGTCCTCGTCGGTGGACGGGGTCAGCGAGCGCGCGGGGTCGGCCAGGACGCGCTTGGCGTACCGGACCACGTACCAGGCCGCCACGGCCGTCAGGGACACCCACATGGCCAGCCGCAGCAGGATGCCGTCACCCGTGCCGATGCCCGCGCTGTCGGAGGCGACGCCGGTGGCGAAGGGGTTGACGGTGGAGGCCAGCGTCCCCACCCCGGCACCCACCATGATCACGGCGGCCGCCACCATCCGGTCGTAGCCGAGGGCGAGCATCAGGGGGATCATCAGCCCGTAGAAGCCGAGCGTCTCCTCCGCCATCCCGTACGTGGTTCCGCCCAGTGAGAACACCGCCACGAGGGTCACGAGCAGGAGGGTCCGGTGTCCGTGCAGGCGGTGTGCGAGGCGGGCCACGCCGAGGTTGAGCGTACCCGTGCGCAGGGTCACGGTGATGAAGGCGCCCACCGCCAGGATGAACAGGAAGACTCCGGCGGCGCCCGCGAACGACCCGGCCGCGCCCGGCGTGGTGAGCCCGGTCGCTGCATCGGTGACCCCGTACAGGCCGTTGACGGGTGACAGGAACAGGTCCTTGAGCCGGTCGAGGAAGTCCGTGGTCCGCTCCACCGCGTGGTAGGTGCCGGGGATCGGAGCGCCGTCCGGTGTGGTGTCGTAGCGGCCCGCCGATATGACGAAGGTCAGGGCCCACACGGCGACGGTCACGGCCACCAGCACCGTGAAGGCGGAGGGGAAGGGCAGGCGCCGTCTGCCGCCCCCCGTGTCTGCGGGAGCGGAGCGGGGGCTCGGGCCGGGGCCGTCGGGGCCGCCGATGTCACGGCCGTCGACGTCGCGGTCGGCCGGGGGAGTGGTGCTGGTGCTCATCTCAGTTCCTGGTGTGTGAGGGCGCCGTCCCGGAGGGCACGGCCACTGGGGCTGACGACGGTGCCGGCGGCGCCGTCGAGGATGGCCTGGGCGTCTTCGAGGGCACCGATCGCGGCTGTGCCGCCGGTCAGCTCCACGAAGCGGCACACCGCTTCGACCTTCGGGCCCATCGATCCGGCCGGGAACCGGTGCGCGCGCAGCCGGGCGGGGGTGGTGTGTCGGACGGGCTCGGCCTTCGGGGTGCCGTGGCCGAGTTCGACGTACGGGACATCGGTCAGCAGCAGCAGGAAGTCGGCGTCCAGTGCTTCGGCCAGCAGGGCGGCGGTGAGGTCCTTGTCCACCACGGCCTCGACGCCGGCCAGCCGGCCCTGCTCGTCGCGGACCACCGGGACTCCGCCGCCGCCCGCGCAGACGGCCACCGCGCCGGAGTCGAGCAGCAGGCGGATCAGGCGGGTCTCGACGACGCGCTGGGGGCGGGGTGAGGGGACGACCCGACGCCAGTGTCCGCCGTCCGGCCTGACCGTCCAGCCGCGTGCGGCGGCGAGGCGTTCCGCCTCGGCCCGCTCGTAGACGGGGCCGACGAACTTCTGGGGGTCGGCGAAGGCGGGATCTGCGGCGGAGACGAGGGTCTGGTTGAGCAGGGCGCAGACCTGCCGGGTGGGCAGGGCGTTCTGCAGGCTTTGCAGCAGCCAGTAACCGATCATGCCCTGGGTCTCCGCGCCCAGGACGTCGAAGGGGTACGGGCTGCTGAGCGAGCGGTCCGCAGCGCTCTGGAGGGCGAGCACGCCGACCTGGGGGCCGTTGCCGTGGGTGATGACCAGCTCGTGCTGGTCAGCCAACGGGGCCAGGGCATCAACGGCTCTGTGTACGTT
This sequence comes from Streptomyces sp. NPDC086023, assembly GCF_044540325.1. Lineage (NCBI taxonomy): Bacteria > Bacillati > Actinomycetota > Actinomycetes > Kitasatosporales > Streptomycetaceae > Streptomyces > Streptomyces sp. NPDC086023. Next base: position 479,168 of record NZ_JBITRX010000002.1, read on the forward strand.
GGCCAGTTGGATGGCGGCGTCCGGCCGCTCGGTGCGCTGCAGGAGGGCGTTGCCGCCCAGGGCTGTGACGACACGCATGGGGGAGTTCTCCGTCGACGGGGTCGCAGGGTTCAGTCGGTCAGCGTGGCGACGAGGACGGCCTTGATCGTGTGCAGCCGGTTCTCCGCCTGGTCGAACACGATCGAGTGGACCGACTCGAAGACCTCGTCCGTGACCTCCATGGCGGTCATGCCGGTCCGGGCCGCGATCCTGGCCCCGACCGTGGTGTCGCTGTCGTGGAACGCCGGCAGGCAGTGCATGAACTTCACCCGCGGATTGCCGGTCGCCTTCAGCACGTCCATCGTCACCTGGTACGGCCGCAGCAGTGCGATCCGCTCGTCCCACATCTCCGCAGGCTCGCCCATGGACAGCCACACGTCGGTGTAGACGAAGTCGACACCGGCGACCCCCTCGGCCACGTCCTCGGTGAGGGTGATCCGTGCTCCGGTGGACGCCGCCGCCGCGCGTGCCGCGGCCACCACCTCGGGGGCGTTGGCCAGCGCGGCGGGAGCGACCATGCGGACGTCCATGCCGAGCATCGCGGCCGTGATCAGCAGGGAGTTGCCGACGTTGTTGCGGGCGTCGCCGAGGTAGGCGAACGACACCTGCTCCAGCGGCTTGTCGGTGTGCTCCCACATGGTGAGCACGTCGGCGAGGGACTGGGTGGGGTGCCACTGGTCGGTCAGCCCGTTCCACACCGGGACCCCGGCGTACCGGGCCAGCTCCTCCACCAGCCGCTGGTCGCTGCCCCGGTACTCGATGCCGTCGTAGTAGCGGCCCAGCACCCGGGCGGTGTCCTTGATGGATTCCTTGTGGCCGAGCTGGGAACTCGCGGGTTCGAGGTAGGTGACGTGGGCGCCCTCCTGGTGCGCGGCCACTTCGAAGGCGCACCGGGTGCGGGTGGAGGTCTTCTCGAAGATGACGGCGATGTTCCTGCCGTGCAGCCGCCGGCTCCCGGTGCCGGCAGAGCGGGCGGCCTTCAGCTCTTCGGACAGTTCCAGGAGGTGGCGGAACTCGGCCGGGGTGAGGTCGAGTTCCTTCAGGAAGGGGCGGTGGCGCAGGTCGACGGGCATGGTGGCTCCTTCGGTCGTACCGGAAGTCGGGGGTGGTCTGCGGGCGGGTGCGGTCAGACCGCTTCGCGTTCCACGGGACAGGTCATGCAGCGCGGACCGCCGCGGCCCCGGCCGAGTTCGCTGCCGCGGATGGTGATGACCTCGATGCCGTTCCTGCGCAGATGCGTGTTGGTGGTGACGTTGCGCTCGTAGGCGACGACCACGCCGGGTTCCACGGCCAGCACGTTGCAGCCGTCGTCCCACTGCTCGCGTTCGGCGGAGCGGATGTCCTGGCTGGGGGTGAGGACGTTGATCTTCTCCAGGCCCAGCGCGGCGGCTATGGCTCCGTCGAGTTCCTCGGGGAGGTGAGCGGTGATCTTCACCCCCCGGCCGTCGTGGCCGGGCTCGATGGTGCAGGACCGCAGCGGCCCGAGGCCCGCGTACCGGGTGAAGGTGTCGCCGCTGACCATGGTCATGACCGTGTCCAGGTGCATGAAGCTGCGGGACTTCGGCAGTTCGAGGGCGACCACGCGGCGTGCGGACCCCGCGGCGAACATCCGCAGCGCGAGTTGCTCGACGGCCTGGGGCGTGGTGCGCTCGCTCATGCCGATCAGTACGGCGCCGTTGCCGATGACCAGCACGTCGCCGCCCTCGATGGTGGCGGGGAAGCCGGCCTGTCCGTCCGACCACCGCAGGTGGTCGCCCTTTTCGAACAGCGGGTGGTGGCCGTAGATCGCCTCGAAGTGGACGGTCTCGCGGCGCCGCGCCCGCTTGCGCATCGGGTTGACGCTCACGCCGTCGTACACCCAGCACGAAGTGTCGCGGGTGAACAGGTGGTTGGGCAGCGGAGCCAGCACGAAGTCGTCCGGTGCCATGGCGTGCAGCCGTACGCTCTGCACCGCGCCGGTACGGTCCAGCAGTTCGCGCTTGGTGATCCCGCCGACCAGACAGGCCGCCAGCTCGCCCGGGTCCATGACGTCCAAGGCGGCGTGCACCCGGTCGCCGGCCAGCGGCCCGAACTCGCGCTCGTCGACGACCCGGTCCAGGACCAGGGTGCGTGCCGCGGGCAGGGCCAGCGTCTCGGTCAGCAGGTCCGCGAAGAGGTGCACCTGAACGCCTCGGTCGCGCAGGGTGTCCGCGAACGCGTCGTGTTCCTCCCTGGCCCGCTTGACCCACAGGACGTCGTCGAAGAGCAGTGCGTCCTTGTTCGTCGGGGTGAGTCGTTTGAGCTCCAGATCGGGCCGGTGCAGGATGACCTGCTTCAGCCGGCCGGTCTCGGAGTCCACGTGGAAGGGCATGGCTCATTACCTCGGGGTGCGGGGGACGGGTGCGGTCGCCCGCTTCCCGACGCGGTGGTGCACGGCTTCGCTGCACGCACCGTCGGTTCGGTTGCGCCGGCGTCGGCCTTTCCGGCAGGGCCGGGGCGATGGCTGAAGCCTGTCACCGCATCCCCGCCGCGGCCGGGCGACGACAGTCCCTGCCAGGGGACTCTGTGGCGCCCTTCCTCGGGCCACTCGGCCCGGCCGGGTGAGGGCCGTTCGGCCCCTGTCCGTGGGTGGCCGAGGGAATCGGCACCCCCGAAGCAGAGGACCGCCGGAACGCCGGCGGGGCCGGTCGGCCCCTGGCTCGCGGCCTCCGCCGGGCGCACGCTGGGGTGACCGAGGAGGACAGCGCCGCTGGAGACGAGGCACATGGTGAAGACACCCCCCGTGGGGCAGGTGATGACCGGCGACGTCGTCAAGGCGCACCCGGATACGTCCGCGGCGGAGCTGATTCGGCTCCTGACCCGCCACCGCATCAGCGGCCTGCCGGTGGTGGACGACGACGACAAGGTGGTGGGCGTGGTCTCCCGTACCGACCTCACCCGGCTGCTGGGCGACGGAGCGGGCGGACCCGCGGGCCGGCTGACGTCCGGAGCGCTGATGACGACGCCGGCGGTGACCGTGCATCCCGAACAGTGCGTGGCCGAGGCCGCCCGCGTCATGGAACGCCGGCACGTCGACCGGCTGCCGGTGGTGGACGAGGAGGACCGCCTCATCGGCATCGCCACCCGCCGGGACCTGCTGCGGGTATTCCGGCGAACCGACGACGAGATCCGCTCCGATGTCGCGGCCGAGGTCTCGGCCCGGCTCCCGGCATCCGCCGGCCCTGCCGTCCGGGTGCAGGTGAAGGACGGCGTCGTCACCCTCCAAGGGCTCGCGTCCCCCTCCGTCGACCCGTCCGCCCTGCTGCGCGCGGCCTGGCGGGTGGAGGGGGTCGTGGGCGTGATGCACAGCCGCCGCCCGGACGACACGGCCTGAGAGCACGCCGGTACGGACACGGGACAGCACACCGCGGTGCGGACGGCCGCCGGGGCCGTCGGCACCGCGGCGGGGCCACGGCGATCAGTCGTGCGGGAACGTCAGTGGGCCAGGGCGTCGCCATCGACCCGGGCCGGTGCCTCCTGCGGGGAGATCCGGCCTTCGTCGGCCGGCTGGGCGGCGACTGCGGAGGCGGCCTGGGCGGTGCGCCCGCCGACGCGGGCCTGGAGCATCCACAGCTTCCCGCGCTCGATGGTGAACTTGATGTGGCACATGTCCTGGTAGTGGGCCTCCAGGCGGTCCATGTGGGCGCGCAGCTCCTTGTACGCGCCGGGATCGAGGTCCGCCAGCTCTCGGACGGGCACGGTGTTGCGGACGCCGGCCACGACGTCCTCGCCCTGGGCGTTGGGCAGGTAGTCCCCGTAGACCCCCGGCCGCCCGGTGGCCGGGTCGCGGGTGAAGGCGACGCCGCTGCCGGAGTCGGGCCCCAGGTTGCCGAAGACCATCGTCTGGACGCTGACGGCGGCCCCCAGGTCGTCGGGGATGTGCTCGCGGCGGCGGTGGATCCGGGCCCCTTCGCCGTCCCAGGAGGAGAAGACGGCGAGAACCGCGCGCCACAGCTGCTCGGCCGGATCCTGGGGGAACTCCTCACCGGTCTGTTCCGCGATCAGGTCCTTGAAGGCCTCGACCAGCCGGATCAGGTCCACGGTGTCGAGCCGGCTGTCGTCGGCCACCCTGTGCTGCCGCTCCAGACCGCCGGTCAGGGCTTCGAACAGCGCGCTGTCCACCCCCATGACCGTACTGCCGAACATCTGCACGAGTCGCCGGTAGGAGTCCCAGGCGAACCGCTCGCGCTCCGGCGTCTTGCCGAGCCCCAGGACCGCGAGGTCGTTCAGCCCGATGTCGAGGATCGTGTCCATCATCCCGGGCATCGAGAACGCGGCCCCTGACCGTACGGACAGCAGCAGCGGGTCGTCGACCTGCCCGAGCCGCTTGCCCGCCGCCCGCTCCAGGGCCGCCAGATGCCGGGCGAACTGGCCTTCGAGCTCCTGCGGCGGCGCACCGGTGGCGAGGAACACCCGGCAGGCCTCGGTGGTGACCGTGAAACCCGGCGGCACGGGCAGGCCCATGCCGGCCATCTCCGCGAGGTCGGCGCCCTTGGCGCCGAGCAGCCCGGCCGTCTCCCGGCTGCCCCGGCCGCCCTGGCTGAAGTCGTACACGTAGGTCGTCATCGCGCCTGCCCGCAGTTTCGAGGGATGCCGGTCATCACCTCCACCCTGAGTGCGGGGCACCCACTGCGGGAGGGCCCAGTGGTCCCCAGCGGGGCCCGACCGGTCCCGTCGGCGGTGCCCCGGCGAACGCCGCGCCGCCGCCACGCGACGGCCGCAGACTTACGGCAGTGGCTCCGGAGCCGGGCGGCCTCGTCAGTGGGGCCAGGACCAGCCGGTGATCTCCGGGAGGTCGGTGCTGTGGGTGCGGATCCAGTCGTGGTGGCGGATCCGCTGGTCGGCCATGGTCTGACGGAGGGCGGCGGCGCGGCCGGTGGCGACTCCGGGGACGCGGTCGACGACGTCCATGACGAGCCGGGTGGCCCGCTCGATGCGCCGGCCCCTCGCCGCCGACGCCGGAATCCGGCTGACCGGCGCCCTGTACCTGGTGGCCACGGCCGCGTTCCTCGGCGTCGGGGTGGAACCGGACGCGGCTGGCGCAGGCCCTGCTGCTGGGAGCCCGCGTCATCGTCGCCGACGAGCCGACGACCGGCCAGGACGCGCTCACCAAGCGGGGCATCGCGGCGGAACCGGCGGCGGTGGCCGAGCAGGGCATCGCGGTCGTCCTGCTCAGCCACGACCTCGACGTCGTGCGGCAGCTGGCCGACGAGGTGGTGGTCATGCGAGAGGGCCGGGTCGTGGACCGTGGGACGGCGGAATCGGTGCTCACCGAGCCCGGCCGTCCCACGGTCCCCCTCGCACCGCGGGCGGGCCGCCCGCGGCGCGCTGCGCGGGTGGCGACCCGGGGCCTCACCGCCAGGCACCCCACCGCGCGGGGCGCCGTCGAGGTCCTGACCGACATCGCCGTCTCGGCCGCGGCGGGGGAGTGCCTCGCGCTCGTCGGCCGCTCCGGCAGCGGCAAGACCACGCTGGGGCGCTGTCTGGCCGGACTGCACTCCGCGTACGACGGAACGGTCCTCCTCGAAGGCACGCCGCTGCCGCGCAGTCTCCGGTCCCGCAGCCGTACGGAACTGGCCGCTGTGCAGTACGTGTTCCAGGACGCGAAGGCCGCGTTCGACGAACACCGGCCCGTTCTCGACCAGGTGGCCCGTACGGCCGTGCGGTTGTGCGCGGCACGCCCGGAGGATGCGCGCAGGGCGGCCGTACGGACCCTCGGGGAACTCGGCCTGCCGACGGGCCTGGCCGAGCGCCGCCCCGGGAGGCTCTCCGGCGGTGAACTCCAACGGGCAGCGCTCGCACGGGCCTTGGTGGCCGAGCCGAAGGTGCTGGTCTGCGACGAGATCACCTCAGGCCTCGACCCCCGCACCGGGAACGCCGTCCTCGGCGTACTCGCCCGGCTACGGGAGCGGGCGGATCTGACCCTGGTGTTCATCACCCACGACGTCTCGGCCGCCGCCGCACTGGCCGACCGCATCGCGGTCATGGACGCGGGACGCGTGGTGGAACAGGGCCCGGCGCACCGTGTGTTCACCGCGCCACGGCACGCCTTCACCCGGACGCTCCTCCGGGCAGCGGCACCGGCGGTCGGCGGCTGACCAGGGCCGCCGCCTGCGGTGCGTCGAACGGCACGGCAGACGGCGAGGGCTCCCCCTGAGCTCCGGGACCACGTCCCGGGGCTTCGTCGGGAGAGCCCTCGCCGGTTTGCCACGTCCTATCGGGTGCCGGTGGGGAGCAGGGCCATCTCACGGGCGTTCTTGATCGCGGCGGCGAGCTGCCGCTGCTGCTGGGCGGTGACGCGGGTGACGCGGCGGCTGCGGATCTTGCCGCGGTCGGAGACGAACTTCCGCAGCAGGTCGGTGTCCTTGTAGTCGATGTACGTGATCCCGGCCGCGTCCAGCGGGTTGGGACGGGCCTTGAGCGGCTTGTGGTGGGTCTGGCGGCGAGCCATGCGTGTTCCTTGGGTGGTCGGGTCGTGCCGGGCTTACGAGACGGGGTCGAGGAGGGAGTCGAAGGCGGCGGGCAGGGACCTCCAGGCGTCGGGTCCCGCCGCGTATTCGGCATCGGTGAGGAGGCAGGAGTCGAGGAGTTGTTCCAGCCCGTGGCGGTCGAGGCCGGGGGAGGTGAAGACGAGGTGCTGGCAGCAGTCGCCGTGGTCGGGATGCCAGTCGAGTGCGGCTGCTGCCCGCCGCATCGGCGGGACCAGCTCCCAGGCGGCGTCCGGCAGGGAGGCCAGCCAGGGCCCGGTGTTCTCCACGCAGAGCGCGCCGCCCGCGGCGTCCCAGGCCAGCAGGGTGTCGGGGCGGTCGGCGAGCCAGAACCGGCCGCGGCTGCGTGCGGCCGCGCAGCAGAGGTCTTCCAGGGCGTCGTAGAGGCGCTGGGGGTGGAAGGGGCGGCGCCGGTGCCAGACGAAGGTGGTGACTCCCGCCTCGTCCGCCTCCTGGGGCAGCAGGGCGCAGGCCGGGTGCTGGGCAGCGGCCGCCGCTTCCACGTCGAACCCGGCCAAGGCCGCCTGCGCCAGTTCGGCGGACCCGGCCTCCACCCGCCGAGCGGTCGGGTGGAGCTGGGCGAGCAGGGCGCGGTCCTCGTCGTCGGCCTCCCCGCCGTCGACGAGGGCGAGTACGGGCGCGTACTCGAGCTGCCGCGCCCAGGTGTCTCCGACGGTGCGCTGATCCGTGGCGGCGGCCGCGAGGCCCGCATCGGCGAGGTCGTCGCCGTTGACGAGGTACGGCAGGACGAGCGCCGGGTCCACGGCCGTGATCACGCCGGTGAGGTCGAGCGCGTCGGCGCCGTGTGCCGCGACGACCTCGGCCATCGCCTTGGGCTCGACGGAGTCCCACAGTTCCACGACGGCCAGCCGCGTCGGACCGCCGTCGGCCAGTCGTGCCAGCTCGGGGACCAGGTCCTCGCGCAGCGCGCAGCAGGCGCAGTCGTTCACGAGCGGCGCCTCGCCCCGGGACAACTCGCCCGAGGCGTCGCGTATGACGCGCAGCACCGTGCCCTGCGCCGCCGCGGCGGCGAGGTCGTGGTGGAGGGCGACGCTGCCGGGGACGGCGTGCAGCAGCCGCTCCACCACCTCCTTGCGGGCGTCCGAGTGGAGCCCGCCGACGATGACGACGGGCAGGGTCACGCCTTGCTCCCGTACCGGCGCTGGAAGCGCTCGACGCGGCCGGCGGTGTCCAGGACCCGGGCGGTGCCGGTGTAGAAGGGGTGGCTCTGCGAGGAGATCTCCACGTCGATGACGGGGTAGGTGTTGCCGTCCTCCCACTCCACCGTCTTGTCGCTGGTGGCGGTCGAGCGGGTGAGGAAGGCGAAGTCGGCGGCCTTGTCGCGGAAGACGACGGGGCCGTAGGCGGGGTGGATCCCGGGCTTCATGGCGGTGTCCTTGAGGCAGGAGGGGCGGGGGTCAGCGCTCTTCGCGGAAGTCGACGTGCCGGCGGACCACCGGGTCGAACTTGCGCAGCACCATGCGGTCCGGGTCGTTCCGCCTGTTCTTGCGGGTGACGTAGGTGTAGCCGGTCCCGGCGGTGGAGCGGAGCTTGACGATCGGGCGTACTTCGTTGCGTACCATGCCGCTACTATACGGGAATGGAAATCGTTTCCAATAACTACTTCCGTCGAGAGAGGGGCAGGTAGCACCTTGTCCGCCCACTGCCAGCTGACCGGCGCCCGGCCGGGCTTCGGCAACAACATCTCCCATTCCCACCGGCGCACTTCCCGCCGCTTCGACCCGAACATCCAGCGCAAGCGCTACTGGCTGCCGAGCGAAGAGCGGCACGTCCGCCTGACCCTGAGCGCGAAGGCGGTCAAGACCGTCGACACCATCGGCATCGAGGCCGCGGTCGCCCGGATCCGCGCGCGGGGGGTGACGGTCTGATGGCCAAGAAGAGCAAGATCGCGCAGAACGAAAGGCGCAAGGCGACCGTCGAGCGGTACGCGGCCCGCCGTGCCGAGCTGAAGGAGGTCCTGCGGCGGCCTTCCTCGACGGAAGCCGAACGGCGCGCGGCCCTGGCGGAGCTGCGCAAGCAGCCCCGCAACGCCAGCGCCACCCGGGTCCGGAACCGGGACAGCGTGGACGGCCGCCCCCGCGGGCACCTGCGCAAGTTCGGGCTGTCGCGCGTCCGGATGCGAGAGCAGGCACACGCCGGATTCCTGCCGGGAGTCACCAAGTCGTCCTGGTAGCAACCGCGGAGAGAACGCGGGGCCCACACCTCCGGCGGGGTGTGGGCCCCGCGCCGCCCCGGCCCGCGACAGTGCGGACCCGAATCGGGTCCTCGTGCTGCCGGGTCAGGGGGGCGGGCTGATGCCGTGGCCGGTCAGGCGGTCGGGGAGGTCGGCGAGGTGGGGGAGTTGGTCCAGGTGGTGGACACCGGGCGGGACCGGCTGCGTGAGGAGGGTGCGGACGACATGGGCGGCCACCAGGCCCGTGGCTCGGCTCTGGCCGCGGCCGGTCAGGGTCAGGGTGGCGTGCCGGTCGCCGCGGTGGGCGTCCGCCCGTACCGCGAAGCCGTCGCCGCCGAGGTGGACGCGGCCGAACACGCCGGTCAGCAGGCGCTGCCGGCGTGCGCCGCCGAGCAGTCCGGTGCGGCGGAGTGCGAACAGCGCTGCGGTCAGCGGGCGGGAGTCCAGGCAGAGCCGCGTGGTGACCTCCGGGACGCCGAGCGTGCGCCGCAGGGCGTGCTGGTCGGAGAACGGGAACGGGTGGGCGGTCCGGGTGTCGAACCCGGGTACGGGCAGCCGTAGCGCGCGGGCGGCGACCGGCTCGCCCAGGCCGGCGACCGTCCACCGCACCGCGTCGCTGTCGTGCCGCTCGCCCGCTCCGAGCAGCACCGTCAGGTCGATCCGTTCGGCCCCGCCGACGGGGTCGTTCACGCGACGGGCGAGGAGGTTCGTCAGTCCGGGGGCCACGCCGACGCTGAGCACGGCCGTCGCCCCGGCCCCGGCGGCCGTGTCGTGCAGCTCCGACACCTCCTCCAGGAGCCGGTGGGTAGCCCCGACGTCCACCAGGTGAATGCCGCGTTCGAGACAGGCACGGGCGAGCGCCGCGTCCCGCGGCTCGCCTTGAGCAGGGCGCGCTTGTTGCCGAAGGTGAAGTACCCCGTCTGGACGCCGACCTCAGCGGCGCGGGCGATCCCGTCGACGGTCGTGCCCGCCCAGCGAACTGCTGGACGTGGCCGTCGCCGGTGACGCGGACCCGGTCGCCACCCTCGACCGCCCCTGGGCGCTCGAACTGCTCGCGGAGCCCGACCCGGCGGCCCAGCTCCGCCTCCAGGCGGCCGGAGCGCGCCGCATCCTGGAGCGGGCGGCGCCCGTCCTGGAGGTCGTGCGGGGAGCGGCGGCCTCGGAACCCGAGCTCGCCGAGCTCTGGCGGACCAACCTCGCCCAGCGGCACGCGGTCCGACTCCGGTTCGCCCACGCCCTGGAGGCCAAGGTCCCGGGCGGCCTGCGCGACGGCCACGACGCCGCCTCGGCCGCGGACATCGCGACGGCGCTGCTCGGCCCGGAGACGTACGCCCTCCTGGTGACCGACCGCGGTTGGACCCCGGAGCGGTGGGAGCGGTGGGCCGCGGACTCGCTGGCGCGCCAGCTCCTTCCGTAGACAGAGGTGGCGACGGGGGCGTGGGCGCAGGCGTAGGCCTGCGTCAGGCCGCCGCGCCCGCCGGAGGCCGCGGTGCCGGCCTGACATGGGCGAAGGCGCTCTTCGCGTTCCACGTGGGGAAGGCCCGGACCAGCCCCGAGGGGCCGTGGAGCCGGATGAGGCCGTCGCGGGTGGCCTCGGCCCAGGGGAGCCGGCCGGCGTGCCACTTCACGAAGGCCTCGGCCTCGGCGGTGACGTACAGGTCCTCGTCGACGCCCGGGTACGTCCGGCAGATCTCGGTCTCCGCGTGCTCGATCAGCAGCCAGTACCGCTCCGGCCCCCGGGGTCCGGTGAAGTCGAAGCGGACGACCACCCGCCGGTCCGGGAGCCGGTCCCGGCGGAGCGCGTTGCACATCGACCACAGGGCCACGAACGGATCGAGGTGCTCGGGGGCGATCTCCAGCCAGCGGGCACCCCATTCGCCGAGCGCCCCGCAGACCTTGAACAGGTCGCGGCCCGCGGGCGTCAGCTCGTAGTGGCGTCCGCGCCCGTCGGACTTGGGCGCCGACGCGACGATGCCGAGCCGTTCGAGCTGTTTCAGCCGCTGGGAGAGCAGGGTGCGGGAGAGCCCGGGGGCGCCTTCGAGGATCTCGCCGAAGCTCCCGCAGCCCAGGTGCAGGTTGCGGATGATCACCGGGGTCCAGCGCTCGGCGAAGATCTCGGCGCCACGGGCGATGGGGCAGTACTGGCCGTAACTCCGCACGGGAACAGTGTCCCGCGTCCGGCTTGGGGCGGGAAGTCCGCATTCGGGTCAGAAGTCCGTATATGGGCTGGAAGTACAGATTCGTGACTTCACGGCCACCGCCCGCGGGTGTGCGATGGAGTCCTCCGGAAGGGGAGCGCACCGGCGAGGAGGCGACCACGGTGGAGATCGACGGATTCGGGGGGTTCAGGGGGTTGAGGGGATTCCCGGGATTCCGGGGCCGGCTGATCACCGCCGGCGACCCCGGCTACGACGCGGCCCGTGCCGTGTGGAACGGCGCCGTGGACCGCCGCCCCCGGCTGATCGCCCGCTGCGCCGGGACCGCCGACGTCGCCGCGGCCGTACGGTACGCCCGCGACCGGGGCCTGGAGATCGCCGTGCGCGGCGGGGGCCACAACGTGGGCGGTACGGCGGTGTGCGACGGCGGGATCGTCGTCGACCTCTCGGGGATGCGGTCGGTGTCCGTCGACCCCGCCGGCCGAACGGCGTACGTAGGCGGAGGCGCCCTGTGGGGCGACGTCGACCGCGCGACCGGGGCCCACGGGCTGGCCACCACCGGCGGCATCGTGAGCCACACCGGTGTCGGCGGGCTCACCCTCGGCGGGGGCATCGGCTTCCTGATGCGCAGGTACGGGATGGCCGTCGACAACCTGCTGGCCGCCGAGGTGGTGACCGCGGAGGGCGACACCGTCCGGGCCTCCGTGCAGGAGAACCCGGACCTCTTCTGGGCGCTGCGGGGCGGCGGCGGCAACTTCGGCGCCGTCACCGGGTTCCGCTTCGCGCTGCACCCCCTCGGTCCGGCCGTGCTGGCCGGACCGGTGTTCTGGGCGGCCGACGACACCGCCGAAGTCCTCCGCTTCTACCGGGACTTCACCGCCGCGGCGCCCGACGAACTCGGCACCGTCGTCAGGCTCGGCACCGTCCCTCCGCTGCCCGCCGTCCCGGCGCACCTGCACGGACGCCCGGCCGTCGCCGTGGCCTGCTGCCATGCCGGCACGGTCGAGGACGGCGCGCGGGCCGTGCTGGAACTCCGCCGCCTCGGACGGCCGTTGGCGGACCTGCTGGCGCCCGTGCCGTACGCCGACTTCCAGGCCGGCTTCGACGGCACCGTCCCCCACGGGTGGCACTACCACTGGAAGTCCACGCACCTCACGGGCCTCTCCGACGACGTCATCGCGGCCCTCGCCGACCACGCGTACCGCGCCGGCTCGCCCCGCTCGTACGCGGCGCTGTTCCACCTGGGCGGCGCCGTCGCCCGCGTGCCCGCCGAAGCCACCGCCTACGCCGCCCGCGACGTGACCCACACCATCGTGATCGACGGCGCCTGGCTGCCCGGCGAGGCGGCCGAGCGCGCCGCGGCCGAGACGGCCTGGGTGCGGAGCTTCCTGCACGCCCTCGCGCCGCACCGGGCCGGCGGCGTCTACGTCAACTTCCTCGACGCCGACGACGCCGCCCCGCGCGTGCGGGAGGCCTACGGCGAGTCCGCCTACCGCCGCCTCGCCCAGGTCAAGGCCAAGTACGACCCGGACAACGCCTTCCACCACAACAAGAACATCCGCCCCGAGTGATCGCGGCACGGCCCGGCCGGGGAGCAAGGCCAGAGGGCCGGGGCCCGACGGCCACCCGGGGGGAGATTGGCGGAGGGGCCGCCCGGTCACGCACCGGGTACCGGTCGGCCCTGGCGGGAGCCCGGCGGGCGTGGTGTGATGAAAGTGGCGGAAAGAGCCGGAGTGAGGATGCGGAGGAGCGGCCGGCGGCCGCGCACCGCACAATCAGGACCCGCGAGAAGTGGGCGGACTCTTTCCGTCCTCACGTGGTGGGCCCGCAGGGGCACGCAGAGGACCGCGCCGCGACGAGGTGAGCACTCATGGAATCGACATCGTGGACCACTCCCGGGGTGTTCGCCGGGCCCGGCGGCGTCCTCACCGAGGACGGCGGAACCCTGACGGGCGAACTCACCGTGCACACCGAATGGGAGCAGGGCCGGGCCCGCGTGACCGTCCAGTACCAGGACGGCGGGGAGCGGTACGCCCTGGCGGGCAGCCCGATCGCCTGTCCCGATCCGGGCGTGAGCCGGACGGTTCACCAGAGCGCGGTCGAGGCCGTGCGGGCGGGCGGCGCCGTGCGGTTCGCGCCCCGGGTGATCCCCGCGGCCTGAGGCAGATCGTTTCCTACAGCCGATTCCGTTAACATGTTCGAACTTCTCATTCGATCATTTTGAATTGTAAACAAATCGGCTGAAAATTGATATCTCACACAGGGCGAACTCTTTCACGCGGGGACGCCGCGAACGCCGCTGCCGCCAAGGCCGCCGGAAGCTCCGCCGCGGGGGGCCCCGGCGGCGACCCCGCCACCGGCGGGCGGAGACGGCTCGGGCTGTGGGCCGCCGCCGGTGCGGTGGGCCTCGGGTTCCTCGTCGCGCTGGAGATCGCGGCGCGCCACTACGGGGTGCCCGGACCGATCACCACCCAGGCACGCGAGGTCGTCTTCGCGCCCCGGTCCGCGCCGCTGCTCTACGGCAGCATGGCGCTGATGATGGTGGTGCTCACCTGGCGGCAGCGGTTCATCGCGGCCGGCGCGGCGATCGCCATCGACGTCGTCTTCTTCCTGGTGCGCTGGGCGGTCGGCGCCGAGCAGATGCCGGGCAACGGCCCCCTGCTGGTGGTGCTGGCCCACGTGGTCATCGCCCTGACGCGCCGCACCGGCCGGGACCGCGTCCTGCTGCTGAAGGGCGTCGGCCTCGCCCTGCTCCTGGTGGCCGGCCGCAAGACCGGCTACACCTGGCTGATGATCACGTCGAAGACCCGTCCCACGGTCCTCGACCAGTACGTCGCCACCGCCGACCACGCACTCGGCAACCCCTCCTGGGTGGTGGGCCGGATCGTCGAGGCCACCGGCTCCGTCGGCGCGCACGTCCTCGACTGGGTCTACATCCAGCTCGCCGTCGCCGCGATCGTCGTCGCCGTGTACCAGCTCCGCAACGTGGCGGCCGACCGGCGCTTCCCCGGTCACCACCTGGTGCGCACGTTCCTGGTCATCGGCCTGCTCGGCCCCGGCATCTACATGATCTACCCGGTGGTCGGGCCGATCTTCGCGTACGGCGCCGACGGCGGGCACTGGGCGGTGGCGAACCTGTGGCCGCACACACCGCCGGCCCTCACCACCCCGCAGCCGATGCCCTTCGACGAGGTCACCCCGCGCAACTGCATGCCCAGCCTGCACACGGCCTGGGCCACGGCGATCTTCATCCACTCCCGCAAGGGCCCCCTTGCCCTGCGGCTGCTCGGTGTCTTCTGGCTGCTCACCACGCTCGGCGCGACGCTGGGCTTCGGCTACCACTACGGCGCGGACATCATCGCCGGCGTGGTGTTCACCCTCACCATCGAGGCCGCCCTGCGCGCGCTCGACCGGGGCTGGGACCGGCGCGGCGTCCTGCTCGTCGGATACGGCACCGTGGTCTTCGCCGCGCTGCTCGCCTCGTACCGCTACCTCCCGGTGGAGATGGCCGGCCTGCCCTGGCTCTACGGGCCGCTCCTCATCCTGGCGACCGGCTCGGTGGTGTACGGCTACGTGCGCACCACCCGGCACTGGGACCGGCAGCCGACGGCGGTACGCGTACCGGAACAGCGGCGCGAACCGCAGCCGGAGCCGGTCTGACCGGCTCCGGCCCGACCCGGAGGCGGTCCGACCCGGACCCGTCCGATCAGCACGCGGCGAGGGGCCGTTCCGGAGCGATCCGGAACGGCCCCTCGGCCGTCTGCGGCCCGGAGACCGTCAGAGGGTGCCGGCGAGGTCGACCGGACCCGGGGCGCCGGGCAGGCCCTGGAGGTTCACCGGACCGGTCTGCGCCCACGTGCGGTCGGCGTGCCGCACGGTGTGCAGGACGCGGCCGTCGGCCGTGGTGACCGCCACCTGGAGCTCGCCGTCCACGCCGGCCGCGGCGACGGAGCCCGCGGTGACGGTCCCGAGGACGCCCGCGAGGTCGCCGAAGGAGTCCCAGCGGCCGTCGGCCTTGCGGATGGCGTGGTACTGGCGGGTGCCGCCGTCGGTGGCGACGACCACGTGCGCGTCACCGCCGGTGCCGGCCATCGCCACCGAGGCGACCGGACCGGTAGGGCCGGCCGCCTGCGCGACGTTCCCCCACGCCGTCCAGTGCCCGGTCGAGGCGCGGAGCGTGTGCAGGGCCTTGCCGCCGCTGACGGCGATCACCTGGAGCGCGCCGCCCGCACTGGCCGTGGCCACCTGGGTGACGGCGCCGATCGGGCCGGTGGCCGCCGCGACGTCGCCGAACGGGGTCCAGTGGCCGGCGGCGTTCCGCACGGTGTGGAACACCCGGCCGCCCGCGACGGCGACGACGTGCAGGTCGGCGCCGACCGAGACGGTGGACACCTGGGTGACGTTCTCCAGGGTGCCCGCCACCGCGCAGATGTGCCCGAAGGAGCCCCACCGGCCGTCCGCCGCGCGGATGGTGTGGTGCAGGCGCCCGTCGGCGGCCAGGACCACCACGTGCGTGTCGCCGTTGATGCCGGCGACGGAGGCCGCGCGCACGCCGCCGACGCTGCCCGCGGCGGCCTGGACGTCGGTGAAGCCGGTCCAGGTGCCGTCGGCCAGCCGGATGGCCTGGTGGAGACCGGCGCCGCTCTGCACGAGGGCCTCCGTCTTCCAGCCGGGAGCCAGCGCGCGGGTCTGCGTGATCCAGTCGGCCAGGCCGTCGGCGCGTACCGCGACGGCGTCCGTACGGGTCTCCGCGGGGTCCGTGCCGAGGCAGCCCGCACCCCAGGACCGGCTGCTCAGCGCGACCAGCGTGCCGTCCGCGGCGAGTACGGGACCGCCCGCGTCGCCCTTGCAGACACCGGCCCCGGACCTGCCCTTGAGCCGCAGCGTGGCGGCGTCCGCGGCGACGGTGTCGAAGGATCCGGAGTGCGCCCTGCCGGGCACCCAGTCGGTCCGGGTGCGGCCGAAGCCGGCCGCGGTGAGGGTGGTGCCGGCGGCCGGACCGGCGGCGGCGAGCCGGACCGGGGTGACGCCGGCGACCGGCCGGGCGAGCTGCGCCAGCACCACCTGCCGGTCGTCGCGCGGCATGAGGGCGGTCAGCTCGACGGTCTGGGTGCCGAAGACGGCGGTGGACTTCCGGGCCGGCTTGCCGGCCGCCACCCGCTCCCCGGGCCGGGCCGCGAAGCAGTCGGCCGCGGTGAGCAGGGCGTCGGCGGCGACGAGGACGCCGGAGCAGGCGCGGGCGGTGTCGCCCTCGCCGATGGTGAGGCGGGCGGTGTGGGCGAGCGCGCCGTCGGCCGCCGGCGCGCCGGTCAGGGCCGAGGCGGGGACGGCCAGCAGGCCGGCGGCAACGGCGGCCACGGCGGTGGCCGTCACGGCCGTCGAGGCCGTACGGGCGGACCGCTTGCGGGAGTCGGACATGGTCAGACCTTCTTCCAGAGGTTGTTGGGCCTGCCGTTGCACCACCACAGACCGATCGGCGAGGCGTTCTCCGTCTTCTCGCCGTTGACGTTGAGGCACAGGCCGTTCGCGGCGTCGGTGACGGTGCCGTCCGCGTTGACGTTCCACTTCTGGGCCGCCTCGCCGTTGCACGGCCAGGAGATGAGCCGGGCCCCGGCCTTCGCGACGCCGCCGGACGGGGTGACGCACATGTCGCCGAAGACCCGGAGTTCCTTGGCATCGGTGTACGTGAACTGCTGGTTCGGGCCGCCCCAGGCGTCCCAGATCTGGACCGGCGCGTCCCACGCGGGCCCTGCCACGTCCAGGGCGCGGTTCGAGCCGGCGCCGATCAGGGAGAAGGTCGAGGCGATGGTCTTCTCGATCCACGGCCTGATGTCGTCCGTGCGGGCCGCGACGGCGCCCGTACGGTTCTCCGTCGGCGCGGTGCCGAGGCACCCGCCCTGCCAGGAGAGGACGGCGACGCCCGCGAGTTCGGCGCCGGCACCGGTGCCGCGCAGCAGCGGGCCGCCGGTGTCGCCCTTGCAGATCGCGTCGCCGGGGGTGCCGCTGCCGGTGACGGAGACGGTCGTCGCGGAGGTGCCGGTGACGCCGAAGCGGCCGGTGTGGAGCGTGCCGGGCACCCACGTGGTCCTGGTGCGGCCGAAGCCGGCGGCCGTGACGGCCTCGCCCTGGGCAGGGGCCGACGCGGCCGTCCTGGCCGGCGTGATGCCGGTGACGGGGCGCTCCAGCCGGGCCAGGACCAGGTCCCGGTCGTCCCTGGGCCGGAGCTCGGTCACGGGCAGCACCTGGCCGTTGGCGAAGGTGGCGGTGGCCTTGCGGGCCGGCTTGCCGGCGGGCACCGGCGCGCCGGGGCGGTCGGCGAAGCAGCTTGCGGCGGTGGCCAGCCACAGGTCGTCGACCAGGGTGGCGGTGCAGGCCCGGCTCGCGGTGTCCTCGCCGACGGCGAGCTTCGCGGTGAAGGCGTACTGGCCGTCGGCGGCCGGGGTGCCGACCACCGCCTGGGCGGTGCCGGTGGAGATCATCGAGCTGAGGGTGACGGCGGTGAGCGTCGCACCCGTCCACGCACGTGCGCGGATCTTGGACATGGTTGTTCCTCTGGTGCCTCGTGCGGAGGCGGAAGTTCTCGGAAGGCGGCCGCTCCCGGGGCCCGGACGGGGTGTCCGGGCGCGGGCGGGTGCGGCCGCCGGGGATCGGCGGACCGGGAGGCGGTCCCGTGCCGTGAAGGGCCGGCGGCGTCTGCCGCCGTCGACCCGAGTGCCGGTGCTTCGGGAGCCGTCGGCTCAGGAGCCGGCGACTCGGGAGCCGTCGGCTCGTGTGCCGTCGGATCAGGCGCCGGTGGCGACCCTGCCGACGTTGGTCCAGCCGGCGGCGCCGGCCGGGTCGCCGCCGTTCCATCCGTAGACGGTGGCGCTGCTGTCGGTGCCGCTGCCGCCGAGGACGTAGTCGGCGTGGGTGTCGCCCGTGAAGTCGGCGAACTGGACGCGGTGGTGGTCGGTGGTCACGCCCGTCGCGATCTGGCCCACGGCCTGCCAGCCGTTGGCGACGACGTCGCCGCCCCGGTTGAGGTACAGGTCGACGGCCCCGCTCGCCTTGATCACGAGGTAGTCGGCCCTGCCGTCTCCGTCGACGTCGGCGAAGCGGACCCGGCTGCGGTCGCCTGTCACGCCCGTCGCGACGCGGCCGACGTGCTGCCAGGGCGCGACCCGGTCGCCGCCGCGGTTGAGGTACACGTCGACGGCTCCGCTGTCGCCGAGGGCCAGGTAGTCGGTCCTGCCGTCGCCGTCCCAGTCCGCGAAGCGGACCCTGCCCGGGTCGGTGGTGACGCCGGAGGCGACCTGGCCGACGGCCTGCCAGCCGTTGGGGCCGCTCACGTCGCCGCCGCGGTTGAGCCAGACGTCGACGGACCCGTCGGTCTTGACGACGAGGTAGTCGAACCGGCCGTCGCCGTCGAAGTCCGCCAGCCGCACCCGGCTGCGGTCGGTGGTCGTGCCGGTGGCCACCCGGCCGAGGGCCGCCCAGCCGCCGGCGCCCGCCGGGTCGCCGCCGTGGTTGAGCCAGACCTTGACCTCGCCGTTGTCCGCCACGGTCACGTAGTCGGGCCGACGGTCCCCGTCGAAGTCCGCCCAGCGGACCCGGCCGGTCCCGCCGGCCTCGTGGGAGGAGGCCGATCGGCGCGGTGCGGTGGTCCGGGCGATCCAGTCGGCGAGGTCGTCGATGCGGGCGGCGACCGCTCCCGTACGGGTCTCCGTCGGCGCGGTGCCGAGGCACCCGCCCTGCCAGGAGCGGGTGTTGACGCCGACGAGCTCGCCCGCGGCGGTCAGCAGCGGGCCTCCCGTGTCCCCCTTGCACAGGACGTCGGTGCCCTTGCCGGTGACGGACAGCGTGCCGGCGTCGCTCGCGTTGACGGTGAACGTGCCGGTGTGCGCACGCCCCGGCACCCACTGGGTCCGCGTACGGCCGTGGCCGACGGCCGTCAGCTCGGTGCCCGCGGCCGGTGCGGCGGTCGAGGTCCGCACGGTCGGCACGTCGGTGACCGGGGTGGCCAGCCGGGCCAGCACGAGATCGCGGTCGGCGCGCGGGGCGAGCTCGGTGATCCGTACGCTCCGGCCGCCGGCGAACGCGGCCGTGGCCTTGACCGCGGGTTCGCCGGCCCGCACCGCGCCCCCCGGCGTGCCGGCGAAGCAACTGGCCGCCGTTGCAAGCCAGTACGAGTCGATCAGGGTGCCGGAGCAGCCCCGGGTGTGCTCCCCGTCGCCCAGGGTCAGGTTGACGACGGAGGTGTGGCGGCCCGCCGGTGCCTCGGGGCCCTCCAGGGCGTGCGCGGTGCCGGCCGAGGCCAGGCCGGCCGCCACCGTGGCGGTGGCCAGCGCAAGGCCGGCCGCCCGCCGGGCGGCCGGGTGTGGAGCGGACATGATGTTCCCCCTCATGTTCGTGCGGTGGTGCGCGCCGTCGCTACTTCGAGGCGGTGAGGGCCACGAGGGCGTGGTCGCGCTTCTGGGGGTCGGTGGTCTTGCCGACGCCCACCCACTCGTTCTTCGGCACGTCGAAGGAGACCTCGGACTTCTCGACGGTCATGTCGACGTGGACCTTGTAGTCGCCCGCCCGGACGGCGTAGACCCGCGGCAGTTCGAGGACCAGGGAGCCGGCGGCACCGGTGACGCGGAAGCAGAACGGCTTGTTCGGCTCCGTGTGGCTGTAGACCTCGATGCGGCTCGGGTCGTCGACGGCGGTGCACGCCGCGTACATGATGTGCCCGTCGCCGCTCTTGAGCTTGATGCCCCGGGCCTTGAGGGCCGCGTCGGCGTCGGCCTGCGGGTACGCGAAGTCCTCCACGGCGGACGGCGGGAGCTCCGCGGCGGCCTGGGCGACGGTCTCGCCGGCACGGCTGTCCACGGCCACGGCGACGCCGCCCATGGTGACGACTCCGGCCAGAGCGGCGGTGAGGATGACGGCAGGGGAAAGCTTCACGAGCTTCCTCTTTTCACGGTCTTGCGACGGGGAGGCAGGCGAATGCCTGCGGTAGGCCGTCCGGCCGGCACCAGGCTCCCCGTCGTTCCCCCCTGGTTGCCCCAGCCCGCCACGCACATTGGTCAGTTGTGGTCCCGGACGGCGTTGGCATTTGTATCAAGTGACCCCGGGTAAACCGGAATCAAGCGCTTGTGACATGGCTAACAAAGATCGACTTCGCTTGATTGTCCGTGCCTGAAAACTTATTTGACGGTCAATCAATTCACTTGTCCCGTAAGGAAGTTGTCGCACGGTGTCCGATATGCGGAACGCCGTATTCCCTGTTCGACGAGGCGTCAGGGCGGATCGGGGCACCTCCCGGCGGGTGCGAGCATGGCCGTTCATCCATTGCGGTGATCGGCCACTGACCAAAGGCCGACTTTGCTTTGCGTAATTGGGGGAATGCGAAGTGTTGGGAAGCGACAAACGCTTTCGAGCAAGGCCGTCGCGGGGCGGGACAATGGTCCGCGCGGCGGTCGCGGGGGCGTTGTCCCTCGCCATGGGCGCGGGCGCCCTGGGCACCACGGCGGCATCGGCCGCCCCGGCCGCGCCGCGCGCGGCGGCCCTCCCGCCGAACGAGCGGGCCCAGCTGTTCCAGCTCTGGCTGACCGGCGGCGACGAGACCAGGGACGCCGCCGAGAAGGTCCTCACGGCGGACGACACCGCCGTGCACGACTTCCTGGTGAAGCAGGCGCCCGACCTCGTCCAGACCGACAACCGGGTCAAGGCGCTCCAACTCATGAACGAGAGCGGGCCCTCGGTCCGCAAGGGCCTCAACGCGGCCCTCAGCGGCACACCCGCACAGCTCGCCGCCTACCTCGCCTCGGGGTGGCGCGAGGCGCTCGTCGAGGACCAGCGCATGGCCGTCCTGCAGACCATGAACGGCGCCGGGGACTCCGTACGCGCCGCCGGTACCCAGGCCATCGACAAGGGCTCCGCCGACGCCCTGATGAACTACCTCGCCAAGGGCTATCCGGCAGCCCGCGAGGAGGACCAGCGCATGGAGATCCTGCAGATCTCCGCCTCCGCGGGCCCGGCCCTCAAGAAGGCCGCGCAGGAGGCGCTGGGCGGCACCCCGGCCGACATGAACGAGTTCCTGGTGAACGGGCAGCAGGTGGCCCGCGCCCGTGACCAGGAGACCCTGACCGTCACGCAGCTCGCCGACCTCGCGACCAAGGCCGGCGAGACCGCCAAGGCCGAGACGGAAGCGGCGAAGGCGACGGCCAAGAAGGCGGAGGAGACCGCCGAGAAGGCGAAGGCCGCGGCCGAGACCGCCAAGCGGGAGATGGGACAGGCCAAGGAGGCCTCGCAGGAGGCCGCCCGCAAGGCCCGCGAAGCGGCCAGCGCCGCCGGACAGGCCGCCGCGGCGGCCCGTACGGCCATCCGCGCCTCCAACACCGCGATCTCCGCGGCCCGTACGGCGGCCAGCGCGGCCGCCTCGGCTGCGTCGGCCGCGGCCGCGGCGGGCAACGCCGCCGCCCGCGCGTACGACTCCGCCACCGCCGCCTGGCGCGACGCCGGCCAGGCGAAGGCCGCCGGCCAGGCCTCGCAGCAGGCGCGCGACGCCGCGGCGGGTGCCGAGACCGCCGCCGCCGCCGTCGCCAACGCCATCGAGGCGCTGTCGGGCGCGCTCACCGCGGCCCGCTCCGCGGCCGGCGCCGGCCGGCACGCGGCCGCCGCCGCGACCGCCGCGGCCGAAGCCGGCGCCATGAAGGGCCTCGCGGCCGACGAGGCCCGCCGGGCCTCCGACGCGGCCGCCCGCGCCCGCAGCGCCGCCGCCACCGCCACCAACGCCGCCAACGCGGCCGAGAGCCTCGCCGACACGGCGGCCACCGCCGCCCGCGGCGCGCACAAGGCGGCCACGGACGCCGCCCGGCACGCCCGGAACGCGGCGAAGGCCGCCGACGAGGCCGTGGCCCAGGCCGGGAAGTCCGTCGAGTACGCCAACGCCTCCGCCCGGCACGCCACGGCCGCCGTCGCGGCGGCGAAGACCGCATCCGACGCCGTGGCGAAGGCGCAGGAGGTCTTCAAGGCCGCCCGCGCGACCGAGAAGGCCCAGCTGGAGGCCCAGAAGGGCGAGTTCGCCCGGGCCGCGGCCGAGCTGAAGGAGCAGGAGCGGGAGCGGGCGCAGCGGGCCGACGACAACCGCGTCGAGGCCACCCGCCGCGACGCGGAGACCACGAGGCTCCTGGCCGACGCGGTGGCCCCGGGCACCGCCCCGGCGACCGCGGTCGCCAAGGGCCGCACCGCCGCCCTGCGCCTCGTCACCACCGGCGGTCCCTGGACCCGTTCGGCCGCCGAGGCCGCGCTGACCGGCACCGACGCCGAGGTGCAGGCCTGGCTCAAGGGCCTGCGCAAGAAGTCCGAGGAACAGGACGACTGGGCCCGCGTCAGCAACCTCGCCGACATCGGCTCCGCGCCGGGCGTGCGCAAGGCCGCGGCCACCGCCCTGAAGGGCTCGTACGCCGGCATCACCGCCTTCCTCAAGACGGGCCAGCACGACGCCCAGACGGAGGAGTACCGGATGAAGGTCCTCCAGATCGCCTCCACAGGCGGTCCGCGGGTCAAGGAGGCCGCCACGGCCGCCGTCGACGCCCGCACCTCCGAGGCCCTGCGCGCCTTCCTCGACACCGGCTGGAACGCGGCCCGCGAGGAGGACGACCGGGCCACCGCGCTGCAGCTCAAGGCGGCCGGCGGCGACCAGGTCAAGGCGGCCGCGTTCGTCGCTCTGGAAGGCCCGGCGGACATGCTGCACGAGTTCGTCACGGTCGGCCGCTACCGCGCGGCCAAGCTGGACCAGGACGCCGCGGCCCACGCCGCGAGCGTCGAGGCCCTGATCGCCGGCGCGGCCAGGACCGCCTCCATGGCCCACCAGAACGCCCAGCAGGCCGTGGAAGCCGCCGCCAACGCGCGGAAGGCGTCCGAAGAGGCCCTGAAGGCGGCCAACGAGGCCGTGGCGGCCAAGAAGGAGGCCGAGAAGTACGCGGCCTCCGCCAAGGCCTCCGCGGACGCGGCCTCCGAGTCGGCGCGCCAGGCGGCCGACTCGGCCAAGCTCGCCCGCAACGCCGCTGCCAAGGCCCAGTCCGCGGCCCGGGACGCGAGCGCCTCGGCGGCCTCCGCCCGCCAGTCGGCCGCGCAGGCCGCCGCGTACGCCGCGGACGCCCAGGGCTCGGCCCTGTCGGCCCGCGCCGCCGCGTACCAGGCGGGCAAGGACGCCACGGTGGCGGCCACCGCGGCCGTCGAAGCGATGGGCATCGCCCTCCAGAAGTTCCTGGACGGCTACCGCAACACCGCCCCGGCCGACGTCAAGGTCACCGCGGAGGACGGTGCCGACGGGCCGGACTCCGACCAGGACGAGCACCCCGAGTACGACTCGGCCGCCCTCTGGGAGTACATCGGCATCCAGAAGCAGCTGGGCGTCATGGCCGCCGGCCACCTCGCCACCTGCTACAAGGGCCCGCTGGCCTGCGAGCTGTACGGTCACTGGACCACGCGGCCCGACAGCCCGTACAACCTCTCCGGCACCCAGATGGACCGTCTCCTCGGCGAGGAGAAGTGGTCGGAAAAGCGCTCCCTGCTGATGCGCGGCTACCTGCAGAGGGCGGCGCGGAACTGTCTCGGCGGCCCCGGCACGACCTGCAGCGTCTCCGTCGACGGCAGGTGGCGCACCGGTGAGTTCGGCACGAACGACGACGACCTGAACTTCGCCCTGCGCGGGTTCCAGTACCGCCAGAGCGGCACCCTCACCATGACCAAGCAGGCCGACGGCCGGTTCCGCGTCACCGGCGAGACCCGCGTCGACGTGTTCAAGGACTACAACTTCGACTACGGCGAGGTCCTCAAGGGCGTGGACCTGGGGCACTTCGCCGAACTGCACAGGTTCGGGCTCGCCAGGGACTACATGGTCCAGGGCAGCAAGAACGAGAAGATCGACGAGACGGTGACCTGACCGGGGGCCCACCGCACCACGGCCGAACCACGTCACGGAGGGACGCATGCAGAACAAGGCCAGGACACGATCCGGGGCCGGCCGGCGGCCGGGGGCCCTCCGGGGCCTCCTCGCCGCGGCCGTCCTCGCCGCACCGCTCGTCACCGGGTGCGCGGCCGAGAGCCGGGAGGACCTGCTGAAGGCCTTCGCGCTGGACCTGCCGGCGTGCCAGACCGAGATCCTTACGTTCTCGGGCACCACGTCCTGGCCGGACACCCGGCTGGCGACGAGCTTCACGGTCCCGAAGGACTGCGTCGACGGGTACCTGAAGGCCCACGGAGTGGACCTGACGAACCCGGTCCAGTGGCCGGCCCTGGCACCGAGCCGGATCGGCGACCGCATCATCCCGCCCACCGAACCGCCGTTCGAGGACGAGACGATGGAGCAGTTCGGCCTCGAACTCGACCCGAGCGCGAAGTACGACATGTTCCTCGGCTTCACCACGCCGAAGAAGGCCGAGTTCCTCGTCCTGCTCGTCCCGCAGGGCGACCGCACCGCCGTCTACCTGGAGTCCGGAGCCACCGGCGACGTGAAGCACGGCTGATCCAGGCCCACCGGCAGTGCCCCGGACCGACCACGGTCCGGGGCACTGCCCATTTCATCCGCCGTACAGGGAACCGGGGTTCCGGCCCCGCCGGCCCGGCCCGTCGGGGCCGGGGGCGGGCCCCGACGAGGTCGGGAGGCCGGGGCTCAGGTGCTCCAGCGGAGGACTGCGCCCAGGCCTCCCGCCGGGCCCGGCATGCCCGCCGGGACCACCAGGACCTCGCTGCCCGCCGCGGCCGCCGACCGGAGCAGGGCGTCGTCCGCCCGCGCCGGAATCGGCTTGTCCACACCGATCGCCTTCGCCTGGCCGCGCTGCACCGCCACGTCGTCGACGCCGGGCCCGATCCACACCGAGCGCCCCGCGTCCGCACCCTCAGGCGCGAGCAGCAGGGTGGCCACCTGGTGGGTGCGTACGGCGTCCACGACGGCCGGCACCCCCTCGGCCGCCTCGCCGGGGCCGGTGTCCACGCCGGTCTCGCGGTGTTCGCCCGGCCTGCCGCGGCCGATGCGGAACCGCTCCAGCGCGTTCTCGATCCGCTTCCGGGAGAACGTCTCGCAGGCCAGCGCCACCTCCCGGTCCAGCGCCTCGGCCGACGTCCCGGGGGACCGGCCGCCGACGGCCGTCTCCACGGCCGCCGCCCGGACGGGATCGGGCAGCCGGTGCAGCACAGCCCGCCGTTCGCGCTGGTCGCCGGCCAGCAGCACCAGCTCCGCGCCGCACTCCCGCGCCTGGCGGGCGACCTCGGCGGCGATGGTGCCGGCCGTCTCGTTCCAGGCGTTCTCCACCTTGTTCCGGTAGTGCCACTCGTGCCGGTCGTCCGGCATGCTCCGGTGCCCGCGCCCCTGCCACTCGGTGCCCTGGACCTGGCCCAGGGGCTCCCGGCGCAGGCCGTCGCGCAGCTCCAGGTCGGCGCCGGTCCGGTCCACGGACGCGACCAGGCAGACCGGCCCGTCGCCGCGCAGGTCCGTCAGCGGTGCGATGTGCGGGAGGAACGACCAGGTCGCCTCGGTGGCGGCCGGCGCCCGGCCGAGCGGGATGTCCAGCACCACCTCGGCGCCCGCGGCGAACAGCGCCCGCCCGGGCGGGGCGCCGCGCACCGGCTCCGCCATCAGCTGGTTGGCCACCGCCCGCACCGTGTACGCGTCGGCGCCCGCGTCGATGAGCTGCGCCGCCACGGCGCGCTCGCGCAGCGCCTGGATCTGCTGGGCGTCCTCCGTCGAGCGGCGGGTCTCCACGTACACCGAGGCCCAGGGCCCCTGCCGGGAGAAGAGGGGTTTCAGAAAGCCGAGTTCCATGACGTCCCCCAGGGGGTTCAGGAAGGCGCGAGGGGCGCGGCGGCCGCCGCACACCACTCCAGTCCAGGATGCCCCGCCGCGCGGAGCCCTGCCCGTCGCCGGCCGCGGGGATGCACGGCCGGTCGGGTGGTTCGGTGGCCGGCCGGGTGGTTCGGCGGCCGGTCGGGTGGAACGCGGGCCGCGAGCGGTACGGGGAGGGGCGCGGGCGGGTAGGGCGGCGCCCGTGACCGAAATCCTGCTGACCAGTCCCGTCTTCGCCGACCACGCGGAGATCCCCCGCCGGTACACCGGCGAGGGGGAGGACGTCTCACCGCCCCTGACCTGGACAGCGGCCCCCAGGGGCACCGCGGAGCTGCTCCTGCTCTGCGAGGACCCGGACGCCCCGGACGGCTCCTTCCTGCACTGGCTCGTCACGGGCATCGACCCGTGGACCGGCGGGGTGGAGGAGGGCGCCCGTCCGCACGGCGGCCGGTCCTGGCCCAACGGCTTCGGCCGGGATGGCTGGGGCGGCCCGCTGCCGCCCGCGGGAGACGGCCCGCACCGCTGCTTCTTCCGCCTCCACGCCCTCGCCCGGCCGGTACGGCTGCCGGAGCGGCCCGGTGTGGCCGACGTACTGGCCGCGGTCCGGGACCTGACGCTGGCGTCCGGCACCCTCGTGGGCACGTACCAGCGGCTCTAGCCAGGCCAGCCGGGTCAGGGAGGCGGGGCGTCGTACCAGGTGCGGCCCGCGTCGGAGTACCGGAGCAGGGCGCCCACGCCGCCGTCGAGGGGGAGCAAGGCCTCCGGGACGACGGTGAGCTCGGCGCGCGTGCCGACCAGGGCGCGTACGAGCGCCTCGTCTGCCGGTTCCTCGTGCGGCGCCCGGACGCCGAAGGCGTGCAGGTCGGCCTCCGCGAGCGCGACCTCGGTCGCGCGCGGGCCGGTCCACAGGCGGAGCGAGGGCGGCGGCGGGCGGTTCAGCAGCAGGGCCTCCACCTGGCCGCGCTGGAGGGCGGCGACGGTGTCGGCGAGACCCTCGGTGGCCGGGCCGCCGAGGCCGCGGCGCCCGATGAAGACGTTCACCAGGTCCCGGTCGTGGCCGGCCAGCCGGCCCTGGAGCAGGGCGCGGAGCTGCGGCTCCAGCAGGGCACGCCCGGTGTCGGTGGGAGTGGGGCCGCGGGCCCGTACCACCTTGTCGCGGAGGGTGTGCGGCAGCCGGCGGACCAGGACGTTGCCCGCCCACTCGTCCCCGGCGACCACGACCAGGTCCGCGTGGGCCCGGCGGGCCCGGTCGTCCAGGGCGTGGCCCAGGCGCACGGAGCTGTGGTGCCAGTCCGACACCCGCACGTGGTGGTGCAGCCGCGGGCCGGGCCCGACGGAGGAGGCGGGCCAGCTGCCGGCCTCGGCCTCCACGGTCACCCAGCCGTGCGCGGCGGCCGTCGGCGGCCCGCCGTAGTGGACCACCACCGCCAGGTACGGGATCTCCGGCAGGTGCTGGGCGACCAGCGGCATGGCATCGGGCAGCGGGCCGTACACCGCCCGGTCGCGGGCGGGCGGCCGGGGCAGCTCATCGAACAGGACCAGCGCGCCGCCGGCGGCGAAGACCGCCTGGCCGTGGCTGCCCGGCACCCCGGCGTCCGAGCCCACCGCGTCCTCCAGTGCGCCGAGCAGCGCCGCGTCCGCGCCCTGCCGGGCGAGGTCCGCACGCAGCCGGTGCCAGCGGCGCGCGAGCGCCCGGTCGGGGTGCTCGACGTCCCGCGAGGTGTCCAGGTACACCGAGGCGAAGGGCCCGGACTCCGCGTAGAGGGGTTCGAGGAACGACAGCCGCATCACCACTCCCACCCCCCCTCCTACCGATGATGCCGGACCGCCGGACCGCCGGACCGCCGGCCCGATGCCCCGGCAGCCGGTTCGGCGGGGCCGCGGCGCGGGGGAGTGCCGGTACGGGCCCGCCCGCGTCGACCTGCCCCGCCCCGCCGAGCAGCCGCCGTCCGAACCGGGATTCCGCGGCCGCCGCCCCGATCATTTCGTTGACGCCTTCGGACACAAACGATCTCTTTCCGAACCCTTGATGGTGAGTCAACTCCCGCACACTACAAGGACTTTGAGGAGTCAAACGGCCGTGATAGTTCTTGGGACACGAGAACGCCCCCGCTCCGGGGCTCGTTACTCCGTTCCCCTGTTCAACCCCCCGCGTCCCGCGCGAGAATCCCCCTTGAGGCCAGCCGACATGACCGTCGTCCCCGTCCCCGTACCCACCCCTGCCCCCATACCCGCCCCCGCCTTCGACGTCCCGCGAGAGCTGCTCGTCGGCACCCCCGCCGAGCCGGCCGTGATCGTCGAGGCCCGCCGGGCGGAGCGTTGACCCGCCCGGAGCCCTTCCGCCAGGTGCCCGTCCGTCCGGCGCCCGCCCACCCGGCACCCACCGGCCGCCGCGCGGCCCGCCGCGACCCCGTCGTCACCGGCCTCGGCCTGGTCACCCCCGCCGGCCCCGACACCGCCAGCACCTGGGCCGGTGTGCGCGCCGGCCTCCCCACCGCCGCCCCCGACCCCGCCCTGGCCGGCCTGTCCGTCTCCCTGAGCTGCCGGGTCCCGCCCCTGGACCACCCGATGCTGCGCCGGCGCGGCACGGTCCG
Source organism: Streptomyces sp. NPDC086023 (assembly GCF_044540325.1). Lineage (NCBI taxonomy): Bacteria > Bacillati > Actinomycetota > Actinomycetes > Kitasatosporales > Streptomycetaceae > Streptomyces > Streptomyces sp. NPDC086023. The sequence continues at coordinate 507,469 of NZ_JBITRX010000002.1, forward strand.
GCTGGACCCCGTCGACCGCTTCGGCCTCGTCGCGGCCGACCAGGCACTCGCCCGCGCCGGGCTCGACCCGGCCGGCTGGGACGGCAGCCGGGTCGCCGTCGTCACCAGCGGTGCCGCGGGCGGCACGCAGACCCTGGACCAGGCCCAGGCCCGGATCGCCGGCCAGGGCCCCGCGTTCGTCTCCCCGTACTTCCTCACCGGACACCTGATCAACATGGTGTGCGCCAACATCGCCCTCCGGTACGGCGTGACCGGCCCCGCCCTCGCCACCTCCACCGCCTGCGCCGCCGGCACCACCGCCCTCGGCATCGCCCGCGACCTGCTCGCCACCGGCCAGTGCGACCTCGCCCTGGTCGTCGGGGCGGAGGCCGCCGTCAACCGCCTCTACGTCACCGGCTTCACCCAGCTCGGCGCCCTCTCCGGCACCGCCTCACGGCCTTTCGACACCGCACGCGACGGCTTCGTCATCGCCGAGGGCGCCGGGGCGCTGGTGCTGGAGCGGCCCGAGCACGCCGCCGCGCGGGGCGCCCGTCCGCTGGCCCGGCTGATCGGCTACGCCGCCACCACGGACGCCCACCACCTGGTCGCCCCCGACCCCGAGGGCCGCGGAGCGGAACGCGCCGTCCGCGCCGCGCTCGCCGACGCCGACACCGCCCCCGGGGACGTCGGACACGTCAACGCGCACGGCACGGGCACCCGCCTCAACGACGTGGTGGAGGGCGCCGTACTGCGCCGGGTCCTGCCCCACCGGCCGCCGGTCACCTCGGCCAAGGGCGCCCTGGGCCACACCCTCGGCGCCGCGGGTGTCATCGAGGCCGCCCTCACCGTCCTGGCCCTGACCGAGCGCAGCGTGCCCCCGACCGCCGGACTCACCGACCCGGACCCGGGCGTCGACCTCGACGTGGTCACCGGCGTCCCGCGGCCGTGCGCCGGTCCGGTGGCCGTGAGCACCTCCTTCGGCTTCGGCGGCCACAACGCGGTGGCGGTGCTCGCCGGCGCCTGAGCGGACGGGGCGGGAGAGCCGACAGCCCGAAGGGCTCGAAGGCGCCCCGGGGGCCGGGGCCTGCCGGCCGCGCCCGTCGGGGGCCGGCCGTCAGCCGTACAGGAACACCGCGTCGAACCACACCAGGCCGCGCCCCTCGTGCAGCAGGAACCGCCCGTCGGCCCGGTCGTCGACCGCCGCCCCGTCCTTGCCCCCGCCCAGGACCAGCAGGTCGTACGCCGTGTTCTCCTGCCAGCCGGTCCGCTCGGGCAGGTACGGGGCCAGCGGAGCCGGGACGGTGCCCAGCGGGGCCGCCTCCCGGAACCTCTCGCCGTCCGGCCGCGAATCCAGAGTGGCCCGCAGCGTGTCCGCGGCCGGCCGGGCCACCCCGACCATCCTGATCCGCGAGTCGGGGCCGGGCACGGTCTCCCGCTTCCCGGCGCCGTCGACGTCGTACCCCAGCCAGTGCGCGTCGGACAGCTCGCCCAGCAGCGCGAAGCGCTCCCGCAGCGGCCCGGTGTCCGTCCGCACCCGCAGGTGGTCCGCGACCGGCTCCTCGGCGCAGCCGGCCAGCCCCGGCAGCCCCGCCGCCACCAGCCCGCCCGCCAGTCCGAGGAACGCCCGCCGCCCGGGCCCGCGCCGCCCGCTCCGCGCCGGCACACCGCTCGTCCGCCCCATGCATCCCCCCGCGTCCGCGATCGCCCGGGCCCGCCGGGCGCGGTGATCATAGCCCCGGCGGCCGGGGGCGCGGCAGCCCGGGCAGCGGGCCGAGAAGGGGCGTGTACGCACGGCCGGGCCGGGTAGCCGGTGCGTATGGACAACGCATCCGTGCCGCTGGTCTCCGAGCCCGACGGGGGACTCCTCATCCCCGCCGGCGAGGTCACCGCCCTGCTCCGCCGCCTCGGCGCCGGCTGGGTCGAGACGGTCGGGGAGGACGAGACGGAGCTCGAACCCGGCACCGTCATGGCCCTGGCCTGTGCCCTGTGCGAGATCGCCGACCAGATCGACGTCGAGTGCATCGGATTCCTGCCCTCTCCCGACGAGGAGGGCCGGGACGGCCGCGGATGACGACGCGGGACCGGGGCGGTCGACGGAGTTGACGGAGCCCCCGGCCCGTACCCCGGGTGTGCCGGAGGGGCGGGGCCGCGCCCCTGCGCGCGGCCTCGCCCCTCCCGACCCGCCCCCGCTCAGCAGCGCGGGCAGGCGTCCCGGATGACCCGCCAGCCGAAGGTGGCGCTGCCGGTCGCGCCGGTCGCGTCGGTGGCGGTGACCGTGACCGTCCGCGTGCCTGCGCCGCGGGCCACGCCCGAGATCAGACCGGTCGACGCGTTGATCGTCAGGCCGGTCGGCAGGTTCACGGCCGACCACCGGTAGCCGGGGGTGCCGCCGCCCACCGTCATCTGCAGGCTGACGTAGTCGTACTGGAGGTTCGTCTGGGTGCCGGGGTTGCCGACGGTGACGGCCGTGGCCGCGGTGACCGCCGCGGCGAGGCCGGCGGCCGGGCCGGCGGCCGGGGCGGCGACCGCGGCGGGGCCGGTGACCACGGCCGACGCGGCGGCCAGGGCGACGATCAGGGCGGCCGTGCGCGGAACACGGCGGGACGGGACGGCCAACGGAACCTCCGGGGTGACGGGCACGGAAGGAGCTCTCGGGGCGCCGGATCGGCGGCGCCCCGGCAGCATAGGAAGCCGCCCGGAGCGCGCACCAGCGCCCGGCGCCCCGCCGGAAGAGGGGGGTTGACCGCCCGGCACCGGGCGTGGACCCGACGGCGGTCCGGCGCCCGGCGTACGGCGGTCTGGCACCCGGGGTCCGGCGGTCCGGCGGTCCGGCGCCCGGGGTACGGCGGTCCGGCGCCCGGCGTACGGGGTCCGGCACCCGGCGTACGGTCCGGCACCCGGGGTACGGCGGTTCGGCACCCGGCGCGCCCCGCCGGGCCAGGACCGCGCACGGGTGCGACCGTCCGAGCCGCCCCGCTCAGACCGCCAGCGCGGTGGTGACCACAAGCGGCGGGCGGGCCCGCTCGGCCGCCCAGTCCCGGCTCTGCACGTGCGCGGGATCCGCCACCGCCAGGGCCTCCGCCACCGTCGGCCGGTGCTGTGAGACCGCCGCGAAACCGGCCCGTTCCAGCAGCCCGGCCACGGCCCCCGGCGGCCAGGCATGGTTGCGCACCTCCTGCCAGGACCCGTCGCCGAGCCGCAGCCACAGCGGCATCCCGTCGCCCGGCCCGTACGCGGCGCCGGGCCGGCCGACCTGCAGCGAGGCGTACTCGATCCCCGCACACGCCGGGTCCGTCGACAGCAGCACCACCGGCGCGCCCCGCCGCAGCAGCCGCCGGATCTCCGTGAGCACCGCCAGCACCGCTTCCTCGGAGGGCAGCGAGGCCAGTACGTGGTTGCACATCACCGCGTCGGCGCACCCGTCCGGCAGCCCCGTGACCCGGCCGTCCTCGACCGGCAGGAACTCCGCCACGGCCGACGCCCCGGCCCGGGCCAGCGCCAGCATCTGCGCGGAGGTGTCCACGCCCACGACCCGGGCGCCCAGGGTGCGCGCGGCCAGATCGGCCACCCGGCCGGGACCGCAGCCGTAGTCGACGAGCAGCCGGTCACCGCCCACCCGCGGGGCCAGCGCCCGGAAGACGAAGGGGTACCCGAGCAGCCAGTCCGTGGCCGCCTCCACCGCGGCGAAGGCCCGGGCGCCCCGGGTGCCCGACCAGTCGATGCCCGCCCCCGACTCCGGCGGCGGCCCCTCCGCGCCCCGCCCGCCGCCCCGGCCCGCACCCTGCGCTCCCACCGGCACGTCGCTCACGGCTCCTCCCCGCGCGTCCACGCCAGCAGCCGGTCCGCCGGCCAGGTGTTGACCACCCGTTCCTCCGGCACCCCGCACTCCACGGCGCGCTCGCACCCGTAGATCTGCCAGTCCAGCTGACCGGGGGCGTGCGCGTCGGTGTCGATGGCGAACAGCACCCCCGCGTCCACGGCCCGGCGCAGCAGCCGCCGCGGCGGGTCCAGACGCTCCGGGCGGGAGTTGACCTCCACCGCCGTACCGGCCTCCGCACAGGCGGCGAAGACCTCGGCCGCGTCGAACTCCGACTCGGGCCGTCCCCGGCCCGTCACCAGCCGCCCGGTGCAGTGCCCCAGCACGTCCGCGTGCGGGTTCCGCACCGCCGCCACCATCCGCCGGGTCATCGCCCGCTTTTCCATCCGCAGCTTCGAGTGCACCGACACCACCACCACGTCCAGCCGTTCCAGCAGCTCCGGCTCCTGGTCGAGGGAGCCGTCGTCGAGGATGTCGCACTCGATGCCGGTCAGCAGCCGGAACGGCGCCCACTCCTCGTTCAGCCCGGCCACCACGTCCAGTTGCTCCCGCAGCCGCTCCGGCGACAGCCCGCGGGCCACCGTCAGGCGCGGCGAGTGGTCCGTCAGCACCGCCCACTCGTGCCCGAGCGCCGCGGCCGTACGCCCCATCTCCTCGATCGGGGAACCGCCGTCGGACCAGTCCGAGTGCAGGTGGCAGTCGCCGCGCAGGGCCCGGCGCAGTGTCAGCGCCCCCTCGCCGCCGTCGCCCAGCCCCCGCCCCGCGGCCTCGCCGGCCAGCCGCTCCTCGGTCTCCGCCTCCAGCTTCCGCAGGTACGCGGGAACCTCGCCGCCCAGCGCCTCGCGGACCACCCCGGCCGTCTTCGGACCGATGCCCTTCACCTGCTCCAGCGTGCCGTCCGCGGCCCGCCGCTCCGCCTCGCCCGCGGGCAGGGCGGCCACCTGGTCGGCGGCGGTGCGGAAGGCCCGTACCCGGTACGTCGGCGCCTGGGCGCGCTCCAGCAGGAACGCGATCCGCCGCAGCGCGGCCACCGGATCCATGGGCGCCTCCCCGGGGGCGTCGGCTCCAGGAACCCCCGCAGCTTCCAGGATCCCCCGCCGCCGCCCGACCCGCGCGGCGGACCGGACGGTGGGAAAATGAGGAGGTCACCCGTGGTGCTCGCAGGAGGTGGATCATGGGAGAGGCGCGGGAACTCATGGACCGGCTCACCGAGGCGTTCACGAAGACGCGGGACATCAAGGCCCTCGCCGAATGCTTCGCGGAGGACGCGGTCGCCGTCACCCCGGACATGGGGGAGCTGCGCGGCCGCGACGAGATCGTCGAGTACTTCCGGCAGATGATGGACGCCATGCCGGACGGGACCTTCGAGTACCTGTACACGCACGAGGTGGGCGACACCGCCGCCGACGAGGGCTTCTACCGCGGCCGGAACACCGGGCCGCTGGAACTGCCCTCCGGCGAGCTGCTGCCGGCCACCCACAAGGAGGTACGCATCCGGGGCGTCGACTTCGCCACGGCCGCCGACGGGAAGATCGTCAACTACCGGCTCTACTTCGACCAGTTGGAGTTCCTCGACCAGCTCGGCCTGCTCCCCGAGATGCCCGGCTGACCCGCCGGCCCGCCTCAACCCCCCGGCGTGCGGCGAACGTCCGTGCGACAGTGGTCCGCACGACGACGGGGGAGCGGAAGGGGCCGAGGGATGACCGAAGGGCCGGAGCGCGGGCGCGGCGGACGGCCGCGGCTGCTCGCGGGGGTGGTGGCCGGGCTCGCCCTGGCCGCCGGCGGCACGTTCCTCGCGAGCCAACTGCTCGGCGGGCACCCCGCCGCACCGGACCGCGCCGGCCAGCGGCTCGGCCCCGGCCGGCCCGCCCCGCGCACCCCCGCCGCCGTACCCGCTCCCGGCGCCGGGCACCGCCCCTTCACCCTCGTCGCCACCGGCGACGTCATCCCGTACCCCTCGATCATCCAGCGGGCACGGGCGGACGCCGGCGGGGACGGCCACGACTTCCGCGCGATACTCGCCGGCATCAAACCCGTGGTCTCCGCCGCCGACCTCGCCCTCTGCCACCACGAGATACCGTACGGAGAGCCCGGCGGCCCCTACACCGGCTACCCGCTCTTCAAGGCACCCCACCAGCTCGCCGACGCCCTCAGGGACACCGGGTACGACGGCTGCTCGACCGCCTCCAACCACACCCTGGACGCCGGGTACGCGGGCCTGGCCCGCACCCTCGACCACCTCGACCGGGCCGGCATCCGGCACACCGGCTCCGCCCGCACCGAGGCCGAGTCCCGCACCCCCGCCCTGCTCACTGCCGGCGGCGCGACCGTCGCCCACCTCTCGTACACGTACGGCACCAACGGCATCCCCCTCCCCGAGGGCCGGCCCTGGGCCGTGAACCTCCTCGACCGCGACCGGATCCTCGCCGACGCCCGCGCCGCCCGGCGGGCCGGCGCCGCCGTGGTCGTCCTCAGCGTCCACTGGGGCACCGAATGGCAGACCGCCCCCGACGCACAGCAGCGCGACCTCGCCCGCGCCCTGACCGCCGCCCGCACCGGCGGCCTCCCCGACGTCGACCTGATCCTCGGCACGCACAACCACGTGCCGCAGCCCTACGAGAAGGTCAACGGCACCTGGGTCGTCTACGGCATGGGCGACCAGGTCGCCAGCTTCGCCCCGCCGGAGATGAAGCGCGGCAACTGGTCCTCCGTACCCCGCTTCACCTTCACCCCCTCCACCGCCCACCCCGGCCGCTTCGACGTCACCAAGGCCGAATACCTCACCCAGTACTCCGACATGGAGCCGCCCTTCCGCGTGGAGTGCGCCTCCTGCGACCCCGCACCCGGCTCCCGCGCCGCACGCAAGCGCGCCGAGTACGCACGCGTCGACGCCGGCGTCACCGAGGCCGTCCTCTCCCGCGGCGCGGCCGGCCAGGGACTGACCCGCGCCACGAGGTAGCCGCCGGGGGACCCGTACCGCGGAAGTCCAACATCACCCCCCGGTTTGTCCATAGGCCCCCCGCCGCACCGTCCGCAAGCTGGACCGATGCGAACCCCCCTGCGCACCGCGGCGGCCGCCGCGGCGGGCGGCCTGGCGGCCGCCCTGCTCGCGGTCCTCCCCGCCCGGGCCGCCACCCCCGTGACGATCGGCTCCGCGGACCTCACCGTCCGCGTCGACGCCGACTTCCCCCGCGTCATCGGCTACACCCACCGCGCCACCGGCCGGACGCTCGACGGCAACCCCGACCCCCTCACCACCATCCAGGTCAACGGCACCGCCCACACCCCCGCCGTCACCTCGACCGTGTCCGCCGCCGCCGTCGACTACACGATGGCCTTCTCCGGCGTCACCATCCGCTCCCGCCTCCAGGTGACCGGCTCCGTCGTCGAGTTCAGGGTCACCGCCATCGAGGACACCGCCGCCCTGCGGGTCCGCACCTTCGCCATCCCCGAGCACACCCTGGTCAGCGTCCGCAGCGACCAGCCCGGGGCCGCCCTGGCCACCGCGCGGATGCACACCGCCACCACCGGCAGCGGCGACACCTTCACCTCCGTCACCGCGAACACGCCCGTCGACGCCGCCCCCACCACGGTCATGTACGGGCTGCTCAACACCTCGGGACTGGCCGCCGCCGTCGACTCCAACTCCCTCCACGACAAGCCCTCCGGCGGCACCGCCCGCGAGAACGGCCGGATCGCCAAGCGCGTCGTCGACCAGGGCACCCACCGGCGGGCCGGCCTCTGGAGCGGCGACTGGCTGTACCGCGCCGAGGGCGCCGCCGACACCGACACCGAGCCCCTCCCGTACGCCCGGGTCGCGATCACCGCGGACCGCAACGGCGACTCCGCCGTGGACTGGCAGGACGCGGCCGTCGCCCACCGCGACATCTGGACCCCGCCCACCGGCTGGCAGCACACCGCCGACCGCGTCGTCCAGCGCATCCCCTTCAACTTCGCCTCCCAGGCCACCCACCCCTTCGCCCAGACCCTGGACGAGACCAAGCGGGTCGGCCTCGCCACCGACGGCCTCGGCCAGTTCGTCCTGCTCAAGGGGTATGCCTCCGAGGGCCACGACTCCGCCCACATGGACTACAAGAACGTCGGCGCCAAGCTCGGCGGCGCCGCCGGACTGCGCGCGCTGACCACCGCCGGCCACGCCTGGAACGCGGACTTCGGCGTGCACGTCAACGCCACCGAGGAGTACCCGGTCTCCGCCACCTTCGACCCCGCCCGCCACTCCGGCGGACTCGGCTGGGACTGGCTCGACCAGTCCTACTACGTCGACACCCGCCGCGACGGCCAGTCCGGGCAGCGCCTCCAGCGGCTCGCCGACCTCAAGACGGCCGTGCCCGGCCTCGACTTCCTGTACGTGGACGTCTGGTACGGCGACGGCTACGTCTCCCGCAAGCTCCAGCGCGAGATCGGCGGCCTCGGCCTCCAGCTGGCCACCGAGTTCCCCCACACCCTGACCGAGCAGTCCCTCTGGCACCACTGGGCCGCCGACGTCAACTACGGCGGCACCGACCTCAAGGGCATCAACTCCACCATCGCCCGCTTCATCGGCAACCACGTCAAGGACGACTGGATCGCCGGCCACCCCCTCCTCGGCGGCGCCGAGGTCACCGCGTACGAGGGCTGGCAGGGCAAGAAGGACTTCACCGCCTTCCTGAACACCACCTTCGGCGTCAACCTCCCCACCAAGTACCTCCAGGGCTCCCCGATCACCGGCTGGTCGGGCGGCACGGTCACCCTCGCCGACGGCACCAGGGCCACCACCTCCGGCAACACCCGCCGGATCACCACCGGGGGCCGGCTCGTCCTCGACGGCGACACCTACCTGCTGCCGCGCGACGGCAAGCTCTACCACTGGAACGCCAAGGGCGGCAGCACCATCTGGACCCTGCCCGCCGGCTGGACCGCACCCAGGCTCTACCGGCTCACCGACACCGGCCGGCAGTACGTGTCCGACCTCGCCGTCAGCCAGGGCCGGATCACGATCAGCGCCGCCGCGAAGACCGCGTACGTCGTCTACGACGGGGCCGCCCCCGCACCGGCCCACCCCCAGTGGGGCGAGGGCACCCCGCTCAAGGACCCCGGCTTCCACGCAGGCGACCTCACCGCCTGGACCGTCACCGGCACCGGCGCCTCCGTGGCCCGCAACGCCCTCGGCCAGAACGAACTCGTCCTCGCCCCCGGCACCTCGCCCAAGGTGTCCCAGACCCTGACCGGCCTCGCCCCCGGCACCCACGCCGCCTCCGTCTGGGTCTCCACCCCCGCCGGCCGCACCACCACCCTCACCGTCACCCCGGCCGGCGGCACCCCCGCCGCCGTCACCGCCGACTCCTCCCCGCTGACGAACACCCTCGGCGGCAGCGAGAAGAACGGCACGAGGATGCAGCGCATGAAGGTGCTCTTCGACGTGCCGGCCGGCCAGTCCACCGCCACCCTCCAGCTCACCGCCACCGCCGCCACCGGCACCGCGTACCTGGACGACGTACGGGTGGTCCCCTCCGCCCGCACCCCGCTCGGCGGCCACACCCACGCCGAGGACTTCGAGAACGTCGACGCCGGCTGGGGGCCCTTCGTCTTCGGCGGCGCCGGCGGCTCCGCCACCGACCCCCGCACCCACATCGCCCAGCGCAACGCCCCCTACACGCAGGCCGGATGGAGCGGCAAGCTCGTCGACGACGTCATCAACGGGCAGAACTCCCTCAAGTCCCACGAGGAGCGCCAGGGCCTGGTCTACCGCACTCTCCCGCAGACCCTGCCGCTCACCGAGGGCCACACGTACCGGGTGAACTTCCTGTACGAGAACGGCTTCGCCGGCGACTACCAGTTCATCACCGGAGCCGGGAGCACCGAGACGGCCACGGCACTCGGCCAGGCCCGCACGCCGACCGCGTTCAGCACCACGTTCACCGCCGGTGCCGGCGCCTGGATCGGCGTACGGAAGGTCACCGGGGAGGGCTCCCACAACGAGGCCGACCTGATCCTCGACGACCTCACCGTGGACGACCTCGGCACCGGCGGGGGCGGCGAACGGCTCGTCCCGCAGGCACAGATGAGGGTCGCCGCCGTGGACAGCGAGGAGACCGCCGGCGAGAACGGCCGGGCGTCGAACGTGCTGGACGGCGACCCGGCCACCATCTGGCACACCCAGTGGTACCAGTCCACCGCACCGATGCCCCACGAGATCACCCTCGACCTGGGCGCCGCGTACGACGTCTCGGCCCTGCACTACCTGCCGCGGCAGACGCAGAGCAACGGGCGCATCGCCGACTACCAGGTCTTCACCTCCACGGACGGCGTCACCTGGGGCGCGGCGGCCGCCGGCGGCACCTTCTGGGACACCACCGCCCAGCAGACCGTGAACCTGGCGCCGCGCGCGGCCCGCTACGTCCGGCTGAAGGCCACCCGGGAGGTCGGCGGCAACCCGTGGACGTCGGTGGCCGAACTCAACGTGGGCTACAGGCCCTAGCGGCCCTGGCGCTGGTCCCGGAACCGGACCGGCGCCACGCCAACCCGGCGGCTGAACAGCCGGCTGAAGTAGGACGCGTCCTCGTACCCGACCCGCCGGGCGACCCCGGCGACCGGCAGGTCGGTACGGACCAGCAGTTCCTTGGCCCGGTCCAGCCGTATCCCCAGGAGGTACTCCTTGACACCCTCCCCGGTGATCCGCCGTACCGCGCCCCGCAGTTCGGCCAGCGGCATGCCCAGCCGGGCCGCGTGCTCGGCCACGGAGATCGGCAGCAGCGCGTCCCGGGCGAGCGCCTCCATCACGGCCTCGCCCTGCCGGGTCACCTCCAGCCGGGCGTACCGCAGGGCCACCAGCAGCCCGTGCACCGCGGCCGCGGCCTCCACGTGCAGCAGGGGCCCGTCCCGGCGGGCGGCCCGCACGATGCCGTCCACGATGTGCTGCACCTCGGCGGTCTCGCGGAGCGGTACCACGGGACACTGCGGTGTGACATAGCCCAGGTCCGCGTACGCCTCCACGCCGGGCCCCGTGAAGTCCACGAAGCACTCGTCCCACCCGGTCCCGGGGTCCGGCGCGTAGTGGTGCTCCACCCCCGGCACCAGCCACAGCAGCACCGGCGCCCGGACGGCCTGCGGCGGCCGCCCGCCATGACTGAACCACCCCCGCCCCCGCGTGACGACCACGGCGACGTGATGGTCCAGCCGCCGCGGCCCCACGGTCGGCAGCATCCCGCTCTGCAGCCCCACCCCCAGACACACCAGCCCGAGCCGCCGGTGCTACACCGTCGGCGAGAAGTAGCGCATCCACTGGCTGTCCGGCATGCCGCGTGATTGTGATCGACACCGAGGGCGCGGCTCAAGGGGGCGTGCGTGAACCGGCCTCGCTTAGCCTGTGCTCAGCCCCAGTTGAGCGACTGCCGGCCGAACCCGGAACCCGAGGAGCCCCGTTGAGCACTCCGCATCGCATGGACCCCGCCGGTGGCTGCCCGCACGCGGACAACGCGCGCCTGCTCGCCGAGGGGGCGGTCGCCTCCGTGCTGCTGCCCGGAGGCGTCGAGGGCATGGCCGTGCTCGGGCACGAGGCGCTCAGGGAATTCCTGGCCCACCCCGACGTCGCCAAGGACGCCCGGCACTTCGCCGCCCTCCAGGCCGGGGAGATACCCGACGGCTGGCCGCTGAAGACCTTCGCCACCGTCCAGGGCATGACCACCGCCGACGACGCCGACCACCGGCGCCTGCGCTCGCTGGTCGGCAGGGCCTTCACCGCCCGCCGCGTCGAGGAGCTGCGCCCCCGCGTCGAGGAGCTGGCCGGCCGGCTGCTCGACGGTCTCGACCGCGCCGCGGCCGACGGTGACGGCACCGCCGACCTGCGCCGCCACTTCGCCATGCCGCTGCCCATGGGCGTGATCGGCGACCTGCTCGGCGTCGACCCCGAACACCACGACCGGCTGCACCACCTCTCCGACCGGATCGTCTCGACCGACATCGCCCCCGCCGACGTCCTCGCCGCCAACCGGGAGCTGGTCGCCCTGCTCGGCGCCGTCGCCCAGGCCCGTACCGAGGCGCCCGGCGAGGACCTCACCAGCGCCCTGATCCTGGCCCGCGAGGAGGACGGGGACCGGCTCGGCGCCCACGAGCTGATCGGCACCCTGCTGCTGATCATCGCCGGGCACGAGACCACCCTGAACCTGATCACCAACGCCGTCCGCGCCCTCTGCACCCACCCCGACCAGCTCGCCCTCGTCCGGGAGGGCAAGGCCGACTGGGCCGACGTCGTCGAGGAGACCCTGCGCTGGGACAGCCCGGTCAGCTACTTCCCCTTCCGCTACCCGGTACGGGACCTCCCCGTCGGCGGCACCGTCATCCCGCGGGGCACCCCCGTCCTGGCCGGGTACTCGGCCGCCGGGCGCGACCGGTCCGCCCACGGCCCCGACGCCGACCGCTTCGACGTCACCCGCACCACCGGGACCCGGCACCTCTCCCTCGGCCACGGCCCGCACTACTGCCTGGGCGCACCCCTGGCCCGAATGGAGGCCGTGATCGCCCTGCGGGCGCTGTTCACCCGCTTCCCCGACCTCGGCCTCGCGGTCCCCGACGCGGAGCTGCCGCGCCACGCCAGCTTCGTCGGCAACAGCGTCCGGGCCCTGCCGGTGCGGCTGCGCCCGAGCACGTGACGCACCGGTTTGGCGGCCGGGCCGCTGGGCAGCAGCGCCTGCACAGCTGACCCGACGCCCCTGGAGGCACCGATGTCGACCGGCTCACTCATCGCCATCATCGTCGCCTGCGCCGTCGTCCTGGTCATCGTGCTGGTGGCGCTGTGGATGTTCTCCCGCCGTCGCCGGCTCCAGCGGGACTTCGGCCCGGAGTACGACCGCGCCGTCGCGGAGCAGGGCGGCAGAATGGCCGCCGAGAAGGAGCTGCGCGGGCGCGAGAGGCGTCATGACGACCTGGAGCTGCGCGAACTCCCCACCGAGGTGCGGCGCCGGTACGCCGACGAGTGGAGCGGCGTGCAGCAGCGTTTCGTCGACCACCCCGAGAGCGCGGTGGCCCAGGCCGACACGCTGGTCACCCGGCTCATGAACGAACGCGGCTACCCCACCGACGGCTACCGGCAGCAGCTCCAGGACCTCTCGGTCGAACACGGCAACACCCTGGAGCACTACCGGCGCGCCCACGAGGTGAACGAACGCAACGGAGACGGCCGCGTCACCACCGAGGAACTGCGCGGCGCGATGGTCCACTACCGGGCCCTCTTCGACGACCTGCTGGACAGCGGCACCGCGGGCGGCGGTGCACGGCGAGGTGAATGACATGGCACACGACGAGACGCGGCAGACCCCGGCCACCGAGGACCTCCTGGGCCCGGAGCGGGACGCAGGACAGGAGGCCGGCCGGGGCGATCGGCGGCCCCTCTACCCGGGCGAGGCCACCGGGGACACCGGACTGCCGGGTGGGCCCGGCAACCGGAGCCTCGCCGAGCGGCAGGAGAACGACCTGGCGGACCCCGGCGACTCGGCACTCGACGACGCCGACCGCGCCGGCGACGACCAACTGGCCCGCGCCGACCGGGCGGGCGACCCGGAACTCGCCGGCGCCGACCGGGCGGGCGACGCGGAACTGGCCGGCGCCGAGCGCGCCGGTGAGCCGGGCGAGCCCGGTGACCTCGGTGACCCCGGTGACCCCGGTACGGACCCCGGTACGGCGTCCTCCGGCGGCGGACCCGCGCGCACGACGGGACGCAGCAAGGGCGAGAGCGACGCGGTCGCCGAAGCCGGCACCGGCTCCGCGGCCCGGGTGTCCGGGGACGGCGTGTCGGGCCGGGGCGACGGGGAGCCCGACGGCGAGCCGCTCGTCGAGGCCGGGCAGGCCGGTGAGTGGCGCGCGGAGTGGAGCAGGATCCAGGGCGGCTTCGTCGACGACCCCCGTGCCTCCGTGCAGGAGGCGGACGGCCTCGTCGCGACCGTGATGCAGAGCCTCGCCGGCACCTTCGCCGACCGCAAGCAGCAGCTGGAGGGGCAGTGGCAGGCCGGCGGCGAGGTGGCCACCGAGGACCTCAGGCTGGCCCTGCGGCAGTACCGGTCCTTCTTCGACCGGCTGCTGCGCACCTGACCGTTCGGTCGCGCGTGACGGTCGTACGGCCCGCGCAACCCGGGCGTGAACCCCGGAAGCCCCGCCCGGCCCCCTCCTCGGGGCCGGGCGGGGTCCGTCCGTCCCGTCAGGAGGACGGACGGGCCGCGGGGGGCCGGATCAGGGGGACGGGCTGACCTGGACCGTGGTCCGGAAGCCGTTCTGAGCCTCCTTGAGGACCGTGATGCGGGTGCCGGTGTCCGGGACCTTCACGCCGACCTGCGGCAGATCCGGGCTCCAGTACACGCCCGCCCGGTCGTCGAAGACCGGCACGCCCGCACGCTCCGGGACGATCACCGGAACGCCGTTGCGGTGCAGCACCAGCTCCGCGCTCGGGCGCAGCGAGAACGGCGCGTCGAAGGTCTGCGCCCGCGCGTTCAGCGGGGTGCCGTCCGTGTACCGCAGCGCGTCAGGCCGGGCGTCGACCGGCAGGATCAGGCCCGAACCCGGGTGCGCCTTCGTGGTGTTGTCGCTGTAGGCGGTGTCCCACAGCCAGATCAGCACGCCCGGCTGGTACGGGTAGAACTCCACCGTGTCCTTGCGGACCGGGTCGGAGCCCCAGCCGAAGTTGTACGGGCCGGTCTTCAGGTACGCGCCGTAGCCGGTGTACCGGCGGTTCTCCACGACGTACGCGCGGGGGTGCTCGGCGATGCCCGTACGGCCCTGCGTCCGCGACCACTTGACCGCGGTCCAGCCGTTCGCGCCCTGCTCGGCGCCGTCGCGCAGCAGCTCGCGGCCGGCCGAGGTGATGGTCACGGCGTCGAGGGCGACGCCCTTGCCGTGGGTGTTGCTGTCGGAGGTGACCCGCAGCCGCAGCTGGACGGAGGTTCCTGCGAACCGGTCCAGCGGCACGGACAGTTCGGCCCAGCCGCCGGAGGTGCCGGAGATCCCGCGGGCCGGTACGGGCGCGCCGCCGACCGTGCCGGGCAGCGCGGCCCAGGTGCCGCCGCCGTCCGTGGAGGCCTCGACGGTCAGGAAGTCGAAGTCCTGCTCGATGTCGTACCAGACGCGGGCGTCGAGCCGGGCGCCCTCGGCGGGGACGGTGAGACCCCGGGTGAGGGTGTTGTCCATGAAGTCGCCCGTGCCGCTCCACCAGGCGCTGCCGCCCTCGACCGGGTCGGTCAGGTCGGTCCTGGTCACCGACGGCGGGAGGTGCACCAGCAGGGCCTGCGGGTCCTCGGTGTTGTAGCCCGACACGCCGAGCACGGCGCGCGTCCGGCGGCCCGCGTCGGCCTCCGTGTAGTCCAGCCAGCCCAGCTGGAGCTTGCTCCAGGCGTCCAGGTCGCCCGGCACGTCGCCGGTGGTGTTGCGCCCGCGCCCGAGGTAGGAGCCCGCGGACATCAGCGACCAGTAGTTGACGCTGTTGTCGCCGTCGGAGCTGTACAGGTCCGGCAGGCCCAGGTCGTGGCCGAACTCGTGGGCGAACAGGCCCACTCCGCTGTTCTCGCCGCCGGTGAGGTAGTCGCCCGCCCAGAGCCCCGAGTCGCCGACCGGCGTGCCGCCGGCCTTGTTGCCCTCGGGCCCGGCCTGGCCGGCCTGGTTCCAGTACGCGAACCAGCGGTGCGCCCACACGGCGTCCTTGCCCTGCCGGCCGCCGCCCCAGGTCTGGTCCTTGCCCGCGTGGACGACGACCAGGTGGTCGAGGTAGCCGTCGGGCTCGTCGAAGTTCCCGTCCCGGTCGGCGTCGTAGCGGTCCCAGACGTCGTACGGGGCCAGTTCGGCCTTGATCTCGGCAGGGGTGCGGCCCTTGGCCCGCTCGGAGTGGTACCAGGCGTTGGTGGCGTCCCGGATCATGTCCCAGTTGGTGCGGCACTGGCCGGGCTCGGAGCAGTTGTCGGTGCCGTAGCGGGCCTCGTTCCACGGCAGCCGGACCCAGTCGGTGACGTGGCCGTCCATGTCGTAGCGGCCGGAGGACTGGAGGCGGTAGTAGTTGCGCAGGCTCACCGCTCCCGGCTCGGCCGAGAAGAACTGCCGCTGGTAGTAGGCCCGGTCGAAGTCCTTGCGCCACACGGTGTGGTTGTCGGCCTTCACCGGCTTCTCGATGGTGTTGTGCCGGGGGCCGGGCTCGCCGCCGAACCGCGGCTTGCCCTCGAACTCGGTGGTGCTGTCCACCTGGTCGCCGAACTCGGCCAGGATCACGAAGACCTTGTCCTTCCGCTGCTGCGCCAGTTCGACGTACCGCTTGCCGACCTTGACCGTCTGGGGGAGGCGCCCGTCGGAGCCGGCCTTCAGGGACCCGGCCGCCACCCGCTCCAGCGCCTGGCGGCGCAGGGCCTGCCGCTGGAGTTCCAGCGGGGCGGGCGGCGGGGCGTCGGCGCGGCCCGGGCCCTCGGCCGGGGGAGTGCCGGTGGCCGGGAGCGGGGCGGCCGGCGGCGGGGCGGCCAGCGCGGGAGCGGCGAGCAGCGCCAGGGATATCGCCGCCCCTGCCGCGATCAGTCTGCGCAACGTAGGGGGTCCTTTCGGGAGTTGGTCCCGGAGACGGGGAACGGGCCGGCCGGGGCCGACCCGAGCGCAGGTAATATTTCACATGTGACAGGTCATGCATAGATGTGAAATTGCACAGTCCGCGGACGCATGTGTTCCGCACTCCAGGGCACCCGCGGAGGGACACGCAGCCTTGAGGAGGTCGTGATGATCCCGCTTCTGCTCGTTCTCCTGGTGATCCTGCTGCTGTTCGGCGGCGGCTTCGCGCTCGACGTCCTGTGGTGGATCGCCATCGCCCTGCTGATCGTCTGGCTGCTCGGCTTCGCCATGCGGAGCGGAAACGGCCGCTGGTACCGGTGGTGACGACGGGCCCGGCGCGTCCGGCGCGGCGGTGACGGGGGGCACCGCCGCGCCGCCGCGCTGCTGTGCCGGACCGGACCTGCCGACCGGACCCGGACCGGACCTACCGTTCGTCCCCGCGGCCCCTGTCCCCGTCCCCGCGCCGCCGCGCGGTGCGCTCCCCGTCCTTGCGGGCCAGCAGCAACCCGGGCATCACCAGCCAGCAGATGAAGAACCAGGCCGTGACGACGCCCGTGATCACCCAGGCGATCCAGTGCGAGGTCGCCACGTGCAGGAGCAGCAGCACCGACAGGTTCACCGTCAGCGCCAGCAGCACGATCCCCACCGACACCAGCCGCCCCGCGTCGCGCACCAGGTGCGGCTTGAGGTTCCGGCCGGCCAGCATCCGGTGGTAGGCCACCGGCGCGATCATCGTCCCCGTGGCCAGCGCGCCCAGGGCGACCGTGACCACGTACAACGTCTTGTCGAAGGCCCCCAGTTCGGCGTACCGCGGCGTGAACACCACGCTCAGCAGGAAGCCGAACAGGATCTGGGCGCCCGTCTGCGCCACCCGGACCTCCTGGAGCGTCTCGTTCCACCGCCGGTCCGCCCGCTCGTCCGGGGTCTCGTCACGCTCCGGCCCGCCGTCCTTGCCGGGCTGTTCCTCCGCCATGGCTCACCTCCGGACCGACACCGCCCGTACCCTCCCGCGCCTGTCCGCGGACGGCCCAGGTAAACGCCCGCACACCGGTTCCGCGCCTCCCGACCGGGTAGCCGCACACCATGAGTCCGTCCCCGTACGGCCACACGCTGCGCCCCCTGCGCGACTACGCCCTGCTCGCCGACGGCGAGCGCGGCGCCCTGACCACCCCCTGCGGCGACATCGTCTGGATGTGCGCGCCCCGCTGGCACAGCGGGGCCGTCTTCTCCGAGCTGACCGGCGGCAGCGGCCACTTCGGGGTGTCTCCGGAGGGGGTGCGGTCACTGCCGTGCGGCTGGTACGACGAGGGCACGCTGATCCGCACCACCCGCTGGACCGGTGCCGGCGGCGTCGTCGAGTGCCGTGACGCGCTCGCCGCGCCGGGCGACCCGCACCGGGCGGTCCTGCTGCGCCGCATCCGCGCCGTGGACGGCCCGGCCGTGGTCCGAGTCGAGCTCTCGGTCCGGGCCCGCTTCGGTGCCCACCCCATGACCGGCCTGCACCGGGACCGCGGCCACTGGGTGGGCCGCAGCGGCCTCCTGAGCTTCCGGCTCCGGGGGGTGCCCGAGAACGCGGACGCCACCCGGCCGGGGGTCCCGGACTCCGTCACCGCCCTGATCGCCCTGGACCCGGGCGGCACCCGCGACCTGGTGCTGGAGATCGCCGACGCGCGCGGCGGCAGCGTGCTCAGCGGACGGGGGGACGAGGCCGCGCGGCTGTGGCGGGAGACGGAGCGCTTCTGGGCCGCCGCCGTGCCCGACTGCGCCGACCTCACGGCGCGCAGCGACGCCCGGCACGCGTACGCCGTGCTCACCGGCCTGACCGCGCGCACCGGCGCGATGGTGGCCGCCGCGGCCAACCCGTTGCCCGAGCACGCCGCCGCCGGAGGCGGCCACGACCACCGCTACGCGTGGGTCCGCGACCAGTGCATCGCCGGCACCGCCGTGGCCGCCCACGGCCCGCACCGCCTCCTCGACGACGCCGTCCGCGTCGTCACCGCCCGCGTCCTCGAGTACGGCCCCGACCTCCACGCGGCCTACCGGGTCGACGGCCGCCCCGTGCCCCGCGAGCACGAACTGCCGCTCGCCGAGGGCTTCGGCACCGGCCCCCGCCCCGCCGGTGTCGTGACCGGCGGCCGGCCGGACGGCAGGTTCCAGCTGGACACCTTCGGCGAGGTCCTCGAACTCCTGGCCGCCGCGGCCCGCCGCGACCGCCTCGACGGCGACGGGGAGCGCGCCGCCGAGGTCGCCGTCAGCGCCCTGGAGGCCAACTGGCAGCGGCCCGACGGGGGCCTGTGGGACCTGCACCCCGCCTGGTGGACCCACTCCAGGCTGGCCGCCGTCAGCGGCCTCCGGGCCGCGGCCCGGGACATCGCGCCCCGCAACGTGGCCTTCGCCTGGTCCGAACTGGCCGACACGATCCTGCACGAAACGGAACGCACCTGCCTGCACTGGTCGGGCCGCTGGCAGCGCAGCCGCCAGGACCCGGGCGTCGACGCCGCCCTGCTGCGGCCGCTCGCCCGCGGCGGCCTGTCGCCCGCCGAGCCGGCCCTCTCGGTGACCCGGCAGGCGGTCCAGCACGACCTGGCCCGCGACGGCTTCGTCCACCGCTTCCGGACCGACGGCGCGGGGCCCGGACGGGCCGAGGGCGCCTCCCTGGCCTGCGGGTTCCTGATGGCCACCGCCTGCCTGGCCGAGCACCGGCCCGCCGCGGCCGCCCGCTGGTTCGAGCGCACCCGCTCCGCGTACGGCCCGCCGGGGCTGTTCGCCCAGGAGTACGACGTCGAGCTGCGCGAACTGCGCGGCAACCTGCCGGGCGCCCTGGTCCACGCCCTGCTCCTGGACAGCACGGTGCGGCTGACGGCCGCGGACCAGGACGTGGCGGGCTGAGCCACGGCGCGGCCGGAGCACCGTGTGGTCTGGGGCACCGCTCTGGCACCGCTCTGGCACCGCGGCGGGCACCGCGTGGCCTGGGGCACTGCGACGGCCGCCCGCACGCGGGCGGCCGTCGCACAGGGTCCTCTGGCCGCAGGGTCCTCAGTCCGCCGGCCGGCGGACCCCCCGCCGGAGCGGCGGCGCCTCGGGCAGCAGGCCGGCCCGCAGGGTTCGCAGGATCCGGCTCAGCAGCCGGGACACCTGCATCTGGGACACGCCCACGCGCTCGCCGATCTCGGACTGGGTGAGCTCCTCGACGTACCGCAGGGACAGGATCAGCCGGTCCCGCTCGGACAGCTCGCCGACCAGCGGCTTGAGCGCCTCCAGCAGCTCGATCCGCTCGAACCGCGGGTCGTCGCCGCCGAGGGCGCGGGTGAGCTGGTTTCCGTTCTCGGCGTCGTCGAAGGCGATGTCGAGGGACCGGGCGGTGAAGCCGTTCGAGGCGCCCTGTCCCTCCACCACCTCCTGCTCGGTGATCCCGAGCGCCCCGGCCAGGTCGGTCACGGTCGGCTCGCGGTCCAGCTCCTGGACCAGGTCGTCACCCGTCTTCGCGAGGTCCAGGCGCAGCTCCTGGAGGCGGCGGGGGACCCGTACGGACCAACTGGTGTCCCGGAAGAACCGCTTGATCTCGCCGATGATCGTCGGCATGGCGAACGAGGCGAACTCCACGCCCCGGTCCGGGTCGAAGCGGTTGATGGCCTTGATCAGGCCGATGGTGCCCACCTGAATGATGTCGTCCAGCGGCTCGCGGGCGTTGCGGAAGCGCTGCGCGGCGTGCTTGACGAGGCTGAGGTTCAGCTCCACCAGGGTGTTGCGGAGCCGGGAGTACTCGGCCGTGCCCTCCTCAGCCCCCCGCATGCGGGCGAAGAGCTGCGCGGACAGGGCGCGCGCCTCGGCGCAGCCGACGGTCCGCAGGTCGGGCATCTCCGGCAGCGGGGGAGGCTCCGGCGGACCCGCGGCCGCGGTGCGCCGGGCGGTCCCGTCGAGCGGGGCGGTCCCGGTACGTGGCGCGCTCCCGGGGTGCGCGGCGGTCCCGGTGGGCGTCCTGGTCCTGGTCGTGGTCCTGGTCATGGGAATCCTTCGATTCTCGACAAGGCACCGCGCCTACCCCGGATCGGCCGGGTGATGCCCCCACCCGCCCGTTCCGGTCCCGCCGCCGCCCCCGCCGCCGCCCGTTCCCCCGCTCCGTCCGCTGCTCAGTCCGCCCCCGCCACCTCCACCCGCACCCGGTGCCAACCGGTCGCCCCGTCCGGCAGCACGCCCTGCTCCTCGCCGGTCTGCACGGCGCCGGTGCCGTCCACGGCCCGCACCTCCAGCACGTGCCGGCCCGGTGTGGCGGGCCACCGCCACACCCACTGCCGCCAGGTGTCCACGGTGTCCTCGGCGGCCAGCACCGCCTGCTGCCAGGGGCCGCCGTCCACCCGCACCTGTACGGCCGAGACGCCCCGGTGCTGGGCCCACGCCACCCCGGCCACCGCCACGGTTCCGGCGCGCAGCGCGGCGTTCCCGCGGGGCACGTCGATCCGGGACTGGGTCTTCACCGGCGCCTGCGCGGCCCAGGCACGTCGCACCCAGTAGGCGTCGTACGCGGCGAAGGTGGTGAGCCGCAGCTCCGCCAGCCACTTGCAGGCCGACACGTACCCGTAGAGACCGGGTACGACCATCCGCACCGGGAACCCGTGGGCGAAGGGCAGCGGTTCGCCGTTCATGCCGATCGCCAGCAGCGCGTCCCGGCCGTCCAGCACCGTCTCCACCGGCGTCCCGATGGTCATGCCGTCCACCGAGCGGGCCACCAGCTGGTCCGCCGGGCCGCCCCGCGAAGGCGCGCGCACCCCGGCCTCCCGCAGCACGTCCGCCAGCCGCACGCCGAGCCAGCGGGCGTTGCCCACCAGGTCGCCGCCCACCTCGTTGGACACGCACGCCAGGGTGATGTCCCGCTCGACCAGCTCCCGGGCGAGCAGGTCGGCGTACCGCAGGGTGAGCGGACGCGTCACCCCCTCGCCGTGGATCCGCAGCGTCCAGCGGTCCGCTCCGAGCCGGGGCACCACCAGTGCCGTGTCGATCCGGTAGAAGGAGGCGTTCGGGGTGAGGAAGGGGCCGAGCCCCGGCACCGGCAGTCCGACACCCGGCGGCAGCGGCCGCGCGGGGGAGGCCGGCGCCGGCAGCTCCAGGGCGGCGCGGTCCGCGGCGGCGTCCGCGGCACCCGAGGCACCGGACAGGCGCCCCGCGAGGTAGGCGACCGCCGAACCGCCGGCGGACGCCAGGACCACCGTCAGGAACCGGCGGCGGTCGTACCCGCGCCCGCCCGGCGGGCCGGGCCGGCGCACCGCGCCCGTCAGCAGGTACAGCACCGCGGCCGCGACGACCCCGGCCACGGCGGAGGGCAGCGCGTCCCGCGGCGAGGCGTCGGGCCGGCCGGCCGCCGCGACCGCGCCCACCAGCCCGAAGGCCAGGGCCAGCACGGCACCGTAGAGCGGCCGGGCGCGGACCCCGACCACGCCCGCCCCGGCGGCGAACAGCGCGAGCAGGAGCAGGATGCCCAGCCGCAGCACCAGCTTGTCCGAGGTGCCGAAGACCTGGATGGCCCACTCCCTGACCGGCGGGGGCACCAGGTCGACCACCGCACCCCCGACCGCCGTCACCGGGCCCGACTGCGGGCGCACCCACGCCGAGACCAGCTCGGCCGCGGCCAGTGCCGAGACCCCGGCGACCAGGCCGGCGGCCGCGCCCAGCAGACCGGCCGACCGGGGCAGTCCGCCGGATCGCGGCACCCGCGGTGAGGGGCCCGGGCCGGGTGACGGGTCAGGGCCGGGCGAGGGGCCCGGGCCGGGTGACCGCGGAGGACCGGCCCGGCCGCGTCCGCCACCCGCCCCGGCGCCCCCGGTTCCGTGTTCCGTCACGGGTCAGGTCAGCGCTTCCGCGATCGCGGTGGCCAGGGCGTGCGCGTCACCGCTCGGCTCGGTGGGGTGCGCGGTGGTCTTGCGCGCCCACGCGTCCTCGAAGGCGAACCAGTCGATGGCCTCGGGTGCTTCTCCGGACACCAGTGCCTCCTCCAGCGACGTGAAGTACGCCTTCCAGCGGGCCGCGTAGAACTCCTCCAGCATGCCCGCCCACTCGCGGTTGGCGTAGTCGTGCAGGAGGCCCACTTCACTGGTCGCGTGGGGGCCCCAGGTGGTGAGCAGGGAGCGGACGTCGTACTCGTACCGGTCCTTCTCGGCCTGGTCCGTCCCCCACGAGCGGGCCGCCGCCAGCCGGGGGCCCAGCAGGAAGTTGCGGTCCGAGCCGGTCACCGCGGCCAGCATCCGCTCGTGCTCCTGCCACTGGCCGACCAGTTCGCGGAACCGGGCCGGGTTCTTCCCCTCGTACGCCGCCTTGATCTGCGGCAGCAGCACGCGGGACCGGTTGGCCAGCGCCTGCCGCGCCACGTCCACCAGGTCGTAGTGGTACGCGGAGGAGCCGCGCAGCCTCGGGTCCACCGCCAGCAGCGCCTTGAGCGCGGTCTCCACCGAGGCGGCCGGGTAGCGCATGGCCCGCGGGCTGCTCCAGCAGGAACTGCTCACCGTCAGGCTCGGCCGGGCGGTGAACAGGCTGTCCTGGGGCTCCGACCAGAAGCCGGAGGCCATGTCGTACGGGCCCTTGCGCAGCGCCTCCCAGGCGGCCGCGGCCTGCGCGTCCTCCCCGCCGTAGCGGCGCCGGGCGTAGTCCGCGAACCACCGCTCGTGGTCCAGCGGCCCGGGCTCCCAGGCCAGGTCGGTGAAGAGGTCGTACGCCGCGGGGTCGGTGCCGGTGGCCTCCGGAAGGTAGGCGATGCCGCTCAGCCGGCTCCCGGCCTTCTCCCGCCACTCCCGGAAACGGGTCAGCCAGACGCCGGTGTTGGCGCCGATGGTGGTGTGCCCGCCGAAGTTGGGGATGGTGCCGAGCGCGTAGGGGGTGTTCGCCCAGCGGGTCTCGCGGTCCAGTTTGTTGTAGCGGTCGGACAGCCCGTCGATGATCAGCAGCCGGGACGTGTCGACCCCGGCCAGCAGGTCCTTGGTGGGGTCGTCCTGCCAGCCCAGCACCGCCCAGAGGGCGCCCGGGTGTGCGGCGTGCAGGGCGGCCTGCACGGCCGCGGCGCCGGCCTTGACGTCGACGCCGCCGACGGAGCCGCCCTCGTGGAGGGGGCTCATCCGGTACATCGTGGAGTCGCCGAACGCGGCGCGCTGCTCGGTGTAGTAGTCGGTGGCCAGTTCGGCGAAGACCGGGCCGGCCGGGTCGAGCCAGTCCGGCCGGTCGAAGCCGGACCAGTCGCCCTGCGGGACCACCTTGGCACCGGGGTTGCGGGCGGCGAAGCCGGGCGGGACCGTCCCGAAGTAGCCCGGCAGCACCGGGGTCATGCCCAGGGAGCGGAGCCGGTCGGTGATCCGGCGGCCGAGTTCGGCCCGTTCGGTCAGCAGCCGCTCGGTGACCGGGCCGCCGAAGGCGCTCAGGTTCTGCAGCAGCCACCAGCCCTGGTGCGCAGGGCCCGGGATCCAGGCGCGCAGCTCCTCGGCGGTGTACCCGTACCGCTGGAGCGCCTTGTAGTACGGGTACTCGGCGCCGACCTGCACGAACACCTCGTTGATGCCGTGCAGGGCGAGCAGGTCGATCTGGCGCTCGTGGTCGGCGAAGGTCCGGTACGCGCCCGAGTACCCGTCGTCGGTGTCGTTGAGGGCGTAGCGGTGGGGCACCAGGGCGGTCCGGGTGACGGCGGCCGGGACGGCCGGCAGCCGCTTCGGGAGCCGGCCGAGGCTGTCGCCGGGCCAGCCGATGTCCACCTTGGCGACGTGCTGGAGGTACCAGCCGACGCCGGTGAGCATGGTGGCCGGGCTGGTGGCCCGGACCGTGATGCGGCCGGCCTTCCCGGACACGGTGAAGCCGTCCTTCCCGTCGGCGCTGCGGGCGGCCGGGAACAGGGTGATCTGGCCCGCGTGTTCGGGGAGCAGCCGCAGCAGGGCCTCCTCGGCCGCGGTGTCGTCGAAGAAGGCGGCGCGGGCCCGGGCGGTGGTCGCCGGGGCGTCCGGGGCGGCCGGGGCGGCGGGCCGTGCGGCGGGGGCGCCCGTGGCGGGTGCCGCGGCGCTGCCGAGCAGGCAGAGCAGGGCCGCGGCCAGGGTGGTGCGCGTCAGCCTCATGGGGCTTCCTCCGGGTCAGACGGGCAGGGCCCAGGCCTGGTTGACGAGGTGGTGGCCGCAGGGGCGCAGGCGCAGGGGGCCGGTCTCCGTGCCGGTGGGCGCGTCCAGGCAGGCGCCGGAGGCGCCGTCCGTGAGGGTGCCGTCGGGGCGTGCCTGCCACCGCTGGCCCGGGGTGGAGCCGGGGGAGCAGGCCGCCAGGGCCACGGTGGTGCCGTCGGCGGCCGTCAGGCACCGGGCGCCGAGGCGCAGGGTGCCGTCGGGGTGCAGGGCCCAGCGCTGGTCGCTGCCGCCCGTACAGGGGGCGAGGGCGACGGTGCCGGCGCCCGTGGTGTGGTCGCCGTCGGCACAGGCCATGGCGTTGCCGGTGATCTGGCCGGTCGGGACGGCCTGGTCGCAGCCGCGGGGGGTGAGCCGCCAGACGGCGGTGCCGTGGGCGGGCACGGTGGCGGTCAGCCGGGTGCGGGCGGTGGAGGTGGTGCCGGTCCACAGGTCCCGGGCGGTGACCCGGCAGGACGGCAGGCCGATGTCGGCGAGGTTCACCGTGACCGGGCGGGCCGACTCGGTGCGGTTGAGGACGGCCACGGCACGGTCGCCGCCCGCCAGCGGACGGGCGAGCACGTCCGTGGCGCCGTCGGTGGAGACGATGCCGGCCTGGCGCCCCAGCGGGTCCTGGTCCAGGTCGATCAGGTCCTCGTTGCCCAGCGCGGCCAGGCCGGCCGGGGTCAGCTCGGAGACCTCGGAGGAGAGGATGAACGGCGCCGCCATCATGGCCCACAGGGCGACCTGGCTGCGGCCCTCCTCGTCGGTGAGGCCGGGGGCGCCCGCGATCAGGAAGTCGGGGTCGTTCCAGTTGCCGGGCTCGGCGTAGCGGGCCAGCCAGCGGTTGTAGCCGTAGTTGCCGAGCACGGACTTCCAGCGCGAGGTGGCCGGCGCGCTCGGCTTGTACACCTGGATGTCGCGGCCCTCGCGCCACAGCTGCCCGGTGCCGCCGACCCAGCCGAGCACCGAGAACCAGGCGGGACTGCCCCATTCCCCGTTCTGGAAGTACGCGGGCGCCGAGGCCGACAGGACCATCGGCCGCCCGGTGGCGCGGATGGCCTCGGCCACCGCCTCGTACGCCTCCCGGTACGCGGCCTCCTTGGTCTGGCCGGGGGCCACCCACACGTTGCAGCCGTCCATCTTGATGTAGTCCACCTTCCAGGAGGCGAACTGCGCCATGTCCTGGGTGAAGTGGTCGGCGCCGCCGCCCGCGGGCCGGCCGGAGCCGGGGTAGCGCTCGCAGGTGAGGGAGCCGGTGTCCTCGTAGATGCCGAACTTCAGCCCCTTGGCGTGCAGGTACTCGCCCAGCCAGGCCATGCCGTGGGGGAACCTGACCGGGTCGGCCACCAGCTCGCCGGCCGGGCCCCGGGACTTCTCCATCCAGCAGTCGTCCACGGTGACCGTGTCGTAGCCCTTGTCCGCCAGGCCCGAGGCGACCAGGGCGTCGGCGTTCGCGACGACCTTCGCCTCGTCGATGTCGCACATGTAGTGCGCCCAGTTGTTCCAGCCCATGGGCGGTTTCCCGGCCATCGTGGTCACGGGTGCTGGGGCGTCCGCCGGGGCGGGGGCGTCCGCCGTGGCCGAGGTGGCGCCGAGGGGAAGGCTGAGCAGGGCCGCGGCGGTGAGGCCGCCGGACAGCGCGCGCAGGCGGTGCGGCACGGGTGACTCCTTGGAGTGAGGGCGTGCTGACGTTCCGTCGTGTCCTCAGTCCAGCGGCGCAGGTAATGAAGTGTCAACTTTCATCCTGAAATACAACCCTATGAGCTGGGGAAAGGGTCCCAACGGGTGGATGCGGCGGGGCGCCGCACGGCGGCACGGCGCCGGCCGGCGCACAGGCCTGTCGGCCCGTCACGCGGTGGCGGGACGTTCGCCGGGCCCCACGACGTCGGCAGGGCGCTGCCCGGGGCCCCGGACCCGGCCCGCCCGGCCGGCCCGCCCCCACTTCGCCCGTTCGGCCTGCTTCTCCCGAACTGCCGGGCATGCGTCGAGGTCCTGCCCGGTGGGCGTGCGGAGCCGGGACGGAAACCGCGGCACGGGCGTTCCGCGCACTGGTCACGACGCGGGATGTCAAGCCCGAAACCTCGCTCCGACACCCGTTGTCAGTCCCTGATCAGGGTCTCGCATACTCCTCGGATGGACACACCAAGGGCTTCCTGGGTCAACACCACTCACGACTGGGCCGGCACCGTCGACCTCGACCATCTCGACCACATCCGCAGGAACTCCGCCGCCTTCGCCCCCGGCGGCATCCTGCATCTGATCCTGGAAGTCGTCGCCTATGTGGCGGACGAGGCCGAGGCCGGCCACGGCGGTCTCTGCCGAATCACCCTCCACTCGGATGGCTCGGTGGCCGTCGCCGACAACGGACGGGGCACCGACACCCGCCTCGATGAGCTCGGGCGCGCCGTGAAGAAGCCGGTCATGGCCACGAAGGACCTCCGGTTCTTCGACAGCCCTGATGCGCCGTCCCTCCCCGACACACACCTTCGACGGGGCATGTCCGTTGTCGCTGCACTCAGCACGTGGCTCATCCATACCAACCGCCGTCTCAACGGTTCCTGGACCCAGCGGTACGAACACGGCGTGCCCGCTGCCGACCTGCGACCGATCGCCGACGACCTCACGACCGGGACCACCGTGCACTTCCTGCCAGACGAGCGGTTGCGTACCGCCGGCAACACCTCCTTGGACGACCTGGCACGGCTGACCCGGTCGTGGCCACACCTCTCCATCGAAATGGACGACCGTCGAGGCACGTAGCGGTCACCTCGCCGAGCCGGCACCCCGGGCCGGTCCCGTAGGAGGCGTGCACGCGGACCGTGGCGTCCTCCCGGGTGTGAGATACGCCGTATGTTACGGTGTATCTCATGCCGCGTCGTTCCGATGCCCTCGACCGGGCCACCCCGGGGGCCATCGCCGAAGCCGCCCTGCGGATCCTCGACGAGGACGGCCCGGCCGCACTGAGCTTCCGCTCCCTCGCGGACCGGCTCGACGTCTCGCACGCCACCGTGCAACGCCGCTGCACGGACCTCGCCGGCCTCCTCGACCTGTGCACCGACCACCTGGCCGCCCGTCTCCCCGACGTGCCGCCGGGCACCCCCTGGGCCGAGGCCGCGGAGCTGCGGTTCACCGGCCTGTACGCACTCCTCACCGCCCACCCCGGACTCCTGGTCCTCCGCGGCGCCCGGCCCTGGCTCGGCCGCAACCTCCTCGCCCGGCTCGTCGAGCCGGCCATCGCCGACAGCCTCGCCGCCGGCATGACCGCGCCGGAGGCGATGACCGCGTACCGCCGGATGTACCTGCTGACCCTCGGCAGCGCGGCCTTCGTCGACCACCGCGACCCCCGGGCCGCCACCGAGGCCTCCCGCGCGGCCCTGGCCGCCCTCGACCCCGCCGACTTCCCCGCCCTGTCCGGTCACGCGGCCGAGATGCTGCCCGCCCTGACCGACCACGAGGTGTACTACGGCGCCCTGCGCCAGCTCATCGCCGCGGCCCGCCCCACGGGCACGGCCCCCGCCACCCCCGCCACCCCCGCCGCCCCCGACAAGGAGGACCGCCGATGACCGCCCTGTCGTACGCCGAGATCCGCTCCGCCGCCGACCGCATCGCGGGCCACGTGCGGCCCGTGGCCCTGGCCCCCGCCGGCCCGGACCTCTGGTTCGCCCTCGAACACCTCCAGCACACCGGCTCGTTCAAGGCCCGGGGCGCCCACAACTTCATCTCCGCCCACCGCGAGGCCGGCACCCTCCCCGCGGCGGGCGTCACCATCGCCTCCGGCGGCAACGCGGGCCTCGCCTGCGCCTGGGCGGCCCGCGGGGCCAGCGTACCCGCCACGGTCTTCCTCCCGAAGACCGCGCCCCGCGTGAAGGTCGACAAGCTGCGCTCTTACGGCGCCGACGTCAGGCTGGAGGGCGACGAGTACGGCGAAGCCGCCATCGCCTGCCAGGAGTTCGCCGCCCTGAGCGGCGCGCTGGTCAGCCACGCGTACGACAACCCGCTGGTCGCCGCCGGTGCGGGCACCCTCCTCGACGAGATCCGGCGGGCGCTGCCGGGGCTCGGCACCGTCGTGGTCTCCGCGGGCGGCGGCGGCCTCTTCGCCGGCATCGCGACGGCCGCCCGGGAGCACGGCGTACGCGTCGTGGTCGTCGAACCCGAGAACTGCCGCGCCCTGAACGCCGCCCTGGAAGCCGGCCGCCCGGTCGACGTACCGGTGGCCTCGGTGGCCGCCGACGCCCTGGGCGCCCGGCGGGTGTCCCTGGACGCCCTCCACGCGGCCCGGCACCCGCACGTCGACTCGGTACTGGTGCCCGACGAGGCCATCATCCGGGCCCGCCACCGGCTCTGGGAGGACCACCGCCTGGCCGTGGAACACGCCGCGGCCACCGCGTACGCCGCCCTCCCCACCCTCCCCCCGACCCCGGCCCCCACGGCAGTGGTCCTCTGCGGCGCCAACACGGACCCCTCGGACCTGACCGTCCCTCACACCGCCGGAACGTGACCAGGTCTGGAGTCATGGGGCCGTCCTGGGCGGTCCACCGCGTCCCCGTCGCCCCTTCTTCCCCGTCCGAGGCCCGCCGGACACGTTCGCCGGCGGATGCGACGTGGACGGTGGTTCGGCCGGATCCGGCGGACAGCCCGCCGTGGCGCGGACGGGCGGGCGTTGGGCCATCGGATCCCGGCGCGGGGCCTCAGGGGCGGACGGCAGCGGCCGGGACGCCGGCGGTCCGCAGGGCGCGGGCCAGGCGTTCCATCTCCGGGCCGGTGCCTGTGTGGGCGCCGGTCAGGACGTGGTGCAAGGCGGCCTTGGCGGCCGGCAGGTCGAGGCCCAGTTCGGCGCGCAGGACGCGCATGACGGTGACGCGTGCCGCCGGCAGGGCGACCCGCAGCCTCGCCGGTCCGTGCTCGGCGAGCAGCTGCTCCCGCCGCTCGTCCGGCACCTCGCCGCCGCACACCGCCACGGCACACCCGCAGGCGGCACACCGCGACTCGACGTCCCACCGCAACCGGCCGTCCACCAGCGCCTGCACGCCCTGGCACTCCAGCTCCGCACCGCACCCCCCGCACGCGCCGGGATAGCCGACCGACTCGAAGACCGGCGGCTCCGTGGCCTCAGGCATCGTCGTCCACGCCCCCGCGGAGCCCCCAGTCGTCGAGGCCGGAGTAGACCAGTGCTGCACGGCCGCGGGGGGAGGCCATCGCCGTGGCCTCCCCGGAGTACACGGACACCAGCGAGTCGGGCCCCCGCCACCAGGTGTCCGCCAGGCCCCGGACCTCCCGCACCGGCTCGTACCTGCTCAGGTCGATGCCGTCGACGTCGTCGCCGACGAGCCGGGTGATCTGCTTCGCCCCCAGGGACGCGTGGTGCGCCAGGGCGAGCGACTCGACCCAGCCCTCCACGGTCGCGTGGAGGGGCGCCCACTCGTACCCCTGGATGCCGAACTCGCCGGACGGGCCGACCAGGAACGCGTAGGGGACCGCGGTCCGTTGCGCGCCGGCCTCGAACCACCACCCGGCCGGGTCCTGCTCCGGCGAGTCCGGATCGAGGTGGCGGGGACCGCCGTCGTACTGCGGGGCGGGCGGCAGCAACAGGCCGCCCCACCGCGCCTGGAAGGCCGCCATCAGGTCGATCACCGCCGCCGGGACGTCCCGTTCGAGCCACCACTGCCGGTGGTCCTCGACCGGGCGGACGGCGACCCTCACGCCGTGCGTGCCGACGAAGGCGCGGGCGCGCCGGGTCAGGCCGTCGGGTATGCGGTCGACGCGTCGGGTGCTCACCCGGAGGACGGTACCCGGCGCGTGTGCCGGAGTCGCGGCCGGTGTCAGCCGGTCGTGCCCGGGCGGACCACGACCGCCGTGCAGCGGGCGTACTGGACCACCTGCTGGCTCACCGAGCCCAGGACCGCCGCCTTGAAGCCGCCGTAGCCGCGCGTGCCGACGGCGATCAGCGACGCCTTCTCCGAGGCCTCCACCAGCACCTGTGCCGGGGGGCCCTGGACCACGCGCTTGGTGACCGGCACCCCGGGGTCGGGGCCGAGCGCGTCCCCGACCGCCTCCAGCAGCATCCGGCGGGCGGCCTCCTCCGCGGTGAGCAGTTCGGTGTCCTCGTCGTCGGTGGCCGGGATGCCCAGGTCGAACGGGTTCCGCGACCACTCCCAGGCCATCACCGCGTCCACCCGCCCGCCGACCGCCTTCGCCTGGCGCGCGGCCCAGCGCAGCGCCTCCTTCGAGTGGCTCGACCCGTCCACACCGACGACGATCAGGGGCTCGTCGAACTCCGCCATCAGGTTCCTCCCGGTACGTCTGATATGCGATGCCTGCTCCCTGTATACACGGAGCCGGCCCCGCGCCCGGCCGCCCCCGTGTCGCGCCGTCAGGCCCGGACCCGGTCGTACGCCCCGAGGAAGCGGTACGTGCCGCCCTCCGCCCGGTACAGGTAGGAGCCCCGGCGGTACGGCAGGGCCCGGGTGGCCGGGTCGAACTCCAGCCGCTCGGCGACGCCCTGGTGGGACGCGCGGAGCAGCCGCCCGGCGAGCTCCTCGCGCACTCCGGCGGACGTCCGCGCCCCGACGCCGGCCAGCGCGGCCGCCAGCAGGCCCACCGCGTCGTACGCCTCCACCGCCCAGCGCCCCGGCGGCACCCCGTACGCGGCCCGGTGCGCCCGTACGAAGGCCCGCGCCCCCGGCAGCGCCAGCGGATCCGCGAAGTGCGCACCGAACACCCACCCGGTCCCGGCCGCCCCGGCCCCGCGCAGGAAGGCCGGGCCCATTGCGTACTGCGGGGCCGCCCGAGGACCCCGGAAGCCCTCCCGGGCCAGCGCCCTCGCCAGCAGGGCCGCGCGGGCCGGAGAGGTGCCCGCGTACACCACGCCGGCCGCACCGCCCGCCACCACCGAGCGGGCCGTGCGGGTGAAGTCGGTTTCCCCCAGGGTGATCTGATGGGTGATCACCACGTCGCGTGCCGGCTCCTCCGCGTCGAGGGCCCGGGCCACCTCCCGGGCCGGAGTACCGCCCGCCGCGTCGCGCACCACGGCGGTCAGGGACGTCGGCCGGGCGCCGGCCAGGTAGTGGGCCAGCGGAACCGCCAGCATCCCGCCGGGCGGCCGCGTCGCGAACACCGACCGGGTGCCCGCCGCGGCCCGCCCGTCCGCCGACACCAGCAGCGCCGGCAGCCGGACCCGGTCGTACAGCACCGCCACCTCCTCCGCGGCCGCGTCCCAGCTCGGGCCGAGCACCGCCAGCACCGAGGGGTCGGCCGCGAACGCGGCCGCCGCCCGTGCGGCCCGCGCCCGCTCGCCCGCGTCGTCCACGGCCCGCAGCAGCAGGCGGAAGGCCGCGTCCGGACGGGAGTTGTGCGCCTCCACCGCCAGCTCGGCCCCGCGCCGCTGGGCCAGCCCGGCCTCTGCGCCCGGCCCGCTCAGGTCGGCGTGGAAACCGATCGTCCGGGTCGGCGGCACCGCACGGCCCCCGCCGCCGGACCCGGTACCGCCGGACCGGGCGCCGCCGGACCGGGTGGCCAGCCACACCCCCGTCCCCGCGGCCGCCAGCGCGAACGCCCCGCCGGCCGCCAGCAGCCGCCGCCGGGCCGGCCGGCCCCACGCCGGCCGGCCGGCGGCCGTCGGCTCCGGGACCGGCAGCGCCAGCGCCCCCGCCGCCCGTTCCGCGATCAGCTGCGGCAGCGGCGCGGGCAGCCAGCCGGCCCCGGCCGTGGCCCCGGCCCCGGTCCAGGCCCCGGTCCAGGCCTGGGCGCCGGCCTCGGCCTCGCTCCCGGCCTCGCTCCCGGTCCCGGTCCCGGCCTCGCTCCCGGCCTCGGTCCCGGCGTGGGTCCCGGCTTCGGTCCCGGTCCCGGCCTCGGTCCCGGCCCTGGCCCCGGTTCCGGACTGGGCGCCGGCCCCGGCGACCGCTGGGCGCGCGGTGTCCGCGGGGCGGGCGGTGTCCGCGGGGGCCGTGGCGTCCGCTGGGCGTGCTCCGTGCGTCGAGTGCGGACCGTTCCCTTGGCGCTTCCCGTCCACCGCGGGCTCCCCGTCCACCGGGGGCTCCCCGTCCACCGGGCGTGCCCGGGCCGTCGGGCGTGCCCGGTCCGCCGTCTGGGGGCCGCTTTCCGGGCGCGCCCGGTCCGTCGAGGGCCCCCCGTTCTCCGGGCGTGTGCCGTGTGCTGGGTGGTCCCCGTCTTCGGGGGGTGTGCCGTGTGCTGGGCGGGCTTCGTCCTTCGGGTGCGTGCCTTGCGCCGGGAGGGCTCCCGCCTCAGGGCGCGTGCCTTGTCCCGGCTGGTTCCCCTCTTCCGGGGGTGTGCCGTGCGTTGGGTCGGCTTCGCCCTTCGGGCGCGTGCCTCGTCCCGGGTGGTTCCCGTCTTCCGGGCGCCTGCCGTGCGCCGGGTGGGCCCGGCTCTCCGGGCGCGTGCCGTCCGCCGGGTGCGTCGCGCTCTCCGGGTGCGCCCCGCTCTCCTGGGGCGCGCCATCCGGCGGCCGGACTCCGTCCGTGGGGTGCACTCCGTCCGGCAGGCGGACCCTGTCTGTGGGGTGCACTCCGTCCGGCGGGCGGACGCCGTCCGTGGGGTGCACTCCGTCCGTGGGGCGGCCCCCCTCCGCCGGGCGGACCCCGATCGCCGGGCGCTCCGCGCCCCCGTTCCCGCCGACCTCCCCGTCCTCCTCCCCGCCCAGGGCCCGGCACAGCTCGCGCGCCGACGGCCGGAGTGCCGGGTCCTTGGCCAGGCAGGTCCGCACCAGCGGCACCAACGCGGCTGGCACGCCCGCCAGTTCGGGCTCCTCGTGTACCGTCCGGAACACCACCGCCGCCGGGTTCCCACCGCCGAACGGCCCCCGACCCGTCGAGGCGAAGACCAGCAGGCACCCGAGCGCGAACACATCGCCCGGCGGCCCCACTTCGGCCGGACCGCCCGCCCGCGCCTGTTCGGGGGAGAGGTACCCGGGCGTGCCGACCACCGCCCCCGCGGCCGTCAGGGCGGTCGCGTCCACACCCCTGGCGATCCCGAAGTCGATCAGGCGCGGCCCGTCCGGGGCCAGCAGCACGTTGCCCGGCTTCACGTCCCGGTGCACCAGCCCCGCCGCGTGCACCTCCGCCAGCGCCGCCGCGAGCCGGGCACCGAGCACCCGTACGGTGGCCGGGGGCAGCGGCCCGTATGCCGCGACCGCCTCCGCGAGGGACGGACCCGGCACGTACACCGTGGCGAGCCAGGGCTCACGCGCCTCCGGATCGGCCGCCACCACCGGCACGAGCCAGCGCCCCCGCAGCCCCCGCGCCACGGCCACCTCGCGCCGGAAGCGCCGCCGGAACTCCGGGTCCGCCGCGTGCCCGGCGGCGATCACCTTCAGCGCCACGAGTGCCCCGCCGGGCGACCGGGCCAGGTACACCGTGCCCATGCCCCCGGCGCCGAGCCGCCCGAGCAGCCGGTGCCCGCCCACCGACGACGGATCCCCCGCCCGCAGCGGCCGCATGCTCTAGGCCCGCCCCGGTCCGCGGGGCGCGGAGCGCTCCGCCGCGCCCGCTGCCCGCCGCTCCGGCCCGTCCGGCGACGGCCGTTCGGCCCTGCCCGGCTCGGGCTGCCGCGCTCCGCGAGGGGCTCGCCGCTCCGGCCCGTCCGGCGACGGCCGTCCGGCCCCGCCCGGTGCCGCCCCCGCCCCGCCCGGTGCCGGCCGTCCCCGGGGCCGGGCCGGCGCGGGCCCCGCGTACCGCACCCGGCCGCCCTCGATGCGGTGCAGGAACGAGACGGTCCCCCTGATCCGGCCGGCCCCGTCGAAGGCGTACTCCTTGAGCAGCCCGCGGTACGTGCCCTTCGCGAGGCCGGCCAGCAGTTCGGCCCGGCCCGGCCGGTCGCCGCCCGCCGCGAGGCGGGCCAGCCGGTCGGCCACCATCAGCGTCACGTCGTAGGCCTCGGCCGTCCAGGGCGCGGGCGCCGACCCGTACCGGCGGCGGTGCGCGGTCGTCACCGGCGCCGCCTCGGGCGCCTCGGGCCCGGTGTACGGGGCGAAGAACTGCCAGCCCTCCGCGTCCGGGCCGGCCAGCCGGAGGAACTCGGGCCCCATGGAGGGGTAGTCGGCGATCCGCGGCCCGGCGAAGCCGGCGGCGCGCAGCAGCCGCGCCACCCGGGCGGCCCCCAACGGGGCGCCCGTGTACAGGAAGCCGTCGAGGTTCCGGCCGAGCAGGTCGCCGACGACCGGCGCGTAGTCCGTCTCGCCGCGCGGGATCACCCGCGGGTGGGCCGTGGCCTCCGGCACGTAGTGGCCGACGGACAGGTCGGCGAGGAAGGCGGTCTCCCAGGCGGGGGAGTCGCCGGAGCGGTCGCAGAGCACGCCGAGCCGCCGGACCGTGCCCCCGGCCACGAACTGCAGGTTCACCGCCTCCGCGTGGGCGGCGGCGACCGGGCAGGTCTGGAGCAGCGCGCGCCGGTCGGCGAGCCCGAAGCCGGAGCCCGCCGCGGAGACGGTGACCAGGGGGAGGGAGGCCGCGCCGTAGCGGTCCAGGGAGGTGTAAGCGGAGGCGTCGCCGGTCGGCCCGATCACCGCGAGTACGTCGCGGTCGCCGGCCAGTGCGGCGGCGGCGCCCGGCGCCCGTGCGCCCTCGCCCCGGTCGTCGGCGACCGTCACCGACAGCGTGAACGGGCGCCTCCGGCGGGAGTTGAAGGCCTCCACCGCCAGCCGGACCCCCCGCTCCTGGGCCCGACCGACGGCGGCACCCGGGCCCGAGAGGTCCGCGTGCACCCCGATCGTCCAGCGCCGCGGCGCCGGGCCGGCGGGCCGGCGGCCGGGACGCAGGCCCAGCCAGGCGGCCGTGCCGCCGCCCGCCGCGAGCGCCGCCCCGGCACCGGCCAGCAGGAACCGGCGGCGCCCGGGCCAACCGGCCCGCCCCTCCGCCACCGTGGCCTCGATGCCCGGCAGCGCGAGGAACTCGGCGGCCCGCGCCGCGACCGCGGCGACGACGGGATCGGGCAGCCAGCCGCCACCCGCGGACGCGGCCGTACCGCCACCCGCGCCACCCGTGCCCCGCGTCCCGCCCGGCGCTCCCGTACGGCCGCCCGTGCCCGTAACCCCCGTCACGCCCGTCGCCCCCGTCGCCGCTCCCGTTCCAGCACCGGCCCCAGCCCCAGCCCCAGCCCCAGCCCCAGACCCGGCCCCAGCCCCGGCCCCAGCCCCAGCCCCAGCCCCAGACCCGGGCCCCGCCCCAGCCCCGGCCCCAGCCCCGGACCCGGGCCCCGTCCCCACCCCGCCGTCGCCCTCGGCCAGCGCGGCGGCCAACGCGTCCGGTGTGGGCCGGTCGTACGGGTCCTTCGCCAGGCAGACGCGCAGCAGCCCCGCCAGCTCCGCGTCCCCCAACTCCGCCCACGGCACGTCCGGTTCGTCGTGCACGGTGCGGTACAGCAGCGCTTCCACCGGGCCCGCGCCGAACGGCGTCCGGCCGGTCGCCGCGTAGACCAGCAGACAGCCCAGCGCGAACACGTCGCTCGCCGCGGTCGCCCGCCGCCCCTGCGCCTGCTCCGGCGAGAGGAACCCCGGACTGCCGACCACCATGTCCGTCGAGGTCAGCGCGGTGGTGTCGGCGGCCCGCGCGATCCCGAAGTCGATCAGCCGGGGCCCGCCGGCCGCCAGCAGCACGTTGGCGGGCTTCACGTCCCGGTGCACCAGGCCCGCCTGGTGCACGGCGGCCAGCGCGCGGGCCAGCGCGAGCCCCAGCACGCGCACCGCCCCGACCGGCAGCGGCCCGTACCCGCCGACCGCCTCCGCCAGCGACAGGCCGGGCACGAACTCCGTTGCCAGCCAAGGCGATTCCGCCTCCGGCTCGGCGTCCGCGAGCGCCACCACGTACGGGCTCTGCACGCGCCGGGCGGCCCTCACCTCCCGCCGGAAGCGGGCCCGGAAGTCCGCCTCCTCCGCGTACTCCGCGCGGATCGCCTTCACCGCGGCGAGCCCGCCGCCGTCCGCGCGGCCCAGGTAGACCACCCCCATGCCGCCCGCGCCCAGCCGGCCCAGCAGCCGGTAACCGCCGATGCGCGAGGGGTCCGTCGGCAGCAGCGGTTCCATCACGAGGCCCTCCCGATCGCCTGCTGGGCCCGGCGCATCATCCACGTCTGCCCCTCCGCCACCAGGCCGACCAGCGCCGCGCGCGTCACGCCCTGCGCGCCGCGGACCGACACGGCCACGGTCACCGGCCCGTACTTCCCCTCGGCCCAGATGTACGGGTACGGGCCGCCGGTCCGGTCGTGGAAGTCGCCGGTCTCCGAAAAGGCCTCCTGCGCCCAGTCGTTGTTCTGCTCGGACAGGTGCAGCGCGGAGGTGAACAGGGAGTCGAGCCGCTCGCCGTCCCGCAGCTCCTGGGCGGGGCAGCGCATGACCTCCTCCATGGCCCGGGCGATCTCCCAGGACGAGTCCCGCGGGGTCCGGTGCACGGTGACCGTGGCCGTCAGCCGGGTCCCGGAGCGGCCCGGCCCGGCCGGGACGCGGTAGTAGCGGGTGACGCTCGCCAGCACGTCCGGCGGCACCGGCCGGATCCGCCACACGCAGCTTCCGTCCAGCACCGGCCAGGCCGCGGGGTCGCTCTCGTACGGGCTGTCGCGGCGGACCTCCCGCCCGAACAGCCCCGGATCCGCGACGATCCGCCCGGCCAGCGCCCGCGCCTGCGCTGCCGTACGCGGGACCCGGGCCGCGTCCAGCGGCGGCCCGGCCCCGTGGCCGCCTGCGGCGGGGGAAGGGAGCGGCCGGGGGGTGAACGTTCCGGCGGGCCGTCCCTGCGCGCCGCTCCCGCCGCCGTCCGAGCAGGCGCCGAGCAGTGCCCCGACCGCTCCCACCGCGCCCGCGGCGGCCGCCGCGGCCCGCACCCGCCGGGTCCTCGCGCCGTACCCCATCTGAGCCCCCCTTCATGCGCTGCAAACGACGGAACGCGTACGGCGAAGCAGGTTCGAAGCAGGAACGACGAACGTCGCACCGACTGGCGACTTTGGAATACAGCACGCGGCTTTGCCTTCTGCGAACGTCGTAATCGTCCGAGAACGTACGAAGGAATGACCGGAAGGAACAGGACGTGGCGCAGCGCAAGGGCTGTCTCATCGGGTGCGGAGTGGCCGGCGTGCTCGGCATCGGGCTGCTGGCGGTGCTCGCCTTCGGGGCGGTCAAGCTGTTCGGCGCCGTACAGGAGAACATGATCGACCCGAAGGTGTACGAAGCCGCCCGGGTCGGCGACGCGGAGAGCACCGTACGCGGCACGCTCCCCTCCGGCGAGAGCTTCGTGACCTCCGCGCTGAAGGAGGACGGCCCGGCCGTGCCGGCGGGTGCGCAGTGCTCCTGGTACGTCTCGGACCAGGGCAGCGGCGACGAGGTGTACCGCTTCTGCTTCAAGGACGGGAAGCTCGCGGAGAAGGTCACGTACCGGATGAAGTGACGTTTCACCGCCGGAGGGGGCGGGACGGCGTGTGTTGCGGGACCGGCCGACACGCCTGCCGGCGGGGCCCGGCTCCCCGGCGCCCCCTCCGTACGCTGGGGCCCGCAACCGGGCTCGGGCGAGGAGGCCCGGGCCCGCGTGGGGCACGACCTGGTTCCGGGTCACCGGGACCGTGCCGGACCAGTGGGCCGGCCGTACCGTCGAGGCCGTCCTCGACCTGGGCTTCGACCGCGCGATGCCCGGCTTCCAGTGCGAGGGGCTGGTGCACGCGTCCGACGGCGGCGAGGTCAAGGGCCTCAGCGCGCTCAACGACCGGGTGCGGGTCACCGACCGGGCCGCGGACGGCGAGCGGGTCGAGTGGTACGTCGAGGCCGCCGCCAACCCCGTGCTCACCGCCCACGCCCCGACCGCCGAGGGCGACGTCCAAACCAGCAGCGACCGGCCCCTGTACCGGCGGGGCCGGATGGACCTCGCGGTCTTCGAGGCCGGGGTCTGGGAGCTCGTACAGGACCTGGACGTGCTGTCGGGACTGCTGGCCGGACTGCCCGCGGACCAGACCCGGCGCCACGACGTGCTGCGCGCGGCCGAACGGGCCCTGGACGCCCTCGACCTCGCCGACGTGCCGGGTACGGCGGACGCGGCCCGCGCCGAGCTCGCCGGCGTCCTCGCCGCCCCCGCGCACGCCTCCGCCCACCGGCAAGCGGCACCGGCCGGCCCTCTTCGAGCGGGTGCGGCGGCGGGTCCGAGGACCGGCAGGGGCGGTCAGTAGACCTCGGTGTACGGCCTGTCGGTGAAGAACCCGGACAGCGGGACCCGGCGTGCGAACGGGGCCGTGGCGTTGCCCGTCCCCTCGTAGAACCAGCTCTTGCCCGCCTTGTCGCGGGCGTAGAGGTCCGGCTTCCGGTCCCCGTCCGCGTCGCCCCAGCCGACCAGGTCCTGGTAGGTGTTCCAGCCGCTGCCGATCCTGGTGCGGGCGCCGAACGTCCCGTCCCCGCGTCCGCGGTGGAGCCAGAGCACCCCGTCCTTGTCCCGGGCGACGAGGTCGCCCGCGGCGCCGCCGGCGATGTTGCCCGTGGAGGTCAGCTCGTTGTAGCCGCCCCAGCCGCCGCTGATCCGCTGCCGCGACTTGTACGGCACGGTGGCAGAACCGGTCGCCCGGTAGAGCCAGAGCACACCGCTCCGGTCGCGGGCGACGAGGTCGGCCCGGCCGTCGCCGGTCACGTCGCCGCCCGCGGTCATCCGGTCGTACGTGTTCCAGCCGCCACCGACCTTGATCCGGGTCGCGAACTTCCCGTCGCCCTTGCCGGTGTAGAGCCACAGCACACCGGCGCCGTCCCGGGCCAGCAGGTCCGCGCGGGAGGTGCCGCCGACGTTGCCCGCGGGCACGAGGGCGGAGTACTTCTCCCAGAACTCGCCGAAGTAGTCCTCGTGATTGCCGACGGTCTCCACCGCGCCGTCGTGGTGGGTGTTGCTGCCGATGAGCTGGCCGACGTTCGTGAGGCCGAGCAGGTCGGGCGAACCGTCGTCGGTGTAGTCGTGCGGTGCCGGGGCGCGGCGGACGGTGAAGCCGCCCTTGGCTTCCAGCGTGGGGCCGATCCCGTTGCGGGGCTTCGCGGTGAGGGTCCATTCGTACGCCCCGTTGGGGGCGTGGCGCCTGCCTGCGGCGATGCCCACGGTCCCGTCCCAGTCGTACGTCAGCCAGCCGTCCTCGGAGATCTCCCCCTCCTCCGCCGGGTCGATGCCCGCGAACTCGCCGCTGGCCTTGTGGCGCAGCACGAGCTCCACGTGCACGTTGCGGCGGGACAGCTGCCACCGCAGGCCGGTGGTCTTGCGGGCCGTGGGGTCGATGACGGCCGGGACCTCCGAGTCGAGCAGCGTCACCTTGGTCGGCTGACCGGTGCCGGCGACGAGCTTGGCGCGCGGAACGCCGTCCGTCCCCTTGGAGATCCGGTACAGGCCCTCCCCGTAGGTGAGGGTGCCGCCCATGGCGAGGAGGGTTCCGTCCGGCCCGGGAACGACGCTCGTCGCGTGGGCCAGCAGCCGCTTGGGCGTACCGCCGGCCAAGGGCGTGGCGTAAAGGCCGTAGTCCTTGTCCTCCTCGCCCCACTCGACGTTCGTCCGGTTCCCGGAGACCGCCCAGCCGTCGAGGAGCCCCAGCACCCACCCGTCGGAACCGCCAGTGGGCTTCGTGGTCACCGTGCCGGAGCCCCGGGGGGCGGTCCGCAGGACGTGGCCTCGTACTCCGTTCGCCCAGCCCACCCAGGCGATGTGCGTCCCGGAGAGGGCGACGTCGCCCCATGAGTCCCAGACGCGGTAGGTGTTCGTGATCCGTGCGCCGGCGACGTCCACCACGGCCTGGTGGAGGACCGGGGCGTCCGTGGTGCCCGTCTTGTACTGCAGGACGAACGCTCCTTCGGCGTACGCCTCGATGGAGAGACTCCGGGCCCCCTCGGGCAGTCCCGTCACGACGCGGTCCGTCATGCCCTGCCGCGGGTCACTGAGCAGGTGGACCACGAAGCCGTGCTCGGCCTCCCAGCCCTGGGTGATCACGGTGGTGCCGAGCCCGCCGAGGGGGATCTGGCCGAGCGGCCTCAGGTCGAGGGCAGTGGTGGTGCCCGTCTCCATGTGGTGCAGCACCGTGGGCGCGCCGGTCTCGGCGGGCGGCATGACCACGGTGTCCGACAGCCCGCCCTGCTCGTGGAGGCCACCCAGCCAGCGATGGAACGGGGTGGTGATGCCGTCCGAGTACCGGGTCCACGCCAGCTGCCGGTCGTCGCCGCCCTCGGTGAGGAACCCGCTTCGCCCGGCGCTGACGATCCGCAGGTCGGAGGCGATCCTCGGCACCCCCGCGGTCACCTCCGCCCCCGCGGCGGCGTACGGCGCGGACGGGGCCGCCGTCGCCGGCACGACGGCGGGCGCGCCGGTGGCGGCGAGGCCGGTCATGACGGCGACGGCGAGCAGGCGTCGGGACGTGCGGTGGTGCATGCGGGACCCCCAGGTCGGGTACGGGCGGACCCGACGCGCTTCGGATCCCCGCCGCACACCTGTCCGCCGACACGTGATCGACCGCGGACTGTACCAGCCGTAACCCGCCCGTGAGCAGGCGGTTTTCCCGAACGAACCCTTTCGGCCGGCCCGGAGCGTCAGTGGAAGCTGCGGTACGTCCTGCCGGTGAGGAACCCCGGGTCTTCGGGGGAGAGCGAGAACGGGAAGGTCGCGTTGCCCGTCCCGTACTGGACCGCGTCCTTGCCGTCCTTGCGGCGGACGTAGAGGTCCGGCTTCCCGTCCCGGTTCGCGTCCCCCCAGCCCACGATGTCCCGGTACAGGTTCCAGTTCTCGCCGGCCTTGGTCCGGGCGGCGAAGGTGCCGTCGCCCCGGCCCCGGTAGAGCCACAGGACGCCGCCTTGTCGCGGGCCAGCAGGTCGCGCGCCCCGCCGCCGGCCACGTTCCCCGGCGCGACCAGCTTGTCGTAGATCCCCCAGCCGGGACCGACGCGCGTGCGCGCCCGGTACGGTGCGGAGGCCTTGCCCGTACCCCGGTGGAGCCACAGCACGCCGGCCTTGTCGCGGGCCAGCAGGTCGGCGCGTCCGTCCCCCGTGAGGTCGCCGCTCGCGGCGAGTTCGGCGTACGTGTTCCAGCCGCTGCCCACCCTGAGCCGGTCCGCGAACTTTCCGTCGCCCTTGCCGGGGTGCACCCAGAGCACGCCCGCCGTGTCGCGGGTCAGCAGGTCCGGGTGCACGCTGCCGACCACGTCGCCGCCGAGGGCCAGGGCGTTGTAGCGGTCCCAGCCCGTGCCGAGGGAGCTCGCGCCGCCGGCCGGTTCCACCCCGGTGTAGCCGTGCTGCACGGAGTTCTGTCGGTACAGCCGGCCGGTCGGGGTCAGGCCGAGGAGGTCGGGCGTGCCGTCGTCGGTGAGGTCGTGCGGGGCCGGGGCGCGGCGGACGGTGACGGTCCCGCCGACCTTGAGGTCCGGTCCGATGCCGTCCAGCGGGGCGACGGTGAGGGTCCAGGTGTACGCGCCGTTGGGTGCCCGTCGGTACGAGCGTCCGTCCGGGGCGCGTACGAGCCCCGGCCAGCGGAACTCCAGCCGCGTGCGGCTCGGGTCGTAGGGGGTGTCCTGCTCGTAGCCGACCCGGGTGAGCTCCTCGTCGCCCTCCGTCGTCAGGCCCGTCGCCCGGTGCCGGAGCACCAGCGTCATCCTCGACTCGTGGGGGGAGACCTGCCAGCGCATCCGCAGGA
Organism: Streptomyces sp. NPDC086023; assembly: GCF_044540325.1. Classification (NCBI taxonomy): domain Bacteria; kingdom Bacillati; phylum Actinomycetota; class Actinomycetes; order Kitasatosporales; family Streptomycetaceae; genus Streptomyces; species Streptomyces sp. NPDC086023. The sequence goes on from NZ_JBITRX010000002.1 coordinate 549,573, forward strand.
CCGCGTCGCCGTCGAGGCGGACGGCCGAGGGGACGTCCTGGCCGTACAGGGTCACCTTGGTCGGCTCACCGGTGCCGGCGAGGAGCGTCGCCGCCGGCTTCCCGTCGGCGCCCTTGGCGATCCGGTACAGCCCCTCGCCCCGGGCCAGGGTGCCGCCCATGGCCAGCAGCGTGCCGGCCGGGCCGGGGACGACCGAGGAGGCGTGGTCGAGCAGCCGCACGCGCGGGCCGCCGGCCAGCGGCTCGGCGTACAGGGCGTAGTCGGTGGGACGCCTGCCGAGCCCGAGCTGGGCGTGCACGCCGCTCACGAGCCAGTCGTCCAGCAGGTCGGCCTTCAGCCCGTCCCGCTCGGTGTCCGAGGTGAGGCGTACGGCCACGTCGGCGGATCCGAGTTCGGCCACGCGCACGACGCTGCGGTAGGTGCCGGTCTCGGGCTTCCACTGCATCCCGGACCAGACGATGTGGCGGGCGGAGAGCGACGGGGTGCCCCAGCTCGCGGAGGCGTAGGTGCGCAGCACCTTGCCGGCCTTGGCGTCGACCAGGGCGTCCCGCTTGGGGTCGCTCAGCTCCGGGCCGGTCTGGTAGGTCAGGACGAACGTGCCGGGGCCGAGCGCGGTCACGCGGGGCCGGTAGGCCAGGGAGGGCATTCCGGTGACGGTCCGGTCCGTCACGCGGGTGCCGTCGAGGTCGAGCAGGTGGAGTTCCACCGTGCCGGGCTTCCCCTTGTGCGCGATCACGCTGGAGCCCGTCGCGCCGAGGTAGCCGAGCCCGCGTGCCGTGAGCCCGACCGTGCTCTGGGTCCCCTTGTCCATCCGGCGGAGGGTGACGCGGTCCGCGAGCGGGGCGAAGTCCGTGTCGGTCACGGCGATGGTGTCGGAGAGGCCGCCGTGCCGGGCGCGGGCCTCCGAGTGGAAGCCCGAGGCGTCGCCCACCTTCTTCGTCACGCCGTCCGCGTAGCGCGTCCAGTCGAGCCGGTGGCCCAGGGCGGGGTCCCAGGTGAGGAACCCGGTCGGCCCGGCGGCGATGACCTCCCGCCCCGCCGGGATCCTGGGGACCGCTGCCACGGCCGTGTCCGGGGCGGCCGGTCCGGCTGCGGGTCCGGCGGCCGTTCCGGCGCCCGGCCCTGCGGCCGCGGCCGCGGCCGCCGTGGCGGGGAGTGCGGCCGGACCGGCCGTGGCGGCCAGGGCCACGGTCGCGGCGACGGCCAGCAGGCGCGGGGTGTGGCGTGTGGTGTGTCGCGGGGTGTGTCGGTGCATGAGGAAGCGGCCCCCCTGGGCGAATCGGTTCGGCGGGGTGCGCACGGCCCCCCGGCCGCACACCCGCTCGCTCTCGCTTGATGATCAAGGACCCTACCAGCGGACCCCCGGGCCCTCCGGGCCCCGACCTTGCGGCCCTCCGGGGCCCGCGCGGTCGCCATGACCCGCACCACACCTCTTATGCACCTAGTTGCAAAACCGGTTACCGGTCGGTACAACAGGCTCAAGGACACCGCGCGAGGAGGCGCCCCCATGACCCCGTACCCGCACCTGCTGAGCCCCCTGGACCTCGGGTTCACCACCCTGCCGAACCGGGTGATCATGGGCTCGATGCACACCGGCCTGGAGGAGGCCGAGCGCGGCTTCGAGCGCCTCGCCGCCTTCTACGCCGAGCGCGCCCGCGGCGGCGTCGGCCTGATCGTCACCGGCGGCATCGCCCCCAACGACCGCGGCCGTCCCTTCGAGGGCGGGTCCCGCCTCACCACCGAGGCCGAGGCCGAGGAGCACCGCGCGATCACCGAGGCGGTGCACGCCGAGGGCGGCCGGATCGCCATGCAGATCCTGCACTTCGGCCGCTACGCCTACCACGCGGACCTGGTCGCCCCCAGCGCCCTCCAGGCCCCCATCAGCCCCTTCGTGCCGCACGCCCTCACCGACGACGAGGTCGAGGAGACCGTCGAGGACTTCGTGCGCGCCGCCCGCCTCGCGAAGCTCGCCGGCTACGACGGCGTCGAGATCATGGGCTCCGAGGGCTACCTGATCAACGAGTTCACCGCCGAGCACACCAACCGGCGCGAGGACCGCTGGGGCGGCTCGTACGAGAACCGCGTCCGCTTCCCGCTGGAGATCGTCCGCCGCACCCGCGAGGCCGTCGGCCCGGACTTCATCCTGATCTACCGCCTCTCGATGCTCGACCTGGTCCCCGTCGGCTCCACCCTCGACGAGGTCGTCTTCCTCGCCAAGGAGATCGAGGCCGCAGGCGCCACCATCATCAACACCGGCATCGGCTGGCACGAGGCGCGCATCCCCACCATCGCCACGTCCGTCCCCCGCGGCGCGTACACCTGGGTCACCCAGCGCCTGATGGGGGCGGTGAGCATCCCGCTGGTCACCAGCAACCGCATCAACACCCCCGAGAAGGCCGAGGAGATCCTCGCCGAGGGCCGCGCCGACCTGGTCTCCCTGGCCCGCCCCTTCCTGGCCGACGCCGAGTTCGTCGCCAAGGCCGGAGCCGGCCGTCCCGAGACGATCAACACCTGCATCGGCTGCAACCAGGCCTGCCTCGACCACACCTTCAGCGGCAGGATCACCTCCTGCCTGGTCAACCCCCGCGCCTGCCACGAGACCGAGCTGGTCCTCGCCCCCACCCGCCTGAAGAAGCGTGTCGCCGTCGTCGGCGCCGGCCCGGCCGGCCTCGCCTGCGCCGTCTCCGCCGCCGAGCGCGGCCACTCCGTCACCCTGTACGAGGCCTCCGGCCACATCGGCGGACAGCTCGACATCGCCCGCCGCATCCCGGGCAAGGAGGAGTTCGAGGAGACCATCCGCTACTTCGGCACCCAGCTGGCCGCCCGCGGCATCGAGGTCCGGCTGAACACCCTCGCCGACGCGGCCGGCCTGGCCGCCGAGGGGTACGACGACGTGGTCGTCGCCACCGGCGTCACCCCCCGCACCCCCGAGATCGAGGGCGTGGACCACCCCAAGGTCCTCAGCTACCTCGACGTCCTGCGCGACGGCGCCCCGGTCGGCGAGCGCGTCGCGATCGTCGGTGCCGGCGGCATCGGCTTCGACGTCGCCGAGTACCTCACCGACAGCGGCGAGGGCGCCAGCCAGGATCCGGCCGTCTACTTCCGGCACTGGGGCGTCGACACGACGTACGGCGCCCGCGGCGGACTCGGCACCCCCGAGCGGCCCGCCACCCCCCGCACCGTTCACCTCCTCCAGCGCAAGACCACCAAGGTCGGTGCCGGCCTGGGCACCACCACCGGCTGGATCCACCGCACCGAGCTCAAGCACCGAGGGGTCACCACCGTCGCCGGCGCCACGTACGAGCGGATCGACGACGAGGGCCTGCACATCACGGTCGACGGCACCGCGCACACCGTGCCCGCCGACACGGTCGTGCTCTGCACCGGCCAGGAGCCGCGCCGCGACCTGTACGACGAGCTGACCGCGGCCGGCGTCCGCGCCCACCTCATCGGCGGCGCCGACGTGGCCGCCGAACTGGACGCCAAGCGCGCCGTCAAGCAGGGCACCGAACTGGCCGCCGCCCTCTGACGTCCCGGCTGCCGTGGCCGCACCCGGCGGGCGGCCACAGGCACCCGGCGCATCGGAACCGCTCCCTGACCCGTCCCGAGACGTCCGGGCGCGCTTCCACAGCCTGCCGGGTGTTGTGGGCGGGCCGGGTGCGCGGTCAGAATCGGGGGGTGACGCTGACTGCGGCCGAGGCCGACAAGATCCTTGCCGACAACTTCGCTCCCTGGGTGCTCGCGCTCGGGCTCACCGTGGCCGAGACCGGCGAGCGGCACGCCGTGCTGCGGCTGCCCTGGTCCGACCAGTTGGCCCGGGACGGTGGCGGGTTGTCCGGGCAGGCCATGATGGCCGCCGCCGACACCGCCACGGTGATCGCCATCTCGGCCGCCCGCGGTGCGTACGGTCCGATGACCACCGTCCAGCAGTCGACCAGCTTCCAGCGCCCGGTCGTCGGCGCGGACCTGCTGGTGCGGGTGGACGTCACCAAGCTCGGCAAGCGGATGGCCTTCGCCGACATCACCATGACCGCCGAGGGCACCGAGGAACCCGCCGCCCGCGCCTCCACGGTCTACGCCCTGCTCGGCTGACGGCGGAAAAGCACGTGCCGGGCGCGGGGGCGCGCGGCTAACGTTCCGTCACCGCGCCGCCCGCCCCGGGCGGCCACCGTGACCGAAAGCGAAGAAGAGCCATGACCGGCCGCCGAGCGACGACGACCCTGTGGCGCCCCACCGGCCCCCACGAGCTGGCGCTCGTCGCGGAGCTCGGCTGGCGGGCCTGGCCGCCCCGGCTGCCGGACCAGCCGATCTTCTACCCCGTGCTCAACGAGGACTACGCGGTCAGGATCGCCCGCGACTGGAACGTCCCGCACAGCGGGGCCGGGTTCGTCACCCGCTTCGAGGTGGACACCGAGTTCCTCGCCCGCTATCCCGTGCGGCAGGCCGGCGGGCGGACGATCCTGGAGCTCTGGGTGCCGGCCGAGGAGCTGGACGAGTTCAACGCCCACATCGTCGGGCGGATCCAGGTCGTCCGCGAGTTCCGCTGATCCGCGTTCGGCTCTGTTTCAGGGGGACTTGAGGTTCAGGATCGCGGCCGCCGCCTCGCGCATCTCCACCTTGCGGACCTTCCCGGTGACCGTCATCGGGAAGGCGTCCACCACGTGGACGTACCGCGGGATCTTGAAGTGTGCGAGCCGCCCCGTGCAGTACGCGCGGACCGCCTCCGCCGTGAGCGGCTCGGCGCCCTCCCGCATCCGCACCCACGCCATCAGCTCCTCGCCGTACTTCTCGTCCGGCACGCCGATCACCTGGACGTCGAGGACGTCGGGGTGGCCGTGGAGGAACTCCTCGATCTCGCGCGGGTAGAGGTTCTCCCCGCCCCTGATCACCATGTCCTTGATCCGCCCGGTGATGGCGAGGTACCCCTCCCCGTCCATCACGGCCAGGTCCCCGGTGTGCATCCAGCGGGCAGCGTCCACCGCCTCGGCGGTCTTCTCCGGCTCGCCCCAGTAGCCGAGCATCACCGAGTACCCGCGGGTGCACAGCTCGCCCGGCATGCCGCGCGGCACCGTCAGGCCGGTGTCCGGGTCGACGACCTTCACCTCCAGGTGAGGCCCCACCCGGCCCACCGTGGACACCCGGCGCTCGACCGGGTCGTCCACCCGGGTCTGCGTCGAGACCGGGGAGGTCTCCGTCATGCCATAGCAAATGGACACCTCCGCCATGCCCATCCGCCCGATGACCTCCTTCATCACCTCGGTGGGGCAGGGCGAGCCCGCCATGATCCCGGTGCGCAGGCTGGACAGGTCGTACGAGTCGAAGCCAGGGTCCGCCAGTTCGGCGATGAACATGGTGGGCACGCCGTACAGCGAGGTGCAGGACTCGGCGGCCACCGCGGCGAGCGTGGCCGCCGGGTCGAAGGCCGGGGCCGGGATGACCATCGCGGCGCCGTGGCTGGTGCACGCCAGGTTGCCCATCACCATGCCGAAGCAGTGGTAGAAGGGCACCGGGATGCAGACCCGGTCCTGCTCCGTGTACCCCAGCAACTCGCCGACGAAGAAGCCGTTGTTGAGGATGTTGTGGTGCGACAGGGTGGCGCCCTTGGGGAAGCCGGTGGTGCCCGAGGTGTACTGGATGTTGATCGGGTCGTCCGGGCTCAGCGCCGCCTGCGCGGCGGCCAGCACGGCCGGCTCCGCGCGCCGCCCCTCGGCCAGCAGGCCGTCCCACCGCTCGGAGCCCAGCAGCAGTACGTGTTCCAGGGCCGGGCAGCGGGGCGACACCTCCTCGATCATCCCCGCGTAGTCGGAGGTCCTGAACCGGTCGGCCGCGGCCAGCAGCCGGACCCCGGACTGGTTGAGCACGTACTCCAGCTCGTGCGCCCGGTACGCCGGGTTGACGGTCACCAGCACCGCGCCGATCTTGGCGGTGGCGTACTGCACCAGGGTCCACTCGGCCCGGTTGGGCGCCCAGATGCCGACCCGGTCGCCCTTGGTGATGCCCAGCCCCAGCAGGCCCAGGGCCAGGGCGTCGACGTCGGCGGCCAGTTCCGCGTACGTCCACCGGCGCCCGGTGTCCCGCTCGACCAGGGCGTCCCGGTCGGGGAACGCCCGTACCGCCCGGTCGAAGTCGTCCCCGATCGTGCGGCCCAGCAGCGGGACCCGCGAGGGCCCGGACGCGTAACTCGGGGCGATCGGCACGGCGTGCCTCCTGGGAGGGGACGGGACCGGACGGAACTGCCGGACGGCGCTCCATGATCCCTGCCGGGCGCGGGCCGGGGCCAGACCCCGGACGGGTCGGATCGAGACAGCCTGCGGTGACGCCCGGCGGCGGGCGCCGCGCCCTGCGTAGCGTGGCCGCCACGGGAGTCTCGCGGAGGAGGGCGCGGTGCGCAGGATCGCGATCGTCGGGGCGGGCCAGGCGGGGCTGCACCTCGCACTCGGCTTGCAACGGCACGGCTACGACGTGACGTTGACGGCCGCACGGACGGCCGGCCAGGTCAGGGAGGGCCACCCGCTGTCCACCCAGGCCATGTTCGGCCCGGCCCGGAGCCTGGAGCGCGCCCTGGGCCTCGACCTCTGGGCGGAGCGCACCCCGCTCGTACGGGACATGACCTTCGCCCTGGCCGGCCCGGACGGCGCCCGGCTCACCGGATTCGGGACGCGGCTCGACGAAGGCCAGCAGTCGGTGGACCAGCGCGTGAAGCTGCCGGCCTGGCTGGAACTCTTCGAGGAGCGGGGCGGCCGGACCGAGTACCGCACCGTGGACCGCGACGGGCTGGCCCGGCTGGCGGCCGGCCACGACCTGACGCTGGTGGCCGCCGGGCGGGGCGGCCTCTCCGCCCTGTTCCCGGCCGACGCCGCCCACTCGCCGTACGAGAAGCCGCAGCGCACCCTGGCCTGCGCCTATCTAAACGGCGTGGGCACCCCGCCCGGGCCGGGCGGGGAGCACGCCCGGATCACGGCGGTGACCGGCGGCGGCGAACTCTTCCTCCAGCCGGCCCTCACCCTCTCCGGCCCCTGCACGATCCTGCTGTGGGAGGCCGTGCCCGGCGGGCCGCTGGACGTGTTCGCCGACCGGCCCGGCCCCGCGGCCTTCCTGGAGCGGTCCCTCGGCCTGCTGCGCCGGCACGTCCCCTGGGAGCACGAGTGGTGCCGCGGTGCCGAACCCACCGACGCCCGCGCCACCCTGTACGGCGCGCTCACCCCCCGGGTGCGCCACCCGGTCGCGCTGCCGGCACCCCGCCGGCCCGTCCTCGGCATGGCCGACACCCTCGTGCTGAACGACCCGGTCACCGGCCAGGGCGCGAACAACGCCGCCCGCTGCGCCGCCACGTACCTCCGCGAGATCCTCGCTCACGGGGAACGCGCCTTCGACGAGGCGTGGATGCGGCGCACCCACGCCCTGTTCTGGGAACACGCCCGGTACAGCGTCGCGTTCACGAACCTGATGCTCCAGGCCCCGCCCCCGCCGCACGTCCAGCGGGTGCTGGGGGCCGCCGCGGCCGTTCCGTCCGTGGCGGACCGGTTCGCGGCGGCCTACGCCGATCCGGCCGGGCTCGAAGACTGGCTCCTCGACCCGCGCCGGACCGACGCGTGGCTCGGCTCACAGGCCGCGCGGCCTTCCTGATCCTCCGTCAACCCACCGTCAGCCCACGGTTTCCTCGGGCTGGTAGACGGCGAGCGCCCAGATCACGAAGATGTTGATGCCGATCATGATGATCGACCAGAGCGGCTGGTACGGCAGGAAGAGGAACTGCAGCACCATGCTCAGCGAGGCCAGGCCGATGCCTATCAGGCGGCCCCAGCCGGCGCCGCTGAGCACGCCCCAGCCGGCGACGAGCGCGAGCACGCCCATGATGAGCAGGATCCAGCCCCAACCGGTGAGGTTGATCTTGTAGATGTAGTCGCCGAAGCGGGCGTAGATGTCGTCCTCGGCGATCGCGGCGATGCCCTGGAGCACCGCCAGTGCACCGTTGATCAGGAGCAGGATGCCGGCGAAGGTCACCCCGCCGGACACCCAGGACGAGTTGACCGGCGGGCCGCCCGGTGTGCCGTACCCGGGGGTACCTGAAGGTCGTGATGACTCTGTCATGGCCGTATGCCTCCGTTCGCACCCCGCGGTCGCGCCGCGGGCCTGCGATCACTCTTCACCCGGACGGCGGCACCCACCACGCGAACAGCGCCATTCGGGTGAAAGTGGACATCGATCGGGGTGGGCCCGGAGGGGGCGGCCCGGAGGCGTGGCCCCAGGGCTGTGGCCGGGAGGCGGCGGCCTAGAGGGGGTGGCCGGTCTTGCCGGTCTGGTCCGCCTGGGTGGAGAACTTGTTCAGGAAGACGTCGTACCGGCCGTCGGGGCGGCGGGTCAGGGTGGCCCCGTCCTGCCAGATGCCGTTCTCCGCCCACCACTGGCTGCCGGCGGGGTCGCCCTGGTTCTGGTGGATGTTGTGCATGCCCAGGCCGGCGCTGAAGGGCTCCCCGAAGACCAGGACGGGCCGCCCGACGGCGAGGATCGGCTCCAGGGCGAGGGCGGCGTCGAGGTTGGACCCCGAGGTCCACGGCAGGGCGGGCCCGACCAGTGGTGCGAGCAGCTTCCGCAGCCAGCCGGGCAGCGTCGCCCACCAGGCCGGCCGGCCCTTCAGGGCCGGGTGCCGGATGTAGTCCAGCGCCCCGGAGGCGGGGGTGCGGGCCAGCTCGTGGTAGCCCGGTGCCAGGGCGGCCGCCGGTCCGAGCGCCGCCGCGTCCACGGTGAAGACCTTCCACTGCACGCCGGTGGCCGAGTCGTGGCTGTCCACGTCGACGGCGCACCGGTACCGCCCGTCGGGGGCGTCCACCCGCAGGTTGACGTGGAACCAGGCGCCCTCGTCGTCGGGGGTGTCCCGGAAGTGCTGGTGCAGGGTGCCGGACAGCACGCCGTAGCGCTGGAAGGGCATGGGTTCAGTGAACACCGGGCCGGCCACCCCGGCCATCGGCGTTCACCCGGAGGAGCGGAGCGCGGCCGCGCAAGGGGCCTGAACGCGCAACCCGGCGGCGCGCGGGGGTGCGCGACGTCTCGGCCTGATTACGAGGCGGCGGGCTTCCACATGCGGTACTTCCACTCCCTCCCCGAGGAGACGCGGGACCGGCTGGCCCGCGAGCAGTGGCAGTTCCACAAGGGCATCTCCACCGGCACCCTCGACGAGATCCACGAACTGCTCTACCGGCGGCAGCTGGAGCCGGGGCTCGCCGACATGGAACTGCGCCCCGGCACCACCGTCGAGTCGGCCGTGGTCGACGCCGCGGGGCGGGCGGTGCTGAGCTGCCGCCACCGCGACACCGGCCGGGCCTTCGCGCACACCACCGACCTCGTCGTCGCCGCCACCGGCTACCGCGACCGCACGCCGGCCTTCCTCGGGCCCGTCGCGGGCCTGGTCGCGCGGGACGGCCGCGGCCGCCCCCGGGTGCGCCTCGACCACTCGCTCGAACTCGGCGGGGGAGTCACCGGCCGGATCTTCGTGGCCAACGCCGGTACCCACTCCCACGGCGTCTCGTCACCGAACTTCGACATCGGCGCCGTCCGCAACGCCGCGATCCTCAATGCCGTCACCGGCCGCGAGACCTACCGCCTCCCGCGCCGCAGCGCGTTCACCAGCTTCGCGCCGCCGCGTCACCGGCAGCCGCCCGGTCACCCGGCCCCGCCGAACCCCCAGGACTCGATGTCGCGGTAGCGGATCGGCCCCGGGCCGCGCCCGAAGTTGCTGCCCACCAGGTGCAGCCGGGCGGCCGCCCACCCGCGGCCGCGGAACCCGGCCAGCCCGCCGGCCGCCTCCACCACCGAGGCCCCGTCGCCCCGGCGGGCCCGCGCCAGCGTCAGGTGCGGGCGCAGCGGCCGGTCGGGGAAGTCGATCCCGCACTCCTTCACCAGCGCCCGCACGTCCGTGGCGAGCAGGTGCAGCTCGTCGAGGTCCCCCTCGATCCCGCTCCACAGCACCCGTTCGTCGAAGTGCCCGCCGCCGCTCAGCGCCAGCCGCACCGGCCCGCGGGCCGCCGCCAGCTCCGCCAGCGGGGGCCGCAGCCCCGGCACGCTCCCGGCGGGCAGCTCGCCGAGGAACGCCAGGGTGATGTGCCAGTCCTCGATGCGGTTCCAGCGCATGTCCGGGTACGCCGCGTACGCCGGCCCCAGCGCCCGGGCCAGCTCGTCCTTCGCGTCGTCGGGCGGGGCGAGGGCGATGAATATCCGTACGGTGCTCGCGTCCCGGGTCGTCTCGTTCACCCCCCTTTCGTACCGCGCCGCGCCCGCCCCGGTCACACCGGCCCCGCTTCCGGGCGGCGGACCGGCGCCGCGCTCGGGCCGGACCGGCGCCGCCGGGCCGGACCGGGGCCGGCTGCGGTGGTGGACCGGCGCGCGGCGGGCGCAGACTTGGCACATGGCAGAGGGCCTCGGCGAGGTCAGCGGACCGGCCCGGCTGGCCGGCCCGGAGGAAGGGATCGGGCGCGACGAGCTCGCGCTGGCGGCCCGCAACCACGGCCTGCCCCTGGAGGCGCTGCGCCACCCCGTCACGCCGCCCGGCCTGCACTACGTCCTCACCCACTACGACATCCCCTGGGCGGACGGCGAGGAGTGGACCCTCACGGTCGGCGGCCGGGTGCGCCGGCGCCTGGAACTGGACCCGGCCGCCCTGCGCGCCCGCCCGTCCGTGACGCTGCGGGTGACCCTGGAGTGCGCGGGCAACGGCCGCGCCCTGCTCTCGCCCCGCCCCGTCAGCCAGCCGTGGCTGACCGAGGCCGTCGGCACCGCCGAGTGGACGGGCGTCCCGCTCCGGGAGCTCCTCGCCGAGGCGGGCGTCGGGCGGGACGCCGTGGACGTCGTCTTCACCGGCGCCGACCACGGCGTCGAGCGCGGCGTGGAGCAGGACTACGAGCGGGCGCTGCCGGTGCGCACCGCCCTGGGCGACGAGGACGGCGTACTCGTCGCCCACACGATGAACGGCACCCCGCTGCCGCCCCAGCACGGGTACCCGCTGAGGCTCGTCGTGCCCGGCTGGTACGGCATGGCGCACGTGAAGTGGCTGCGCCGGATCACCGTCCTCGACGCCCCCTTCACGGGCTTCCAGCAGACCGTCGCCTACCGCCTGCGGCAGGAGCCGGGCGAGGCGGGAGAACCGGTCACCCGGATCGCTCCCCGCGCCCTGCTCGTACCGCCCGGCTTCCCCGACTTCATGTCGCGGACCCGTGTGCTGCGGCCGGGTCCGGTGCTTCTGGAGGGCCGCGCCTGGTCGGGGCGCGCCCCGGTCACGTCCGTCGAGGTGAGCACGGACGACGGCACGACGTGGCGGCCCGCGGAGCTGGAGCCGGCGCCGGCCGACGCCCGGCACCGCTGGGCCTGGCGCCGGTGGACGTTCCCCTGGTCCGCCGCGCCGGGCCGGTACGTGCTGTGCGCCCGGGCCGCGGACGCGCTGGGCAACCGGCAGCCCGTGCGGCCCCCGTGGAACCGCGGCGGCTTCGCGAACAACCAGGTCCAGCGCCAGCCGGTGCTGTGCCTGGCCGGCACCGGTCAGGACCGACGGGGCATGCCGGGACCGGGCCGACCGGACTGACCGAACCGACCGGACTGGCCAACCGGGCCGACCGGGCATGACGGAAGTCTTACGGGGCGGTGTGGGACGGCGCGGCCCGGCGCCCCGCTGCGTAGCGTGCCGGGCATGCGTGTACTAGTGACGGGAGGCGCCGGGTTCATCGGCGCTCACGTGGTCGACGACCTGCGGAGCCGGGGGCACGAACCGGTGGTGTTCGACGTCCTGCTGCCGGCCGCCCACCCCGAAGAGCCGGTGCTCCCCGACGCGGAGTTCCTGCGCGGCGACGTCCGGGACGCCGACGCGGTCCGCCGGGCCCTGCGCGGGGTGGACGCCGTGTGCCACCAGGCGGCCATGGTCGGGCTGGGCAGGGACTTCTCCGACGCGGCGGACTACGTGGCCTGCAACGACCTGGGGACGGCCGTGCTGCTGGCGGCCATGGCCGGGGCCGGGGTCCGGAGGTTCGTACAGGCCGGGTCGATGGTGGTGTACGGCGAGGGCCGGTACGCCTGCCCGGCCCACGGCGTCGTACGGCCGGGACCGCGGGCCGTGGCGGACCTGGAGGCCGGCCGCTTCGAGCCCCGGTGCCCCCTCTGCGGCGCCGCACTGGCGCCGGGCCTGGTGGCCGAGGACGCCCCGGCCGACCCGCGCAACGTCTACGCGACCACGAAGCTGGCCCAGGAACACCTGGCCGCCTCCTGGGCCCGCGCGACCGGGGGCTCGGCGGTCTCGCTCCGCTACCACAACGTGTACGGGCCGGGGATGCCGCGGGACACCCCGTACGCCGGGGTGGCCTCCTTCTTCCGGTCCGCCCTGGCCCGCGGCGAGGCGCCCCGGGTCTTCGAGGACGGGGGCCAGCGCCGGGACTTCGTCCACGTACGGGACGTGGCCTCGGCCAACACGGCCGCGCTGGCGCACCTCGCGGACCCTGCGGAGGGGCGGCACGCGGCGTACAACATCGGCAGCGGCGAGCCGCACACCGTCGGCGAGATGGCCGCGGCGCTGGCCCGCGCCCACGGCGGGCCCGAACCGGTGGTGACGGGGGAGTTCCGGCTCGGGGACGTCCGCCACGTCACGGCCGACTCGTCGCTGGCACGGCACGAACTGGGCTGGCGGCCGCGGGTCGGCTTCGATGAGGGCATGACGGAGTTCGCGGGCGCCGCTCAGCGCGCCGCGGCGGGCGGCCGGTAGCCGGCCCGGCGCGGAGCGAGGGGCGAGGGGCCGCCCAGCTGCGCGAGGGCTCCGCGGCCGGGCGAAGGGCCCCGAGGTCGGGCCGGCGGCGCGCGGTGTGGCCGGGCCTGCGCGGTCCGGCGAGGGTGCGCGGTCTGGCCGGGGCCGCGCGGTCCGGCGAGGCCTGGGCCGTCCGGCCGGGAGTGCACGGTGCGGCCCAGACCGCGCGGCGGCCGGCGGTGCGTGGTCAGGCCAGGGGCAGCGTCACCTCGAAACGGCAGCCGCCCGGCACGTTGCGCACCTCGGCGCGGCCGGAGTGGGCCTCCACGATGCCCCGTACGATCGCCAGCCCGAGCCCCGCGCCGGACGGCGGCGTACGCGCGGGGCTGCCCCGCCACCCGGTGTCGAACACCCGGGGCAGGTCCTCGTCCGGGATGCCGCCGCAGGCGTCGGTGACGGACAGCACGGCCCCGTCCGCGCCCCGGCCGACCGCCACGGCGACCGTGCCGTCGGCCGGGGTGTGGCGGATGGCGTTGACCAGCAGGTTCGCCAGCACCCGCGTCATCTCCTTGCCGTCCACGTCCACCGGCACGTGCGCGATCTCCTCGCCCACCAGCCGCACCCCGCGCTCCCGGGCGAGCGGGTCGGCGCCCAGCAGGGCGTCGGCCGCCAGGTCCCGCAGCGAGACCCGGCTGGGGGCCAGCTCCAGCGCCCCGGCGTGGATGCGGGACAGCTCGAACAGGTCGCCCACCATGGCGTCGAGGCGTTCCACCTCGGTGCGGATCCGGCGGTGGTAGCGGGCGGCGTCGTCCACCACGCCGTCCTCCAGGGCCTCCGCCATGGCGCGCAGCCCGGCCAGCGGGGTGCGCAGGTCGTGCGAGATCCAGGCGACCAGCTCGCGGCGGGAGGACTCCAGCGCGCGCTCCCGCTCCCGGGAGGCGGTCAGCCTGGCGCTGGTGGCGGCCAGTTCCGCGGCCAGCGCGGAGAGTTCGGCGGTGGCGGGCGCGGGCGGCGCGGCGAAGCTGCCGTCGTCCCCGAAGTCGCGTGCGGCGAGCGCCAGATCGCGGCTGCGGGCGACGACCCACCGTCCCATCAGCAGGGCCGTGGCGAGCGAGACGAGGGCCGCCATCGCGACGACCAGGGTCACCACCGTCAGGTCGTGCGGGGACAGGAACATGGCCCGGGCGACGGCGAGGGTCCCGGCGAGCATGGCCGTCACCGCCACCACGGCGACCACGGCCAGCGACACGGTGACCGACCGCCGCCGCAGCAGGCGCAGGGCCAGCGCCCCGGCGGCCCCGGCGCACACGGCGCCGCCGAGCGCGAAGAGCGCGATGAGCAGGAAGTCCGTCACGACCTGCCCCCCTGCGGCGCGGCGGGCGGCACCGGAGCGGAGGCCGGGGCCGGGGCGGGGACAGCGTCCGGCGTGGCAGGGGCCGTGTCCGGATGCGCGGGATCGGACACGGCCTCGAAGCGGTAGCCGACGCCCCACACCGTATGGATCAGCCGCGGTACGGCCGGGTCCTCCTCGATCTTGGCGCGCAGCCGCCGTACGTGGACCGTGACCGTGGACAGGTCCCCGAAGTCCCAGCCCCACACGTCCCGCATCAGAGCCTCGCGCGAGTGGGCCCGCCCGGGGTGCGACAGGAAGTGTGCCAGCAGGTCGAACTCCCGGAGCGTGAGGGCAAGTTCGGCGCCGTCCCGGGTCGCCCTGCGGGTCACCGGGTCGAGCGTGATCCCGGCCGCCCGCAGCGGCGCGGGCGCCCGGACGACGGCGGACTCCGCGCCGGGCCGGCTGCGGCGCAGCACGGACTCCACCCTCAGGACCAGCTCCCGCGGGCTGAACGGCTTGGTGACGTAGTCGTCGGCGCCCAGTTCGAGCCCCGCGATCCGGTCCTCCTCCGTGCCCCGCGCGGTCAGCATGATCACCGGGACGGGGCGGTCGGCGCGCAGCCGCCGGCACACCTCCAGCCCGTCGATGCCCGGCAGCATCAGGTCCAGGACGACCAGTTCAGGCGGGTCGGCGGCGGCCAGGGCGAGGGCGCCGGGCCCGTCGGCGGCGTGCCCGACCGTGTGGCCGGCCCTGCGGAGGTATCCGGTGACGACCTCGGCGACGGTCGGGTCGTCGTCGACGACGAGGATCCGGGCGGGCTCCGCGGGGCCCGGCCGTCCCACGGGGGGTGCTGGCGTGCTCATGCGCCCCAGTGTCGTACGGCGGGCCCCCGGCCGTCCCCCCTGCCCGGCCCGCCCGGTGCTGCCGTCCGTGTTTCGTAAGGAGTCGATCGCCCCGTTCTGGCGCCCGGCTTCCTACGGTGACAGGCGTGACCGATGACCCCCTGAACCCTCCCGTGGACGTCGTCCTGCCCTGCCTGAACGAGGCCGGGGCGCTGCCCTGGGTCCTCGCCCGCATCCCCGCCGGCTGGCGCGCCCTCGTGGTGGACAATGGCTCCACCGACGGATCGGCGGAGATCGCCCGATCCCTGGGCGCCACCGTCGTGCCCGAGGCCCGGCGCGGCTTCGGCGCCGCCTGCCACGCCGGACTCCTCGCCGCCGAGGCCGAGTTCGTCTGCTTCTGCGACTGCGACGCCTCCCTGGATCCCGGGCTGCTGACCGGCTTCGTACGGGCCGTCGCCGCGGGGGAGGCCGACCTGCTGCTGGGCCGCCGCCGCCCGCGGGGCCGCGGTGCCTGGCCCGCGCACGCCCGGGCGGGCAACCTGGCCCTGTCCCGGATGCTGAGGCGCCGTACAGGCCTGCGGCTGCACGACCTCGGGCCGCTGCGGGCCGCGCGGCGGGAGGCGCTGCTCGCCCTGGACCTCACCGACCGGCGCAGCGGCTACCCGCTCCAGATGGTGGTCCGGGCCGCCGACGCCGGCTGGCGGGTGCGGGAGGAGGACGTCCCGTACCTGCCGCGGACCGGCCGCTCCAAGGTCACCGGCACCTGGCGGGGCACCTGGCAGGCGGTGCGCGACATGCGCGCGGTCCTCGCCGAACCGCCCCGGCCCACCCCCGCGGCCCTCCCCGCCGGGGGTGCCCGGTGACCGCCCTGCTCGTGATCGCCAAGGAGCCGGTGGCCGGCCGGGTGAAGACCCGGCTGACGCCGCCGTTCACCCCTGCCGAGGCGGCCGGCCTGGCCCGGGCGGCCCTCGCGGACACCCTGGACGCCGTGGCCGCGGCGCCGGCCGACCGCCGGATCCTGGTCCTGGACGGCAGCCCCGGCGACTGGCTGCCGGCCGGCTTCGAGGTCGTGCCGCAGCGCGGCCGCGGCCTCGACGAGCGGCTCGCCGCCGCCTTCGCCGACTGCGCCGGCCCCGCCCTGCTGATCGGCATGGACACCCCCCAGGTCACCCCGGAACTCCTGGGGCCCGCCCTGGACTTCGGCTCGTACGACGCCTGGTACGGTCCCGCGGCGGACGGGGGCTTCTGGGCCCTCGGGCTCGCCGCCCCCGACCCGGCCCTGCTGGTCGGCGTACCGATGTCGGTCCCCGAGACCGGCGCCGTCCAGTACGGGCGCCTGCGCGCGGCGGGCCTGCGGATCGGCAGCCTCCCCACCCTCCGGGACGTGGACACGGCACCGGACGCCCACGAGGTGTCGGCGGCGGCCCCCGGGACCAGGTTCGCCACCCTGCACACCAGCCTCACCACCCCCTCGGACCGGCCCCGGTGACGGCCCCCGGCGCGACCACGCGCCCCGCGCGGTCCGGGGCCGGCCCGGCCCCCTGGCGGGACGACCCGTACACCCGCGCCCTGCGGGCCGGGCGCGGGCCGCTCTTCCTGCGCCGCGCGGACGGCTGGCTGCTGCCGCTGGAGGTGGAGCGGTGGCTCGCCGACGCGGACACCGCCGACGACAGCGTGCTCTCCCGGTGCCGGGGCGCGGTGCTCGACATCGGCTGCGGCCCCGGGCGCCTGGTCGCGGCCCTCGCCGGCCGCGGCCACCGGGTCCTCGGCGTGGACGTGAGCCCGGCCGCCGTGACCCGGACCGTCCGGCGCGGCGGAACGGCCCTGTGCCGCTCGGTGTTCGGCCCGCTGCCCGGCGAGGGCCGCTGGACGACCGTCCTGCTGATCGACGGCAACGTCGGCATCGGCGGAGACCCCCACGCGCTGCTAACCCGGGTGGCCGCCCTCCTGGCCCCCGGCGGACGGCTGATCGCCGAAGCCGCGCCGGTGGAGGTGGACGAACGGTGCGAGGTCCGCCTCGACGACTTCCGGGGCACCCCGGGGGTCCCGTTCCCCTGGGCCCGCGTGGGCCCGGACGCCCTCGGCCACCACGCCGCCACCGCGGGCTGGACGCCCACCGGCACCTGGTCGGCCGCGGGCCGCACCTTCACGGAACTGCGCCGGTAGGCGGCGGGAGCGAGCGGGCCGCACTGCCCGGCCGCCGCCCGGCGGGACCCACGGCCAGCACACCACGGGATCCAGGCTCCAGGCCGCGGGCAGCTCGCGCCCGCGGAAGACGCAGCCGACGTCGTGCTCCCGGCAGCCGGGGGATGGCCGGGAGCACCATGTCGCGGGTGACGGCGGAGGGGTTGCGTGCCCGGCACTCGGCACCGCCGGAGCACGACCTCGTGAGTGAAGCCGGCGGGTCGCCCGAGTCCCCCGGTCCGGAGCGCGGGCGACCGCCGGCTGTTCCGGGCCCGGCACCGGCCGGGGCGGCGGCCTGCCGGCCGGCAACCGGCGTCCGGGCAGTACCGGGTGGACCGGTTGCCGGCTTCGCTCACGGCCCATCAGCCTCCCCCGTGGGCGAAGGCGATCTCGCCGGCACTCAGGACCACACCTCCGCCGGCACAGGCCACGTGCTCGCTCCGCCGGGGCTCCGACCGCGGCACACCCCTCCAGACCGGCCACGAAGGTGATCGGCTCGGGCGGCTCCGCCGCCGATCGCCCCCGACCCCAGCCACGGGCATCACCGCCGAGCCGGTCCCACGACCGCCGTCACCCGGCCACACCGCAGCCTTCGACTCGACCGGCCCGACCTACTCGACTGGCCGGACGCATCGGCAACCTGTATCGGCAACCGCGCTCCGGCGCCCGTGTCGGCCACCCCTTCCGGCACGCGGGCCGGGGCTCGGGACCGGCTGCTCCCAGCGGACGTCGAGCGCCCGCCCGCACCCTGGCACCTTGTCCGCTCCGCCCGCGCCCACCCGGCTGGGCCCGTCCTCCGCGCCGTCGGTCTCCCGGGCCGCGTCGCCCGGCGTCTTACCCGGCCGGGTCTCGTTGTCGGAGCCGGCGGTCCCCCGCCACGCACCGCCCCCGGTGCCGGCACGACTCCCGCCGGCGCCGTCAGGCCGGCGCATCAGCCTTCCGGTCGCCGCCCGGACCGCGTGGGTGCCGGCGCCTCCGCAGCCGGGCGAGCAGTGCCGCGGCGGTCGCGCACCCCGCCACGACCGCCAGCACCAGCAGCAGGTTGCGCGCGTACGGCAGCGGCAGCGCCGACGGGTTCGGCGGCGCCCCCGGCCGCAGCAGCAGCGGGAGGGTGACCAGCACCAGCGCCCCGGCCGTGACCAGCGCCGCGCGCACCACGGGACGCGCCGGCAGGGCGGCCACCAGCAGCCCGACGGCCAGCACCAGCGGCGCCACCACCCCGTCGTGCAGCACCAACGCCCCGCCCAGCCACACCAGTACGGCGTACGGATCGGGCAGGGAGGAGAGGTGCCGCCCCCCGATCCCGATCAGCAGCACCCCGAGCAGACCGAGCCCCCAGCGCGCGAGCGACACGGGGGAGGAGGAACCGGCGCCCCCGGGCACGTCGCCGGCTCCCGGCACCGATCCGTCTGCGGTCGCGGGCACGTCCCCGGCCCCGGGCACCGGTGCGTGCCCGGTCTCCTCCAGCCCGTCTTCCGTATCCGCCGCGTCCGGGCCTCCCGCCGCGTCCGAGCCTCCCGGCGCAGGACCGGCACCCCGCCCCGGCACGTTCTCCGCCTCACGGCTGCCCTCTGCCGCCCGGCGGCCCTCCGCCTCCCCGCTCTCCTCCGGCTCCGCCATCACACAACCTCCAGCCGCGTGACCCACTTCGTCTGCAGCACGCCGGGACGGTTCGGCGCGATGATGCGGGCCGGATGTCCGTGGTCGGCCGACAGCACCTCCCCGTTGAGCCGCAGCGCGAGCAGCGTCAGCGGGTCGTCCGCGTACTCCCGGCCCATGTCCATGACCTGGTACGCGCCCGCCACCTCCAGCGACACCACCCGCAGCCCCGACCCGGGCGGCGCCCCGGCGCGGGCCAGCAGGTCCCGGATCCGTACGCCGGTCCAGTTCGCGTCCTTGCTCCAGCCCTCCACGCAGGCGATCGGCAGCCGGACCCGGTGCTGCGGCAGTGCCGCGAGCTCCGCGAGCGTCAGGGCGTACGGCTCGGGGCCCAGCACCTCCAGCCGCCACCCCCGTACGGCGGCCGCCGTCACGCCCGCCGCCCTGGCCGTACGGTTCACCGGCAGCCCCTGCTGCCCGTACCCGGGATGCCGCGGGGCCAGCAGGTCCAGCGCCCCCAGCGGGGTGAAGGACTGTCCGACCGTCGTGACCGTGACGGCCCCCACCGCCGCCCCCACGCCGAGCAGCAGGGCCCGACGGTCCGGCCCGTCCCGCTCCTCGTCCGGCAGGGCGAGCGTGCCGGGGGACCGCCTGCTCCAATGGGCCCGGATCTCGGGCGCCTTGACCGCGACGTGCAGCAGTACGGCCCCGGCAACCACCCACGCCACCGCGTAGTGGACCGGCACGAACGAGAACGGCCACGGGTACCACTCGGCGATGTTCAGCAGCCCGGCCAGCACCTCGAACACCCCCGCCGCCACCAGCACCGCCACGGACAGCCGCTCCAGCGCATGGCGCACCGAACGCAACGGGGGCCAGACGAAGAGCCGCGGGTAGACCGCCCACAGCTTGGCGAACAGCAGCACGATCGCGGCCAGGCCGACGGCGACGTGCAGCCCCTGCGTCAGCCGGTAGCCCCAGGAGGGGCGCGACGGGAGGTGGGGCAGCAGCCAGGGGGGCGGCTGCTGGAGGAAGTGGCTGACCAGCCCCGTCAGGAAGCACACGGCCAGCGCGACGCCCAGCCAGCGCCCGAGCGCGGTCGCCGTACGCGCGTCGTGCAACCGCCCGGCGAAGGCCGGCGGCCGGAGGGCGGACAGACCTCGCGAGGCCGGCACCCGGAAGGCCGGACGCCCCCCGGCCGAGCCGCCACCGTCGGTCCGGCTCGCAACGTCCCCGGTTGCGCGCGGCCGACGCCCATCCGTCCCGCGCCCACACGGCTCGTGCGCCCCGGGACCGAGCTTCGCCGGCTCGTGCGCCCCGGCACCGCGGTTCGCCGGCTCGTGCGCCCCGGGACCGCGCACCGTCAGCTCACGCGCGTCCGCCCCGGGCCGGTGCGGCTCGGGCGCGTGGGAACCGTGCTGGTGCGGCTCGCGGGCATCCGCCCCGCGCTCGCTGGGCGCGACCCCGTCGGGACCGCGTTCGCACGGCTCGCGGGCGTCGGGACCCCGCTCGCAGGGCCCGTGCGCAACCGCCCCGGGCGCGTACGGCAAGCCCCCATCGGGACCGCGTTGGTCGGGGCGGCGCAGGTCGGGCCGGCGGAAGGGTGGACGGGCGGGGCGCCATCGGCCGATCGGTGTGTCCATCCCCCCATGCAACCGCCGGGTGCCGCCCCGCAGCGGGTTCCGACACCTTACGGAACGCGAACGGCCCGCCGCGCCCATGCCCCCGGCGGCACCCCCGCTGCCAGGGTGGTCGAGTGACCCGCCCCCGCCCGCCCCACCCCGTCCGGCAGCCGCCCGTGCCCCCGAGCACACCAGTCGGCACCCCCCAGCCCGACGCCCCCACAGCAGTCGCGGCCGCCACGAGGACCGCGAGTCCCGTGGCCGCCACGGCCGCCACCGCCCTCCTCCTGGCCGCCCTGACCGCCGGACTCGTCCTCACCCTCCGCCTGGGCGCGCCCTCGCCGGACCCGTCCTTCCCCGACGCCGCCGGACTCGCCTGGCGTTACGCAGCCTGCTGGGCGCTGTTCGGCGCGGCCGCCTGGACCCTGCGCCGGGTGCCGACCCGGCACGTCACCGCCCTCGTCCTCGCAGGCGGCATCGCCGTCGCCGTGGCCGGCCTGGTCGCCCCACCCCGGACCAGCACCGATTCCTTCCGCTACGCATGGGACGGCCGGGTGCAGGCCGCCGGCATCTCCCCGTACGACCACGCCCCCGCCGACCGCGCCCTCACGGGACTCCGCGACACCTGGCTCTTCCCGCCGCGCGCGGCCTGCCGCGGCGCGGCGGTGCCTGCGCCCGGTCCGGCATCGGGCCCCCCGCCCGAACCCGCGCCCGGTCGAGCGCCCGCCCCCGGTTCCGTGTCCGGCCCTCCACCCGCGCCCGCTCCCACCCCCGCTCCCACCCCCGCCCCCGCTCCCACCCCCGCCCCCGGCCTCGCGCCCCTCCCGGACGGCGGCTGCACCCGCATCAACCGCCCCACCGTGCACACGATCTACCCACCGGCCGGTGAGGCGTACTTCCTCCTCGTCGACGCGGTCTCCCCGGCCGGCGCACGCCACAAGCCGCTCCAGGCCGCCGGCGCGCTCCTCGCCTCCGTCACCACCCTCGTGCTCCTCCGCATCCTGCGGCGCCGCGGCGACCCGCGTGACGCCGCCTGGTGGGCCTGGTGCCCAGCCGTGGCCGTCGAGGCGGTCAACAACGCGCACGCCGACGTGCTCGCCGTACTCCTCTCCGTCACCGCACTCGCCCTGACGGTCCGTCACCGCGTCGCCGGGGGCGCGGTGCTGGGCCTGGCCACCGCCGTGAAACTGCTGCCCGCGGTCCTGCTCCCCGGCGCCCTCTCGGGCGTCAGGCACCCCCGGGAAGTGCTCGCCACCCTGCTCCCCGCCGTCGCCGTGCCGGCCGCGCTCTACCTCCCGTACGTCCTGCTCTCCGACTCGTCCGTCCTGGGCTACCTCGGCGGCTACGCCCGGGAAGAGGGCTACCAGGACGCCTCCTCCGGCGGTCGCTACGCACTCCTGCGCCTCCTGCTCCCCGACTCCTGGGCCGTACCCGCCGTACTCGCCGGCACCGCCGCGGTCAGCCTGTACGTCATCCTCCGCGGCGACCCGGACCGCCCCTGGTCCGGCGCACTCCTCGTCACCGGAACCGCCTTCCTCCTGACCACCCCGGGCTACTCCTGGTACGCGCTGCTCCTGGTCGCCCTCGTGGCCCTGGACGGCCGCTGGGAGTGGCTCGGTGTGGCCTTCGCGGGCGCGGCCGCCTACCTGGTCACCCCGCTGCACCCCGCCGCCGGCACCGTGGCCTACGGCGCCGCCCTGCTCCTCGTCCTGGCCGGGCACGCGCTCCGCGCCCGCCGCCACCGCACGCGCCCGTCCTACTCCGCCCGCAGCTTCGACACGGCGTAGGCGACGAGGGCGGCGACGAGCAGCGCCCACACCAGCCCCTCGGCACCGGCCCGCAGCCACCCCACGACCGCCAGCGGAACCGCCACGAACGCACCGGTACGCAGGGTCCGCGCGTCCCGCAGCAGGGACCACCGCACCACCGCACTGCCCGGGTGCCGCATCTCGACGACGGCAGCCCGCACGACGAAGACCGCGACGACGACGGCCGCGGTGAGCAGAACCGGTCCCATGGCCGCTCCGATCGCCACCCGAAGAGCGAAGCCGGGGCACGCACACCCCCGCCCACCCACGGTAGACCGCCCCCGACCCCCCTGCCAGGACGAGCCTGCCCAGCCCCCCGTGCGGCCGGGTTCGGGCACGGGCGGGCTCCTCGGAGGGATGGCCGGTCGCGGACTACGGGAGGTGGTGGGCGGTGTGGAGGCGGCGCAGGGTGCGGTGGCCGCGTTCGGCGACCTCCGGGTCGCCGTGGCCGGTGCCGTACGCGATGCCGGAGACGGCGTCGAAGGCCGCCTCGCAGTCCAGGCGGAGTTCCTCGGCGGGGGTGAGCGGCCTGCCGTAGCCGTCGAGGAACGCGTCCCGCAGGTCCGGCCGCCCCGTCCAGGTGTCGCACAGCCGGACCATGTCCCGGGTGGCGGTGCCGTACTCCGACCGCTCGAAGTCCAACAGCCGCGGCTCGCCGCCGTCGGCGAGCAGGACGTTGCGGTACTGCAGGTCCCCGTGGGTGGGGACGAGGACGGGCCGCGGCAGGTCCGCGTGGGCCCGCGCCAGGGCGAGGACCAGGTCCTCGTCGCCGTCGGCCAGGTGCGGGCGGGCCGCCTCCAGGTGGCGCCCGACCTTGCCGGCGGCCGTCGGCGTCCCGGAGTCCCGTTCGGGGGCGCTGCCGTGGAGGGTTCGGGCGAGCCGGCCCAGGCCGTGCTGGACGCGCGCCTCGGCGGCGGGGCCGAGGACCATGCCGTGCAGCGGACGCCCCGCCAGCGCGGTGACGACCACGGCCCGCGCCGCGGTGTCGGCCGCGACGAGGCGGGGCGCACCCGGCCCGAGCACCGGCACCCACGACCGGTACGCGGCCACCTCCCGGTCGTGGAACCGCGCCCCGCGGTGCCGCTTCAGGAACCACGTGCCGCCCCCGGGCCCGGTGAGCCGCCACACCCGGCTGCCGGTGCGGACCCAGGACACCTCCGCCGCCCACCCGATCCTGCCCACGGCCTGTTCGGCGAACTCCCGGAGCGCGTACGGGAGTTCCGCCGCGCGGTCCGACGAGCCGGCCAGCAGCCGCGTACGGCCCGGCCCCTCCGGCATGTGCCCGACTGCGTCGCCGGGCCGCTGGAAGTGCACCGCGCCCGGCACACCGGCGCGATAGGCGTCCAGCCCGGCCCGGCAGTACGCCACCATCGGCTCCGGAAGGGCGTCCAGCGCGTACCAGCCCATGCCGTCACACCGGTCCGGCTCCCTGATCCCGGGCCGCCCCGACCACCGCCGCACCTCGAAGAAGACGCCGATCCGGGAGCGGGAGCCCGTCGGGGGACGGTGGTGGACGGTCACGGCCAGAGTGACGTCCTCCGGCGCGAACAGCACACCCGTCTCCTCGCGGGCCTCCCGGACCACCGCCTCCACCATGTCCTCACCCGGGTCGAGGTGCCCGGACGGCAGGTGCCACATCCCCGCCGCGTAGACGGGCCCCGCCCGCCGCGACAGCAGCACCTCCGCCCCGCCGTCCTCGCCGTCCCGCCGCAGTACGAGGTGCACGTCGACCGGCACCGCGTACCGCACCGGCCCGCTCGTACCGGCCCCCGTCCCCGCCCCGCCGCTCATCGCCGGCCACCGAACCGCAGAGCCACCCTCACCACCCCATCTCCGTGTACAGGCGGCCCGCCCGGATGCCCTCGATCGCGGCGCGGGCGTACGGGACGACCCTGTCGGGGAGGGCCTCGGCAGGCCACCAGTCCCACGACACGCAGCGGTCCGGCTCGCGCACCTCGGGCGTGCCGGTCCACTGCCGGGCGCGGAAGACCAGCTGCATGCGGGGCCGGTCGCCGGGACCGTCCACCACGTGCACGACGTGCACCAGTTCCACGTCGGCCGGGTCGACGGCGATCCCGGCCTCCTCCTCCGCCTCGCGCACCACGCAGGCGACGGCAGACTCCTGCTCGCAGTGCCCGGCGAGGAAGTGGTGGGTGGCCCCCGCGTACGCCGAGTCCGGGTGCCGGAGCCCGAGCAGCACCCGGCCCTCCCGCTCCAGATAGAGGTGCGCGCCCACCACGTTCAGCCGGGCCCGGCCCCCGGAGGAGGCCTGCGCCGGCCCCGGCACGGGGGCTCCCCTGGCCTGGTGGAGGTCGATGACCTCCTTCACCCACGGGCACATCGTCAGGTACGGGACGGTGCCGACGTCGAAGTGGCGGAACATGATGCCCTCCGGGCACGGCAGGTCGTCGGCATCCCCGTCCCAGGCGCCCAGGTAGACCCGGGCCCGCCCCCTGACCCCCTCGGGGCCCACGGTGTCCACCACCGTGAACTCCTCCAGGGGGACCGCCAGGCCGGTCTCCTCCAGCAGTTCCCGTTCCACCGCCTCCCGCGAGGTTTCCGCTCCCTCGCGGTCGCCGCCGGGGATGCTCCAGGTCCCCGGATCGCAGATCCGCTTGTTGGCGTCCCGGAGGTGCAGCAGGTAGCGGCCCCGGGAGTCCACCAGCAGCGCGGCGGCGCCGCGGGGGTCGTCGTCGGGTGCGGCCTGTTCGATTGCGGCGGGTTCCGCAGGGCTGAACGGCTGGGCGTCCACGGGTCCTCCGAATGGGTGCGCGGTGGGTACTGGTGCTCCGGGAACGGCTCCCGTTCGGGCGCGTCACGGCCGGAACGGGGGCGAAACGGTGAACGGATGTTCCCATCGGTCCTGTTGGTCCTGGCGGGCCTGCGCCGGCGCCGTTGAAACTCGCTCGAACAGGGACGTGTCCCCCGACGGGGGGATTGTCGGCCACGGCCCGGCCGCCGTGCCAGAGCGCCTCCGACTGCCCCTGCGGTACGACCCGCGGGACGCACTGCGGTACGACCCGCGGCGGATGACGGGCGCCCCCGCGGGGCGCCGTAAGGGTTTCGTCACCGGGCCCGGCCTCCCGGACCGGACTCCGACCCCGTTGAATGGCGGCGGAGGAAGAAGCGACACGTGAGGAGGGCCGTCGTGAGGCGCGCCGGGAGCAGGAGCAGGCAGTGGTGGGCCGCGGCCGTCGTGGCGGGGCTGGCGGTCCTGGCGGCCGGGCTGGTGTGGTTCAAGCCCTGGGCGCTGTGGGTCGACGAGTCGGTGCACGAGGCCCTGCCCTCCGCGAAGGCGGCACCGCCCGGTACGCGGGGAACCGCGTCGGCGGCTCCCCCCTCGGGACCGGTCACCGTCGCGCAGGGCGCCTTCATCAGCCACGAGCACGCCACCACCGGCACCGTGAAGATCATCCGGCTGGAGGACGGCACCCACACGCTCCGCCTCGAAGGCCTGGACACCAGCAGCGGCCCCGACGTGCGCGTCTGGCTGAGCGATGCGCCGGTCAAGGAGGGCAAGGCCGGCTGGCGCGTCTTCGACGACGGGCGGTACGTGAACCTCGCCCCCCTGAAGGGCAACAAGGGAGACCAGAACTATCCGCTGCCCGCGAACGTCGACTGGGCGGCGTACCCCAGCGTCAGCATCTGGTGCGACCGCTTCGACGTCTCCTTCGGCGCCGCGGCCCTCGCCCGCACCTGACCCCGGGCAACCGCCCCACCCCACGAGGCCCCACCCCACGGGGCCCCGGCCCGCCCACCCCCGTCACGCCGGCCGTCGGCCCCCCGTACCCCGGTGCCCGGAGGAGCCCGCCAGGAGCGCGAGTTCGGCCGGGGTGAACGGAGGACGGTCGAGCTGCGGGCGGGACGGACCCCGCAGGGCGGTCAGCAGTACGCCGGGCCTGACGAGGGACGCGGGCGGCGCCTGGAGGGCCAGTACGTCGGTCAGGGCCGTGGCCGCGCGGAAGGATCCCGTCGCCGTACGGGACAGGCGGCCGACGTACCGGTGCAGCAGGCGGTCGGCCGGGTTCGGGCGCCTGCCCTCGGTGGTGGGGAAGTGCATGTCCTGCCCGACGGCGAGGGCCCAGGCGGCGTCGATGGGCCGGCCGACGGCGCGCTGCGCACGACGCGACCGGCCCCGTGCGGGGCCCGCGGAGAACGCGTCGCGCAGGGCGAGGGCGCCCAGCGCGGCCACCGACATCCCCTGTGCGTACACGGGGTTGAAGGTGGCGACCGAATCCCCGAGCGCCACCAGGCCCTCGGGCCACGCGCGCAGCCGCTCGTAGTGGTTGCGCCGGTTCGCGGTGCTGCGGGCGACGCTGACCCCGGTCAGGGGTTCGGCGTACTCGAGCAGCTCGGCCAGGACGGGGTGGCGCAGCCTCCGGGCGAAGGGGAGGAAGTCCTCCGCGTCCCGCGTGGGCCGTCCACCGGGGGCGCCCATCAGGCTGACGTGCCAATGGCCGCCCTCGACCGGCAGGATGGCCCCCGCATTGGCGGGCCCCGGCAGGCGCGGGTCCGCCTGCACGCCGACGACCGGCCAGCCGCGGGTGGGGACCGGCGCACGGTAGAACCGGCTGGCGTAGGCCAGGCCGGAGTCGACCCGGTCCTGCACGAGGCCGTGGACACCCAGCTCGCGGAGCCACTCCGGCAGCCGCGAGCCCCGTCCGGAGGCGTCGACGACCAGATCGGCGCGCAGTTCCGTCTCCGCGCCGTCGGCGCCACGCACCCGGACCCCCGTCACCGTGCCGTCCCCGCCGGTCAGGCCGATGACCCGGGTCCGCGCACGGACCCGGACCCGGGAGTCCGACAGGACCTGTCCCCGGATGACGGAGTCGGTCAGGTCGCGGCTCGCGCTGATCACGAAGTGGGTGGCGGGCTCCCAGCGGCGGTACCAGCCCTCGGGGGAGTGGATGACCATGTCGGTGGTCACGGGTATGCGACGGGCGCCGGCGGCCGTCAGCCGGTCGATGCTGCCCGGCAGCAGGGACTCGACCGCCTCCGCCCCACCGCTCTGCAGCCAGTGGATGTGGGCGGCCTGCGGGACGCCGGCCCGCGGCTCGGCCCCGGCGGGCAGCGCATGCGCCTCGACGACCTCGACCGACTCGACGTGCTCCACGACGGCTGCGGCCGCGAGCATGCCCGCGATGCTGCCCCCGACGACGACGACGTGCCCGGCGGTCCGGCGGGCTCTCCTGCTCATTACTGCCTGCTCTCTGTTGGGGTGCGGAGCGCGCACGGGCGTTCAGAGCCCGTGCCGGTCGAGGACGGTCATCAGTTTCCGCTTGCGCTTCTGGTCGGCGCGCAGGGCGGCCAGGTAGGTGGCGAACTCGGCTTCGGTGCCCAGGGCCCGATGGCAGGCGCGGGCGCTGAGCAGCAGCTCGGCGAGGTGTTCGTACGTCCCGTCACCGGTCTGCCGGCGCAGTGGTTCGATCCAGCGGAGGTACACGGCCAGGGCGTCGGCCGGCCGCCGGTCACGGATCCGGTCCGCCAGGGCGAGCCACTGCCGCTGGTCGGCGCAGCCGTCGGCGGCCGCCTGCCAGGCCGCCGGGAGGTCGTTGTCGTCGAGGAGCGCGTCGACGAGCAGGGAGCCGCCGTACCGGTGGCCCTGCCGGGGCCGGGAGACGGCCTTCAACACCTCCAGGGCGGCCGGGCGTTCGTCGCTCTCCCACGTGCCGGCCGCGCCCGCCGCCGTACGCAGGTGCTGGTACGCGGCGAGTGAGGGACGGGCGCGCAGCACGTCCCGGCGGACCGCGACCGCGTCGGCCGGGCGACCGGCCCGCTGATGGCGCTCGCAGACGAAGGCGACCAGAGCGCCGTCGGGGCCCCACTCGGCTGCGGTCTCGCGCAGGCCGCGTTCCGCCCACTCCATGGCTTCGTGCGGACGCCCCGCCGCCTCCAGCTCCCTCGCGATCACCAGATGGGTGTGGCCGTTCGGGGCGAGGTCCGCCGCGTGGACCTCCACCAGCGCGTCCACGGCGTCACCGTCGGCCTTCAGCAGGCGCTCCATGAGGCATTTCTCCGCCCACCCCTTGGGGTTGGCCCGCCAAGCGGCCACGACCAGCGTGCGCGCCCGGGCCAGGCCCGGGTCACCGAGCACGTCCCGGTAGTCGAAGAGGTCGATGCCGGTGGCGTCGTTCGCTGCGTCCAGCAGATGTGCCACCAGCCACTCGGCGGTCTCCGCCGGGTCGGGTCGGGCAGTCAGGCAGGCTTCGAGATGGGCTTCGGCCAAGTCGGCGGTCACGTCCCCGATCAGGCCGTCCGAGTCGTCGATCTCCCCGTACGCGCGCCCCAGAGAGCGGAGTGCCTCGCGCGCCACCTCGACCGCGTCCGCCGCCCGGCCGCTCGCCGTCAGTGCTCGCAGTGCGGTGACGGCCTCGGCCGCCTGCCTGCCGTAGGCGTGGGCGTCGGCGTACTCCACGTAGCCGTAGCGGGCGAAGGGGCGGGTGTCGAGGAGGTGCAGGACGCGCTCCCGGACGATGCCGGTGTCCTCACCGGCGGCGGCCGCGCGCAGCTCCAGGCGGCGCCGCAGGTCACGGTCGTCGGCGAGCTGCTCGCGGACCAGGCCGAGGAGTTCCTCCCGGGTGCGGGACTCCAGCCAGCCGTCCAGCAGCCGGGTGCGCGAGGCGGCGGCCGACCGGTGCCGCGGCACGGAACCGGCCTGCCCCAGGACCGTCAGGCCGACCGCCACACCGTGCTTGCAGAAGTTGCCCTCCCTTCCGTAGGGGCAGTCGCACCGGCCGGTGAGCCCGCCGTCCTCGTCCTCGGTCAGCTGCACCTCGTAGGCCTCGGTGCCGTCGACGGTGGCGGTGATCGCCGTCTCCCCGATCTCCAGCCGCGCGACCGCGGACAGGTAGCCGAGCCCCCGCTCGAAGGAGCGCGGCCCGGCCAGCCGGCGCAGGTCCTTCTCGGTGAATCGCAGAGCATGTGTCACGGCACCCACTCAACCGGACGCGAAGCCCCTCCACCATGCCTCGCGGAGGGACGGTGCTCCTTTCGCCCTCGGCCGCGGCGGGCGGGCGGTTCACGGTGTGGACCCGCCGGCCCGGCTGCCGTCCCGGCGATGCATTCTTGATCGGTGTCGAATCCTTCTCGCTCTCAACTTCCCTCGTCCAGCGGCTGGATGGTCGTCTGCGGCGATGACGGGCTGGCCAGGAGGCTGGCCGGCGAGCTTCGCGACGTGTATCGGGAGCGCGTGACGCTCGTGGTGCCCGAGGCCCGCGCCCCGCAGCCGGCGGTGGGCCGGCGGTCCGCGCGCGCTCTCGGACTGCTCAGCCGCGTTCCGGTGGCCAGGAGCTCCCGCGTGCCGGGGGCCGGGCAGGCGGACCCGCACCTGCGGGTCGTGGAAGGGGCCGAGCCGGACGAAGCGCTGCTGGCCTCGGCCGGAGTGGAGAGGGCCGCCGCGCTGGCGCTGGTCTACGAGGACGACGAGACCAACGTGCGGGCGGCGCTGGTGGCCCGTCGGCTCAACCCCAGGCTCCGGCTGGTGATCAGGCTCTACAACCGCAAGCTGGGACAGCACCTGGAGGAGCTGCTCGACCAGGCGGCGATCATCGCCGAGCCCGGACTGGACCTGCGGGAACTGGACGCGTCCACCACGGTCCTGTCCGACGCGGACACCGCGGCGCCGGCCCTCGCCGCGTCCGCCGTCGCCGGCACCAGCAAGATCGTGCAGGCCGACGGGCTGCTGCTGCGTGCGGTGGAACGCACGCCGCCGAACCGGGGAGAAGTCGCCGACCCGGGGCTGTGCACCTTGGCGCTGCTCTCGGCCACCACCGGCGACCCGGCCGGAGCCGAGGGTTCGGAGCACAGCGGCGAGCGCGGACCTCAGCTGCTGCCGGACGACCGGGCGGTCGCCGCCGCGACCGGCCGCGGCATCGTCGCGCTGGAAGCGGTGTCCCACCTGGGCCCCGCCGTGTCCACGGGCCGCCTTGCCGGGGCCGCCTTCCCGGTCGCCTCGCTGTTCTCCCGCCGCCTGCGGTGGTCCCTGGCCGGGATCGCCGGGGCCGTCGCCGCACTGGCGGTGGCCTCCTGGATCACCACCGGGGACCACCCGCTGCACGCGGCGTACATCACCCTCCTCGACATCTTCGCGATCAACGATCCCGCGGTGGAGGAGCCGGCCGAGCGCAAGACACTGCAGATCCTCGCCGGCTTCGTGGGGCTGCTCCTGCTGCCGGTCCTCGTGGCCGCGGCACTGGAGGGACTGGGCGCCTTCCGGACCGCGACCACGCTGCGCCGCCCGCCCCGCAGGACCTCGGGCCATGTCGTCCTGCTCGGCCTCGGCAAGATCGGAGCACGGGTTCTGCCCCGGCTGCGGGAGCTGGAGATCCCCGTCGTGTGCGTGGAATCGGATCCGGAGGCGCGGGGCATCGAACTCGCCCGGCGCCTGCACGTACCCGTCGTCCTCGGCGACGTGACCGAGGAGGGCGTGCTGGAGGCGGCGCAGGTGAGCCGGGCCCATGCCCTGCTCGCCCTGACCAGTGCGGACATCACGAACCTGGAGGCCGCCCTGTACGCGCGGGCCGTCCGGCCCGACCTGCGGGTCGTGATGCGGCTCTACGAGGACGACTTCGCGACGGCCGTCTACCGCACCCTGCGCGCCGCCCACCCCGGCGCGCTCACCCGTAGCCGCAGCGTCACCCACCTGGCGGCTCCGGCGTTCGCCGGAGCGATGATGGGCCGGCAGGTCCTCGGTGCCGTACCGGTCGAGCGCCGTGTGCTGCTGTTCGCCGCGCTCGTGGTGGCCGGCCATCCGCAGTTGGAGGGACGGACCATCGCGGAATCGTTCCGGCCCGGCGCCTGGCGCGTGATCGCCCTGGACACCAGTGCCCCCGAGGACCGGCGCGCCGACCTGGCCGCCACACCCGAGGAAACCCGCGTCCCCGAGGCGGGCCTGGTCTGGGACCTGCACCCCGGGTACGTCCTGAAGCCGCAGGACCGGGTGGTTCTGGCGGCCACCCGCCGAGGCCTTGCCGAGCTGCTCGGCCGGGGCGCCGTCTCCGCCGCCGGGA
The DNA here is from genome assembly GCF_044540325.1 of Streptomyces sp. NPDC086023. Lineage (NCBI taxonomy): Bacteria > Bacillati > Actinomycetota > Actinomycetes > Kitasatosporales > Streptomycetaceae > Streptomyces > Streptomyces sp. NPDC086023. The sequence continues at coordinate 580,687 of NZ_JBITRX010000002.1, forward strand.
CCTGACGGGGCCCTACCCGGCCGAGGCGCGAGCCGTGCCGCGGGGCCGCCGTCAGGCCGAGTCGAAGCGGCGGCGGGCCGACTCGATCGCGGCCAGGTGGCGCTGGGTCCAGTCGCACATGGCGTCGACCGTCGCGCGCAGCGCCCGGCCCGGCTCCGTCAGGGTGTACTCGACGCGTGGCGGCACGGTGGGGTGCACCGTGCGCACGACGAGGCCGTTGCGTTCCAGCAGGCGCAGGTTCTGGGTGAGCATCTTGTGGCTGATGCCCTCGATCTCGCCGCGCAGCTCGGTGAAGCGCAGCGTGCGGTCGCCCACCGCCTCGATGATGAGCAGCGCCCACTTGTTGGCGATGTCCGCGAAGATCTCCCGGGCCAGGGAGTCGGCTCGCGTCACGTCGGCCTCGTCCTCTGCCGAGCCCTTGACCTGCTTGGTCACCATGGGGTTCCCCAGTCACCGAAAAGTGCGTTCTTCCACGTCAGCGGTCACTCTCCTACGGTTTCTGAGTAACCACAAGAGAGCACAAGGAGCGGACGACCATGGCCATCACCCTGATCAACCCGGACGGGCTGCCCCGGATCGACGTCTACCGGCAGGTGGCGATCGCGTCCGGCACGAGGATGGTCTTCATCGCCGGACAGGTCGCATGGGACGCCGGCCACGCCACCGTGGGCCAGGGCGATCTCGCCGCTCAGGTGGAGCAGTGCTACCTCAACGTCGGCACCGCCCTGGCAGGGGCAGGCGGCTCCTTCGACGACGTCGCGAGGCTTACCGTCTACGTCGTCGACTGGACGCCCGACAAGATGCCCCTGCTCCTGGACGGGATCTCCCGGGCGGCCGCGAAGCTCGGTGTCACTCCCGTGCCGCCCGCCACCCTGATCGGCGTCGCGGCGCTGGACGTGCCCGAGCACCTGGTCGAGATCGAGGCCACCGCGGTCCTCGACTGACGCACGCCGCCGGCGGAGCGAGGACCGGGTCCGAGGCGAGGGCGTTCCCGACGAAGCCGCCCGTGCAGACGGCGAACCGCCGGCCCCCGGCGCCGAGCCGAGGTAGATCCGAAGCTTTCCGCGTCCCATGATCCGATTGGCTGATGAGACGGCCGGGTCTCCAGCAGGCCCGGGCTCCCGCTGACGCCGTCCGGCGGATCAGCTCCGGGCCGTGAGGGCCTTGAGCGCGGTGTTGAGCCCCAGGACGTTGACCCTGGGCTCGCCCATGAAGCCGAACGTGCGGCCCTCGGTGTTCTCCTCGACGAGCTTCTTCACCTGCTCGACCGTGAGGCCGTTCCGCTCCGCGACGCGGGGGACCTGGAGTGCGGCGTAGGCGGGGGAGATGTGCGGGTCGAGACCGGATCCGGAGGACGTCACGGCGTCGGCCGGCACGTCCGACGGCTCGACCTTGTGGTCGGCGGTGGAGTTGTCCGCGACGACCGCGGCCCTGGCTTCCTCGACCGCGTTCACCAGGTCCTCGTTGTCGGCGGCCTTGTTGGTGGCACCGGACACGATCAGCGAGTACTGCGTGTTCACGCTGTTGCTGCCGAGGCCGCCCGAGGGGCGGGGCTGGAACCACTTCAGGTCCGGCCGGGCGGCCTCCTCGGCGTCGGTCGGATCCTTCTTCGGGAGGTTGTACGACTGCCCGATGAGGGAGGAGCCGACGACCTGTCCGCTCTTGTCCTTGATCTCGGAGCCGTTGGCCTTGTCGTGGAACAGGGCCTGGGCGATCCCCGTGACGGCGAGCGGGTAGAGCACACCGCAGATCACGGTCAGGACGAGCAGGGCTCGCAGACCGGCGCCGATCAGTCGTGCCGTGCTGCCTACGGAAGTGTTCATGGCGGTCACGCGATCCCGGGGATGAGGGAGATGAGCAGGTCGATGAGCTTGATGCCGACGAACGGGGCGATGAGGCCGCCCAGTCCGTAGACACCGAGGTTGCGGCGGAGCATCCTGTCGGCGCTGGTCGGCTTGTACCGCACGCCCTTCAGGGCCAGTGGCACGAGCGCGATGATGATCAGCGCGTTGAAGACGACCGCGGAGAGGATCGCGGACTCCGGCGAGGCCAGGCCCATGATGTTGAGCTTGTCCAGGCCCGGGTAGACCACCGCGAACATCGCGGGGATGATCGCGAAGTACTTCGCGACGTCGTTGGCGATGGAGAACGTGGTCAGCGCGCCCCGGGTGATCAGCAGCTGCTTGCCGATCTCCACGATCTCGATGAGCTTGGTCGGGTTGGAGTCCAGGTCCACCATGTTCCCGGCCTCCTTGGCGGCCGAGGTGCCCGTGTTCATCGCCACGCCGACGTCGGCCTGGGCGAGGGCCGGTGCGTCGTTCGTACCGTCACCGGTCATCGCCACGAGCTTGCCGCCGGCCTGCTCCCGCTTGATGAGGGCCATCTTGTCCTCGGGCGTGGCCTCGGCGAGGAAGTCGTCGACGCCCGCCTCCTCGGCGATGGCCTTCGCCGTCAGCGGGTTGTCCCCCGTGATCATGACGGTCTTGATGCCCATGCGGCGCAGCTCCTCGAACCGCTCCCGCATACCGGGCTTGACCACGTCCTTGAGGTGGACGACTCCCAGGACACGGGCGCCCTTGTCGTCCTCGACCGCGACGAGGAGCGGCGTACCGCCCGCCTCGGAGATGCGGTCGGCCAGCGCACTCGCCTCCTCGGTGACCTGACCGCCCCGTTCCCCGACCCAGGTGAGGATGGAGCCGGCCGCGCCCTTGCGGACCTTCCTGCCGTCCACGTCCACGCCCGACATGCGGGTCTGGGCGGTGAACGCGATCCACTCGGCGTGCGCGAGCTCGCCCTGGTGCCGCTCGCGCAGCCCGTACCGCTCCTTCGCGAGGACCACGACGGAGCGGCCCTCGGGCGTCTCGTCGGCAAGCGACGAGAGCTGGGCGGCGTCGGCGACCTCGGCCTCGGTGGTGCCCTTCACCGGCACGAACTCGGCGGCCTGGCGGTTGCCCAGGGTGATGGTGCCGGTCTTGTCGAGCAGCAGGGTGGAGACGTCGCCGGCGGCCTCCACCGCGCGGCCGGACATCGCGAGCACGTTGCGCTGCACGAGCCGGTCCATGCCGGCGATGCCGATGGCGGACAGCAGCGCACCGATGGTGGTGGGGATCAGGCAGACCAGCAGCGCGGCCAGCACGATCATCGACTGCTCGGCCCCCGCGTAGACCGCGAACGGCTGGAGCGTGACGACGGCCAGCAGGAAGACGATCGTGAGCGACGCCAGCAGGATGTTCAGCGCGATCTCGTTCGGCGTCTTCTGCCGGGCCGCGCCCTCGACGAGGTTGATCATCCGGTCGATGAAGGTCTCACCGGGCTTGGTGGTGATCTTGACGACGATCCGGTCGGACAGCACCTTCGTACCGCCGGTCACGGCCGAACGGTCGCCGCCGGACTCCCGGATCACCGGCGCGGACTCACCGGTGATGGCCGACTCGTCCACCGAGGCGACGCCTTCGACGACGTCACCGTCGCCGGGGATGATGTCCCCGGCCTCGCAGACCACCAGGTCGCCGATGCGCAGATCGGTACCGGGGACCTGCTGCTCCGTCGTGCCGTCGGAGGCGAGCCGGCGGGCGACGGTGTCCGTCTTGGCCTTGCGCAGGGTGTCGGCCTGCGCCTTGCCGCGGCCCTCGGCCACGGCCTCGGCGAGGTTGGCGAAGATCGTGGTCAGCCACAGCCAGGCCGTGATCGCCCAGCCGAACCAGTCCGTCGGGTCCTTGACCGCCAGCACGGTGGTGACCACCGAGCCGATCAGTACGACGAACATGACCGGGGACTTGATCATCACGCGCGGGTCGAGCTTGCGCACCGCGTCCGGGAAGGACTTCAGCAGGGCCTTCGGGTCGAAGAGCCCTCCGCCGACGCGACCCTCGCCCGGCTTGTGACCGGTGGGCACGTCCTGGTGCGGGGCGCGGGTGGGTGTGGCAGTGGCTGTGTCATCGGCCGGAGGCATGGCGTCCTGCTTCTTTACGTCCGTGGTCATGACGCCAGCCCTTCGGCGAGCGGACCCAGCGCGAGGGCCGGGAAGTAGGTCAGACCGGTGATGATCATGATGGAGCCGACGAGGAGGCCGGTGAACAGCGGCTTCTCGGTGCGCAGGGTGCCCGCGGTGGCGGGTACGGGCTGCTGCTCGGCGAGCGAGCCGGCCAGCGCGAGGACGAAGACCATGGGCAGGAAGCGGCCCAGGAGCATCGCGATGCCGATCGTGCTGTTGTACCACTGGGTGTCGGCGTTCAGGCCGCCGAAGGCGGAGCCGTTGTTGTTGGCGCCCGAGGTGTAGGCGTACAGGACCTCGGAGAAGCCGTGCGCGCCGGAGTTGAGCATGGAGTGCGGCGGGGTGGGCAGTGCCATGGCCGCGGCGGTGAAGCACAGCACCAGCGCCGGGGTGACCAGGATGTAGCAGGCCGCGAACTTGATCTCGCGCGTGCCGATCTTCTTGCCCAGGTACTCGGGTGTCCGGCCCACCATCAGGCCGGCGATGAACACGGCGATGATCGCCATGACCAGCATGCCGTACAGGCCGGAGCCGACGCCGCCGGGTGCGATCTCGCCGAGCTGCATGCCCAGCAGCTGGATGCCGCCGCCGAAGCCGGTGTAGGAGGAGTGGAAGGAGTTGACCGCGCCGGTGGACGTCAGCGTGGTGGCGACCGAGAAGATCGCGGAGGCGCCGATGCCGAAGCGCATCTCCTTGCCCTCCATCGCACCGCCGGCCGCGTCGAGCGCGGGACCGTGGTGGGCGAACTCGGTCCACATCATCAGCGCGGTGAAGCCGAGCCAGATGACGGCCATCGTGGCCAGGATCGCGTAGCCCTGCCTGACCGAGCCGACCATCCTGCCGAAGGTGCGGGTCAGGGCGAAGGGGATGACGAGGATCAGGAAGATCTCGAAGAGGTTGGAGAACGGGTTGGGGTTCTCGAAGGGGTGGGCGGAGTTGGCGTTGAAGTAGCCGCCGCCGTTGGTGCCCAGCTCCTTGATGACCTCCTGCGAGGCCACCGCCCCGCCGTTCCACTGCTGGCTGCCGCCCGTGAACTGGCCGACCTCGTGGATGCCGGCGAAGTTCTGGATCGCGCCGCAGGCGACCAGGACGAGGGCGCCGATCACGGCCAGGGGCAGCAGGATGCGGAAGACACCCCGCACCAGGTCGGCCCAGAAGTTGCCCAGCTCACCGGTCCGCGATCTGGCGAAGCCCCGTACGAGGGCGACCGCGACGGCCATGCCGACGGCCGCGGAGACGAAGTTCTGCACCGCGAGGCCGCCGGTCTGCACGACGTGGCCCATGGCCTGCTCGCCCGCGTACGACTGCCAGTTGGTGTTGGCCACGAACGAGGCGGCGGTGTTGAAGGCCTGGTCCGGGTCGATGGCCTGGAAGCCGAGCGAGCCGGGCAGGACGCCCTGCAGGCGCTGGAGCGCGTAGAGGAAGAGGACGCTCACGGCGGAGAAGGCGAGGACGCCGCGCAGGTAGGCGGGCCAGCGCATCTCGGCGTTCGGGTTGGCCCCGATGGCCTTGTAGATCCACTTCTCCGGGGCGTAGTGCCGCTCGGACGAGTAGACCTTGGCCATGTAGTCGCCCAGTGGGCGGTAGGCCAGGGCCAGGGCGGCGATCAGGGCGAGGAGCTGGAGCACGCCAGCCATCTGGGAACTCATGGGGGGGCTCAGAACCTCTCCGGCTTGACGAGGGCGAGGACGAGGTACCCCAGCAGGGCGACGGCCACGACGAGGCCGACGATGTTCTCGGCGGTCACAGCTTGGTCACCCCCTTGGCGACGAGACCCACCAGCGCGAAAACCGCGACCGTGGTGAGGACGAAGGCCAGATCGGCCATCGCGAGCTCCTGAAGACGAAGTGATGAGAATCTTTTCGGCCGCACTGGCCAGGACAGATCTCACCCCATGCGCAGGGGGGTGCTGAGACACCTTGACGCCCTCCATACGGGGCGGTGGGAACCTTTGACGCGGCCCATACGCGGAGCGCACGTCCCGGCCCGCCGGAGCCGGGCGGTGGCCCGCAGCCGTTCGAGAGGATGACCGGCATCGGCTGGCCGCGCTCCGGGGCCCGGCCGCCCTGTCGCTCGACGCGACGGCCTCGGTGGCCCAGGGACCCGAGGCGATCGTCCTCGCCCTGCCGCTGCTCGTGCTCGCCTTCGGGAAGCTGCACCGGACGTACGGTGCGATCGGCGCCGGCTGGAGCCGGGCCGGATCCCGGAGCCCCCGCGCCGCGCCCGCTCCCTCGTCGTGGTCCCCGTGTCCGGGCCGTCGAAGCCGACCTGCCGGGCCCTGACCGCCGCGTCCGCCGCGACACGGACGCGGTGATCCGCGGGCTCCGGCTCCGCTTCCGCATCACCCCGTGAGCGTGCCGCCGCCCGCCCGCGTACGCGCCCCCGCACGCAACGAGTCTCCGCATACGGAACGCTGACGGCCTGTTGACGGCATTCCCGGCACCCGCGTCAAGGCGGCGGCAATTCCTCCTCCCGGACCGGCTCCGTGGGCGTCCGGTCCGATAGCTTCCTGCCGTTCCCGCTGCCGGGGGCCCGGACACAGTGCGTGCGACGGCTGAGGGGCCCATGCCATCAGGGCCCGGGCAGCGGCGCCTTCCCGTACGGCCGGCCCGCGCCGTGCACCCGGCCGACCCGACCAGCCGGCCGTCTCCTGCTTCACGTCAGAAGGTCTACTTCGCATGCATTCCGCCGCCACCGCGCAGCACACCCCTCCGGGCCTGGGGAGCCCGCCACCGCCGCCCGTCACCAGACCGCCCCGTCGCCGCCCGGGCCGGCCGGCCCGGCTGCTGGAGCCGGGGCAGCTCACGGAGGCGGCCGGTGAGGCGGTGCGCAAGCTGCACCCGCGCGCTGGTGCGGAAGCCGGTGCTGCTGGTCGTCGCGGTCGGTTCGGTCCTGACCACCCTGTCGGCCGTGGTCAATCCCTCGGTCTTCACATGGCTGATCAGCGGCTGGCTGTGGCTGACGGTGCTGTTCGCGAACCTCGCCGAGGCAGTGGCCGAGGGGCGCGGACGCGCCCAGGCCGCCTCCCTGCGCAACGCGCGCACCGATACCGTCGCGCTGCGGATCAAGCACTGGTCCTACGGTACGAACGCGCACCGGGCCGAGACCGAGGCCGTCACCCCGGCCGAACTCCACCCCATGGACTTCGTCCTGGTCGAGGCAGGGGAGCTGATCCCCGCCGACGGCGACATCGTGGACGGGGCGGCGATGGTCGACGAGTCGGCCGTCACGGGCGAATCCGCGCCCGTCCTGCGCGAGTCGGGCGGCGACAGGTCCGGCGTCACCGGCGGCACGACGGTCCTGTCGGACTCCATCGTCGTCCGCGTCACCTCCCGCCCGGGCAACAGTTTCCTCGACCGCATGATCGCCCTGGTCGAGGGCGCCGCCCGGCAGCGGACCCCGAACGAGATCGCCCTCAACATCCTGCTCGCCGCCCTCACGATCGTCTTCATCCTGGTGGTGATCACCCTCCAGCCGATGGCCGAGTACGCCGGTGCCGCACAGAGCACCGCCGTCCTCGTGGCCCTGCTGGTCACCCTCATCCCCACCACCATCGCCGCCCTGCTGTCCGCGATCGGCATCGCGGGCATGGACCGCCTGGTCCAGCGCAACGTCCTCGCCATGTCCGGCCGGGCGGTGGAAGCGGCCGGTGACGTCGGCACCCTGCTCCTAAACAAGACCGGCACCATCACCCTGGGCAACCGTGAGGCGCCGCCTTCATCCCGCTGCCGGGCCAGGACCCGGGCAGGCTCGCGGAGGCGGCCCAGCTGTCCTCGCTCGCCGACGAGACGCCCGAGGGCCGCTCCGTCGTCGCCCTGGCGCATCAGTACGGCGTGCAGCCCCCGGTCGAGGGCGAGTTGAGCAATCCGCGCTTCGTGGAGTTCAGCGCGAAGACCCGGATGAGCGGGCTCAACCTGAGCTGGCCGAACGGCGCGGGCGTCGCCATCCGCAAGGGCGCGGCGGCCGAGGTCGCCGACTGGGTGGCGCTGCGCGGCGGCACCGTACCGGCCGAGGCCGTCGGCTGGGCGGACTCGGTCTCCGCCTCCGGCGGCACCCCGCTGCTGGTGGCCGTACACGACTGGGACGGCCCCCGCGTAATCGACCTGCTGGTCTCCCTCATCCCGGGCATCGGATGAACGTCGTGTGCCTCAGGCGTTCGACTTGGCGTCGATCTCGGCGATCAGGCCCTCGACGAGGCCCTTGATCTCGTCGCGGATGGGCCGGACGGCCTCGACGCCCTGGCCGGCCGGGTCCTCGAGCTGCCAGTCGAGGTAGGTCTTGCCGGGGAAGTACGGGCAGGCGTCGCCGCAGCCCATGGTGATGATGTAGTCGGACGCCTGGGCGGCCTCGGGGGTGAGGACCTTCGGCTTCTGGTCGGAGATGTCGATGCCCAGCTCGGCCATCGCGGCCACGGCCGAGGGGTTGATCCGGTCGCCGGGCACGGAGCCGGCGGAGCGGACCTCGACGCGGTCGCCTGCGAGGTGGCGCAGGAACCCGGCCGCCATCTGGGAGCGGCCCGCGTTGTGGATGCAGACGAACAGGACGGAGGCGGCAGGAGCGGAGGACATCTGTTCTTCCTTGGGATGTGGGCGTCGAGGGCGTCGCGGATGCCGGCCCCGGCGGCCGGGCGTTCGTCCGGCAGGGAGGGGCGAGGAAGGCGGGGGCATGGCGATCCCGTTCAAAGGAGCCAACAGGATCAGCTCGGGCTGGTGTCAGCCCCAACTGATGTGACAGTATCAGTCCATGATGACGTCAGTCGACACTGATCTGATCCGGGTTCTGGCCGACCCGCTCAGGCTCCGGATCGTGACCCTGCTCGCCCGCGAGACGCTCTGCACCACCCACCTGGTGGAGGAGACGGGCGCGAAGCAGACGAACCTCTCCAACCACATGAAGGTGCTGCGGGAGGCCGGGGTCGTGGAGACGGAGCCCTGCGGGAGGTACATCTACTACCGCCTGCGCCCGGAAGTCATCGAAGCACTCGCCGGTCAGTTCGCCGACCTCGCCCGGACCGCGCGAGCCACCGCCGAAGCGAACCTCAAGCGGTCCTGCCCGTAGGCCCTCGCGGCCTCGTCCACCCTGCCTCACCTGTCCGAGGAGAACCAGTCTTGACCGCCACCGAGCCCGCCGCGAGCGACGCCATAGCCGCCGACACGGCGCCGCAGCCCGCACCCGGCGCGACTCCGCCCCGTACCCCGCTGATCGCCCGCGCGGCCGCCGAGCTGGTCGGCACCGCCGCCCTGGTCGCGATCGTGGTCGGCTCCGGCATCCAGGCCACCGAGCTCACCGACGACGTGGCCCTGCAGCTGCTGGCCAACTCCACGGCCACCGTCTTCGGCCTCGGCGTCCTGATCGCCCTCCTCGGCCCGGTTTCCGGTGCCCACTTCAACCCCGCCGTCACCCTTGCTGAGTGGTGGACCGCCCGCCGCGGCGGCGCCGGCGTGAACGCCCGCGAGCTTGCCGTCTACCTGCCCTCGCAGATCGTCGGCGCGATCGCGGGGGCGATCCTCGCCGACGCGATGTTCGGCGAGCCGCTGGTCAAGTGGTCGCAGCACGACCGCTCTGCCGGCAACCTCCTCCTCGGCGAGGTGGTGGCCACCGCGGGCCTGATCCTGCTGGTCTTCGGCCTGGCGAAGTCGGACCGGCTGCGCTTCGCGCCGGTCGCCGTGGCCTCGTACATCGGCGCCGCGTACTGGTTCACCTCCTCCACCTCCTTCGCCAACCCGGCCGTCACGGTGGGACGCGCCTTCACCGACACCTTCGCGGGCATCGCCCCGTCCTCGGTGCCCGGGTTCGTCGCCATGCAGCTGGTCGGGGCAGTGGTGGGTCTGGCGTTGGCGGCGGTCATCTTCATGCGCGGCAGGACCGGGTCCGGGACGCCCGCAGCCTGACGCGGCGCACCGACGTGGTGGTGATCGGCGGCGGCCAGTCCGGGCTCGCCGCCGGCTACCACCTGCGCCGTCTGGGCATCGAGCACGTCATCCTCGACGCCCGGGCGGCGCCCGGCAGGGCCTGGCAGCACGCCTGGGACTCCCTGCGCCTGTTCTCCCCGGCGGAGTACTCGTCGCTGCCCGGGCGGCTCATGCCGGTCCAGCCCGGCCAGACCTACCCCGACGCGCGCCATGTCGTCGACTACCTCGACGACCACATCGACGGCCGTGCCCTCTTCGACCACGCCACCGCCCGTCGCCGCGCCCTGGACGAAGGCCGCACCGACACCGGCGGCGTCGCCTCCCTCGGCGACATCGTCGCCGTCCCACCCGTACGCGCCGCCCGCGACGCCGGACTCGTGACCGCGACGCCGATGTTCAGTCGGCTGACCACGACCGGCGTGGAGAGGGCGGACGGCACCGCCGCAGACGCCGACGCGATCATCTGGTGCACGGGGTTCCGCCCCGCAATCGCCCCCTTCTCGGCCCTGCGTCTGCGCGGCACCCGCGGGCATGTCGCCACGGCCGGTACCCAGGCCGTGGACGAATCTCGCCTGCACCTCGTCGGCTACGGCGACTGGACCGGCCCCGCCTCCGCCACCCTCATCGGCGTCGGCCGCCCCGCCCGCGACGCCGCGCGGCAGATCCGCGACGTGCTGACCTGACCGAAGGTCCGGTGAAGTCAGTCGTGCCGGGCCAGCTTGTGCGCGGAGACGAGCAGGATCACGGCCAGCGCGGGGATCAGGACCAGGTCGGGGAAGACCCCGAGAAGCACTCCGCCCAGGACGGCGCCGGCGATGGAGCCTGAGGCCATGACGGTGGTGAAGCGGAGGTTGTCGCCCAGGACGGCGAAGCTGCCGTCGCGGCTGTAGCGGGCGAAGGCGACGAGCATGGTCGGCAGCGACACCAGCAGGGACAGGCTGCCGGCGGTCCTGATGTCCTCGCCGAAGAGCAGCACGATCGTCGGGATCAGCAGTTCCCCTCCGGCGACGCCCATGATCGCTGCGACCACGCCGATGCCGAATCCGGCCGCTGTCCCGGCGGGAATTCGCGCCCACAGTGGCAGGTCGAGCGTGCCCGGTGCGGTGGTGTGCGTGAGGACCAAGGCGGCCGCCATGAGCACCATGAGGGCGGACAGGACCCGGTAGAGCGTGGCAGAGCGCATGCGCACGGCCCAGGAAGCGCCGGCCCACGCACCGAGCAGGCTGCCGGCCAGGAGGTTGGCGGCGACGGGCCAGCGAGCGGCCACGTCGGCTGCCGGGACCGCGGCCAGCCGGGCGGGGAGCGCGACCAGGACCACGACCAGGCTCATCGCCTTGTTGAGGATGACGGCCGAGAGCGCGGCGAAGCCGAAGAGGCCGATCAGCAGCGGGAGGCGGAACTCCGCACCGCCCAGCCCGATCATCCCGCCCAGCACTCCGATCGCGGCACCCGCGGCGAAGACCACGGGTGCTGTGTGTGTGGGGCGGAGACCGGCAAGGTTCGGGTCGGTACGCATCACGGCATCCTTGCCAATCACCGGCCCTCCCGCCACGGCCAGGTTGCAGCTTCGGGGAATGCCACCGGCTCGCGGCCCCGGGACTCGTCGAGACCTCCGACCCGCGGATCCCCGTCCTGCCCGGCACCCGCCGTGCTCGGCGCTGCCTGACCCACTTGACCCACCTGACCCACCTGAGCCGCAGTGAACCGCTTTACGTGAGGACGGGGCTGCGGCGCTCCAGCAGGATCACGTCCCGCCAGACCCCCTGGTGGCGGCCGATCCGTTCGCGGGTGCCGATGATCCGGAACCCGGCCCGCGCATGCAGGGCGAGGCTGGCGCTGTTCTCGGGGAAGATCCCGGACTGGATCGTCCAGATCCCCGCCGCCTCCGTGGAAGCGATCAGCGCTTCCAGGAGTGCTCGGGCGACGCCGCGGCCGCGGGCGTCGGGGTGGACGTACACGGAGTGCTCGACCACACCCGCGTACGCGCACCGGTCGGAGACCGCGCTCGCCGCGACCCAGCCCAGCACCCGGCCGCCGTTGTCATCGAGGGCGACGAAGCGGTGGCCGGGCAGCTTGGCCTTGTCGAACGAGGCCCAGTCCGGGGCCTCCGTTTCGAAGGTCGCGTTGCCTTCGTCGATCCCTGCCTGGTAAATGCCCAGCACCTGTTCGGCATGCTCCGGGAGAAGTTCCTCGACCCGCACGTCGGTCACGCCGCCTTCGCGGCGCCGGCCAGCAGCGCGCCCATGGCGGCGAGCACGGACGGCTCGACCCGGTAGTAGACCCACGTGCCGCGGCGCTCCGAGGACAGCAGCCCGGCCTCCTTGAGCTTCTTGAGGTGGTGGGAGACGGTGGGCTGGGAGACGCCGACGTCGGAGATGTCGCACACGCACGCCTCGCCGCCCTCGTGGGAGGCGACGGCGGAGAACAGGCGCAGGCGCACGGGGTCACCGAGGGCCTTGAACATCTTCGCCGCGGCCTCCGCCTCGTCCGCGGACATGGGGCGTTCGGTCAGCGGGGGGCAGCAGGGCGCGACGGTTTCGGGCTCCAGGAGTGGCAGCACCTTCGCATTCGACATACGTCTATGTTGACACATGTCGAACCAGCCCGACAGGGGTGGCGGGTCCGAGCGGTGCGGGCGGTGCGGGCGGCCGAACCTGCCCGGGGCGGCGACCACCGCCCGGCCCGACAGTGGTGCGCCGCCCTCCAACTCGACGACGAACCCCGCCCTCGGCCCGGCCTGCGGCCATGCGCCGCCCGGTGCCGGTGAATTAGATGAACGTCTATGTTGACGCCTGTCGATGCAGATGCCATGCTGATCACGCAAGTCATAGACAAACGTCGAAACACGAGGGAGTCGTCATGAACGAGACCACCACCGAGCTGCCCGTCGTCGTCATCGGAGCCGGCCCCGCCGGCCTCGCGGCCGCCGCCCACCTCGTCGGCCGAGGCCTCGAACCCCTCGTCCTGGAAGCCGGGACCACCGCCGGATCCGCCGTCCGCGAGTGGGCCCACGTGCGGCTGTTCTCCCGCTGGGGCGAGGTCGTCGACCCGGCCGCCGAGAATCTCCTGGCACCCACCGGCTGGGTCAAGCCTGCCGAGGGCACCTACCCCTCCGGCGGGGACTGGGCCGAGCGGTACCTCCAGCCGCTGGCCGACGTGCTCGGCGAGCGGGTCCGCTACGACGCCCGCGTCACCGGCGTCTCCCGTACCGGCCGCGACCGCATCGTCGACGCCGACCGCGAGGCCCAGCCCTTCGTCGTCCACTACGAGAACGCCGACGGCCGCGAGCAGCGGGTCCTGGCCCGCGCGGTCATCGACGCCTCCGGCACCTGGTCCACCCCCGGCCCCGCCGGCGGCAGCGGACTCGCCGCCCTCGGCGAGAAGGCCGCCGAGGACCGCATCACCCACCGCGTCCCGGACCTGAAGGACCCTGCCGTCCGTGCCCGTTACGCGGGCAAGCGCACCGCGGTCATCGGCTCCGGCGCCTCCGCCTTCACCGCCCTCGCCTACCTCGCCGATCTCGCCAAGGCCGACGGCGGCACTGGCACCCACACCACCTGGATCCTGCGCCGCGGCATCTCCGGTTCCACCTTCGGCGGCGGGGAAGCCGACCAGCTCCCCGCCCGCGGCGCCCTGGGCCTGGCGGCGAAGGCTGCGGTCGACGGCGGGTACGCGGACGCGGTCACCGGCTTCCGGACCGACGCCTTCGAGCGTGACGGGGACGGCCGCGTGGTCCTCGTCGGGGAGGACGGCCGCCGTCTGGACCCGGTGGACGAGGTCATCGTCCTCACCGGCTTCCGCCCCGACCTGTCCTTCCTGAACGAGCTTCGTCTCGGCCTGGACGAGCGCCTGCAGGCCCCGGTGGAGCTGGCGCCGCTGATCGACCCCAACCAGCACTCCTGCGGCACCGTCTACCCGCACGGCGTGAACGAGCTCTCCCACCCGGAGAAGGACGTCTACCTCGTCGGCATGAAGTCCTACGGTCGCGCCCCCACCTTCCTCGCCATGACCGGCTACGAGCAGGTCCGCTCCATCGCCGCCCACCTCGCCGGCGACCACGAAGCCGCCGAGCGCGTCGAACTCACCCTCCCCGAGACCGGGGTGTGCGGCGGCGCGGGCCTCTTCGACGAACCCGCAGCCACCGAGGAGGCCGGCGGCGGGTGCTGCGCGGCCCCGGCCACCCTCACCATCGGCGCCGCTCCCGTTCCCGCCTCCTCCGGCGGCTGCTGAGGTGAGCGGCCTTCAAAGCGGCGTGGCCGCGACCGGGACGGGGGTCCGGTCGCGGCCACGCGCCGTCCTGCCCGCCCTCTGCCTCACCCAGATCACCAGCTGGGGCATCGTGTACTACGCCTTCATCGTCCTCAACCCGGCCATCACCGCCGACACCGGCTGGAGCGCGGGCGCGACCACCGCAGCGTTCTCCGCCGCCCTCGTCGTCTCCGCCATCGCCGGGATCCACGTCGGCCGTGTCCTCGACCGTCGCGGGCCCCGCACCGTCATGACGACCGGCTCCATCCTGGGTTCGCTGAGCCTCCTCGTGATAGCCGCGGCCCCCAACCAGCCAGCCTTCTTCGCCGGATGGCTGCTTGCCGGAGCGGCGATGGCCGCCATCCTCTACCAGCCCGCCTTCGCCGCCCTCACCCGCTGGTGGGCCCCGGACCACATCCGCGCGCTCACCATCGTCACCGTCGCCGGCGGACTCGCCTCCACCGTCTTCGCACCCCTGACCGCGACCCTCGCCGACCACCTGTCCTGGCGCGCCACCTACACGGTCCTGGCCGGCATTCTCGCCGTGCTGACCGTCCCCGCCCACGCGTTCGCGTTGCGAGCCCCGTGGCCACCGGCTCCGCCGAGCCCGCCGCACGTCACCGGCGGCCACGAAGCCGTGGTGCGCAGCCGGGCGTTCTGGATGCTGGCCGTCACCTTCACCCTGTCCGCGTTCGCCATGTACGCGGTCGTCATCGGCCTCGTCCCCCTCCTGATCGAACGCGGCTACACCACCACCCAGGCCGCGTGGGCCCTCGGACTCGGCGGCGCCGGCCAGACCCTCGGCCGCACTCTGTACGCCTCCCTCGCCCGCTCCTTGGGCGTCACCGCCCGCACCGTCACCCTGATCGCCCTCGGTGCCCTCACCACCGCGGCTCTTGCGACTGCGGCAGGCCCCTACGCCCTACTCGTCGCCGTCTCCGTCCTCGCCGGGGTGATCCGAGGGAACCTCACTCTCCTCCAGGCCACCGCAATCACCGACCGCTGGGGCACCACCCACTACGGCCGCCTCTCCGGACTCCTCGGCGCACCCGCCCACGCAGCCGCCGCCCTCGCCCCCTTCGCCGGGGCCCTCCTGGCCGGCCCCCTCGGCGGCTACCCCGCCCTGTTCGCCCTGCTTGCCGCGCTGGCGGTCACCGCCGCCGTCACGGCTTTCGGAGCCCGCACGCGCCACCCCGAGGGCGAGGTGAGAATCTCCGCCGGCAACAGCTGAGACCGCCCCCCTGGGCCACCACAGGCGGCCTGGTGCGCGCTGAAGTGCAGGCAGGGAGCCTTCTCGCCAGGAGGGGAACGACGTTCTTTCCACCCTCCGATCCGACGTGCGCCAGTGTAGGGTGAGGACCGCCCTTGACCTGCAGAAAGCAGGCAGGGAGCCGTCTTACAGGAGACCAACATGCTGCGCACCATGTTCAGGTCCAACATCTGACATCTGGACGTTTCCGCAGGTCAGCGGCCTGACAGCAGGGCTTTGGTCAGCAATCGGTCAGCATCAGCCCCTGGTGCTGATCACGCAAGCGCCGTCGCCGGCAGTCGCGCATGTCGCCGGCGCAGGGGCCGTGTCGGTGCTTCGTGACGGCCTCTGCCACGTGGAGCCCGACGTCGTTGGGGCCGCGCCCGGCCGTCCTCGCTGGCGCCACGGGTGCAGTCATCCACCCGACGACGAACGCAGCAACAGCCTCGTCTCCTTCGTTCAGGCGAAGCGATCGCTATTTCGGCAGCGGTTCGATCTCAGGGTTTCTAGCGTCGGCAGCAGTGTTTCGCTGGGCGAGAGGATTCGGACATGACCGACCCTGCCGCAGGTGTGCGCCCACACGCTGTAGCGCGCCGGCTTCCCGGCGGTTGCGTCCTGGGGAGTGGTGTACGGGTTCGACCTGATCCGGGGGTTTGCTCCGGCATCGGGCTGATGCCCGCGTAGACGAACGGCCACCGGCTGATCTTCGAAGTGTCGAAGCCTCGAAGGAGATCAGCACGATGACCGCACCAGACAGTCTGCCCCTGCACGCCCTCGCCGAGAACAACCTTGCCGCGGCGAGTCCCGATCTGCTGCGCGTGATGGTCAAGACGTTCGCCGATGCGCTCATGTCGGCGGAGGCCGACGCCCTCTGCGGCGCCGAGTACGGGCAGGTCAGCGACGAGCGGGTCAACCACCGCAACGGATATCGCCCGCGCGAGTGGGATACCCGCGCCGGCACCGTCGAGCTGGCCGTGCCCAAGTTGCGTCAGGGCAGTTACTTCCCGCACTGGCTCCTGGAACGCCGCCGCCGGGCCGAGCAGGCCCTGATCTCGGTGGTCGCCACCGCCTACCTGCTCGGTGTCTCCACCCGCCGGGTCGAGAAGCTCGCCGAGTCTCTCGGCGTCACCCAGTTGTCGAAGTCACAGGTCAGCGCGATGGCCAAGCACCTGGACGAGCAGGTCGCAGCCTTCCGTAACCGGCCGCTGGACGCCGGCCCGTACTCGTTCGTCTGGGTCGACGCGCTCACGCAGAAACTCCGTGAAGGCGGCCGGATCATCAACGTCCACGCGCTGATCGCAGTCGGCGTCAACGCCGACGGACACCGCGAGATCCTCGGCATCGACGTGGCCACCGCCGAGGACGGCGCCGGCTGGCTGGCCTTCCTCCGCTCCCTGATCGCCCGCGGCCTCACCGGCGTCCAGCTCGTCATCTCCGACGCCCACACCGGCCTGGTGAACGCGATCGGCGCGGTCCTGCCCGGAGCATCGTGGCAGCGATGCCGCACCCACTACGCCCGCAACCTGCTCTGTCAGGTCCCCAAGTCCGCCCAGCCCTGGGTCGCCACACTGCTGCGGACCGTGTTCGAACAGCCCGACACCGATGCCGTGCAGGCCCAGATGCGACACGTCCTCGATGCCCTGGAGGCCAAGTTCCCCAGGGCCGCCGAGCACCTCGACGCCGCCCAGCACGAGCTGTTGGCCTTCGCCGCCTTCCCGCGCGAGATCTGGAAGCAGATCTGGTCGAACAACCCGCAGGAACGGCTGAACAAGGAGATCCGCCGCCGCACCGACGTGGTCGGGATCTTCCCCGACCGCACCGCCGTGATCCGCCTGGTCGGCGCGGTCCTGGTCGAGCAGAACGACGAATGGACCGAAGCCCGCCGCTACATGGGCCGCGAACTCCTCGCCAAGGCCCGCCTCCACCCGATCGAGTCAGAAACCGACGAACCCGCCATCCCGACCGAACTCACCGCATAACCTCAAAACCGAGATCACCGAGTGGCCGTCGATACACCACTCCAGCGGACGTGACCGTGACCTGACAGGCCGGCCCGCACCCACCTCACGGAGGGTGCGGGCCGGTCCCCTCCTGCAGGTGAGTACCCGCACGGATAGACCCCACCCGACGCCGGCACCAAAGATGGCCCCATGACCCTCTTACGCGCTCACGCCGACCGTGCCGGTAAAGCGGCCGCCGCCGCGGGCCTCACCCTGCTCATCGCGTGGCTCGCCCGCCAGGTGCACAGCGACATGGCTGACGTACTCGCACCACCCATCGCCTTATGGGCACTCATGCGCTTAGCAGGAGAGAAGGGCAACTACGCCCTCCCCTACGTAGGCGGGCTCAGCCTTCCCCACAGCACGGTCACCAACAGCTGGCCCTGGGCAGCGGAGTACGCCGCCTTCCTGACCGCGTGCGCAGTCCTCGGCTGGTACGACGGCTGGCTACAGAGCAGGCCGTCAGGCAGCCCGCCACGAGCGCGCACGCTGGTGCGGATCGCCAAAGCCACCGCCGCAGGAACCGCCTCACTCACACTGCTCAACATGACCGACGCACTCGGGCTGTTCTGGATCCTCATCCCCTACAACCTGCTGATAACGCTCCCCTTGACCCTGTGGGCTGCAATGCGCCTGGCCGGCTGTCGGAAGAACTGCGCCCTGGTATGCGTGGCAGGCATCGCATTCCCTCTCGGCTTCGCACCGCTCTTCCTGAATCTCATCTGGTATCAGCAACTGATCCCCAGCCTCGGCTTTTTGGCTCTGTGTGCACTCGCGGGCTGGTACGACAACCAAGCCGCCCGTGTAGCACCTGATCCCGCCGCTGAGCGGTATCCGTTTCCGGTCCTCGGAGGGAGCCGCAGTGACGGGCTGGCCCGGTAGCCCGGAATTCACATGTCCGCCAAGCCGACGCTGAATGGCTTCCCTCCTCCGCATTGAGCGGCGAGTGCGCGCCGGGCGAGGGCCAGGGCGAAGCCGATGCCGAGCTCGCTCGACTGTGCGGCCGCGTAGTGGCGCCTGGGGTTACGGCCCTCGGTGGACAGAGCGATGTGGCGGCCGTCGTTGCCGGTGAGGGCCTGGCAGTACTTCAGGCTGGCCCAGTGCTGGGCAAGTCCTCGCCCCGCGCCCTGGCGGGCGAGGACGTTGGCCCGGCCCAGAGCGTGGAGTACGTCCCAGGGAGTCAGTTGGAGCGACAGACCGAGTGGCTTCATAGGGAGGGGACGAAGCTCTGGTTTGCGGCGCAGAGGGGCCTGGTTCTTTTCCCGCTTGGCCTTCTCGTCCGCGGTCGCAGCCTTGGCAACGCTGCCCGCGAGGTCCGATGTCGAGTGAACGGCGACGTTCCACGGCTGGGCTTGCTTCGCTTTGACGGACATCGGAGATCAGGGGCTCCCGCCCCGGAAGGATGATGTTCATCATGGAGAGCATGGGGAAGAGGAAGCCGCGTCCTCGGCGCTCGTTCACGCCGGATTTCAAGGCCGAGATCGTCGAGCTGTGCCGACGTGGTGACCGCTCGGTCGGTCAGGTTGCCAAGGACTTCGATCTGACCGAGACCGCGGTGCGGGACTGGGTGAAGCGGGCCGAGGTCGACGCGGGCGAACGCGACGGCCTGACCAGCAGCGAACGCGAGGAACTGGCCGCTTTGCGGCGGGAGAACCGCAGACTGCGGGAGGACGCGGAGGTCCTCAAGCGTGCGACGGCTTTCTTCGCGAAGGAGACCCGGTGACGGTGCACCCGTTCATCGAGGCGGAGAAAACCGCAGGCCACAGCGTCAAACGGGCGTGTGAACTGCTCCAGGTCTCCCGGACCGCCTACTACGCCTGCCGAACCGGCAGCCCCGGCCCTCGCGCACTGCGCGACATCGAGCTGACCGAACAGATCACTGCCGTGCACGAACAGTCCCGCGGAACCTACGGGGCCCCACGTGTTCATGCCGTCCTCCAGCGCGAAGGCGCCGACTGCGGGCGCCGGCGGGTGGCACGACTCATGCGGGAGGCTGGCCTGGCCGGCAGGAACCGTCAACGACGACACCGCACCACGATCCCCGACCCTCACGCCGCCACCCGGCCTGACCTGGTGCTTCGTGACTTCCGGCCCGACTGGTCGGCCATCGACACCCGCTGGTGCGGCGACATCACCTACATCGCGACCGACGAGGGCTGGCTCTACCTGGCGACCGTCATCGACATCGCCTCCCGCCGCGTCGTCGGCTGGGCCACTGCCGACCACCTGCGAACCGAACTCGTCGCCGACGCCCTGGCGGCTGCTTGCCGAGGCCGTAGGCCAGTCGGCCCGGTGATCTTCCACTCCGATCGCGGCTGCCAGTACACCGGTCACGAATTCGCCGTTCTGGCAGCCAAGTTCAACGTCCGGTTGTCCGTCGGCCGCACCGGTCAGTGCTGGGACAACGCTCTCGCGGAGTCGTTCTTCTCCACCCTGAAGAACGAGCTGGGCACCCAGCCCTGGCCCCCCCGGGCAGCCGCCCGCACCGCGATCTTCGAGTGGATCGAGAGCTGGTACAACTTGCACCGGCTCCACAGCAGCCTCGGCTACCGCAGCCCCGCCGACTACGAGGCCGCACTCGCAGCCTGACCACCACACCAAAGGTGTCCGCCAAAGCGGAACAAGCTCAGGCTGCGCGAGATCCCTCAGTACGTCTGCTCGCTTCAAGCTGCTTTTCCCTACGTTCGTACGGGTGTTACAGGCCGACGTCGCAAGTTACGTGGGGGAGCAGGGGTGCATGAAGGGAGTGAGCGCGCACATCGGCGGCGTCGCCCCCACCCCGGGGTGAGGGCCAGCCAGTCAGGCGTTGACCTGCGCCATGCAGACGTCCGTGCTGCTGTGGCTCATGGCGGCGAGGCAGCGCTCGGTGTCCAGGGCCGCTGCCCAGCCCGAACCGGCTGCGGCGATGGCTTGGCCGTAGGTGTGGTCGACGACGTCGCCCGCGGCGAAGACGCCAGGGATGTTCGTACGGGTTGAGCGGGGAGGCAGGCCACAGGGGCCGGTCCTGGAGGCCCTGGCGGTCGGCCGCTGGGGGGATCGGCACATTTATATGATGTACCGTCAGGTGAGTCGGCATCTGGTCAGCATCAGTGCCCCCACGTTCCGAAGAGGCTGGCCGATGCGAAGCCTGGTCGGCAGCGTCACAACGGCCTGATGCCCACGGAAGTGCAGGCCAGGAGCCTTCTCGTCCGAGGCAGTGGATTTCCCTTTAGATCTCCGACCAGACGCCTTCCGGTGTAGAGTGCAGACCGCCCTTGACCTGCAGAAAGCAGGCAGGGAGCCGTCTTACAGGAGACCAACATGCTGCGCACCATGTTCAAGTCCAAGATCCATCGGGCCACGGTCACGCAGGCCGACCTGCACTACGTGGGGTCCGTGACCGTCGACGCCGAGCTGATGGAGGCGGCGGATCTGCTGCCCGGCGAGCTCGTGCACATCGTCGACATCGACAACGGCGCCCGCCTGGAGACGTACGTCATCGAGGGCGAGCGGGGCTCCGGCGTGATCGGGATCAACGGTGCCGCCGCGCACCTGGTGCACCCCGGCGACCTGGTCATCCTGATCAGCTACGCCCAGGTCGACGACGCCGAGGCACGGGCGCTGCGGCCGAAGGTCGTGCACGTCGACGCCGACAACCGGATCGTGGAGCTGGGCGAGGACGCGTCGGCGCCGGTGCCGGGGACGGACCAGCGGCGCAGCCCGCACGCCGTCGGCGCGTAGCCGGCAGCAGCGGACGCAGGGGACGGCGTGGCGGCAACCGCCGCCGCGCCTTCGTGCTCACAGGGGGGACCGGGTGACCGGCATGGCCGTCGAGATCAAGGACTACCGGGACGCGGGGCGGCTGCGCGCCGTCGAGAACGGCCACGTCGTGGGCCGCATCGTGTACTTCGTGCTGGACGGCCCCGTGGGCGCGCTCGTCCCCGTCCACACCGTCGTCGAGCCCGGCCACGAGGGCCGCGGCATCGGCGGCGACCTGGTGCGGCGGTTCTACGAGATCGCGGCCGAGGAGGGCGTGCCGGTGGTCCCGCTCTGCCCGTACGCCGCCAAGTGGGCCTCCCGGCACCCGGAGCTGGCCCCCGAGCCCGCGCCGGAACTCGTGGCCGCCGCCGAGGCGCAGCAGGCTGCGAACCCCGTCTGATGCCGGCCCTCGCCCTGCTCCACACCTCCCCGGCCCACGTGCCGGTCTTCGACGCGCTCCGCGACCGGTACCACCCCGGCCTGGAGCTGCGCCACGTGGTGGCCCCCGAGCTGCTCGACGGCGCCCGCGAGCACGGGCCCGGGGCGATGGCCGGCGAGGTGGCCCGCCTGGTCCGGGAGGCGGCGGACGGCGGCGCCGCGGCGGTGCTGTGCACCTGCTCCTCCATCGGCGCCGTCGCCGAGGCCGTGCCGCTCGCGGTTCCCGTACTGCGCCTGGACCGCCCGATGGCCGCCGAGGCCGTACGGCTCGGCGGCAGGGTCGTGGTCCTCGGAACCGTGGCCAGCACCCTGGAACCGACGCTGGCGCTGCTCGCCGAGGAGGCTGCGGGCGACCGGCCCGCCGCCCCGGGCGGCGACCGGCCCGCCGCCGTGCGCCTGGAGGGCCGGCTGGTCGAGGGTGCCTGGGAACGCTGGGAGGCGGGTGACACGGACGGTTATCTGGCCGCCGTGGCCGCTGCCGCCGACGCCCTCACCGCGTCCGGCGCCGCCGACGTGATCGTGCTGGCCCAGGCCTCGATGGCCCCGGCCGCCGACCTCGTACGCCCCGGCACGCCCGTCCTGTCGAGCCCGGCCCCGGGCCTGGCCGCCGCCGCGACCGCCGCGGGCGCGCATTCCGCGGGCGCGGGGACGGCGTAGGGCCCTCCCGCGTGGTCCCACCGGGCCACTCCGGTGGGCAGTGCCGGGCGTCGCGAGGGACCCTTGGAGGCATGGCAACCACCCCCGAGCTGACGCGTCCGCCCGACCCGGAGCCCACCCCCGTGCCGGAGCCCACCCCCGTGCCGAACCCGCCGCCGATGCCGCCGCCCCCGACGCCGGGCCCGGTTCCGGAGCCGGATCCGATCCCGCCGCCCCCCGGACCCGCCCCGATCCCGCCGCCGGGACCGCTCGGCTGATCCCCGGCACACCACCGGGCGCCGAGCCGGGGCCGGCTCAGGCCGGCGCGCCCGTCAGCGCCGGGTCGGAGAAGAACTCCGACGGACGGGTCACGCCCGCGAGGACTCGGGCGAAGCCGTCCATCAGCTCCTGGCGCTGCGCGATGGCGCCGAACACCTGCTGCATCGCCGGCGTCGGCGGTTCGATCCTCGCGAAGTCGGCCGTGAACCCGTACATCTCCCGGACCCGCCCGTCGCGCGCCTCCTGGTAGACCCCCATGGCCTCCTCGAATGGACGCTGCCCGGTCAGGGCCTCGTGCAGGGCGCGGGCGCAGAGTTCGGCGTCCTGGAACGCGTCCTGGATGCCCTGCGCCGTGATGAAGTCCCTGAGGTAGCCGGCGTCCCCGACCAGGGCCCAGCCCGGCCCGTAGGGCGTGCGGAAGTGGTTCGGTACGGCGGTCCCGATGATCCGCCCCACCCGGGTGGCGCCGGCGGCGCGCTCCGCCAGGCCGGGAGCCAGGGCGATGGCGGCCAGGTACTCGGCCTCGACGTCGGCCCGGTTGGCCTCGAACTCGCTCATCGGCCAGCTGCAGACGACCAGGCTCAGCCCGTCGTGGGTGGGCCAGCCCGCGAAGGCGCGCTCGGCCCGCAGGTACGCCTCGAACTGCTCCAGCCCGAGCCCGTCCCAGTACGTGTAGTAGCCCGCCTGAAGCTTCGGGATCTCGTCGTACGTGTCGGCTCCGACGGTCCGGGCGACGAAGGAGTGCGCACCGTCCGCCCCGACCACCACCCGGGCGTGCTCCGTCACCTGCGCGCCGGCGTGCTCGCGGCCCCGGATCCCCGTCACCGTTCCCTCCCCGTCGCCCACCAGTTCCTCGACGGAGAACCCCTCGCGCACCTCGGCGCCGGCCTCCGCCGCCGCGTCCACGAGGATCTTGTCGAGCACGGTGCGGCGCGGCGCGTACGAGCCGGCGAAGCCGAAGCCGGCCGGGGAACCGGCGAAGGTGAGCGGTCCGAGGTCGAAGGAGTACCGGGTGATCTCGGGCAGGCCGCCGGCCGTCACCCGCTCCAGCAGCCCCCAGCGGTCCAGCGCTGCCACGCCCGGCGGGTGGATCAGGTGGGTGGAGACGGTGTCGCTGGGGAAGACGGCGCGGTCCGTCAGCAGGACCCGATGGCCCTGGCGGGCCAGCAGCATGGCCGTCGGAGCGCCCGCGCAGCGGGCCCCGACGACGATCGCGTCGTACGTCGTGTGCGTCATGGCAACACCTGCCGATCGCTCTGCTTCCACGCTAGCCGCAGACCCCGCCTCCCGGCGCGCCGGAAGGCGGCAGGGGCCCCCGGCGCGGGCCCCGGCGCGCGACCCCGCCCGTACGTCGCCCAGGGCCCGCCCCGCGGAGGCTGGCCCTGGGCCACGCCCCGGACCTCAGTCCGTCCGGACGTCAGTCCGTCCGGACCTCGGTCCGGTCGCCGCTCCACAGCGTGTGGTACGCCCCCTCGCGGTCCACGCGGCGGTACGTGTGCGCGCCGAAGTAGTCGCGCTGGCCCTGCGTCAGGGCCGCCGGGAGGCGTTCCGCGCGCAGCGCGTCGTAGTACGCGAGCGAGGCCGAGAAGGCCGGCACCGGCACCCCCTGCGCCACCGCCGTGGCGATCACCGCCCGCCAGTCGTCCTGCGCCGCCGCCGTCTCCGCCGCGAAGCCCTCGTCCGCCAGCAGGCTCGGCAGCTCGGGCCGCGCCGCGTACGCCGCCCTGATCCGGTCCAGGAAGGCGGCCCGGATGATGCAGCCGCCCCGCCACAGGGCCGCCACGGAACCCAGGTCCACGCCCCAGCCGTACTCCCCGCTGCCGGCCCGGATCTGGTCGAAGCCCTGCGTGTACGAGACCACCTTGGACGCGTACAGGGCCTGCTCCACCCGCGCCGCGAACGCCTCCGCCGCCTCTCCTGCGAGCGGCACCGGCACCGGCCCGGCCAGCTCCCGCGAGGCGGCCCGCAGCGCCGTGTGCCCCGAGACGGCCCGCGCGAACACGGCCTCGGCGATGCCGGACACCGGCACCCCGAGGTCCAGTGCGATCTGCACGGTCCAGCGGCCGGTGCCCTTCTGCTCGGCGCGGTCCGCCACCACGTCCACGAACGGGCGGCCCGTCGCCGCGTCCACGTGCGCCAGCACCTCGGCGGTGATCTCGATCAGGTACGAGTCCAGGCGGCCCCGGTTCCAGGCGCGGAAGGTCTCCGCGATCCGCTCGGGGGAGAACCCGGCCACCTCGCGCAGCAGGTGGTACGCCTCCGCGATCAGCTGCATGTCCGCGTACTCGATGCCGTTGTGCACCATCTTCACGAAGTGCCCGGCGCCGTCCGGCCCGACGTGCGAGGTGCACGGGGTCCCGTCGGCGGCCTTCGCCGAGATCCGCTCCAGCAGCGGGCCCAGTGCCTCGTACGACTCCTTCGACCCGCCCGGCATGATGCTCGGCCCGAGCAGTGCGCCCTCCTCGCCGCCGGAGATGCCCACGCCCGCGAAGTGGATGCCCAGCTCCCGCAGTTCGCGCTCCCGGCGCCGGGTGTCCTCGAAGTGCGCGTTGCCGCCGTCGACCACGACGTCGCCCGGCTCCAGGAGCGGCGCGAACTCGCGGATCACCGCGTCCGTCGGCTCACCCGCCTTCACCATGACGACCAGTCGGCGCGGCCGTTCCAGCGCCGCGACGAACTCCTTCGCGCTCTCCGCGGCCACGAAGGCGCCCTCGTGGCCGAACTCCTCGACCAGGGCACGGGTCTTGGCGGCGGTGCGGTTGTGCACGGCCACCGTGAAGCCGTTCCGGGCGAGGTTGCGGGCCAGGTTGGAGCCCATCACGGCCAGGCCGGTGACCCCGATGTGGGCGGTGCCCTGCTGAGACGTACTGTCCATCGTTCTGCGCTCCTGAGTGCCGGCGGTGTGCGGGAGGGCCGACGCTACCCGCCTCCCCTCGCGACAGGCGTCCCCCCGGCTCGCTGGAATGTCAACTTCCTCTTGAGCGCGAGCCGTTGCGCCCTCCGAGCCCCCTTGTCACGATCCGGAGACCGACGTTAGGTTGTGCGACTCCTGATGTCTTCAAGGGGGCACTCATGGCCGTACGCGGCCGGCACCGCCGGTACCAGCCGAGCAGCATCAACCGCGCCTCGCTGACGGTCACGGCGGGCGGTGCGGGCATCGTCCTGCCGCTCATCGGCGCGGGCGACGCCCACGCGGCGAGCGTCGACACCTGGAACAAGGTCGCCGCCTGCGAGTCCAGCGGCAACTGGCACATCAACACCGGCAACGGCTACTACGGCGGGCTCCAGTTCAGCCAGAGCACCTGGCGCGCCTTCGGCGGCACCGTGCACGCCCCCCGCGCCGACCTCGCCACCAAGGCCCAGCAGATCGCGGTCGCCGAGAAGGTCCTCGACGGCCAGGGCCCCAACGCCTGGCCCGTCTGCGGCCGCCAGGCGAACCTCGCCCGGGGCGGCCCCGCGCCCGACGCCGCGCCGCGCGTGCAGACCCGTACGGTCAAGGCCGTGCCGAAGCAGCAGCAGGGCGCCGCCGGCACCCCGGCCAAGGCCGCCGTCCCGCGCGCCCAGGCCGGCAAGGGCTCCCCGTACACCGTCGCGCCCGGCGACTCGCTCTCCGCCATCGCCCAGGACCACCGGGTACGCGGCGGCTGGCACGCCCTGTACCAGGCCAACCGGCAGGTCGTCGGCGACGACCCGAACCTCATCCACCCCGGCCAGCGCCTCTCGCTGCGCGTCGGCACCCCGCGCGCCGTGCCCGCGCCCTCACCGGAGAAGCCCCCGCGCACGGCGAAGCCCGTACCCGCCAAGCCCGAGGCGAAGACCCCCGCGAAGCAGGCCCCGGAGAAGAAGCCCGCGGCCCGGCAGGCCGGCACCAAGAAGCAGGGCGGCTTCACCGCCCCGGTCAGCGGTGCCGTCGGCACCCCGTACCACGCCTCCGGCTCGCACTGGTCCAGCGGCCACCACACCGGCGTCGACTTCCTGGTCTCCACGGGCACCTCGGTCCGGGCCGTCGGCTCCGGCCAGGTGGTCTCCGCGGGCTGGGCCGGCGCGTACGGCTACGAGATCGTCATCCGGCACGCCGACGGCAGGTACTCGCAGTACGCGCACCTGTCGGCGCTGAACGTCCGGGCGGGACAGAGCGTCAACACCGGCCAGCGCATAGGACGGTCCGGCTCCACCGGCAACGTCACCGGACCGCACCTGCACTTCGAGGTGCGCACCGGCCCCGGCTACGGCTCAGACATCGACCCGCTCGCGTACCTGCGCAACCGCGGCGTCTCCATCTGACGCCACCGCCACCGCCGCAGCCGGGCGCGCAGCCGAGGCCGAAGCAGCGACCCGCGCTGCCGAGGCCGACGCGGCCCCCCGCGCCGCCGACGCCATTGCCGCTGCCGACACCGGCGGCGGAGCGGACTCCCGCCGGGCGCCCGAGGACGCCACCACGCGCCCGGTGGGAGCGGGAGACGGCATGCCGTCTCCCGCCCGGCCCGATGAGATCGACTCGGACTCCGCCACCTCGGCGGCGTGCCGCTCGGTCATCAGCAGCACCACACCCGCCGCCGTGAGCATCGCGAACACCACCGCACCGGCCGCCCCCGCCGGGCCGCCGCGGAACGACTCGCCGAACAGGGTCAGCCCCACCACGGCCGCCACCACGGGATTGACCACCGTGACCGTGGCCAGCGGCGCGGTCAGCCCCGCGCCCCGGTACGACGCCTGGGACAGCAGCAGCCCGGAGGTCGCCAGCCCCGCGATCACCAGCATCTCCCCGTACTGGGCCAGCGGCGCCGAGGCGGTCCACCCGGTGGCCACCGACTTGGTGAACACCGAGGCGATGCCGAAGGCCGTGCCCGCGGCCGCTGCCAGCAGCACACTGCGCTGGGCGGGCCGCCGCACCAGGTGCGAGGCGGCCCACAGCACCGCCACCGCAGCCGCCGTCACCGGCACCAGCAGCCCCCGCTCACCGGCGTCCAGCGGATCCGCGTGCACGGCCCGCCCGGTCAGCGCGAGCAGCCCCGCGAGCCCCGCAGTGGCCATCAACGCCCCGCGCCAGGCGGTCCGCCCGGCGCGGCGGTGCACGAAGAGCGCGGCCAGCGGCAGCGCGAAGACGATCGTCAGCGCGCCCAGCGGCTGGACCAGGGAGAGCGGGCCGTACGCGAGGGCCGCTACGTGCAGCAGGGCGCCGAGTCCGTTCAGGCCCACCGCCGTCCACCACGCGGGCCGCCGCAGCGGCGCATAGGGGCGGTCCGGGGTGCTCACGGCCACCCGCTCCTGGACTATCGCGCCCCCCGCGTACGCGAGGGCCGATATCAGACAGAGGAGCACCGACAGCGCCAGCGCGCTCATCGGGACCCCGGCAGCGTCAGGTCCATGTCTTCCAGAATGCCCCCGTCCACTCGACTATTCCTCGAACCTGAGCAGGTCATCGCCCTACCGCGGCTGGAGTACGGCGTACTGCGGGCGGCGCACGACACCCGGAAGCGTGCCCTCCGGCGGACGCGGCGTGACCGTGAGGTCGCACACCGTGACCGGGTTTGGAGGGCGGGCGGGGGGCTCCGTAAAGTTCTCCTTTCGGTACGGGACGCGCGCGCGAGACGCGTACGCGGGCCACGGACGGCATCACCGACGACGCGCGCGCGGCAGTGCACGGGCGGCGGCCGGTGCACGGGCGACGACCCGACGAGCAGACCACGAGCAACGAGGAACGGCAGCGGCCATGACGGTGACTGAAGACATCCAGGAGTACGGCCCGGGCATCGACCCCGAGCGCCTGGCCGTCTGCCTGAGCGTGCTCGAGGAGCTCGACAAGCTGGAGGTCGACCACCCCGACGCGATCACCGTGCGCCGGGCCACCGCGGGCATCTACCGCACGGTCAAGCAGCGTCGCCGCTCCGAGCGCCGCGCCGCCAAGACCGCCAACGACAAGGCCGTCACCGAGGCCACCGCCACCGGCTCCGCGCAGCGCATCGACGACGAGACCGAGGGCATCCTGCCCTCCTCGGCCACCGAGGCCGGGCGGATCGCCGGCATACTCCAGCGCCCGCGCTCCTGCTACGTCTGCAAGACCCGGTACGTCGAGGTCGACTACTTCTACCACCAGCTCTGCGCGGCCTGCGCCGCCCAGAACCGGGCCAAGCGCGAGGCCCGCGCCGACCTCACCGGCAAGCGCGCCCTGCTCACCGGGGGCCGCGCCAAGATCGGCATGTACATCGCGCTGCGGCTGCTCCGCGACGGCGCGCACACCACGATCACCACCCGCTTCCCGAAGGACGCCATCCGCCGCTTCAAGGCGATGGAGGACTCGGCGGACTGGATGCACCGCCTGGAGGTCGTGGGCATCGACCTGCGCGACCCGGCCCAGTCCGTGGCGCTCGCCGACCAGCTGGCCGAGGCCGGCCGGCTGGACATCCTGATCAACAACGCGACGCAGACCGTGCGCCGCCTGCCCAGCGCGTACGCGGCGCTGGTCGAGGGGGAGAGCGCCCCGCTGCCCGCGGGCGAGCTGCCCGCCCACCACGTCATCGGCGCCTTCGGCTCCGGCGCGGTCGACGGGCTGGCGGCCCTGCCGCTCGGCACGAGCGGGCTGGACGCCCAGAAGGTCGCCGACCTGGCGCTCGTCGCGGGCAACGCCAGCATCGAGCGGCACCTCGACGGCACCGCCATCGACGCGGGCGGCCTGCTGCCGGACGTCGTCGAGACCAACACCTGGGTGCAGACCATCGACCAGATCTCCCCGGTCGAGCTGCTGGAGACCCAGCTCTGCAACTACACGTCGCCGTTCATCCTGATCAGCAAGCTGCGGCCGGTCATGGCCGCGGCCGCCCGGCAGTCGGCCAGCGGCCGCGCGTACGTCGTCAACGTCTCGGCGATGGAGGGCGTCTTCAGCCGCGGCTACAAGGGCGCGGGCCACCCGAACACCAACGCGGCCAAGGCCGCGATGAACATGGTGACGCGGACCAGCGCCCAGGAGATGTTCCAGGCCGACGGGATCCTCATGACCTCGGTCGACACGGGCTGGATCACCGACGAGCGCCCGCACTACGACAAGCTGCGCCTGGCGGAGGAGGGCTTCCACGCGCCCCTCGACCTCGTCGACGGCGCGGCCCGCGTCTACGACCCGGTCGTCCGCGGCGAGGCCGGCGAGGACCTGTACGGCGTCTTCCTGAAGGACTACTCGCCCGCCAACTGGTAGGAGGCCGGGCCCCCGGAGGCCTCCGCCGGGCCCCCGGCCGTCCCCGCCGGGCCCCCGGCCGTCCCCGCGTGGCGCACGCGCGCCCGCCACGCGGGGCCCGGCGCCCCCGCCCTCCGGGCGTACGCCCGGTCCGCGGCCAGCTCCAGGACCGGGCGCCAGTCCTCCATCACCCCCGCGTCGAGACCGGGGGTCTTCCCCGCGTCGTCGGCCTGGCGGAGGATCACCGCCGCCCCCGCGTCCGGACCGGCCGCGAACGCCGCCGCCTCCTCGCGGCCCATCACCCCGCCCTGCGCGGCGAGGGTCAGCGCGCTCTGCGCCGACAGCGGCCGCCCCGGCTCGACCGCCGCCAGGTACCGCTTCGCCGGTACGTGCAGCCGCACCAGCCGCGCCACGCGCTCGCCCAGCAGCCCCCGCACCGCGTCCGCCGCGGTGTCCGCGTGACCCGCGTCGTCACCCGGACGGAGCAGATGGCCGAGGTCGTGCACGAGCCCCGCCACCTGAAGTTCCTTGTCCGCAGGGTGGGAACGGCGCAACAGATGTGCGGTCTGCAGGGCGTGATCGTGCAGATCCACCGGATCCCCGCTGCGGTCGGGCGAGTCCCACGCCCCGCGGCAGGCGTGCAGCAGCTCCATGAGTTCCGCGACACTGCCCACACGGGGCACGTCCGCCTCGCCGGTCTCGTCCGCCACCACGATTGCCTCCGCTCGCGCCGAGCCTTCCCCGTCCGACGGGGCGAGCAGACCACGGTCCGGTGAACACGACCGGGGACGCGGTGCTGAACGGGCGTGGTCGGGAAGGAGACAGGCCGGAATTCATCCCCCTATCGAGCGGGACCCCGCTCATATGTGTAACCTTAGGCGCACGGAAAGCCCCACCAAGGCCACCACCGTGTGAACACGAGACGGCGCCACCGCGACCGAACTGCCCTTTTCACAGCCCCGACGGACGATTGGGACCGGTCGGAGGCGACCGAGCGCGGGAGCCCGACGGGTTACGCGACGCAAAGGAGTGCGCGGTGACACCAGAGTTGACGCAGCATGATCAAGGCCTGAAGGAACGAGCCACCGAGCGGCGCGGCCGCCGCCGTTCCGACGAGCTGGGCAGCCTTGAGGTGTGGGCCCGGTCGGCGCCCATCCGGCTCGCCGGCTACGAGGACGACCTCGCGGAGCCGCACATCCTGCCCGGCATCGACTGACAGCCGGCCACGACGCGCCCCCGTGCCCCCTTCGGCACGGGGGCCCGCCATGTGCCGAGCGTCGCCGACCACGGCCACCCCTCCGGAATCCATCCCTCCGTCCGCCCCCGGCGAACGCCCGTCCGCCGTGGGCGAGCGGGCGTTCCGTCCGTGCCGCCCGCCGGGCAGGCTGGCGCCATGAGACTGCTGATGCTGGGCGGGACCGAGTTCGTGGGCCGCGCCGTCACCGAGGACGCCCTCGCCCGCGGCTGGGAGGTCACGGTCTTCCACCGCGGCCGCCACGCGCCGCCTCCCGGCGCCGCCGCGCTGCACGGCGACCGCACCACCCCGGAGGGCCTGGCCGCGCTGGCCGCGGGGGAGTGGGACGTGGTGGTGGACACCTGGTCCGGTGCCCCCGCCGCGGTGCGGGACAGCGCCCGCCTGCTGGCGCCGCGCGCCGGCCGCTACGTGTACGTGTCCAGCCGTTCCGTCTACGCCCACCCCGCGGCGCCGGGCCTGGCCGAGGACGGGCCGGTCGTCGACTCCTCGCCGGACCTCACCGAAGCCCCGTACGCCGAGGCCAAGCGCGGGGGCGAACTCGCCGCGGAAGCCGCCTTCGGCGCCGGCCGCACCCTGTTCGTCCGCGCCGGCCTGGTCATCGGCCCGTACGAGAACATCGGCCGCCTCCCCTGGTGGCTGACCCGCATCGCACGCGGCGGCCCGGTCCTCGCCCCCGGCCCGCACGACCAGGCGGTCCAGTACGTCGACGTGCGCGACCTCGCGCGGTGGACCCTGGACGCGGCCGCGGCCGGCCTCTCGGGCCCGTACGACCTGGTCTCCCCGCCCGGCCACGCCACCCTGGGCGACCTGCTCGACGCCTGCGTCACCGCCACCGGCGGCACCGCCGCACTGCACTGGACCGACCCGGCGGTCCTGCTCGACGCCGGCATCGAACCCTGGACCGAACTCCCCGTCTGGCTCCCCGAAGGCCCCGACCGCCAGGCCGTGCACGGCGCCGACGTCACCCGAGCCCTGGCCGCGGGCCTGCGCTGCCGCCCGGTCGCCGAGACAGTGGCCGACACCTGGGCCTGGCTCACCTCCCTGAACGGCCCGGCCCCGCACCGCCCCGACCGCCCCCCGGTGGGCCTGGCCCCCCACAAGGAATCAGCCCTCCTCCGCTCCCTCGGCGTTCCGGGCGCTCAAGTGCCCTAGCCGGTGTCGTGCGAGAAGAACGGGTGGGGGCAGTCGGCGCAGTTGCCGTCATCGCCGCTCTCCCACCCCTCGCACACGACGCAGCTCTGGCAGTTGAGGCCGTCCCAGGCCGGTCGCCGGCCCCGCGCCCTCCAGGCGTCTGGTCCGGTCGGCTGCCATGCGATAAATTCGGCCGGCCCGCCCCGCCCCCCCTTCCAGCCCCCCTAGGGAGACACGCCTCACCATGAGCGATATCGTCAACGGACTTGGCCGGACCAGCGCCTACGGAGCGCTCGGCCTGGTGCTGCTGATCCTCGGCATCGTGTTGGTGGACGTGCTGACCCCCGGCAAGCTGCCCAAGCAGATCTGGGAGGAGCGCAACCGCAACGCCGCCCTCATGCTCAGCTCCGCGCTCCTCGGCATCGGCGGCATCGTCTTCACCTCGATCTGGACCACGTACGACGACTTCGGCAAGGGCCTCGCGTCGACCGCCGCCTTCGGAGTGCTCGGCCTGGTCCTCATGGCGGTCGCGTTCCTCGTGCTCGACCTGGTCACCCCCGGGAAGCTCGGCGCCATAGTCGTCGACCCGGAGCCACACCCCGCCGTATGGGTCACCGCGTCCTGCAACCTGGCCGTGGCGGCCATCGTCTCGGCGTCCATCGCCTGACCGGCACCCGACACCACGCGAAGGCGCCGCTCCCGCAGGGGGGCGGCGCCTTCGCGTCGTCACCGGGCAGGTCGTCTGCCGGCACCGCCCGTCCGGTCGACACGCCGAACCGGGCAGGGGACGATGGAGCCACTACGGCCCGCCCGCGCGCGGCAGGACCGCGCGCCCCGAGGCCGACGGCCGTTCCGTACGGCCCGCGCCGGCCGGAGCCGGGAGACCGCCCGCCCGGACCGCGCGTGCGCCCGGCCGCGCCCGAGGGCCCGGATGTGACCCGGTCGCGCCAAACCCGACGAGGCACCGAGGAGAAGCACCATGCACCGACCCGCGCGCACCATCGCCGCGGCCGCCGTGATCGCGCTGGGCGCCTCGGCGCTCGCGGCGGCACCGGCGTCGTCCGCCCAGCCGCCCGCCGCCGCACCGGCGGCCACCTGCACCGTCTCGGACCCGAACCAGGTGGAGCGGGTCACGATCGAGGGCAAGGGATTCACGCCGGGGGAGGCGCAGCTGTCCTCGCCGGGCTCCGCCACCACCGTGTTCAACGTGCCGGACGGCGGCTCCTTCCGCATCGCCAACAAGGCCGACGGCCGCTACGCCGTGACGCAGGGCGGCACCACCACCGTGTGCACCGGAGGCCCGGAACCCACCGTCGGACCGGGCACCACGTACAAGGCCGGGGTCACGGCAGGCTGGGACGCCGTCAGCGAGGACTGCGCGGCCAAGCCGCCGGCGTCCGCGAACGAGGCCTTCAGGGACGGCTGGAACGAGGGCGCGTCCGCGGCACGCGAAGTCTTCTGCACCTGACCGCACCGCCGCCGGGCGTTCGGAGCCCTTGCGGCTGCGGGGTCACCGCCCGGACCCGGTGCCGGGCCTGGTCCTACTCGTCCGGCTCGTCGTACGTCTCGTACGCGTCGTACTCGCCACCCCGGTCCCGGGCGGTGGCCAGGCGGGTCGGGGGGAGGAAGTCGCGGAGGAGGCGGCGGTGCCACCAGGCGCGGGTGGCGCGGAGTTCGGGCCAGGTGGTGAAGCGGTAGCGGTAGAGGCGGGCCCGGACGTAGACCGGCGGCGCGTCGGGGAACGGGTTGTGCCGCAGCAGCCGGAGGGTGTCCCGGTCGTTCTCCAGCAGCCGGGTCACGAACGGCCCGAACCAGTCGCGCGCGTAGCCCGGGTTCAGCGCGGCGAACCACATCAGCCAGTCCAGCCGCAGGTGGTACGGGGCGAACTGGCGCGGCATCCGCTTCACGTCGCCGGGCTTGCCCTTGAACTCGTACGGCAGCCACTCGCTCCCGCGCGTCGGCACCGGGTCGGCGGTGCCCTCGACGACCACCTCGTCGCGGATCCGGCCGACGGTACCGAAGGCCCCGTACGCGTTCACCAGGTGCAGGGAGTCGAACGAGCGGTTCATCACCTGCCGCCGGGAGAGCAGGTTGCGGGCCGGGTGGTAGCTGAGCACCAGGACCAGGGCCGTCAGCGCGCAGACCAGGACGGTGTACCAGAGCGGGGTCGCCCCGAAGTCCGCCTCGGTCCGCTCCGGGGCGCCGAAGAGGGTGAAGTCCACCGCGGACAGGGCGAGGACGATGGTGATCCAGTTCAGCCAGGCGAAGTTCCCCGAGAACACCAGCCACAGCTGGGTCACCACCATCACGGCCGCCGCGACCGTGGCCACCGGCTGCGGGGTGAACAGCAGCACCGGCACCAGCAGTTGCGTCACGTGGTTGGCCCCGCACTCCACCCGGTGCAGCGGCCGGGGCAGCCGGTGGAAGAACCAGCTCAGCGGCCCCGGCATCGGCTGGGTCTCGTGGTGGTAGTAGAGGCAGGTCAGCCGTCGCCAGCACGGGTCGCCCCGCATCTTGATCAGCCCCGCGCCGAACTCCACCCGGAACAGCACCCAGCGCACCAGCCAGAGCACCAGCACCGGCGGGCCGACCGAGGCGTTGCCGAGGAACACGGCCAGGAAGCCGGCCTCCAGCAGCAGGGACTCCCAGCCGAACGCGTACCAGGTCTGCCCGACGTTGACGATCGACAGGTACAGGGCCCACAGCACGAGCCACATGGCCATCGCCGCACCCAGCGGCACCGCGTCGGCCGCGCCGAAGGCCACCGCGGCGGCCAGCAGCACGCCCGTCCAGGCGCAGCCCGCGAAGAGCCGGTCGGAGTAGCGCAGTTGGAAGAGGCTGGGGGCGCGGGAGAAGGGCACCAGGCGCACGTAGCGCGGTACGGGCAGCATCCCCTTCTCGCCGATCAGCGCGCGGAACTGGTGCGCGGCGGCGAGGAAGGCCACGGCGTACAGCCCGGCGAGACCCCGCTGGAAGACCAGCCGGCTCAGCCAGTAGCCGGGCTCGGTGAACCAGTCCATCCCCTCCAGTATCCGCCCGGGGGCCGCCCGGGCGCCTCAGGCCGCCGCGAGCCGCCGCAGCCGGCGGCCGCAGAGGCGGGCGAAGCGCAGCTGAAGGAACGGCACGACGGGCCCGGCCAGGCGGGTGTACCAGGTGGCGGGCCGGCTGAACGCCGTCACCGTGAACCACACCGCCCCGTCCTCGGCCAGCTCCACCACGAAGGACTCCTCGCCCTGCTCGGGGTGGCCGTGCCGGGTGCCGTACGCGAAGCCGGCGAGGTCCCGTTCGTACGCGGCCCAGACCACCTCGCAGGGCACGGACAGCTCCAGCCGGCCGATGCCGAGCCCGTTGTCCAGCCGTACGCCGGGCTCCGCGCGCTCCCGGTCGGCCCGCACCCGCAGGCCGACGGCCCGGTGCATCGCGAAGGTGGTGACGGCCCGGCCGGCGGCCTCGAAGGCGTCCCGGCCGGTGCCGACCCGGGTGCGGTGGCGCAGGTGGTGGTAGCCGGCGGGCAGCGGGCCGCGCAGCGTGGCGCCCGCCTCGGGGTAGCTCAGGGCGCCGGGGTCGAGCAGCGGGTTCATGCCGGTGTCTCCTTCAGACGGTGCCAGGCCAGCACCGAGCACAGTGCGAAGCCGAGGGCGTTGCCGAGGCCGTGGGTGGCCGCGGTCCAGGTCAGGCTGAGGTGGGGGAGTCCGGTGGCCTCGCCCAGGGCCCAGCTGAGCGCGAGCAGCATGGTGGCCGGCAGGACCACCGCGGAGGTGGCGAGCAGGGCGCGGGTCAGACGGTCGGCGGTGCGGCCGCGGATGTCCTGCCAGGTGAGCAGCGAGACGGTCCACATGCCCGCGGTCAGCACGAGTGCGCCGGCCAGTTCCAGCCAATCGTCGACGAAGTACCCGGCGAGGACGAGCAGCGTCCCGGCCGGAACGCTGTACGCCGCGAAGCGCGCCCGGGGCCCGGCCCCGGCCGCCCGGCAGACCAGCCCCGCCACCAGCGCCGCGGTGAAGCCGGCGAAGTGGAAGTGGGGCACGGTCAGGGCCAGGATGTCGAGGTCGAAGCCGAAGAGGTGCCGGCCGGCGCGCTCGGCGACCAGCGCGGTCGCGGCCACCGAAGGCGATACCAGGGCGGTGAGCAGGGCCACCTCTTCGGCCGGGAGCCGGGGACGGAGCCGGAGCCGGGGCCGAGGCCGGCGCGCGCCGCCCCCCGCCCGGTCCGCCCGCCCTGCCGCGTCCCCCCGCCCCGCCCGGACCAGCCGGGCTCCGGCCAGGGCCGCGAGGGCGAGGGCGGCCAGCGCGTACACGGCCGCCAGGGCCGTGGACGTGGCGCCCCTCGGCAGCCAGAGGGAGACCGCTCCCGGCAGCGCTGCCACCGGCCACCAGCGCGCCGCGACCGTGAGGACCCCCGTCCCCCGCGGTCCGGCGGAGCCGGCCAGCCGGAGGCCCGCCGGGACGACGGCCAGCATGCCCAGGGCCACCACCGGATCGACCAGCAGCTTCAACGCGGACATGGCACACCCCCCTTGAACGTGTTCAACTCGCAGGTGCAGCCTACGCAGATTCTTGAACATGTTCAAGAAGGTCTCGGTGCGCGACGCCCTCCGCCATTGGTGCACGCAGCGTCACCCCCCGGCCCCGCTCCGCTTGCGACCCGGTGCGCCGCCCCGCAGACAATGAGGTCATTCCAGGCTGAAGAGGAGATTCCGTGCGAACAACGGTCCGCAGCTACCCCCTCGCCGCCTGCGTGGCCGCCCTCGGCCTCCTCACCGCGGCCTGCTCCGACGGCGGCGGCGCCCGCGCCGCCACCCGCGGCCAGGAGGTCCACCTCCAGCCCGTGGCGGCGGCCGGCCCCGACCCGTTCACCGCGTCCACGGCGACCTCCTCCGTCGCCCTCCCCTCCGGCACGGGCGGTACGTCGGGCACGGCCGACGTCGAACCGACCGACAGCGGCGGCGCACCCACCCTGCGCACCATCAACGGCGCCGTCCCCGGCCTCTACGGCGGCACCCACAAACTGGGCAGCTGCGACGTCGAGCAGCAGGTCGCCTTCCTCGCCGCCGAACAGGCCAGGGCCCGCGCCTTCTCCCGGGCCGCGGGCGTCGCCCAGGCCGAACTCCCCGACTTCCTGCGCGGCCTCACCCCGGTCGTCCTGCGGGCCGACACCCGGGTCACCAACCACGGCTTCCGCGACGGCCGGGCGACCAGCTTCCAGTCCGTGCTCCAGGCCGGCACCGCCGTCCTCGTCGACGAGCGCGGCCTGCCCCGCGTGCGCTGCGCCTGCGGCAACCCGCTGATGCCGCCCGCCGCCGTCGAGGGCAAACAGCTGCACCGGGGCGCGCCCTGGCCCGGCTACCAGCCCCACCAGGTGGTCGTGATCAAGCCGACCACGCAGGCGGTCACCAACCTGGTGATCGTCAACATCACCGACAACACCTGGATCGAACGCACCACCGGCGACGACGGCGCCCAGGACCGCCGCCCCGCGGTCCCGCCGGCCCACGACCCGACCGGCCCGATCCCCTCCGACGCGCCCACCGGCCCGGACACCGGCTCCGGCGACCCCTGCGCCACCCCGACCCCGCCCCTGAGCGCCACCCCGAGAGCGGACGACGGCACCACAACGGAGCCCCCCGCCGCACGGGCCACCGACTGCCCGCCGCTCACCCCGCCGCCCGCGGACGTGTCGCCCGACACCACCGCCCCGGACCGCAGCAGCCCCGCGGAACCGCTGCCCACCCTCCCCGACACCGGGACCGGCACCACGCCCGGTGAACTCCCCGGCGACGTCCCGTCCGACCTGCCCGTGGAGACCCCGCCCGGGGACCCGCTCACCGGCGAGGTCCCGGTACTGCCGGACGGCTCGACCGGGGACCCGTACGCCCCCTACAGCCCCGACCCCTACGACCCGTACGGCGGCACCGGCGACACCCAGGCCCCCGATCCCGACGCCTACCTGGAGAACGCCTGAGCCGAGCACACCGCGCGGCGGCCTCCTGTCGAGGAATCGGCCGAAGAGTGTCATGGTGGATCGGTGCCGACCACCGTATCGCTGCCGGACGACTGGCCCGCACACCCGGACCAGAGCCTGGCGCTCAACCGGATGGGCAGCTTCGACTGGGACCTGGTCACCGGACTCATGCACATGGATCCGGCCGCACACGAGGTCTTCGACGTCCTGCCGGACGAATACGACGGACACCCCGAGTCCCTCGCCCCCCGGGTGCCGCCCGCCGAGGCGGTCCGGCTCGACGCGCTGGTCTCCAGCGCGCTCAAGAGCGGCTCCGACAGCTACGGCGCCTACTTCCGCATCCGCTGCCGCGACGGCCGGCACCGCTGGACCCACACCCAGGGCCGGGTCATGCGGGACGCCGACGGCCGCCCGTACCGCATCATCGGCATCGTCCGCGACGCCACCGAGGAGCTGAGCCACTCCGCCGAGCGCCTCGGGCTCGACGAGGAGCGCCGCCGCCAGACCTCGGTGGTCGAGGGCACCACGGCGGCGCTCGCGCACGCCCGCACCGTCCAGGACGTCATCGACGCGCTCAGCGACAGCCAGGGCCTGGAGCGCCTGGGCACCATGGGCATGGTGATGGGCCTGGTCGAGTCCGGCAGCCGGATCCACCTGGTCGCCGAGGGCCCCGAGGGCAGCTTCGTGCCCGGCACCCGCTACACCCGGATCGACGAGGGCTACCCGATGAGCGAGGTGGTCCGGTCGCTCCAGCCGCGGTTCATCGAGTCCGCCGAGGAGTTCGCCGAGGGCTACCCGATCCTCTGGGACAAGATCGCGTACATGGAGATCTCGGCCGCCGCCTACCTGCCGCTGATCGCCCAGGCCCGGCCGATAGGC
This sequence comes from Streptomyces sp. NPDC086023, assembly GCF_044540325.1. Lineage (NCBI taxonomy): Bacteria > Bacillati > Actinomycetota > Actinomycetes > Kitasatosporales > Streptomycetaceae > Streptomyces > Streptomyces sp. NPDC086023. The sequence goes on from NZ_JBITRX010000002.1 coordinate 619,575, forward strand.
GCCATCGGCCTGCTCTACCAGGACAAGGACGGCTTCACCCAGGACGAGCGGAACCTGCTGGTCGCGCTCGGCAGCAGCATCGCGCAGAGCCTCCAGCGGGCCATGCTGCTGGAGCAGGAGCACGAACTGGCCGAGGGGCTCCAGCAGGCGATGCTGCCCCGCCGCATCCCCACCGTCCCGGGCGCCCAGATCGCCGTCCGCTACCGGTCCGCCCGCATGGGCCGCGACATCGGCGGCGACTGGTACGACGTCATCCCCCTGCCCGGCGGCCGGGTCGGCGCGGTCATCGGCGACGTCCAGGGCCACGACACCCACGCCGCCGCCGTGATGGGCCAGCTCAGGATCGTGCTGCGCGCCTACGCCTCCGAGGGCCACGCGCCCGCGACCGTGATGGCCCGCGCCTCCGGCTTCCTCCACGAACTCGACACCGACCGCTTCGCCACCTGCACCTATGCCGAGGCAGACCTGACCACCGGCGTGGTCCAGCTGGTCCGCGCCGGGCACATCGACCCGCTGCTGCGCTCCCGCGGGGGCGACGTGCGGCGGGTGCCGGTCGAGGGCGGCATGCCGCTCGGCCTCTCCGCCGAGTTCGGCCGCCTGGAGTACCCCGTCACCACCGTCGAACTCGACCCCGGCGAGACCCTGCTGATGTGCACCGACGGCCTGGTCGAGCAGCCGGGTGCCGACCTCGACGACGGCATCCGGGCGCTCACCTCCCAGATCGAGCGGGGCCCCGTCGAACTCCAGAGCCTCGCCGACCGGCTCTGCGAGATCGTCGACGAGCGGGGCGGCGACGACGACATGGCGCTGCTGCTGCTCCGCCGCCGCGTCGAGGAGACCCCGCGCGGGGGCGGCCGCCTCCAGCAGCACGTGGCCCAGAACGACCCCGAGGCGCTGATCTCCGCCCGGCACATGATCGGCGCGGCGGTGCGGACGTGGGGTGCGGGGGAGCGGACCGACGAGATCGAGCTGGTCGCCGACGAGCTGATCGTCAACGCCCTGATGCACACCGAGGGGCCGGCGATCGTCACCCTCCGCGTCCTCACCGGCCCGGAACGCCGCCTCCGCGTCGAGGTCGAGGACCGCTCCAGCGCCCTGCCGCGCCGGCGCGAGGCCGGCGAATCCGGTGTCTCGGGCCGCGGGCTGATGCTGGTGGACCGCCTCGCGGACGTCTGGGGCGTGGAGTCCCGCGGCAGCGGCAAGTGCGTGTGGTGCGAGTTCATCATGGACTGACGGGCGGCGGCGTCGCCGCCCGCGCCGCCGGACGGCGCCCGGCGCGCCACACGCGGCTCTGTGCGGCAGGCTGGGATACATGCCGGAACTGCCGGAGGTCGAGGCCCTGAGGGACTTCCTCGACGAGCACCTCGCCGGCCGGGTCGTCGAGCGCGTCTGGCCCGCCGCCGTCAGTGTGCTCAAGACGTACGACCCGCCGCTGACCGCCCTGCACGGACGGACCGCCGGGCCCACCGCCCGGTACGGCAAGTTCCTCGCGCTCTCCTTCGGCGACCTGCACCTGGTCACCCACCTCGCCCGGGCCGGCTGGCTGCGCTGGCAGGACACCCTGCCCGCCACCCCGCCCCGCCCCGGCAAGGGACCCCTCGCGCTGCGCCTCGCCCTGGAGGGCGGCGGCGGCTTCGACCTCACCGAGGCCGGCACCCAGAAACGCCTCGCCGTGTACGTGGTCCACGACCCGGCCGAGGTGCCCGGCATCGCCCGCCTCGGACCCGACCCGCTCGCCGAGGGCTTCGACCGGGCCGCGTTCGCCGCGCTCCTCACGGGTGAACGCCGCCAGATCAAGGGCGTGCTGCGCGACCAGAGCGTCATCGCCGGCATCGGGAACGCGTACAGCGACGAGATCCTCCACGCCGCCCGCACGTCCCCCTTCAAACTCGCCGCGAAGCTCGGCGAGGACGAGGTGACCCGCCTCTACGAGGCCCTGGAGACCACCCTCGCCGAGGCCGTCGAGCGCTCCCGGGGCGTCGCCGCCGGGCGGCTGAAGGCGGAGAAGAAGAGCGGACTGCGCGTGCACGGCCGCGCCGGGGAGGCCTGCCCGGTGTGCGGGGACACCATCCGCGAGGTCTCCTTCGCCGACTCCGCCCTCCAGTACTGTCCCACCTGCCAGACCGGCGGGAAGCCGCTGGCCGACAGACGCCTCTCCCGCCTGCTGAAATAGGCCGTTTACACTGCGCGGCATGCTGCGCGCGCTGGCCGTCGACGACGAGAAACCCGCCCTTGAGGAACTGCTGTACCTGCTGCGGGCCGACCCGCGCGTGCGCAGCGCCGAGGGCGCCAACGACGCGACCGGCGCGCTGCGGCGGATCGGCCGCGCCCTGGAGGCCGGGCCCGACAGCCCCGACGCCGTCGACGTGGTCTTCCTCGACATCCACATGGCCGGGCTCACCGGCCTGGACGTGGCCCGCCTGCTGTCCGGCTTCGCCCGCCCCCCGCACCTGGTGTTCGTCACCGCCCACGAGGGCTTCGCCGTCCAGGCCTTCGACCTCAAGGCGGTGGACTACGTGCTCAAGCCGGTACGCCGCGAACGCCTCGCGGAAGCGGTACGGCGGGTCTGCGACCAGCACCTCCAGCAGGCCCAGCAAGCCCAGCAGGCCCACCGGCCCCAGCAGGTCCAGCAGGTCCAGCAGGTCCCGGGCCCCGGCACCGCCGGCGAGCCGGCCGGTCCGCCGGCCCCCGGGGCCGCCTGGATCCCCGCGCAGCCGCCGGCCGACGGGCAGATAGCCGTCGAACTCGGCGGCGTCACCCGCTTCGTGCCGGTCGACGACATCGCGTACGCGGAGGCGCAGGGCGACTACGCCCGCCTGCACACCGCCACCGGCAGCCACCTCGTCCGCATCCCGCTGTCCACCCTGGAGGAGCGCTGGGCCGCCCGCGGCTTCGTGCGCATCCACCGCCGCCACCTGGTCGCCCTGGCCCGCATCGACGAACTCCGGGTGGACGCCGGGGCCACCACCGTCCGCGTCGGGGCCGCGGAACTGGCCGTCAGCCGCCGCCACGCCCGCGAACTGCGCGACCTCCTGATGCGCCGGGCCCGGGGCTGACCGGTGGCCGCCGACAGCCCGGACCGGCCGCCGGTCCCGTACGGGGACCACCCCGACGCCCACGCCCCGCAGGCCGGAGCCTCTGCGCCGCATGCCGGGGCTCCCGCCCCGCGCGGCGAAGCGCACGTACCGCGCCGCGAGACCGTCACCGGCGTGCCCCTGCCCGCCCGCCGCCGGGCCCCCGTGCCCACCCCGGCCCGCTCCGAGATCACCGAGCAGACCTCCCTCGGCGCCACCTACGTACGGGCCCTGATGCGCAGCCAGCTCCGCACCGCCCTCGCCGCCCTGGCCGCCCTCGTCCTCCTCGTCGGCGGCCTCCCGCTGCTGTTCGCCCTCCCGCACACGTCCAGCGGCACCGCGCCCGCCCCGCTGGTCTGGGCCGTGCTCGGGGTCGCCGTGCACCCGGTGATGTGGCTGACGGCCCGCTGGTACGTGCGCCGCGCCGAGCGCAACGAACGCGACTTCACCACCCTGGTCACCGAGCCGGCCGACCGGAACGAGGGCCGCCCGTGAACCAGGCCCACGCCGTCGCCGCCGTCACCGCCGTGGTCCTCGGCACCCTCCTCATCGGCGGCCTCGGGCTGCGCATCTCCCGCACCACCTCCGACTTCTACGTCGCCTCGCGCACCGTCGGCCCCCGCCTCAACGCCGCCGCCATCAGCGGCGAGTACCTCTCCGCCGCCTCGTTCCTCGGCATCGCCGGCCTGGTCCTGCTCCAGGGGCCCGAGATGCTCTGGTACCCCGTCGGATACACCGCCGGCTACCTCGTGCTGCTGGTGCTGGTCGCCGCGCCGCTGCGCCGCTCCGGGGCCTACACCCTGGCCGACTTCGCCGAGGCCCGCCTCGAATCCGCCGCCGTCCGCCGGCTGGCCGGCCTGTTCGTCGTCGGCATCGGCTGGCTCTACCTGCTCCCGCAGCTCCAGGGAGCCGGCCTGACCCTGCACATCCTGACCGGCGCCCCCGACTGGGTCGGCGCCCTCGTCGTCGGCGTGGTGGTCACCGGCGCGGTCGCGGCCGGCGGCATGCGCAGCATCACCTTCGTCCAGGCCTTCCAGTACTGGCTGAAGCTGACCGCCCTGCTGGTGCCCGCCTTCTTCCTGCTGGCCGCGTGGGCGGGTGACGGCGCCCCGCGCGCCCGGTTCGCCGAACCGCCCCACTTCCGCGAGCAGTCGGCCGTACGCGTGGCCGACACGGTACGCCTGGACCTCGCCGCACCGCTCACCGTGACCGTCACCGGCCGCGTCGACGGCCGGGACCACCGCGGCCGGCCCGTGGCCCTGGCCGCCGGCCCCCACCGCGTCGAGGCCGGCACCGTCCTGGACTTCCCCGAGGGGGCGCGGGTACCCGAGCGCGCGGCCCCCTCGGGAGCCACCGGCACGCAGTGGTCGCAGCCGCTCTCCGGCAGCCGCGAGGAACACCCGCTCTACGCCACCTACGGGCTGATCCTCGCCACCTTCCTCGGCACCATGGGCCTGCCGCACGTGGCGGTCCGCTTCTACACCAGCCCCCACGGCACCGCCGCCCGCCGCACCACCCTCGTGGTGCTCGGCCTGATCGGCACCTTCTACCTGCTGCCGCCCGTCTACGGCGCGCTCGGCCGCATCTACGCCCCCGAACTCGCCCTGTCCGGCAGCGCCGACGCGGCCCTGCTGGTGCTGCCCGAGCGGATGGTCGGCGGCGTGGCCGGAGACCTGCTGGGCGCCCTGCTCGCCGGCGGCGCCTTCGCCGCCTTCCTGTCCACCGCCTCCGGCCTGACCATGGCGGTCGCCGGCGTGCTCACCAAAGACGCGCTGCCCCGCCGGCTGCGGTTGCGGCGCCGGTCCGCAGCGGGCGTCCGGCCCGCCGGGTCCGGGGTGCGGGCCTTCCGGCTCGGGACGGTCGTGGCCATGGCGGTGCCGCTGCTGGTCAGCCGGTTCGTCGTGAACGTGCCGGTGGCCGACGCGGTGGGGCTGGCCTTCGCCGTGTCCGCCTCCTCCTTCTGCCCGCTGCTGGTGCTGGGTATCTGGTGGCGGGGGCTGACCGCGCCCGGTGCCGCCAGCGGGCTGCTGGTCGGCGGCGGGGCGGCGCTGACGGCCGTGCTGGCCACCCGGGCCGGGGTGCCCGGCGGGGGCTGGGCGCACACGCTGCTGGCCTGGCCGGCCGTCTGGTCGGTGCCGCTGGGCTTCCTGACGATGGTGGCCGTCTCCGTCGCCACCCGGGACCGGGTGCCGGCCGGGGCGGCGGCCACCCTGACCCGGCTGCACCTCCCGGAGGGCCTGCGATGACGGGCGAGGTGCTGGCCGGGCTGGTCCTCGGGGGTCTCGCCCTGCTCGCCGCGGGGGCGGCGCTCGGCCGCTGGTGGGCGGTGCGCGGCGACCGCCGCGGCTCCCTGGACCTGGGCACGCCGGTCGAGCGGGCCACCTTCCACACCCTGCACACCGCCTCGCTGGCCGCGCCCCCGCTGCGCGGCGGGCTCACCGAGGACACCGCGCGGAAGGCCGTACGGCGCCTGCGGCCGCTGCTCGGCACCGAGGCGCTCTGCCTGACCGACCGGGGCACGGTGCTGGCCTGGGACGGGCCCGGGGCCGGGCACCACGTGGACGTGGTGATGGGCAAGGTCGCCGCGTCGCTCGACTCCGGGCGCAGCATCGCCGTCGAGACCGGCTGCGACGATCCCGGCTGCCCGCTGCGCTGGGCGGTGATCGCCCCGCTCACCGGCGAGGAGGGCGTGCTCGGGGCGCTGGTGGCCTACGGTTCGCGCGAGTCGGCGGTGCTGGTGCGGGCCGCGACCGAGGTGGCCCGCTGGGTGTCCGTACAGCTGGAGCTGGCCGAGCTCGACCTGTCCAGGACCCGGCTGATCGAGGCCGAGATACGGGCCCTGCGCGCCCAGATCTCCCCGCACTTCATCTTCAACTCCCTGGCCGCCATCGCCTCGTTCGTGCGCACCGACCCGGAGCGGGCCCGCGAACTGCTGCTGGAGTTCGCCGACTTCACCCGCTACTCCTTCCGCCGGCACGGCGACTTCACCCAGCTCGCCGACGAACTGCGCTCCATAGAGCAGTACCTGGCGCTGGCCGGTGCCCGGTTCGGCGACCGGCTGACCGTCACGCTCCAGGTGGCGCCCGAGGTCCTGCCGGTGGCGCTGCCGTTCCTGTGCCTCCAGCCGCTGGTCGAGAACGCCGTCAAGCACGGCCTCGGCACCTCGGTGGCCGAGTGCCGGATCACGATCGCGGCGCGGGACGCGGGCGACGAGGCCGTGGTGACCGTCGAGGACAACGGGGTGGGCATGGACCCGGCGGCGCTGCGGGCGCTGCTCGCGGGCGAGGGGCCCGCTCCGTCCGGGATCGGGCTGCGCAACGTGGACGAGCGGCTGCGGCAGGTGTACGGCGACGCGTACGGGCTGGTGATCGAGACCGGGGTGGGCGCGGGCATGAAGGTGACGGTCCGGGTGCCGAAGTACCGGGCGGGGGTGCATCCCGGCGCGGGGGCGGCCGTGCCGACCGGGTGAGCGCGGGGGCGGCCGTACTCCCTTGCAGGGGTGCAGGGGGGCGGGTGCGGGTGCGGCGACGGCCGCACCGTCCGGCAGGGGGTGCGAGGCCGCTCAGAACAGGTGCATCGCCAGGTGGCCCAGGGGCAGGCCGAGTTGCCAGGCGGGGGTCCAGACCCGGACGTTCTCGTCCAGGCCGGCGCCTTCGCGGTGGGCCGGGTCCAGGTTGGTGGCGTAGAGCTCGGTGCGGTCGAGCCAGCGCCAGGCGGCCCGGGCCAGCTCCAGGTCGGCGTCGTCGCCGCCGCGTTCCCGTACCTCCTCGCCGAGCTGGAGGAAGCGGGTCTGCACCCAGTCGCGCCAGGGGTGCCCGTACGCGGTGAGCGAGAGCCACTCGTCGAGCTGGGAGACCACGCGGATGCCGGACAGCTCGCCGGCCGCGTCGGAGAGGTAGATGGTGAGGGCGAGGGTGTCGCGGCCGGCCCGGAACTCCAGGGTGCTGACGGGGATCAGCCGTCCCGTGCGCAGGAGTTCGTCCGCGATGTACTCGGCGTAGAGCCATGCCAGGGGCACCGCGACCCCACCGTCACTGGTGCCGTTACCACCCTCGGGGCGCACCGTTCCACCTTCTCCCGCGTGTCGAGCCTGCCGCCGTCTGCCCCGAGCCTTCACGCAGCGGTGGGACGGGCGGGGGACGTTTACTCAACTTGAACGGTCTGATGGCAAATTCGATGCGCCCTGGGCACAGTCTGCTCATGACTCCGGCCGGATTCTGGACGGACGGCGCGGCGCCGGGTGGTCAGGCGCCGAGCCCGTACCCCGGCAGGCCCTTCCGCAGGGCCCGCAGGGCGTAGTGCGTGCGGGACTTGACGGTGCCCGCGGGAATGCCGAGTGCCTGTGCGGCCTCCGAGACGGAACGGTCGCGGAAGTAGACCTGGACGAGCACCTCGCGGTGTTCGGGGCCCAGCGAGCCGACCGCGCGGCGCACGTCGATGGCGGTCAGGGAGGTCTCGTACCGGTCCTCGGGGGCGGGCCGCTGGTCCAGCGCCTCGGCCTCCACCTCCTGGGGGCGGGACAGGCGGGCGCGGCGGGCGTCGATGGCCAGCCGGCGGCCGACGGTGAAGAGCCAGGGCCGCATGGAGGCGTGCTCGCTCTGCCAGGCCTCGGGGTGCTGCCAGGCCCGCACCAGGGTCTCCTGGACCAGGTCCTCGGCGCGCTGGGCGTCGCCGTGGGTCAGGCCCAGCAGGAACCCGTACAGGGCCCGGCCGTGGTCGCGCTGGAGTTCGGCCAGCTCGTCGGCGCCAGTGCGCCGGAGGGTGACGGTGCGGCTCACCTCTGGGCTCCTTCCCGGGGGGCTGAGTGGGCCGGATGGACCCACCCTGACCTGCGGGTGGGGCCGCGGGAACCGCCGGGCGGCGGCGGCGCGCCCAAGCGCGCCGTGAGGGCCGCCGGGCGGGCGGCCGGTGCGACGAACGGTCCGAACGGTGCGGTGAACGGTCCGCGCGGTTCGGCCGTTCCGGTGAGCGGAACGGCGCCGCTCCTTGACTTCGCGTCGCGGGTTCTGTGGATTCGGGATTTAGAACATCCGATAGTCCTACAAATGGGAGTCTGGTCCTATGGGGTCGACGGGTTCGGGTTCGAGGGGTTCGGGTTCGAGGGGTTCGGGTTCGGCGGGATCGGGCTCGACGGGCAGCACCCCCGGGGGCACACCCGGACGGACGCCGGGACGCACGCGCCCGCCCGTGCGGCGGGCGGCCGCCGCCCTCGCCGTCGTCCTCGTGGCCGCCGGCACGGCGGGCTGCTCCGCGGGACAGGGCGGAGCGCAGGCCCGCCTCGCCGGACGGCAGTCGCCCGCCGCGGGCGGCAACGCGGCGGGCTCCCCGGCGGCCCGCGGCTTCACCCTGGTGGCCAGCGGCGACGTCCTGCCGCACGATTCGGTCATCCGGCGCGCCCAGGCCGACGCGGGCGGCGAGGGCTACGACTTCAGACCGATGTTCTCGCTGGTCAAGCCGGTGGTGTCGAAGGCCGACCTGGCGCTGTGCCACATGGAGACCGTGTACGGGCCCGACGGCGGCCCCTTCACCGGCTACCCCGCCTTCAAGTCCCCGCCCGAGGTGGCGGCGGGCCTCAAGGACGCCGGCTACGACGGTTGCTCCACCGCCTCGAACCACACCCTGGACGACGGCGCCGACGGCGTGCGCCGCACCCTGGAGGCCTTCGACCGGGCGGGCCTCGGGCACGCGGGGTCCGCCCGCACCGCCGAGGAGGCCCGCAGGGTGACCACGTACCGGGCGGGCAGCGCGAGGGTCGCGCACCTGGCGTACACCTTCGACACCAACGGCTACCCGATGCCCGACGGGCAGCCCTGGGCCGTGAACCTGACGGAGGAGAAGAGGATCGTCGCGGACGCGCGGTCGGCCCGGAAGGCGGGCGCGGACGTGGTCCTGGTCAGCCTGCACTGGGGAACCGAGTGGCAGACCGAACCGGACGCGAGGCAGCTGGACCTGGGCCGGGCCCTGACGGCGTCGAAGACCGGCACCCGGCCGGACGTCGACCTGATCCTCGGCACCCACGCCCACGTCCCGCAGGCCTACGAGAAGGTCAACGGCACCTGGATCGTCTACGGCATGGGCGACCAGGTCGCCGGCACGATGATCAACCACTCCGGCCAGGTCGACCCCCGGGGCAACTACGGCTCCATCGGCCGCTTCACCTTCGCGCCCCCGGCGGCGGGGCAGCGGTGGCGGGTCACCCGGGCGGAGTTCGTCCCGCAGCTGATGGACCTCGACGCCGGCAAGGTGGTGAACCTGCCCGAGGCGCTGGCGAAGGACCCCGGCCGGGACGACTACGAGACGGCGCGGGACGTGATCCGCGAGGCGGTGCTGAGCCGCGGCGCGGCGAAGGACGGCCTGGTCATGGGCCGCTGACCGGGCCCGGCCCGCCGAGACCCCGCGCCGGAAGCGCCTGCGAACAGGTGTTCCCACGCCGCGGACGCGGGCGACAGGGCCGCCGCCGTCCGGGCCGGACAGGACGGCGCCCTCGACCTCGGCGCCACCCCGGCCCCGTCGAGGACCGCGACGGCCTGGGCGCAGGCCCAGGGGGCCCGGCTCCTCCGCCGCGCGCCACGCCGCGCCCCTGCCTACAGTGCGAATCATGAGTGTCACGGTGGAGCAGACGCAGGGCACCAGGAACCGCTTCCTGAACCGGGTGCCGGACGCCTTCGGAGCCTTCTTCGGCACCATCGGACTGCTCTGCGTGCTGCTGGCGCTCTTCCCGGTGCTCCGGCGTGTCCTGCGGCCCGTCGTGCGCTTCCTCGACGCCGTCCTGGTCCCGGTCAGCGCCAACCTCGCCTACGCCGTCTTCCTCTTCCTGCTCGCAGCCGCACTCGGCAGCCGCAAGAAGGTGGCCTGGTGGGTCGTCGTCGCCTACCTGACCCTGCTGGTCCTCAGCGACGCGGCTTTCCTCGCGGACGGCTGGTACTGGTACTCGGTCCCCTCGATCATCGTCGCGGTGGCCGCCCTCGCCCTGCTGGTCACCGCCCGCAGCGAGTTCTACGCCGCCTCCCGCCACGGCGCGGTGTGGCGGGCCCTGCTCGTCCTGGGCCTCGGCCTCCTGCTGGCCGTCTTCCTCGGCTGGGCGCTGGTCGCCATCTGGCCGGGGACGCTGCCCCGGTCCCAGTGGCTGGACTGGGCCGCCAAGCAGGTCTTCGGCGGCCTCTTCTCCGCCCGCCAGTTCGACGGCCGGCCGCCCCGGCCCGTGTACTTCTTCTGTGGCCTGTTCGGCGCCCTGGCCCTGCTCAACGCCGCCGCCACGCTCTTCCGCTCCCAGCGCCTGGAGGCCGCGCTGCACGGGGACGAGGAGCCGCGCATCCGGGCCCTGCTGGCGGCGTACGGCCGCAACGACTCGCTCGGCTACTTCGCCACCCGGCGCGACAAGGCCGTGGTCTTCGCCCCCAACGGCAGGGCCGCCGTCACCTACCGCGTCGAGGCCGGCGTCTGCCTCGCCTCCGGCGACCCGGTCGGCGACCCCGGCGCCTGGACCGCCGCGGTCAACGAGTGGCTGGCCGTCGCCCGCCGCCACGGCTGGCAGCCGGCCGTGATGGGCGCCTCCGAGGAGGGCGCCACCGCGTACGCCCGCTCCGGCCTCGGCGCACTGCAGCTCGGCGACGAGGCGATCCTGCACGTCGCCCACTTCGACCTCGACGGCCGGGACATGCGCGTCACCCGGCAGGCCGTGAACCGGGTCCGGCGCGCCGGGTGCACCACCGTGATCCGCCGCCACTCCGCCCTCACCGAGGAGGAGATGCGCCGGATCGTCGACCGCGCCGACCGCTGGCGCGACACCGAGACCGAACGCGGCTTCTCCATGGCCCTCGACCGCCTCGGCGACCCGCAGGACGGCGACTGCCTGCTCGTGGAGGCCTTCGACGGCGAGGGCGGCCTGATCGCCCTGCTCTCCTTCGTCCCCTGGGGCAAGGACGGCATCTCCCTGGACCTGATGCGCCGGGACCGCAAGGCCCCCAACGGCGTCATGGAGTTCATGGTCGCCGAGCTGTGCGCGCAGGCCCCGAAGCTCGGGGTGCGCCGCGTCTCCCTCAACTTCGCCGTCTTCCGCTCCGTCTTCGAGGAGGGCGGCCGGATCGGCGCGGGACCGGTGCTGCGGCTGTGGCGCAGGCTGCTGCTGTTCTTCTCCCGCTGGTGGCAGCTGGAGGCGCTGTACCGCTCCAACGTGAAGTACCAGCCGGAGTGGCACCCGCGGTTCCTCTGCTACGGGGACGCCGGCTCCCTCGCGCGCATCAGCCTCGCCTCCGGCATCGCCGAGGGCTTCGTCTCCGTACCCAGCCTGAACAGGCTCCGGCGCCGGGGGCGGCCGCGTGCCGGCGCCGCCGCGGCCCCCGCCACCACCGCGGGCCTGCCCCCCATCGACGAACTCGGCCTGGTGGAGGAGGGCGCGGCCGACGCCGGCACCGGTTCCGCCCTGCCCGAGCAGGTCCGGGTCCGCCACCTCAAGCTCGCCCGCCTCCAGGCCGCCGGCGTCGACCCGTACCCGGTGGGCATCCCCGAGCGCACCCACACCCTCGCGGAGCTCCGCCGAGCCCATCCCGGCCCGGCGCCGGACGCGCGGACGGGCGAGGAGGTCACCGTCGCCGGGCGCGTGATGGTCGTGCGCGACCTCGGCGGCGTCGTCTTCGCCGGCCTGCGCGACTGGTCCGGGGACCTCCAGCTGATGTTCACGCGCGACGGGTCCGGCGCCGACGTCCTGGCAGAGTTCACCCGTACGGTCGACTTCGGCGACCACGTCGTCGCCACCGGCGAGGTGGGCGCCAGCCGCAGCGGCGAGCTCTCCGTCGTGGTCCGCTCCTGGCAGCTCACCGGCAAGTGCCTGCGCCCGCTGCCCGACAAGCGCAAGGGCCTGGCCGACCCCGAGGCCCGGGTGCGCCGCCGCTACCTCGACCTGGTCGCCAGCCCCGAGGCCCGCGACGTGGTCAGGGCCCGGTCCGCCGCCGTCCAGGCGCTGCGCCAGGGCCTGCTCGACCGCGGCTACCTGGAGGTCGAGACCCCGATGCTCCAGCAGATCCACGGCGGCGCCAACGCCCGCCCCTTCACCACCCACATCAACGCCTACGACCTCGACCTCTACCTGCGCATCGCCCCCGAGCTGTACCTCAAGCGGCTGTGCGTCGGCGGCATGGAGAAGGTCTTCGAGATGGGCCGCACCTTCCGCAACGAGGGCGTCTCCTACAAGCACAACCCCGAGTTCACGATGCTGGAGGCCTACCAGGCCTTCGCGGACTACGACGTCATGCTGGACCTCACCCGCGAACTGATCCAGGGCGCGGCCCTGGCCGCCCACGGCACGGCGACCGCCCGGAAGGCGGGGCCCGACGGCAGGCTCGTCGAACACGACATCTCCGGCCCGTGGCCGGTGAAGACCGTGTACGGGGCGATCAGCGAGGCCCTCGGCGAGGAGGTCGACGCGGACACGGCGGAACCGGCGCTGCGCCGGCTGTGCGACGCCGCCGGCGTTCCGCACGCGCCCGACGACACCCGGGGCGACGTGGTCCTGGAGATGTACGAGCGGCTGGTGGAGGAGAAGACCGGACTCCCCACCTTCTACAAGGACTTCCCGACCGACGTCTCGCCGCTGACCCGCCAGCACCGCAAGGACCCGCGCCTCGCCGAACGCTGGGACCTCGTCGCCTTCGGCACGGAACTGGGCACCGCCTACTCCGAGCTGACCGACCCGGTTGAGCAGCGGCGGCGGCTCACCGCCCAGTCGCTGCTGGCCGCGGGCGGCGACCCGGAGGCCATGGAGCTGGACGAGGACTTCCTGGACGCCCTGGAGTACGCGATGCCGCCCACCGGCGGCCTGGGCATCGGCGTGGACCGCCTCGTCATGTTCCTCACGGGACGCACGATCCGGGAGACGCTGCCCTTCCCGCTGGTGCGCCGGGGCTGACCGGCGCCCGGAGAGGAGCTCCTCGTCACGCGAGGACCTGCTGCTCGCACGCCTGGACGTACGGAACCGGCCAGCCCGGCGCGCGGCAATCGGCCAGTGCGCCAAGCGGGTGCTTTCACCCCCTTGACCAGTGTTGATGAACGCCCCACGCTGTCTGGCGTGCGAGCAATTGATAATGAAATCGGATGAAGTGCTTCCGGGGCGGCGGGGCCTGCTGCGCACCGCCGTGTTCCTCGGAACCGCCGTCGCCGCCGGACTGCTGACCGGCGGCCGGGCCGGCTCCCCGGGCGGCGCCCAGGGCCCCGCCGGCGCGGCCGGCGCCCCGGCCGCCCCCGCGCGGATCCCGGGCGCCGCCCCGCCGAATCCCGGGCCCCCGCAGGCCGTACGGCCCCAGGTGCCGTCCACGTACCGGCTCAGCCCGATGACCGCCGAACTGCCGCCGCGCCACCGGCCCGCGAAACCGCCGGTACGCGTCCGCCCGCTGCTCGACGTGCCCGCACTCGGCCGGAACATGGTCCTCACCTTCGACGACGGGCCCGACCCCCGGTACACGCCCGGCATCCTCGACACCCTGCGCCGCCACGACACGCGCGCGGTGTTCTTCGTCTGCGGCGAGATGGCCGTCGAACACCCGGACCTGCTGCGCCGGATGACGGACGAAGGCCACGCCATCGGCAACCACACGTGGACCCACCCGCTGATCCCGAAGCTCAGCCGGCCCCGGCTGACCTGGGAGATCGGCCACACCAGCGAGATCGTCGAGAAGGCGGTGGGGGAGGCCCCCGTATGGTTCCGCGCGCCGTACGGGGCGTGGAACCGAGCGGCCTTCGAGATCGGCGCCGACCTCGGCATGGAGCCGCTCGCCTGGACCGTGGACACCCTCGACTGGAAGGAACCCGGCACCGCCACGATCATCAGCCGGGTGCTGCGCGGTGCGGCCCCCGGCGTCGTGGTCCTCTCGCACGACGCGGGCGGCAACCGAGCCCAGAGCGTGGCGGCGCTGCGCACCTACCTGCCCCGGCTGCTCGACCGCGGCTTCGAGATGACGCTGCCGCAGCTCCCGCCGCGCCGCTGACCCCGGCCGGGGGTGCCGCGCGACCGGCGCCCCCGGCCGGTCCGCCCGCTCCGGCCCGGCCGGGCGCCGTCGGCGTGGGGTAGGTTGCCCGCCATGACCGAACACGGCACCGTCGTCTGGCCGCCCGCCCCGCTGAAGACCGAGCGGCTCGTGCTCCGCGCGTCCGAGGCCCGGGACCGCGCGGCGTTCATCGAGCTGTTCGCCTCGCCCGAGGTCGGCGCCCACACCGGCGGCGCGCGGCCCCGCGACGAGCTGGAACGCGCGGTGCCGGAGGTGCCCGGGCGGCGCCTCGGCCTCTTCGTGGCCGAACTCGACGGGGCGATGGCCGGCATGGTCTCGCTCGACCGCCGCGACCCGGCCCGCCCCGGCCGCGTGCGTCCGGAAGGCGGCGAGGCCGAACTCGGCTACCTGTTCCTCCCGCAGGCGTGGGGACGCGGCTATGCCGCAGAGGCGTGCGGGGCGGCGCTCGACTGGTTCGCCGGCGCCTTCCCCGGCGAGCCCGTGGTGCTCACCACGCAGACCGCCAACGACCGTGCGATGCGGCTCGCTTCGAGACTGGGCTTCACCGAGGTGGAGCGGTTCGAGGAGTACGGGGCCGAGCACTGGTTCGGCGTACGGGAGGCCGCCGGCACCCCGTCGGACCCCCGCGCGTGAGCGACGGCCCCGCCCCGGCCCCCCGCTACCTCGGCGGGTACCGGGAGCTCGACCACGGGAACCCCGGCGGTCCCTCGCTGCGGGACGCCGTGCGCGACCGGCCGGGGCCCGACGAGGCCGGGCTCGTCCGGTACCTGCGCGCGGGCACCGTACTGGCCGCCGCCACCTCGGACGTGCACGACGTCCTCGCCCCGGGGCGCGAGCGCATCGACGGGCTGCGCGTCCTCACGGACGGCGCGTGGTGCTGGTACTCCGACCTCGCGCACTACGTGGAGCGCTACCACGTCGCGCTGGACGAGGAGTTCGTCCGGCGCGCCCGGGAGCACGGCTGGACCCCTCCCGTGCCGACGGAGGACGGCCTGCGGCGCCTGGAGGAGGGCCCGCCGGAGGACGCCGACGAGGACGCGTGAGGCCCTCCCGGCCCGCCGCGGTTCAGCGGGTGTCCACCATGCGCGCGAAGACGACCACGTTCCCGTCGTAGCCCCGGGCCTTCGAGTAGCCGCCGCCGCAGGTGATCACCCGGAGCTCGGGGTGGCCGGTGTCCCCGTAGACGCGGGCGCCGGGGAAGTCGTGCTTCGAGAACACCTCCACGCCGTACACCTCGAAGACGGCGGTCCGCCCGTCGTACCGGCTGACCTCGATCTGGCTGCCCTTGCGGACCGAGCCGAGGCCGTAGAAGACCGCGGGGCCCTGGGCGTTGTCGACGTGGCCCACGATCACCGCCGACCCGCGCTGCCCGGGCGCGATGCCGTTGAGGTACCAGCCGGCCAGGTTCGGGTCCTGCGGGGGCGGGGCGTCGATCCAGCCCTCGGCGTCGAGGCCGACCGACATGACGGGCGCGTCGACGTTGATCGAGGGGATGCGGATCCGTTCCACCGTCGAGTGCTCCAGCGCCTCCAGGTCGGCCGGCGGCACGGGCGCGGCCGTGGCCGCGCTGTCGGAGGAGGCGCTCACGGCGGCGGCCGCGGCGGGCTGGGGCGGGCCCGGCTCCACGTTCGCCCCGTTCCTGATCATGGCGAGGCCGGTGAGCATGACCAGCGCCAGGACGCCCCAGGGGGACCGCTTCCTCGGCTGCCCGGTCTCGTCCTCGGTCATGGCTCTCCCTTCCCGACGCGGGATCCGGATTCCCGCGTTCTCTTCCCCCTCCTTCCCGCACGCTAAGTCGGGTCGGACGGGAAGGCGAGGAGGAAGGAGCGAACGGGTGGCCCCCGTCCGGAAGGGGTGCGTCCATCCGAGTAAATGTCAGATAAGCGTCTGATGGGTCGTGACCTGGGGATCCGTCAGATCCGGGGGCTCGCGGCCCGGCGTGTCGCGCCCCTCGGGCGGGCCAGGGCGAAATGCGGCGGATGGTGCGTCCGGTGATGGTTCGTCATGGGAGGCGTTCTCGTCGATCAGCCCGGGCCACCGGTCCGGGGCGCTTCCCGCTGGAGGTTCCACCATGCGTGCTTCACGCGCTGTGACGGCCGCCGCCGCGGCCTTCGCCGTCCTCGGACTCGCAACACCCATCGCAGCCGCGGGCGGTGCTCCCGGCGGCGGGCCCACGAACATCACCGTCAACCCCTTCTCCGTGCACCAGGGCTCGACCATGCAGGTCAGCGCCTCGGGCTGCCACCAGGGCGGCACGGTCTTCTCACCCGGCAACTTTCCCGAGACCGCCCTCTCGCCCGGGGCGATCGGCTTCGCGACGGTACGGATCTTCAACCACGCCGTGCCCGGCCGGCACACGCTCTCCGTCCGCTGCAACGGCAGCAGCCTCGTCGGCACCCACCAGTTCCAGGTCCTCGACGGCCGCGGCGCCCAGGGCGGTCTCGGCGGCTCCTTCGGCCCGACCGCCACCGAGACGGCCATCGGCGCCGGCC
This sequence comes from Streptomyces sp. NPDC086023, assembly GCF_044540325.1. Taxonomy (NCBI): domain Bacteria; kingdom Bacillati; phylum Actinomycetota; class Actinomycetes; order Kitasatosporales; family Streptomycetaceae; genus Streptomyces; species Streptomyces sp. NPDC086023. Next base: position 636,141 of record NZ_JBITRX010000002.1, read on the forward strand.
TCGTGGGCACGGCGGCCCTGGGCGCGGGCATCCACCTGATGCGCCGTCGCCGCGCGACCCGCGGTCGCGTCTGACCGGCCGAACCTCCCCGGTCGGATCGCGGAACCGCCCGTCGCCCCCGAGTCCAGGCCTGGACTCGGGGGCGACGGGCGTACGGAGCTCCCTCGCGGGGGCCGTCGGCGGGGGCCGTCAGTGGCGGCGGGCGCCCGAGCGGCGGCGCACCACGTACGCCGTACCCGCCGCGGCCACCACGAACAGCCCGGCACCCGCGGCGATCTCTCCCGGGGACATGCCCGAGACGCTGCCTCCGAGGCCGCCGCGCACGCCCTGGGCGACCGCGGTGGACAGGGTGGTGGGCTGGACGGTGCCGCCGGCGATGGTCAGATCGGCCGAGCCGTTCTCGTTGTTGCAGGTGAACGTCACCGAGTACACGGCGCCCCGGCGGGCGTCGCGGTCGACTGCGACGACCACCCGCTGGCCGCGGGGAATGCTCACCGCGTCGAAGACCCCGGACGACGCCGTCGCGAACGCCGCGTCGCAGCCGCTCACGGTGAGCGTGGTGCGGCCGCCGGGCGCGACCGTCGAGGGGGTGATGGCGAAGCCGAACGAGGTGATCGGCTGGGCTTCCGCGGCGGTGGCGGCAGGGGCCCCGAGCGCGAGGGCGGCTCCCGTGACGGCCGTGGCGAGCAGTGCGGCGGAAGCGGTGCGTATCGCACGCATGTCAGTCCTCCGGGTCCCGAGGTGCATTTGCGGAACCGTTTCCACATGTCGGGGAATGTGCGCCTCGATGTCCGCCACGCTAGGTGCGGCCCCGGTGACCCGCGATCAGAGTCGGGCGAATGGGGCACGTTCGGCGGCCGTTCGGGGGACATCGGCGGCGTGGCACCCGCGCGGGTCGGGTGCCGCCGCCCCCTGGTCAGCCGTCCAGATGCGGGAACTGCCGGAGGAAGGGCTCGGCCGTCGCCGAGACGCCCCGGCTGAAGGGCGCGTCGAAGTCCCAGATGAGGAAGAGCAGGAAGGCGATCAGCGCGCTGAACAGGCCGGCCAGCAGCATCTCGCGGAAGGACTTGCGGATCTGCAGCGTGAAGACCAGGCCCACGGTCACCACGGCGCCGGCGATCAGGCCGAACCACACCACGCCCGGCATGGTGGCCGCGGCGCTGTCGGCCCGGCCGCTGCGCGCGTCGTCGGCCGCCCCGACCTGGTCCACCAGCGGCTGGTAGGCCTGCCCCTCGTGGTCGGTCTTCGGCTCGTAGTCGGTCACGTCGCGCCGCACCTTCGCCAGCAGCTCCGTCCCGCGGTCGGTGACCGAGCCCTGCTCGGCCATGTGCCGCCACTCGGTGGTGACGACGTACCGGACGTACGCGTCCACGTCGGCCCGGATGCGGGCGCGGACCGCCGGCGGGTACACCTCGGCGCGGACGCTCACCTCGTGCAGGGCCTGCGCCTCCTGGCGCACGTACTCCTGGGCCGCGCCGCGGGCCTCCCATACCCCGGCGATGGCCAGTCCCAGCACGATCGCGTAGATCACGCCGATCATCATCGTCATGTACTCGATGACGTCCGGCGTCTCGCTGGGGTCGTCGTCCTCGCCGATGCGGCGGTGGTTGAAGAAGGCGATGGACAGGACCACGGCACAGGTCGCGGCCATCGCGATGCTCAGGACGAGCCATTCCGACACGGAGGAACTCCCGGTGGGTCAGGGGACGGGGCGGGCGCGGCGGTGCGGGCGGGCGCGCCTCAGCGCGGGCGCAGGGCCACGATGGCCAGGACCGCCGGTGCGGTGGCGAGCAGCGTGAACGTGAGCACCGAGATGTGGTGCTCGCGGGGCTTGCGGGCCGGGGCCCGGTAGGCCGGGCGGGCCACGGGGTGCGGCGAGAGGGCCGGTCGCGGGGGAGGGGGCGCCGGGGCCGCGCGCCGGACGGGCGGCGGGGGCGGAGGTGGCGCGGGGGCCGCCCGGTGCACCGGCGGCGGCGCGACCGGACGGGGCGCCTGCGGGGCCGGGGGAGCGGGCTTGGGCGTCGGCTTCGGGGTGGGCCGCGGCGTCGGCTTCGGTGTCGGCTTGGGTGCCGGTGGAGTCGGCTTCGGAGTGGGCTTGGGAGTCGGTGTGGGCGTGGGCTCGGGATCGCAGTCGTGCCCGCGGCCCCGCCCGGGGTGTCCGTGGCCCCTGCCGTGGCCCTTCCCGTGCCCGCAACCGCAGTGGTGGCCCTTGCCGTGGCCCTTCCCGTGCCCGCGGCCGTGACCCCTGCCATGTCCCTTCCCGTGCCCGCGGCCGTGACCGGAGCCGTCGCCTCCGGCGACGGCCACCACCTCCAGGGAGCCCCCGGGACCCACGCTCACGGAGGCGCAGCTATCGGCCACCGCGGGTGCGGATCCGAGGGTCAGCCACAGCAGGACGGCGGCGGCCCATAACCGCCTGGCGGGTGGTCTTCTCACCCGGGGAGCATGGGCGGCGGGCGGTCACGGCACGCGGGGAGCCCTGTCGATTCCCCTGAACGGGCGGACTTTCCACCGTATGGGTTTGAGCCAAAGATCGATGGCATCCGATCGCAAGCCCCTCTTTCCCAAAAGGGATTTGTCGGTTTCGGTCATTCCGTGTGGCCCGACCGGCACGTGCCTTTGGTGTGTGACGAAGAACGGATCGCCAATTTCCGCTTTGACTCGCTCCCTTGAGGGATGATCAGTAGATTCGGCTCGGACAGCAGACCGACTACGCCTTGGAGACCTCGATGGACCGCCCGGACTGGGCCCCGCCCGGCATCGACATATCGGTGCCGAGCGTGTCCCGCATCTACGATTACTACCTGGGCGGATCGCACAATTTCGAGGTCGACAGGCAGACCGCCCGGCGGGCCATGGAATTCATGCCGGGCCTCCCCAAGATCATGCAGGCGAACCGCGCATTCATGCGCCGCGCCGTCCGCCACGCCGTCTCCGAGGGCATCACCCAGTTCCTCGACATCGGTTCCGGCATCCCCACCTTCGGCAACGTCCACGAGGTCGCCCAGGGAGCCAGCCCCGAGGCCCGCGTGGTGTACGTCGACCACGACCCGGTCGCCGTCGCCCACAGCCAGGCGGTCCTCGGCGGCGACGCCCGCACCGACATCGTCGCCGCCGACCTCCGCAAACCCCACGAGATCCTGGGGAGCCCCCAGACCACCGCCCTCCTGGACTTCGACCGGCCCGTCGCCCTGCTCCTCGTGGCCGTCCTGCACTTCCTGGAGGACGCCGACGAGCCCTACGCGGCCGTCGCCCAGCTGCGCGACGCTCTGGCCCCCGGCAGCCTCCTGATCCTCACCCACGCCTCCCACGAGGGCATCCCCGCCTCCCCGGACGCCGCCGACGGCGCGGTGCGGGTCTACCGCGACGCCCGCAACCCCCTCGTGATGCGCACCCGCGAGGAGGTCGCCGGCTTCTTCGACGGCTTCACGCTGGTGGATCCCGGGCTGGTGGCCATGCCGAGCTGGCGCCCGGACACCCCCGACGTCCAGGAGGATCCGTACGCCTTCGCGGGCTTCGCAGGCGTGGGACGCAAGGCGTGAGACTTCCCGCCCAGACGGAGGGGTCCTCGGCGCTCCCGGACGACCCCGAGGACCGGATAGGCCGCTTCGCGACCATCTGGAGCCGGGCCATCTTCCCCGTCACCGCAACCTCCCTGACCCGGCCGGAACTGGAGGAACGTCTCCTCCCGCTGGCCCGCAGCCTCACCGAGGCCCTGCACGCCCGGCCCTTCGACGCCACCCCCGCCCAGGGCGTCGGCGCCGAACTCGTCGCCATCCACTGCACCGACCCCGAGGCGCTGTCGGGCACGCTCGGCGTGGTCGACGCCTACCTCGTGCTCTACTGCGCGTCCGGCGGCAGCGAGCCGGCCGAGGAGTACCGGGCCCGCTGCTCCCGCCTGCAGCACGCCCTGGCCGCCGGCTTCGCCCGCGCCCTGCGCGAGCGCACCCTCCGCGAGCAGGAGGCCATCGCCCGCTCCGCGCTGACCGCCCGCACCGACGCCAAGGTCGCCCTGCACCTCAGCGAACAGCGCTTCCGCGCCGTCTTCGAGGGCGCCGCCGTCGGCATCGGCATCGCCGACCTCGACGGCAACGTCCTGGAGGTCAACGAGGCGCTGCTGCGCATGTTCGGCGGCATGGAGGGCCACGTCCGCGGCCGCAACGTCATGGAGTGGGGCCACCCCGAGGACGCGCCGAACGTCTGGAAGATGTACGGCGAGCTGGTGCGGGGCGAACGCGAGCACTACCGCGTCGAGAAGCCCTACTACCGGCACGACGGCACCGTGCTGTGGACCAACCTCACCGTCTCCCTCCTGCGCGACGCCGACGGCCGCCCCCAGTACCAGCTGGCCCTGATGGAGGACACCACCGAACGGCGGCTGCTCAACCTGCGGCTGCGCTACGAGGCCACCCACGACGCCCTGACCGGCCTGCCCAACCGCACCCTGTTCTTCGAACGGCTGGAGAAGGCCCTGGCCGCAAAGGAAGGCAGCCGCTTCGGCCTGTGCTACCTCGACCTCGACGGCTTCAAGGCCGTCAACGACAGCCTCGGCCACTCCGCAGGCGACCGCCTCCTGGTCGAGGTGGCCGACCGCCTCCAGGCCTGTGCCACGGCCTCCAGCGAGATGGTGGCCCGGCTCGGCGGCGACGAGTTCGTCGCCCTGACCACCGGCCCCGACACCGAGCAGGAGGTCACCGAGCTCGCCGTGCGCATCCTCACGGCCCTCTCCGCGCCCATCCGGCTCGACGGCCGCGAGCTGACCGTGCGGGGCAGCATCGGCATCGTCGAAGGCCCGGCGGGCGAGCGCACCCCCGCCGAGGTGCTGCGCAGCGCCGACATCACGATGTACCGGGCCAAGGGCGCGGGCGGCAACCGCTTCGAGTTCGCCGACGCCGAGGCCGACGCCCGGGCCATCACCCGGCACGGGCTGACCACGGCCCTGCCCGCCGCCCTGGAGCGCGGCGAGTTCTTCATCGAGTACCAGCCGCTGGTCCACCTCCACGACGGCAGCGTGCACGGGGCCGAGGCGCTGGTGCGCTGGTCCCACCCGCAGTACGGGGTCCTGGGCCCGGACCGGTTCATCCCGCTCGCCGAACGCACCGGCCTGATCGTGCCCCTGGGCCGCTGGGTGCTGGAGGAGTCCGTGCGCCAGGCCCGCACCTGGCAGCGTGAGCACGGCGGCCGGGCCGCCGGCGGCCCGCTCCGCATCAACGTGAACCTCTCGCCCACCCAGCTGCACCACCCCGGCCTGGTCGCGGACACCCTCCAGGTCCTGGAGAGCTCGGGCCTGGAGCCCGGAGCCCTGTGCCTGGAGGTCACCGAGTCCGCCCTGATCGGCGCCGACGACGAACTCCTCGAACCCCTGCGCCGGCTCGCGGACCTGGGCGTCGACATCGCGCTCGACGACTTCGGCACCGGCTACTCGAACCTGGCCAACCTGCGCCGGCTCCCCGTCAGCGTGCTCAAGCTCGACCGCTCCTTCACCCAGGGGATGCAGCAGCAGCCCGCGGACCCGGTCGACGTGAAGATCGTCGAGGGGATCGTCGCGCTCGCGCACAGCCTGGAGCTCGCCGTGACCGTCGAGGGCGTCGAGACCGGGGCGCAGGCCCGGCAGCTCCGCGAACTCGGCTGCGACACCGCCCAGGGCTGGTACTACGCCCGCCCCGGAGCCCCGGACCGCATCCACGCCCTGTCCCTCTCGGACGCGTTCGCGACCTGACCCGGCCGGGCCGCCGCGGTGGCCCGGCCCGCCGCGGCGGCCCGGACTCCCGCGGCGGCCCTGCCCGACCGGGTGGCCCCCGTCGACGCGACGGTCAGAGGGCGTCGAGCCACCGCAGGACCGGCTCCGGGTCCCGGCCCTCGGCGACGAGGGCCACGTGGTGGTCCGGGCGTATGAGCACCAGAGCGTCGCCCGTCACTGCGAAGGCCTCGCGGACGGCCGCCTCCGCCGCGGCGCCGAGAGCGGTGCCCACGGCGAGCGGCCGCACCGCACCGCCGTGTGCGGCGGCCACGGCCGCCAGGCCGGGCCCGGTGCCCGAGCCGGTGCCGAGCAGGGTGAACCCGCCGCCGGCGAGGGCCTCGGACAGCCAGGTCCCGCCGGGCAGCGGTATGTCGGGCGCCGGATCGCCCGGCACCGACCGTCCCGCGCCCGTCCCCTCGGCGAGCGGACTCCAGCGGTACCCCGGCGGCACCTCGCCGGTCAGGGCCGCCTCCGTACCGGTGCCAGGCCGGCGGACGGCCGCCGTGACGTGCTCCATCCGCTCGTCGGTGATCTTCAGGGTCCAGGCGGCGACGGGCCCCCGCTCCTGCTCGTAGCTGTCCAGCAGTTCGGTACCGCCCCGCCCCTCGACGGCCAGCGCCAGCTTCCAGCCGAGGTTGAACGCGTCCTGGATCCCGGTGTTCATCCCGAGGCCCCCGGCGATGGGATGGACGTGCGCGGCGTCGCCCGCGAGGAAGACCCGGCCCACCCGGAACCGGCGCGCCATCCGGACGTTGACCCGCCACGACGACAGCCAGCTCGGCCGGCGGAGCCGTATCCCGGGGACCCGGGCGTGCCGGTCGAACTGCCGCTGAAAGGCCGCCAGCGAGGGCGGCAGTGCCTTCCCGTCCGGCCCGAGCTCCGGTGCCGTCTGTATCTGGAAAGAGGCGGTGCCCGGGACGGGCCACATGAGCACCGCCCCGTCCGCGGTGAACCACTGGTGCCAGACGTCCCGGCTCAGTCCGGGCGCCTCGACGTCCCCGCAGATCATGGCCTCGGCCCCGGCGGAGTGGCCCTCGAACGGCACCCCGAGCTCGCGCCGCACCGTGCTGTGCCCGCCGTCGCAGCCCACCGCGTACCCGGCCCGGAGCTCGCGCCCGTCGGCCAGCACCGCCCGCACCGCGTCCTCGTCCTGGCCGAGCCCGGCCAGCCGCGCCCCGAACTCCACCGCGGTGCCGAGCCGTTCGAGCCGGCGGCGCAGCACCTCCTCGATCCGCCACTGGGCGGCGAACACCGCGCCGTCGAAGCGGGCCCCCGGCCGGTGCCCGGGGCCGGTCCCAGGCGCGAAGGGATCGGTGTCCTGCACCGGCACGCCGTCGAAGTACTTGCGGAACACCTGGTGCGCGGCGCCGTGGGCGAGCACCTCCCGGTCCACGCCCAGGTCGGCCAGGATCTCCAGGCTCCTCGGGTGCAGGGTCTTGCCGCGCGATTCGCCGTGCGGCGCGTCCCGGCCGTCGATCACGCGCACGTCCACCCCGCGCCTGGCCAGGTCGCAGGCCAGGGTCAGTCCCGTGGGTCCCGCGCCCACGACGAGTACGTCGGTCATCTCGCTTCCCCCTCGAATCGTTCCGTGTCTCCAGGAAAGCGCCTCCGCCGAGAAAATGCAACCGGGTAACGAAAATTACCGGGTAATGAAATCTCTGCTAGGCTTGCGCGCATGGAGAACCCGCAGCAGAACGCGCCCCGCACCGCACCCGAACCCGGCCTGCGCGAGACCAAGAAGCAGCGCACCCGCGACCACCTCGCCGCCACCGCCCTGGAGCTCTTCCTGGAGCGCGGCTTCGACGACGTGTCCGTCGCCGAGGTGGCCGCCGCCGCCGAGGTCTCCAAGCCCACCCTGTTCCGCTACTTCCCGACCAAGGAGGACCTCCTCCTCGACCGCTTCGCGGACCACCAGGACGAGGCCGCCCGCATCGTGCGCGACCGCCCCGCCGGCACCACGCCGGTCCGCGCCCTCCACGAGCACTTCCTCGCCGCGCTCGCCGACCGCGACCCCATCACCGGCCTCTGCGACCACCCGGGCGTGCTCGCCTTCCAGCGGCTGCTCTACTCCTCGCCGGGACTCGCCGCCCGCCTCACCCACTACACCGAGCGCGAGGTCGAACTCCTCGCCGAGGCCCTGGCGCCGGAGTACGACACCCCCCTCGCCGCCCGCCTCGCCGCCCTCCACCTCGTGACCGTCCGCCACGAACTCGGCCACGAGAACTTCCGCCGCCTCGACGCCGGCAGCACCGCCGACGAGGCCCACGCCCGGGCCGCCGCCGACGCCGACCGCGCGTTCACCATGCTCGCCACAGGCCTCGACACCCCGGCCGAGACCTGAAGGCGACACCCCGGCCGAGCCCTGACCTCGACACCCCCGCCGAGGCCCGACCGCCCCGCCTCAGGCCCCCCGCTGCCGGCCCGCCAGCAGCACCCGCCGCAGCTCCCGGGCTGCCCGGGGCGGCGCGACGTCCGTACGGTGAGCCAGCGCGATGGTCCGGCGCAGCGGCGAGCCGGCCAGCCGCGTGGTCCGCAGCCCCGGACCCGCGCGGTCCGCCACCATCGCCGGCACCACCGCCAGCCCGAGCCCGGCCCGCGCGAAGCCCAGCACCGCGTCCATCTCGCCGCCCTCCACCGTGAACGACGGCTCGAACCCCTCCGCCCGGCACGCCGCCACCGTCAGCTCCCGCAGGTCGTAGCCGTGCCGGAACATCACCATCGGCTCCGTCCGCAGATCCGCCACCGTCAGCTCGCCCCCGCCCCCCGGCGGCGGCGCCGACTCCGCCGACACCACCACCAGGTCCTCCGTCAGCAGCTCCACCGTCTGCAACGACGGAGCCGACGGCGGCAGCGGCAGCGCGATCAGTGCCAGGTCCAGCGCACCGCGCGCCAGCTCCCGCACCAGATCGTGCGAACCGCCCTCCTCGATCAGCAGCTCGATCCCCGGGTGCGCGTCGTGGAACGACCGCAGCACGTCCGGCAGCAGCCCCGTGCACAGACTCGGCGTCGCCCCCAGCCGGATCCGCCCTCGCCGCAGCTGCGCCAGCTCCTGCACCTCCACCCGGGCCGTCTCCGCGTCCGCCAGGATCCGCCGCGCCAGCGGCAGCAGCGCCTCACCCGCGTCCGTCAGCGCGATGTTGCCCCGCGCCCGGCTGAACAGCTCCGCCCCCAGCTCCTGTTCGAGCGCCTTGATCTGCTGCGAGAGCGACGGCTGCGCCACGTGCACCCGCTCGGCGGCCCGCGTGAAGTGCCGGGTCTCCGCCACGGCCACGAAATACACCAGCTGCTGGAACTGCATAAAGACCAGATTAGCGCTCGATAGCCAGCACCTATCAAGATGACCATCATCATGTCTTGGACCTTTCGGAGGCCGCTCCCTAGCGTGGTGTGCCATGGCTCTGGCAACGCGAACGGACCGACGACCGTCCCTCCCGCGCACCCTCTGGAACTCCACCCTCGGCAAGAAGACCGTCATGGCGGTCTCCGGGCTGGTCATGCTCGCCTACCTGGTCGTCCACATGCTGGGCAACCTCAAGATCTTCTTCGGCGCGGAGGACTTCAACGCCTACGCGGACTGGCTCCGCCACATGGGCGAGCCCTTCCTGCACAGCCACTGGGGACTCTGGGCCGCCCGCGTCGTGCTCCTCGCCGCCGTCGTCGCCCACGCCGTCTCCGCGTACCAGCTCAGCCGGCGCGACATCAAGGCCCGCCCGGTCAAGTACGCCCACACCCGCCGCCGCGCGAGCTACGCCACCCGCACCATGCGCTGGGGCGGCATCATCCTCGGTCTCTTCATCGTCTGGCACCTGCTCGACCTCACCACGCTCACCGTCAACGAGCGCGCCTGGGCCGGCCACCCCTACGAGAACGTCCTCGCCACCTTCTCCACCTGGTACGGCAACGTCATCTACATCACCGCCATGCTGGCCCTCGGACTGCACGTCCGGCACGGCTTCTGGAGCGCCGCCCAGACCCTCGGCGCCGGCAACGCCACCCGTGACCGCGCCCTCAAGGCCACCGCCAACCTCCTCGCCCTCGCGCTGACCGCGGGCTTCGTCTCCGTCCCCGTCGCCGTCATGACCGGAGTGGTGAACTGACCATGTCCTACGCCGACTACACCACCGGCGCACCCGTCGCCGACACCAAGGCCCCCGCCGGCCCCATCGCCGAACGCTGGGACCGCCGCCGCTTCGAGGCCAGGCTCGTCAACCCCGCCAACCGCCGCAAGCACCGCATCATCGTCGTCGGCACCGGCCTCGCCGGCGGCGCCGCCGGCGCCACCCTCGCCGAACAGGGCTACCACGTCGTCCAGTTCTGCTTCCAGGACTCCCCGCGCCGCGCCCACTCCATAGCCGCCCAGGGCGGCATCAACGCCGCCAAGAACTACCGCAACGACGGCGACTCGATCCACCGCCTCTTCTACGACACCGTCAAGGGCGGCGACTTCCGCGCCCGCGAGTCCAACGTCCACCGCCTCGCCCAGATCTCCGTCGAGATCATCGACCAGTGCGTGGCCCAGGGCGTCCCCTTCGCCCGCGAGTACGGCGGCCTCCTCGACACCCGCTCCTTCGGCGGCGTCCAGGTCTCCCGCACCTTCTACGCCCGCGGACAGACCGGCCAGCAGCTCCTCCTCGGCGCCTACCAGGCCCTCTCCCGCCAGATCGCCGCCGGCAACGTCGAGATGCACGCCCGCACCGAGATGCTCGACCTCGTCACCGTCGACGGCACCGCCCGCGGCATCGTCGCCCGCGACCTCGTCACCGGCGAGATCTCCACCCACTTCGCCGACGCCGTCGTCCTCGCCACCGGCGGCTACGGCAACGTCTTCTACCTCTCCACCAACGCCATGAACTCCAACGCGACCGCCATCTGGCGGGCGCACCGCCGCGGCGCCCACTTCGCCAACCCCTGCTTCACCCAGATCCACCCCACCTGCATCCCGCGCACCGGCGACCACCAGTCCAAGCTCACCCTGATGAGCGAGTCGCTCCGCAACGACGGCCGCATCTGGGTCCCCAAGGCCCAGGGCGACACCCGCCCCCCGGCCGAGATCCCCGAGGACGAGCGCGACTACTACCTGGAACGGATCTACCCCGCCTTCGGCAACCTCGTCCCCCGCGACATCGCCTCCCGCGCCGCGAAGAACGTCTGCGACGAGGGCCGCGGCGTCGGCCCCGGCGGCCAGGGGGTCTACCTCGACTTCGCCGACGCCATCCGCCGCATGGGCAAGGACAAGGTCGCCGAGAAGTACGGCAACCTCTTCGACATGTACGAGCGGATCACCGCCGAGAACCCGTACGACGTGCCGATGCGCATCTACCCCGCCGTGCACTACACGATGGGCGGCCTCTGGGTCGACTACGACCTCCAGACCACCGTCCCCGGCCTCTTCGCCGTCGGCGAGGCCAACTTCTCCGACCACGGCGCGAACCGCCTCGGCGCCTCCGCCCTCATGCAGGGCCTCGCCGACGGCTACTTCGTCCTCCCCGCCACCATCAACGACTACCTCGCCCGCCACCCCCGCACCGACACCGTCGGCGCCGACCACCCCGAGGCCGTCGCCGCCGTACGCGAGACCGAGGACCGCCTCGCCCGCCTGCTGGCCGTCGACGGCGACCGCACGCCCGACTCCTTCCACCGCGAGATCGGCGAACTCATGTGGGAGTACTGCGGAATGGCCCGCACCGACGCCGGCCTCCGCAAGGCCCTCGCCCGCATTCCCGAGATCCGCGCCGAGTTCTGGCGCCGCATCAAGGTCCCCGGCACCGGCAAGGAGTTCAACCAGTCCCTGGAGAAGGCCAACCGCGTCGTCGACTACCTCGAACTCGCCGAGCTCATGTGCCTCGACGCCCTGCACCGCGCCGAATCCTGCGGCGGCCACTTCCGCGAGGAGTCCCAGACCCCCGACGGCGAGGCCGAACGCCAGGACGACACCTACTCCTACGCCGCCGCCTGGGAGTTCACCGCCACGGGCGAGGCCCCCGTCCTGCACCGCGAAGACCTCGTCTTCGAGTACGTCCACCCCACCCAGCGGAGCTACGCATGAGGCTCAACCTGCGCGTCTGGCGCCAGAAGAACGCCGACGCCCCCGGCGCCATGGTCACGTACCAGGTCGAGAACGTCTCCCCGGACATGTCGTTCCTGGAGATGCTCGACACCCTCAACGAGGACCTCATCCTGCGAGGCGAGGAGCCCGTCGCCTTCGACCACGACTGCCGCGAGGGCATCTGCGGCGCCTGCAGCCTCGTCATCAACGGCGACGCCCACGGACCCGAACGCACCACCACCTGCCAGCTCCACATGCGGTCCTTCGAGGACGGCGACACCATCGACGTCGAGCCCTGGCGCGCCGCCGCCTTCCCCGTCGTCAAGGACCTCGTCGTCGACCGCGGCGCCTTCGACCGGATCATCCAGGCCGGCGGCTACATCACCGCCCCCACCGGATCCGCCCCCGAGGCCCACGCCACCGCCGTCCCCAAGGCCGACGCCGACTCCGCCTTCGAGCACGCCGAGTGCATCGGCTGCGGCGCCTGCGTCGCCGCCTGCCCCAACGGCTCCGCGATGCTCTTCACCTCCGCCAAGGTCAACCACCTCAACGTCCTGCCCCAGGGCTCGCCCGAACGCGAGACCCGCGTCCTCGACATGGTGGCCCGGATGGACGAGGAGGGCTTCGGCGGCTGCACCCTCACCGGAGAATGCGCCACCGCCTGCCCCAAGGGCATCCCTCTGCCCTCCATCGCCGCCATGAACAAGGAATGGCTGCGCGCCACCCGCAAGGTCAAGCGCTAGGTGCGTTGTCCGGAGAGATCGGTGCCGCGGCCTGTACGGGGGTTACGCGTCCCCCGCCAGCAGGTGCTGCGGCAGCTCCCGGAACGACCACCGGCCGGACCGGCGCGTGAAGACCCACACCAGGTCGAACCGGTCCGGCCATTCCGCAGGCACCCCCGGCACCCGGTCCGCGCCCAGGGCCCGCACCAGTGCGGGAACACCGGCCCGCTCCCAGCACACCAGCGCGGGCGCGCCCGAGGCCAGCGCAGCCGCTGCGACCCGCGCCTCCTCACCCAGCCCCAGGTCCGCCCGGACCTCCACGCCCAGCGACTCCGCGAGCGCCCCGACCGTCTGCCGGCTCCGGTGCGAACCGGCGTGCCGGCCCGCATCGGCCACCGCGAACACCAGCCCGGGCCGGGGGAGCGGGGCCCTCGGCGACGGCGCGAAGAGCAGCGGCAGCGCCGCGGCCCGCCGCCGGCCCCGCCCCGCCAGCGAACCCGGATCGTCCTCACCGTCGGAGTCCTGCCCCGGCGCCCCCGCGTACGGCTGCTCCGCATGCCGCATCACCATGACCAGCGCGTCCCGGCCGGGCGGCGGGCCCGGAGCGGGCGGCGGCGGCTCGCTCCCGGCACATCCGGCGGCCGCGGCGGGTCCCGCGAGAACGAGGGCGGCCAGCACGCTGCGGCGCGGCACACCGGCGGATCCGTGGGGCATGCGCCCCACTGTCGCCCATCACCCGCGAGCCGCCGGCGCGCGGCACGGCGTACCCGCCCCCGGTCAGCCGATCGGCCGACCCGTCCCCGGCACGGGCCCTGTGGGCCCGGGCCGTGCCCTCCGCGGCAGGCCGTGCCCTCCGGGTCGGCCCGTGCCCTCCGGATCGGCCCGCTCCCTCCCGGTCAGGCCGTGCCGAGCCGCCGCGCCAGGTACGGCGCCGTACGGCTGCCCGGAGCCGCGGCCACCTCCCCCGGCGGACCGGCCGCCACCACCCGGCCGCCCGCGTCGCCGCCCCCGGGCCCGAGGTCGATCACCCAGTCCGCGCCCGCCACCACGTCCATGTCGTGCTCGACCACCACCACCGAGTGCCCTGCGTCCACCAGCCCGTGCAGCCGCCCCAGCAGCACCTCCACATCGGCCGGGTGCAGGCCCGTCGTCGGCTCGTCCAGCAGGTACAGGGTGTGGTCGCGGCGGACCCGCTGCAGCTCCGCCGCCAGCTTGATCCGCTGCGCCTCGCCGCCCGACAGCTCGGTGGCCGGCTGTCCCAGCCGCAGGTAGCCCAGACCGATCTCGTCCAGCGCCCGCAGACTGCGTGCCGCCGCGGGCACCCCCGCGAAGAACTCCGCCGCCGACTCGACCGTCAGCCCCAGCACGTCGGCGATCGTCAGCCCCTCATGCCGCACCTGAAGGGTCTCCGGGTTGTACCGGGCCCCCGCACAGTCCGGGCACGGCGCGTACGTGCTCGGCAGGAACAGCAGCTCCACCGAGACGAACCCCTCGCCCTGGCAGGTCTCGCACCGCCCGCCCGCCACGTTGAACGAGAACCGCCCCGCCGAGTACCCGCGCGCCCGGGCCTCCGGAGTGGCCGTGAAGATCTTGCGCACCGTGTCGAACAGACCCGTGTACGTCGCCAGGTTGGACCGCGGCGTACGGCCGATCGGCTTCTGGTCCACCTCGACCAGCCGCCGCACCGGGCCCGCCGCCCCGTCCCGCTCCAGCCGCTCCGCTACCTCCTCCGCCAGCGCCCGGCCCACCAGCGTGGACTTGCCGGAGCCGGACACACCGGTGACGGCCGTGAACACCCCGAGCGGGAACTCGGCGTCCAGACCCCGCAGGTTGTTCCGCGTCACCTGTGACAGTGCAATGTGACCGGTCGCACGGCGCACCGCCCGCACCGCCCCGCCCGCCTCCCCGGCCCGTGCCCCGCCCCGCTCCCCGAACAGGAACCGCCGCGTGGCCGACTCCGCCACCTCCGCCAGACCCTCCGGCGGCCCGCAGTGCAGCACCTCGCCCCCGTGCTCCCCGGCCCGGGGCCCGACGTCCACCAGCCAGTCCGCATGCCGCACCACGTCCAGGTGGTGCTCGACCACGAACACCGTGTTCCCCGCGGCCTTCAGCCGGTCCAGCACCCCGAGCAACGCCTCCGTGTCCGCCGGGTGCAGCCCCGCCGACGGCTCGTCCAGCACGTACACCACCCCGAACAGCCCCGACCGCAGCTGCGTCGCCAGCCGCAGCCGCTGCAGCTCACCAGCCGACAGCGTCGGCGCCGTACGGTCCAACGACAGGTACCCCAGCCCCAGTTCGTTGACCGTCCCGATGCGCGCCAGCAGATCGCCCGCCAACACGCGCGCCGTCTCGCCCCCGCCGTCCGCGGCCCCGGCCAGCACCCCCGCCAGCTCCGTCAGCGGCAGCCCCGCCAGCTCCGCGATGGTCCGCCCCGCGAACGTCACCGCCAGGGCCTCCGCCCGCAGCCGGCTCCCGCCGCACCCCGGACACGCCACGCTCGTCAGGAACCGCTCCGCCCGGGCCCGCAGCGTCGCGCTCTTGCTGTCCGAGAACGTCCGCATCACATACCGGTGCGCGCTCATGTACGTCCCCTGGTAAGGGCGTTGGATCCGGCCGGCCTCGCGCACCGGATGGACCGTGACCACCGGCTGCTCCTCCGTGAAGAGGATCCACTCCCGCTCCGCCGCGGGCAGCTCCCGCCACGGCCGGTCCACGTCGTACCCGAGCGCGTCCAGTACGTCCCGCAGGTTCTTCCCCTGCCAGGCCCCGGGCCAGGCCGCGATCGCTCCCTCCCGGATCGACAGCGCCGGATCGGGCACCAGCAGCTCCTCGCCGGTCCGGTGGATCCGCCCCATCCCGTGGCACTCCGGGCACGCGCCCGCCGCCGTGTTGGGCGAGAACGCGTCCGAGTCCAGCCGGTCCGCCCCCGCCGGGTAGTCGCCGGCCCGCGAGTACAGCATCCGCAGCGAGTTGGAGAGCATCGTCACCGTGCCCACCGAGGTCCGCGTCCCCGCCGTGGACCGCCGCTGCTCCAGCGACACCGCCGGCGGCAGCCCCGTGATCTCCCCGACCTTCGGCGCCCCGACCTGGTGGATCAGCCGCCGTGCATACGGCGCCACCGACTCGAAGTAGCGGCGCTGCGCCTCCGCGTAGATCGTGCCGAACGCCAGCGAGGACTTCCCGGACCCCGACACCCCCGTGAACACCGTCAGCGCGTCCCGAGGGATGTCCACGTCCACCCCGCGCAGGTTGTGCTCCCGCGCGCCCCGCACCCGTACGAAGGGATCGGCGGCGGGCGCCCCCGCGACGGCGGGGGAGTGGACGGGGGCGGGCTGCTGGGCTTCCGGGCTGTGCATTTGTCCGATTCTAGGCGTCGCCGCCGCCCGCGATACTTGACCCTCACACCGTGTGAGGCCGTGCAGTAGGAGCACCATGTTCACCATCGGAGACTTCGCCCGCCACGGCCGCGTGTCCGTCCGCATGCTGCGGCACTACGACGCCATCGGCCTGCTCCCGCCCGCCCGCGTGGACCCCTTCACCGGCTACCGCTCCTACGAGGCGGCCCAGCTCAGCCGGCTCAACCGCGTCATCGCGCTCAAGGACCTCGGCTTCACCCTCGAACAGGTGCGCCTGATCCTCGACGAGATGGTCGGCCCCGACGAGCTGCGCGGCATGCTCCGGCTCCGCCGGGCCGAGCTCGCGGAGGCACAGGCGGCCGCCGCGGCCCGGCTGGCCCAGGTCGAGGCGAGGCTCCGGACGATCGAGAGCGAGGGACGCATGGACACCCACGACGTGGTGGTCAAGCACATCGAGGCGGTACGGGTGGCGGAGCTGAGCGCCACCGCGGAGAACTTCGACCCGGACCGGATCGGGCCCGTCGTCGGCCCGCTCTTCGACGAGCTGTGCCGCCGCCTGGAACGCGCGGGCGTCACGCCCGCCGGCCCGGCCGTCGCCTACTACGACGACGCCCCCGAGGGCGGCGAGGCGGTACGCGTCCACGCCGCGCTGCCGGTCGGCTCCTCCGTCAGCGGCGGGGACTTCGACCTCGTCGACCTCCCGGCCGTGGAACGCGCCGCCACCCTCGTCCACCGCGGTGCCATGGACGAGGTGCTGCCCACCGCCCAGGCGCTGGCGGCGTGGATCGACACACAGGGCCACCGCTCCGCGGGGTACGCGCGCGAGCTCTACCTGGAATGCCCCGACGACCCGCGCCAGTGGGTGACCGAACTCCAGGAGCCCCTCGTCTGATCCCGGCCGGGACGCCTCAATCCGCCCGTCCTGCGGGCGGGTTGGGGCCTGTGCCGGCGCCGTCGGCGGTACGCGGCACCAGGCCCGCCAGCTCCGCCAGCCGGGCGAACGAGTCCAGCAGGCCGGCCCGGTCGTACGTGCTGGTCGTCACCAGCACCTCGTCCGCGCCGGTCTCCGCGACCACCGCGGCCAGCTCCCGGGCCACCCGCTCCGGGGTGCCGTGCACGTGCCCCGCGAGCCCGGACTCGTACAGTTCCCGCTCCCTGGCCGACATCTCCAGGGCCTCGATCCGCTCCGCGGGGGCGAGGGGCGGGAAACTGCCCCGCGTCCGCGCGTGGGCCGTCGACCACGCCTCCGGGACCAGCAGCCGCCGCGCCTCCCGCTCGCTGCCGGCGACCGCGACCGTACCCGAGACCACGACGTACGGGCGCTCCGCCCAGGCGGAGGGCCGGAACCCGCGCCGGTACTCCTCCACCGCCACCAGCAGCCGGTCCCGCCGCCGCAGGTCGCCCACCACCAGCGGCAGCCCGGCCCGCGCGGCGATCCCCGCGCCCTCCCCCGTCGCCAGCAGGAACGGCGGCACGCGCAGCCCCTCCGCGGGGCGCGCGTGCACCTGGGGGTGGGCGCGCTGGGTGCCGTCCAGCCAGCCGAGCAGCAGCCCGAGCCGCTCCTCGAAGGCGTCGGCGTCCTTCACGTCCCGGCCCAGGGCCCGCCGGATGCCGTCGGTGAACCCCACGGAACGGCCCAGCCCCATGTCGATCCGGCCCGGGAACAGCGACTCCAGCACGCCGAACTGCTCCGCCACCACCAGGGGCTCGTGGTTGGGCAGCATCACCCCGCCCGTGCCCACCCGGATGGCCGAGGTGGCGCCCGCGACGGCGGCGGCCAGCACGGTCGGCGCGGAACCGGCCACGCCGGGCACGCTGTGGTGCTCGGAGACCCAGAAGCGGTGGTAGCCCAGCTCCTCGGCGTACCGGGCCAGCGCGACGGTGTCGCGCAGCGCCTCGGGGCCGTCGTGGCCCTCGCGGACGCGGGAGCGGTCGAGGACCGAGAAGCGGGTCGCGGCCAGGATCGGGTTCGCAGTCACGGAGTGTTCAACGCGACGGCGGGCCGGTGATTCCCGGGCCCGTTCAGGACTGCCGACGGCCGCGCTCCCGGGAGCGTTCCGGCCCCGCTCCCGCGGGCACTGTCGGCGGCCCTGTCTAGGGTGGCGTACATGACAGAGTCCCACCGGCGGCCGCTGGCCGTCTTCGACCTCGACGGAACGCTCGCGGACACCGCGCACCGCCAGCACTTCCTGGAGCGCAAGCCCCGGGACTGGTCCGGGTTCTTCGGCGCGGCACCCCAGGACCCGCCGCTGGAGCGGGGGGTGCGGATGGCCGTCGAGGCGGCCGGCGACTGCGAGGTGGTCTACCTGACCGGCAGGCCGGAGCGCTGCCGCCGGGACACCCTCGCCTGGCTGGCCGCGCAGGAGCTGCCCGAGGGGCGGGTGTGGATGCGCGGCAACCAGGACCGCCGCCCGGCGCGGGTCACCAAGCTGGAGACGCTGGAACGGATCGCGCGGGGCCGGGAGGTGCGCATGCTGGTCGACGACGACGAGCTGGTCTGCGACGCGGCCCGGCGGGCCGGCTACCCGGTGGTGCGCGCCGACTGGGCGGCGGCCTCGGCGGAGCTGCGGGACGCGCAGGAGCGCGAGGGGCGCACCTGAGCGCCGGGCGCGGTCCGGCCGTACCGGACCGCGCCCTGCCGTACGGACCGGGCCGTGCCCTGCCGTACGGACCGGGCCGTGCCCTGCCGTACGGACCGGGCCGCGCCCTGCCGTACGGACCGGGCCGTGCCCGGCCCCGGGGTCAGTCCTCGCCGTCGAGGCGGAAGCCGACCTTCAGTCCCACCTGGTAGTGCGCGATCTGTCCGTCCTCGATGTGCCCGCGGACCTGGGTGACCTCGAACCAGTCCAGGTTGCGCAGCGTCTGGCCGGCCCGCGCGATGCCGTTGCGGATCGCCTGGTCCACTCCCTCGTGGGAGGTGCCGACGATCTCGGTCACGCGGTAGGTGTGATTGGACATGTGACACTCCCGGTGGGGTGAGCTGGTGCCTCACTCCACGGTGCCCCACGTGCCGGCGTCCCGCGAGGCGTCGGCCCCGCCGGCCCGGCGTGGCGGTGCCGGGGCGCGGCCGTCCGGGTGACGAGGGGGTCGTACTCGGACATCAGTTGGGCGATGCAGGTGCTGTCAATCAGGTCCGGACCTTACCTGTCCTCCGTGGCGCGCCACCATTGCTGCGGCGATAGGTCTCAATTCTCACGCTCTGTCCGTGAGTCGAATGGCGATGCGTGAGGCTTTGGTGAAGAAAACCTGGCCGGAGACCCTTGACCCGTTCAATTGGTCCATGCCAATTTCGAGCCATCTCCGATCGACCCGAAGGTGGCATTCGTGAAGATGCGCTTCCCCCTCGCCGCGTGCACCGCCGTCCTGGCCGCCACGGCCCTGACGGCCTGCGGCGTCCTCCCCGGCGAGGGAGCCGGCCGGCAGCAGGTCACCGTCTGGCTGATGAAGGGCAGCGCCTCCGAGGACTTCCTGGAGCGCTTCACCACCGCCTTCGAGGCCGAGCACGAGGACATCGACCTGGAGATCGAGATCCAGGAGTGGACCGGCATCGGCGAGAAGGTCCACAAGGTCCTGCGCGGCGAGGACACCGCGGACGTCATCGAGGTCGGCAACACCCAGGTCGCCCAGTACGCCCAGACCGACGGCCTCACCGAACTCACCCTGGAGGGCCTGCGCGACTGGGGCAGCAAGGACTGGCTCACGGGCCTCGCCGAGCCCGGCAGCATCGACGGGGCGCAGTTCGGCGTGCCGTGGTACGCCGCCAACCGCGTCGTCCTCTACAACAAGGACCTCTTCGCCGCGGCGGGGATCACGAAGGAACCCACCACCCGCCGCGAGTGGACCCGCGCCACCGAACGCCTGGACCAGGGCGACCGGCAGGGCATCTACCTCGCCGGCCAGAACTGGTACGTGCTCGCCGGCTTCATCTGGGACGAGGGCGGTGAGCTGGCCGTCGAGGGCGACGGGCAGTGGAACGGCGCCCTCGGCACCCCCGAGGCCCAGCGCGGCATGGCCTTCTACAAGGAGCTCCAGGCACTCGGCGACGGTCCCAAGGACGCCGACGAGGAAACCCCGCCCCAGGCCGAGGTGTTCGCCCGCGGCAAGGTCGCCCAGATCATCGCCCCGCCCGGCAGCGCCGCCCTGATCGAGGAGCTCAACCCGGCGCTGCGCGGCAAGCTCGGCTACTTCCCGATACCCGGCAAGACCGCCGCGAAGCCCGGCGCCGTCTTCACCGGCGGCTCCGACCTGATCATCCCGAAGTCCACCGAGCGCCGCCGCGCGGCCGTCGAGGTCGTTTCCGCCCTCATCGGGGAGAAGTGGCAGACCGACCTGGCGCGCACCATGAGCTACGTGCCGAACAAGACCACGCTCGCCCACGTCATCGACGACAACGAGGGCACCTCCGCGATGGCCAAGGGAGCCGCGCAGGGGCGCGCCACGCCCACCTCGCCCCGCTGGGCGGACGTGGAGGCCAAGAACCCGATCAAGCCCTACATGACCGCCGTCCTCACCGGCGAGGACCCCCGCAGGGCCGCAGCCGCGGCCGACGCCACCATCACCCGGGTGCTCAGCTCCGACCGCTGACCCGGCCCTGCCGACCGCGTCCCGCCCCGCTGCCGGGCGCCCGCGCCCCCGCCGCGAACCACCCATTCAGCATCCGCACATCCACGGTCCCCTGCACCGTCATGTCGAATCCAGCCGGTCACGGAAGAAGTAAGGAGCCAGGCCGACCCACCCCGGCCAGGCCACCGTGCCCGGACCAGGAGCCGACATGACCATCGCCCCGCTGTCCCCCGTCCCCGACCGGACCGCCGTCCCCACGCCCTCCCCGATCCCCGCCCAGGGCGCCCCCGCCGGCCCCGGGGCCGACGAGGCCCGCTACACCGTCCGCCTCGCCCGCGACGAGAACGAGGTCCGCGCCGCCCAGCGGCTGCGCCACGACGTCTTCGCCGGAGAGATGGGCGCCCGTCTCGACGGCCCCGAGCCCGGCATCGACTCCGACGCCTTCGACGCCTACTGCGACCACCTCCTCGTCCTGGAGGAGACCACCGGCACCGTCGTCGGCACCTACCGGCTGCTGCCGCCCGAGCGGGCCGCGGTCGCGGGCCGCCTCTACTCGGAGGGCGAGTTCGACCTGTCCGCCCTCGCGCCGATCCGCCCCGACCTCGTCGAGGTCGGCCGCTCCTGCGTCCACCCCGACCACCGCAACGGCGCCGTCATCGCCCTCATCTGGGCCGGGCTCGCCCGCTACATGGACCGGAGCGGCCACAACTGGCTGGCCGGCTGCTGCTCCGTGCCGCTCGCCGACGGCGGCGCGCTGGCGGCTGTCACACGTGACACTGTAATGTCACGCAACCTCGCCCCCGAGGAGTACCGCGTCACCCCCCACCGCCCCTGGAACGCCGACGGCATCGTCCGCCCCGGCCGGGCCGAACTCCCCCCGCTGCTCCGCGGCTACCTCCGCCTCGGCGCGTGGGTCTGCGGCGAGCCGGCCCACGACGTCGAGTTCGGCGTGGCCGACCTGTACGTGCTGCTGTCCCTGCGCCGCACCAACCCCCGCTACCTCCGGCACTTCCTCTCCCTGGCCCCCTCGGCATGAGCGCCTGGCTGCCCACCGCCCCCTGCACCCCGGCCGGGTGCGCGGACCAGCCGTTCCACCGGCCCGTCCCCGCGCTCCGCGCCGCCCTCCGGCTGGCCGCCGGGATCGCCGTGGTCCTCCTCGGCATACCCGGCGCCCTGCTGATACGGCCCCTCGCCCGCGCCCGCCGCGAGGCGGCCGTCCGCCGCTGGGCCACCGCCGTGGTCCGCGCCTTCGGCATCCGGGTACGCGTCCACGGCCACCCGGGCCCCCCGGGTGGGCGCCTGGTCGTCCCCAACCACATCTCCTGGCTCGACGTCCCCCTCGTCGCCACCGCCCTCCCCGGCCGCATGCTCGCCAAGAGCGAGGTCCGCGGCTACCCCGTCCTCGGTGCCCTCGCGGCCCGCGCCGGCACCCTCTTCATCGAACGCGACCGGCTGCGCGCCCTGCCCGCCACCGTCGACCGGATCACCACCGCGCTGCTCGACGGGACCCGCGTCACCGTCTTCCCCGAGGGCAGCACCTGGTGCGGCCGCGCCGGCGGCCGCTTCCGGCCCGCGGCCTTCCAGGCCGCGCTGGACGCCCGGGTCCCCGTACAGCCCGTCCGCATCGACTACCGGCTGCCCGACGGCAGTACCGCCACCGCCCCCGCCTTCGTCGGCGACGACCCCCTCGGCACCTCACTCTGGCGGGTCGTCCGCGCCCGCGGCGTCACGGCCGAGATCCGCCTGCTGCCCCGGATCCCGGCCGGACGCCACCCCGACCGGCGCTCCCTCGCCCGCGCCGCTCAGGCCGCCGTAGCCAGCGACAGCGCGAACCTGCCCGCCGCGTCCGTCCACCACTCCGTCAGTTCCAGCCCGGCAGCCGCGAGTTCGGCCCGCACGCCGTCCTGACGGAACTTCGCCGACACCTCCGTGCGGATCTCCTCGCCCGCCGCGAACGGCACGACCAGATCCAGCGCCCGGATCTTCACGCTCAGATCGTGGCGCGCCCGCAGCCGCATCTCGATCCACTCCCGCTCCCGGTCCCACACCGCCACGTGGTCGAAGTCCGCCGCGTGGAAGTCCGCGTCCAGCTCGCGGTCGATCACCGCCAGCACGTTCCTGTTGAACTCGGCCGTCACCCCCGCCGCGTCGTCGTACGCGGCCACCAGCGTCGCCTCGTCCTTCACCAGGTCCGTCCCCAGCAGCAGCGCATCACCCGGCGACAGCATCGCCCGCACCGCCTTCAGGAACCCCGCCCGCTCCCCGGGCAGCAGGTTGCCGATCGTGCCGCCCAGGAACAGCACCAGCCGCGGTCCCGGCGACTCCGGCAGCTCCAGCGGCCGGGTGAAGTCGGCCAGCAGCGCGTGCACCCGCAGCCCCGGGTGCTCCGCCAGCAGCGTCTCCGCCGCGCCCTCCAGGGCGCTGGCACTCACGTCCACCGGCACGTACAGGTCCAGCGCCGGCATCGCCTCGATCAGGTGCCGGGTCTTCTCCGACGACCCCGACCCCAGCTCCACCAGCGTCCGCGCCCCGCTCGCCGCCGCGATCTCCGAAGCCCGCGCCAGCAGGATCTCCCGCTCCGCGCGCGTCGGGTAGTACTCGGGCAACCGGGTTATCTGCTCGAAGAGTTCACTGCCGCGGGTGTCGTAGAACCACTTCGGCGGCAGCGTCTTGGGCTCCGACGTCAGCCCCCGCAGCACGTCCGCGCCGAGCGCGGCCTCCGCGGAGTTCTCGTCCAGGGTCCGGGTCATCAGGAAACGGCTCACGGGGTCGGCTCCTTGAGGGGGGTCAGCGAGACATGGGTCCGCGTGGCGGTCAGCAGGGTCCGGTCCGGCACCTCGCACCAGCCCGGGTCGTCGTCGTACGGCTCCGAGGCCACCACCACGCGCGCGGCAGCCGGCTCCGCCAGGTACCAGAGCGAATCGCCCCAGGCGGTGGCGAGGATCCGCTCGCCGTCGGTCAGCAGCAGGTTCAGCCGGGAGCCCGGCGACGCGGCGGCCAGCTCCCGCACCGGCTCCCCGAGAGCCTGCCCCGGCTCGTCGCCGCGCCGCAGCCGGTGCGCCACCAGCGCCCACACGAACGCCGAATCCGTCCGGCACTCCATGGACAGCAGCGCCGCCGCGGGCAGGGCCGCGGCCAGCGGCGCCAGCGCGTCCGGCCAGTCCCGCAGCGCCCCGTTGTGGCTGAACAGCCAGCGCCCCTCCGCGAACGGCGCGGCCGCGGCCTCGCCGTCCGCCCCGCCGACCGTCGCGTCCCGCACCGCCGCCAGTACGGCCCCGCTGCGCACCACCCGCGCCAGGTCGAGGAACGACTGGTCGCCCCAGATCGGCCCGTACCTGCGGTAGCGGGCCGGCACCGGATCGTGCTCGGCGTACCAGCCCACCCCGAAGCCGTCCGCGTTCACCGTGCCGTACCGCTGCCGGCGCGGCGCCCACGACTGCCGGAACAGGCCGTGCTCCGGCTCCGCCAGCACCCGGCCGAGGCTGACCACCGGTCCCAGATAAGCCAGATGACGGCACATCAGGCATCCCTCGCGGTACGGAAGCCCGAGAAGATCTGCCGGCGCACCGGCAGGTCCCAGTTGCGGAACGTCCCCCGGCACGCCACCGGGTCCACCGCGAACGACCCGCCGCGCAGCACCTTGTGCGCCGGCCCGAAGAACACCTCCGAATACTCCCGGTACGGGAACGCCCGGAAGCCCGGATAGCCGGTGAAGTCGCTGGACGTCCACTCCCACACGTCGCCGATCAGCTGCCGCACCCCCAGCGGCGAGGCGCCCTTCGGGTAGCTGCCGGCCGGGGCCGGCCGCAGGTGCCGCTGCCCCAGGTTGGCGTGCTCCGGCGTCGGCTCCTCGTCACCCCACGGGTAGCGCCGCGAGCGGCCCGAGACCGGGTCGTACCGGGCGGCCTTCTCCCACTCCGCCTCCGTCGGCAGCCGCCGCCCCGCCCAGCGCGCGTACGCGTCCGCCTCGTACCAGCCGACGTGGAGCACGGGCTCGGCCACGGGTACGGGCTCCACGACGCCGAACCTGCGCCGCACCCACTCCCCGCCCTCCAGCCGCCAGAACAGCGGCGCGCCGATCCCGTGCGTGCGTATCTGCTCCCAGCCCTCCGGGGCCCACCAGCGGCTCTGGCGGTAGCCGCCTGCGGTGATGAACTCCAGGTAGTCCCCGCAGGTGACCGGGACCGTGTCGATCCAGAACGGCGCCACCTCGCGCTCGTGCGCGGGCCGCTCGTTGTCGAGCGACCAGGGCTCCGCCGAGGTGCCCATCGTGAACGGCCCTCCCGGCACCAGGACTTCGGCCGCCGGGGGCGGCGGCCCGGCGGGTGGCCCCGGCTCCGGGGCCGTGAGCACCGCCGCGCCCTTCCTCAGCTGATGGGTGATCAGCATCGTCTCGTCGTGCTGCTGTTCGTGCTGCGCGATCATGCCGAAGACGTAGCCGGCCTCGACCAGCTCGCTGCCCTCCAGTGGCGCGTGCTCCAGTACGTCCAGCACCCGGCTCCGCACCTCGGCCGTGTACCGGCGCGCCTGGTCCGGCGGCAGCAGCGGCAGCCGCGGCCGCTCCGCGCGGGGGTGCTCGAAGGCGTCGTACAGCGGGTCGATCTCCGGGTGCATCGGCTCCCGGCCGGCGACGTGCCGGAGCAGCCACAGCTCCTCCATGTTGCCGATGTGTGCCAGGTCCCAGACCAGCGGCGACATCAACGGCGAGTGCTGGGCGGTGAGATCGGGTTCGTCGACGCAGTCGGTCAGCGCGGTGGTGCGGGCGCGCGCCGCGGTCAGAGCGGTCAGGGCCCGCTCCCGCGGGTCCTGCGGGGCCTCGTTCACGTTCGCGGTTCCTTCCCGTACGGGTGGGCGGGTGCGGCGGCCGGGGCGGCGGTCCGGTCGTCGGCGGGACAGCGGCCCCGTGTGACGTGGCGTTCGTGGAACTCGGCGACGGCGGAGAGGACTTCGGGGCGCGCCCCGATG
Source organism: Streptomyces sp. NPDC086023 (assembly GCF_044540325.1). Lineage (NCBI taxonomy): Bacteria > Bacillati > Actinomycetota > Actinomycetes > Kitasatosporales > Streptomycetaceae > Streptomyces > Streptomyces sp. NPDC086023. Next base: position 661,533 of record NZ_JBITRX010000002.1, read on the forward strand.
CGGGGCAGGGCGTCCAGGGCGGCCAGGAAGCAGACCTCCGCGGCCGCCCGCAGCTCCGGGTCGGCGAGCCCGTGGACGGCCGCGGCCCGCCACAGCGGGTTGCGCGGCGCGGCCGGCGCCCGGGCGGAGTCGGCGAGCACCTTGACCGCCCGGTACGCGGTCTCCGCCGCCTCGGGGTCGTCGAAGAGGGCCGCCGTCACCGCGACCGGCACCTGCCAGCCGTCGTCCCCCGGCTGCGCGTCGATCATCCGCAGCTCCAGGTGGCCGCGGGGCCGCACGGGCGGGAACAGCGTGGTCAGGTGGTAGTCGAGGTCCTCGCGGGTGGGCGGCCGGGAGCCGCCGCCCCTGGCCCACTCGCGGAAGGTGAGGCCCTCCGGCACCTCCCAGGGGTGCCCGTCGTCCTGCCGCACGCACATCACGTCCGTGTCCAGGACGTGCCGGGCCCAGGCCGCCCGGGGCTCCGCGTCCAGGGGCGGTGCGAGGGTGCGGCGGCCGTCCAGGTCGCTCCACACGCCCTGGCGGGCGGACCGCCAGCCCGCGTAGGGGCCCCGGGGTCCGGGGGAGTTGGCGAAGGCGGCGACGAGTACCGCGCCCAGCAGGTGGGCGAGCAGCCAGCGCCGCCCGTGCCCGAGGGGGCCGGGCTCCTCGTACCCGGCGTCCACGCAGACCTGCACGGAGGCCGAGGAGCACATCATGGCCCGGCCGGCGGGCCCGGTGCGGTCGAAGAAGCGTTCCATCGCGTCGTAACGCGGCTCGTGGAGCAGCCGGCGGGGCGCCTGCCGCGGGTCCTGGCCCAGGCCGCAGAGGTAGAGGCCCCGGTCGCGCAGGGCCGCCCGTACGGCGGTGAGGTCGGCCTGGAGGCCGTCGAGGCACTCCGTCAGCGACCGGGCGGGCTGCGAGCTCAGCTCCAGCTGTCCGCCCGGCTCGACGGTGAGCCGGGAGCGCAGGGGCAGGGCGCGGGCCGCGTCGTGGGCGGCCACCAGCCGGTCGGGCGACACGGGCTCGTCGGGCGCCTCCGCGTCGTACACCAGCCACTCCAGCTCGGCGCCGAGGTACCGGGGCGGACCCGTCTTGAAACAGATGCCGCGGACCAGCTCCTCCGTCTCGGACTCGTGCAACGCAGGGGCGCCGCGCGGGCGGGACTCCTGTGGCATGGCCGGATCCTCCTGTCGCAGGCCGTGTGCCGACGGGCCACGGCTACCCAAGCCGCTGCGAACGAATCCTCACAAGATCCGTTTGCGCCAAGCGGGCGGCGAGCGCCGGGCGTTAAAGGGTTTGCGGCCTCCGGATCTGGTCTCGGACGATGGCGCCGGAACGACGAGCACGTGGAGGGGATTCGGTGAGCGGTCGGCTTCGGGCAATCGCACAGGAGAACGCGGACATCGTGGCGTCCGGCGGGTACCGGGCGCCGTCGGGGCGCGAGGTGTCCCTCGCGGCCGCCGTGGCGGGAGCCATGGCGCAAACCAGGATATATGGCCCCGAACCGGTCGCTCTTGGTGAAGGAGCGCCACGCTCGGTGCCCGGCCCCACGGTCTTCGAGGTCACGGGCGAGTCCAGCACGGTCGCGGCCCGCCGGCTGGCATCGGCCGGACGGGTGGCGGTGCTGAACTTCGCGTCCGCACGGAACCCCGGGGGCGGCTACGTACGGGGCGCCAGCGCCCAGGAGGAGGCCCTCTGCCGGGCCTCCGCCCTGTACCAGACGCTGCTGCGGGCCTCCGACTACTACGCCGTGCACCGTGCGGAACGCAGCGCCTTCTACAGCGACCGCGTGATCCACTCGCCCGCGGTGCCGGTCTTCCGGGACGACCGCGGCGCCCTCTTCGAGGACCCGTTCGAAGCCGGCTTCCTCACCGCCGCCGCGCCGAACGCCGGCGTCATCCGCGAGCAGGAGCCCGGGCGGGCCGGGGAGATCCCGGCGGCCCTGACGCGCCGCGCCGAACGCGTCCTGGAGGTCGCCGCCCGCCACGGCTACCCCCAGCTGGTGCTGGGCGCCTGGGGCTGCGGGGTCTTCCGCAACGAGCCGGCCCGGGTCGCGGCGGCCTTCCGCACCCACCTCGCCCCCGGCGCACGCTTCGGCGACACCTTCGACCGCGTGGTCTTCGCCGTACTGGACCGCTCCCCGGCCCCCCGCACGGCCTTCGCCACGGCCTTCCCGGAGGCGACCCGGGCGCCGGAGGGGGCGTAGCGGGCGCGGCCGTCACGCTCGGTACGCGCCGGTACGCCGGGCCGTCAGCACGTCGGCCCCGTCCGTACGCCGGTCCCCGTCCGTACGCCGGCCGTCAGTGCTTGCGGAGCCGGCTCGTGCGGCGGCGGGAGATGCGGGGGCGCCGGCCGGCCGCCGTACCCGCCGTGGCCAGCGCGAACGTCACCGAGATCCGCGCACCGCCCAGCTCGCTCCGGCCGATCCGCATCGCGCCGCCCGTGGCGCTGCCGGCCCGCTGCGCGATGTCCAGGCCGAGCCCGGTCGAGCCGGTGCTGCTCCCGCGGGACAGGGCCCGCTCCGGGTCCGGGATGCCCGGGCCGCCGTCCTCCACGACCAGCTCCACCGCCTGGGCCGTCCGTACGACCTGGACGCCGAACGGGGTGCCGGGCGGGGTGTGCCGGAACACGTTGCCGATCAGCGCGTCCACGACCGCCGCGATGTCGTCCTCGGACAGCCCCACCGCCGTAGGCTCCCCGGTCAGGTCGAGCGCGCAGTCCCGGCCCTGCTGCTCGGCCAGCACCGACCAGAAGGCGGTGCGCCGCCGCACCACGTCGGCCGCCTCGCTGCGCGGCCCGTCGCCGCCCGCGCCCCCGGTACGCGCCGCACGGCCCGCCCCGGCGCCGTCCGCACCCCCGGCCGGCGGCGACCCCAGCATGCCCTGGCCCATGGGACCCACCGCCAGCGGTGTGCGCGCGGCCGCGATGATGGCCTGCAGCTCCTGTTCCAGCGCGCAGACCGCAGCCTCCACCCTGGCCGACTCCGGGGTGCCGGCCATCCGCTCCGACGCCAGGTGGAGGGCGGTCAGCGGGGTGCGCAGCCGGTGGGACAGGTCCGCCACGAGCTCCCGCTCGACGGCGAGCAGCTCGGTCATCCGCTGGGCCATCGCGTTGAACGCGACGCCCGCGTCCCGCAGTTCCCGCGGGCCCATCGGCTCCACCCGCGCCTCCAGATCCCCCTGGCCCAGCGCGCGCGACGCCTGCGCCAGCCGCTTGGAGGACCGTACGACCTTGCCGGCGAGCCGGTCGGCGACCAGCACCGAACCGCCGATCAGCCCCACCGCGAGGAAGGTCATCACCGCCCACGACTCCCGGACCCCGCGGGTCAGTTCCCCCTCGGGGACGAAGTTCTCGATGACGGCGACCCGGTCGCCCGGCAGCACCACCGGCTGCAGCCGGATCCAGCCGTCCGGGATCTCCTGGGAGATCGACTCCCGGCCCTCCCGCGCCCGTTCCAGCAGGTCGGCGGGGGCCCGCGACCGGCCCAGCGCCCCGGCGTCCGGCAGGTGCACGACCAGGTGCTCGGCCCCGTCCAGGCTCGCGGCGGACTCCCGCAGCGCCGCCGGGTCCGTGGTGAGGGTGAGTACGGGAGCCAGCGCGGCGGCCTGCTGCTCGGCCACGGTCACCCCCTGCTCCCGGACCAGCGACATCACCAGCGCGGCCAGCGGTATCAGGAAGGACAGGGCGACCATCGAGGTGGCGGCGAGCGCCACACCGGCCAGGGAACGCCTCACCGCGGCGCCACCAGCTTGATGCCGACGCCGCGGACGGTCAGCAGGTAGCGCGGCGCCGCGGCGCGCTCGCCCAGCTTGCGGCGCAGCGAGGACAGGTGCACATCGACGGTCTGGTCGTCCACGTACGGCTCGCGCCACACCTCGGTCAGCAGCCGGCGCTTGGAGACGACCTGTCCCGCGTGCAGGGCCAGGAACGCCAGCAGGTCGAACTCGCGCCGGGTCAGCCGCAGCTCGACCCCGGCGAGGTACGCGGTCCGCGCACCCGGGTCCACCGACAGCTCGCCGACGGTGACGGGACGCGGCCCGCCGCCCGCGACCGGGGGGACCGGCGGTGCGGACGCCCCGCGGGGCACGGGCACCGCGGATCCCGGCCCCGTCGAGGGCATCGGGTGCACCGGAGACCGGGGTGACATCGGCGCCATGGGCGCAATCCCCGGCATCGGGGAGACGGGAGGGACGTGGCCGCTGCGTCGCAGCACGGCGGAGAGCCGGGCGACGAGCTGCCCCCCGGAGAACGGTTTCACCAGGTAGTCGTCCGCCCCCGCGTTGAGCAGCGAGATGATCTCCGCCTCGTCGTCGCGCGCCGTCGCCACGAGCACCGGCACGGAAGAAATGCCCCGGATCATGCGCAGTGCGTCCCCTCCGTCCAGATCGGGCAGCCCCAGGTCCAGGACCACCGCGTCGACGGGCGTCCGGGTGACCTCACGGAGGGCACCGAACCCGTCGCCCGTGCTCCGCACGGCGTACCCGTGCTCCGCCAGGACCTCGATGAGCGACTGGCGGATGCTGGGGTCGTCTTCCACGACGAGGACGCTGGGCATGGGGGACACCCTAGGGGGTGTCCGCAACGCGCGGCAGGCGCCCCCGGCGGGCTACGGGGTGTGGAAGGCCGGGCCGTCCTCGGTCACGTGCAGGCGTACGGGGCGGTCGGCGACCGGGATGGTGCACCCCTCCGTCGTGCTGCAGCTCGCGTAGCCGAGCAGCACCGTCGCCTCGCCCTCCGCCCCGGCGCGCACCGGCAGCGTCGTGGTGACCGGCCCGTCCGGGTACACCGGCACCGGAGCGTCCACGCCGGGCAGCGTGATGGACCGCACCGGCGACCCCGCGGTCAGCGCGCCCCGCGCCCGGAGCGCACCGGACACGGCCACCGACGTCGGCCTGCCCACCCCGTCGACGCCGCCGGCCGGCAGGGCGGTGCTGTACAGGTGGAAGCCCGGCTCCTCGGGCGTGAACACCGCCCGGAGCGTGCCCTCGGAGTCCCGCCAGTCGGTCACGGTCAGGGTGACCGTGACGCCGTTCTCGCTGAAGCGCGTCGTGGGGGCCGGGGCGGCCTGGGCGGCCGCGCCGCCGTCGGACTCGCCGGAACCGCAGCCCGCCAGCGCGGCCAGCGAGGCCAGGGACACCAGGCCGGCCGCCACGCGGGCCGCCCGGGAACGCCGTACCTGCATCGGAATGCTCATGTCTGTTCTGCCCCAAAAGTTCAAAGTTCAGGAGTTCAGGAGTTCAGGAAGGATCGGAAGAGGCGGGGGCCCACGGCAGGGTGGTGCAGGGCGGATCGGCGCCCTACAGCACCGCGGTGAAGTTCGCGCTCCACACCTGGAGCCGGTACACCAGGCCGCCCCACGCGCCCGTGGCCAGCAGCACGCCGACCAGCACGAGCATCCCGCCGCCGGCCCGCAGCACCCACGCGTAATGCCGCTTGACCAGCCCGAAGGCCCCCAGCGCCCGGCGGAAGGCCAGCGCGGCCAGCACGAACGGCAGGCCGAGCCCCAGGCAGTACGCGGCCATCAGCAGGGCACCACGCCCCGCGCTCGCCTCGGTCCACGCCAGGGCCTGCACGGCGGCCAGCGTCGGCCCGATACAGGGCGTCCAGCCGACCGCGAACACCGCCCCCAGCAGCGGCGCCCCCGCCAGCCCCAGCGTGGGCCGCCGGTGACTGCGGAACTCCCGCTGCGTGAAACCGGGCAGCAGCCCCATGAAGGACAGCCCCATGAGCACGGTGAACACCCCGAGCACCTGGTTCACCGCCTCCTGGTGGGCCAGCAGCGCCCGGCCCGCGTGACCGAACAGGGCGCCGCCGGAGACCAGTACGGCCGTGAAGCCCAGGACGAACAGCAGCGCACCGCCCGCCATACGGCCCCGGCTGCCGCCCCGCGCGTCGGCGAGGTCCGCCACCGACAGGCTCGTCACGTAGCTGAGGTAGCCCGGCACGAGCGGCAGCACGCACGGCGAGAGGAAGGAGACCAGCCCCGCGACGAACGCCACCGGGGCCGCGATGGCCAGCGTCCCGTTCAGGAGCTCCGGGGCGTCCGCGACAGCCAGGGCCGCGGGGGAGTCCGTGACCGCCGCCGACAGGCGCGCGACGGGGACGGCCGTCACGACGCCTCCTCCGCCACGCGCCGTACCAGAGGCTCCAGTTGAGCCTCGGTGACCGGACCGCCGACGGCGGCGGCGATCCGGCCCCGCCGGTCCAATACCAGCGTCGAGGGGATCGCCCCCGGGTTCAGCAGCGACGGCGGGAAGCGGAGCAGCAGCTCCCCGGCGGGGTCGTGGATGCTGGGGAACCCCAGACCGTGGGCGCGTACGAACTCCCGCGCGGCCGACCGGTCACGGTCCCGGGTGTTGATGCCGAGGAACCGTACCCCGTCACCCCGCACCCGGCCGCTCAGCCGGGCCAGGCCGTCGGCCTCCGCCCGGCACGGTGCGCACCACGAGCCCCAGACGTTGACCACCACCACCTCGCCCCGCAGCGCCCTGAGGGAGGCCGGCTTGCCGTCGAGGTCGTCGCCCGCCACGGCCGGGGCCTCCTGCCGGTCGGCCGGGTCCAGGACCGCCGCCGTGGCGGCGGTCCGTACCCCGGCGCGCGGCCCCCCGGGGCCGGCGTCCGAGCCCCCGGAGTCCGTGATGCCGCCGGCCAGCACCAGGCCGGCCGTCACCCCGAGCCCCGCCACGACCGGGACGGCCACGGAGGAACGGAGCGACCGTCTCACGACGCCCACTGGCGGAGGAAGGAGTTCAGGCCCTCGGCCGTCAGCGGCGGGTTGCCCGTGACGTGCGTGTCCGTGCGCACCGTGCCGGACGGCGACACGACGACCAGCACGGGCATCTTGTACGTACCGCCCGAGGGGCTGTACTTGCGCAGCAGACGGGAGTTGGCCGAGCTGTCACCCCCGATGTCGATCTTGACCATGTGGTACGAGGACCCGAGGATCGACGAGGTCTTCGACTGGGCGAACACCCGGTCCGCGGCCTTGCAGTTGCCGCACCAGTTCGCCCCGAAGTCAAGCAGCACCATCCGCCCGTCGCTCTTGGCAGCGCGCAGCGCCGCGTCGATCCGTGCCGTCGCGTCGGCCGTGGGGTACCCGGAGCCTGGCACCGGCGCCGGCTCGGGCGCCGCGCTCGTACGGGCCGGCTTGGCGGGCGTGCGCACCGGTGCGGCGGACTTGGCCGGGGCGCGCTTCGGTGCGGGGGAGGAGGGACGTACGGACGGGGCCGCGGACGCGGAGGCGGACGCCGACGCGGAGGCCGGGGCGCTCGGGGAGGCCTCGGTGGACTCCGGCGTGGACCCGGCCGCGGCGTCGGCCGCCGAGCCCGAGCCGTCCGAGGTCTCCACGGCCGCGGGCGGCGCCGCGGATCCGGCGGACTCCGAGGCCGGACCGCACGCCGCGGTCAGGGCCGCCGCGACCACGGCGGCGGCGACCAGCGGCAGCCGCCGGGTGCGGGCGCCGGAAGCGGCGCGGACGGCTCGGAGCGTGCGGGAACGGCGAGAACTCATGGCGAAGCACCCCAGGGGACGGTGGGACGGTGGAACGCGGGAAGGGCGGGACGGCCCTCCGGCACGTGGAGCCGGCGGCGCGACGGTGCGCCGGGGTGTCGTACCCGGCGAACGGAGGCCGCTCGGCTGACGGCGAGCATAGGACCGCCGGACGCCCCTGCAGCCGCCTCGGAGCGATCTTGAGGTTGCCCTAAGGAACAGCTCAGCTTCCGCTTCGCCGGAGCGCGGGCCGGAGCGCTGATCGGATCGCGCGTACGGACACGAAACCGGCAAAGGGGACTTGGCCGGTCCGCCCGGTCAGGTGGTCAGGAGGACGACTCGCGGACGCTCGCCCGCGCCCGCGGGTCGACCGTGGCCGTGATGACCGACTCGTGGTCGGAGCCGGTGAAGGTCACCGTGAGGGTGTCGTCCGCCGTCTGGGAGGTGGCGGCCTTGAAGCCGGGGGCGGGCACCGCCGAGATCAGGCAGACGCCCTTCGAGCCGTACCGCACGGTGACCTTGCCGCCCTGCGACGGGACGGTGTGCAGGCCCGCCCCGCCCGTGCAGTCGACGGGGGCGCTGGGAGTGGCGGAACGCGTGGGCCTGGGCGAGGGGCGGCGCGGGGTGGGGGCGGCGGACGAGGCGGACGGCCGCGGCGCCGCCGTGGGCGTGCCGCTCACCGGGCCGCTCGGTGAGACCGAGGCGGGCGCGCCGTCCAGGATCGCCTGCCAGGTCGGGGGCGTCTCGATGACGTCGGGCGCGGAGCGGGCCACGGGCGGGGTGTGCCGGGTCGTGCCGACCACGAACTGGACCGTGGCGAGCACGGCCGTCACGCTGGCGGCCGTGCACGACAGCCAGATGAGCAGGTAACGCGGGAAACGGGGCACGGCCCCATAGTGGCCGAGGCCCCGGCCGCCCCGTCACCGGCCCCCCTCCGGAACGCGGGACGCCCGGAACGCCGACGTCCCCCGGCCCGCGCAGGGGCCGGAGGACGTGGGGGAGCGCGCCTGGGGGTGTTTCGGGCGCCAGGGAACGTCTGTGGGGATGAGGGCCTTGGCCCGGGACTACCTCGGGGTGCCGAAGTTCTGCGTCCACCAGGGGCCGCCGTCGCCCTTGTGCACACCTATGCCGATCTCCCGGAAGCTGCAGTTGAGTATGTTCGCGCGGTGGCCGGGGCTGTTCATCCAGGCCTTCATGACCTCGGCGGCGTCCGACTGGCCGCGGGCTATGTTCTCGCCCAGGCCCGACCAGGCGTACCCCGCGTCCTCCACCCGGCTGGTCATGGTGGACCCGTCGGGGCCGGTGTGGGACATGACCCCGCTGCGGGCCATGGTGTCGCTGTACTTGCGTGCCGCGGCGGTCAGCCTGTCGTTCGCGGTCAGGGCGCCGCAACCAGCCGCCGCCCGCTCCTTGTTGACGATCTCCAGCACGGCGGACTCGGTCGCGCCGTCGGCGGTGCCGGACCCGCCCGAGCCGCCGGACCCGCCCGAACTGCCGGACCCGCCCGAACTGCCGGAACCACCGGAGCTTCCCGATCCGCCGCCCACGGTCCCGGCCGGCTTGCGGGCGGGCTTCGCGGACTTCGACGGCTTGGCGGGCTTGGCCGATGCCGACGGTGTCGGAGTGGCGGAAGCCGTCGGCGTGGCCCCCGCGGCTCCGGGCGTCGCCGAGGAGCCGGCCCCCGGCGTGGCCCCGCCGCCCGCACCGGACGTGCCGGCGCCGGGCGCCGAACCGGCCCCCGCCGCGTCACCGGCGGCGGCCTTCGCGGCCGCCGGGCCGGACGCGCCGTCGGCCCGCGCATCCGCCCCGCCGTCCCCGCCGGCCCCGGCCACCGCCACCCCGACGGCCACGACCGTGGCCGCCGCGGTGACGGACAGGACGACGCGCGTACGCATCCGCCGCTTCTGCCGGGCCTCGACTCGGGACAGGGGTTCGGAAGTTCTGCTCGGGCTCATGCCGGTCGCACCTCAAAGGGGGAGGAATGGAGGGGAGTTCCTCCGACCCTAGGACCCCGACCAGCCAAAAGGCGCTGCCGGAGGCGTACTTAAGGTTCCCCTCAGGAACCCCGCAGGACCGGCACAGGACGAACCCGGCATACGGCCCGTCCGGACCGCCGGCACACGGCCCGTCAGGACCAGCCGTAGCGCTCCCGCAGCCGCCCGATCACCCGGTCGAACCGCCCGCGGTCCAGCGCGCACGCCTCGCGCCGCATCCCGGCCTCCGTCACGCGCAGCACCCGGTCCACGTCCACCCAGGACTCGCGCCCCTCCCGGTCCCAGGGCCCGGCACCGATCGCCACCCACTCCCGGTCGTGGTCGTGCCGCTTGCTGGACAGCTGGACCGCCAGCAGCGTCCCGCCCGCCTCCCGCGCCACCACCAGCACCGGCCGGTCCTTGCCCCGCCCGTCGTTCTCCTCGAACGGCACCCAGGTCCACACGATCTCGCCCGGATCGGGATCCCCGTCGTACGCGGGGGAGTACTCGGTCCGCACGGGCCCGGTCGTGAGGGGGTCCACCTCGGCCGTGGCGGTGAGCCCACCCCGGCCTGGTTGCTCTGTGTAGCCGCTGCTCTGCTGCGAAAGTGCCTTCATTGCGGGGAGATTACTGGTTTCCCGGCGTGAAGGACAGCCGCGGCGATCACACTCCGCATTCACCGACCGCACCCCCACGGCTGCGGTTCAAGGCGGGCCATGCCGCAGTGCGGCGGCCGCGGTGGCCGCCGCACGTGGCGTCATCGGACCCCGCCCGCCCTCACCGGCACACGCAAATTTGGCATGTGTTTAATTGAAGAAGTCTTCAACTTGTGGGCATGCTGAGCCCGGACTGTCGGGGCCGGTCAGAACTCCAGTTGGGCTTCGATGCGGCTGAGCTGATGGCGGGCCATGGCCAGGTTGGACTTCGCCTTGTCCAGGACGAGGTAGAGGAACAGCCCGCTGTTGCCGCGGCCCTTGAGGAGCCGGATGAGGTGGTACTGGCTGCCGAGCGTGATGAGCACGTCGACGATCTCGTCGTCGAGACCGAGGAGTTCCATGGTGCGCGTCTTCGCGCGGATCACGTCCGTGTTGCCTGCCGCGGCTACCGCCAGGTCGAGGTCCTTGTCGCCTCCCATCGTGCCCAGCGCCATGCCGCTGGTGTAGTCGACCAGGGCGGCACCCAGGCTGCCCTCGATCGACGTCACGATCTCCTTGAGGGAGGTTTCTATGTTGGCCATGACTTCTTCCTCACTTCTCGTGGCACTTGCATCCGACAAGTGCCTGTCGGTTGCGTGACGAAGAGACTACGCACCGTGGGCGAGGGCGGAGCCGGAATCGCAGTCTTCGTGATGATTTACGGGAGATTGTGGTACGGCGTCTTCATGGGGCCGCCGCCCCGGCGGGCGGGCACCGGCTCCGAGAGGCGCGCGAAACCTGCCCCCGCGAGGCAACCTCCAAATCTTGCTCAAGGCCGGCCCGGAGCGCGGTATCCGGACTCGGTGCGAGGGCTAGTTTGTCCGGACATGAGTGGTGATCGTGACTGCGGATCCGGGGTGTTCGGGGGACGGCGCCGCCTGGCGCGTGCGGGGCTCGGCGGGGTGGCGGCGCTGGCTGCCGGGCTGGTGTGCGGGCCGCTGGCGGCGTCCGGCGCGCGGACGGAACCGGCGGCCGGCGGTGGGCTGCGGCCGTCGGGGCCCGTGCGGGCGTGGCGAGAGCTGGCGGCGGGGAACGCGCGGTGGCGGACCTTTCACGAGAGCCATCCGGACCGGGCCCGCGCCGTGCGCAGAGCCTTGGTGGGCGGGCAGCATCCCTTCGCGGTGGTGCTGGGGTGCGTGGACTCCAGAGTGCCGCCGGAGCTGGTCTTCGACCAGGGGCTGGGAGACCTGCTGACGGTGCGGTCGGCGGGTGAGGTCCTGGACGAGGCGGTGCTGGGCAGCATCGCCTACGGGGTGCTGGAGCTTGCGGTCCCGCTGATCGTCGTCCTGGGCCATCAGGGGTGCGGGGCGGTCACCGCCGCCGTCCACGCCGACGACGGCGCGGAGCTTCCGGCCCACATCCGCTTCCTGGCGGACCGGATCCGCCCGGCGATCGACCACCGGCTCCAGGGCGAGGCGCGAGTGGACGCGGCGGTCACTGAACACGTGCGCCGGGTGCGGGCCCGTCTGGCCGCCGAGCCGGACCTCGCCGCCCGGATCGCCGACGGTCGCCTCGCGGTGGTCGGCGCCCGGTACGAGCTGACCAGCCAGCGGGTGCACAAGGTGTCCTGACCGGCCCCGGAACCGGTTCCGAGGGGCCGGGCACGGCGGTGCGATCCGGCTGCCCGACCGCGTACCGCGGCCGGTGAACCTCCGGCGGACCCACACCGGCTAGACTTGCAGAGTTATGCAATTTACTAGTTTTGGATGCGGTGGACGGGGGTCGCGGTGTGGCCGGGTTCGAGGAAGCGGCGCTGGAACGGGTCCGCGTCGCGCGGGCTCGGCTCCAGGCTGCACGGGCAGCTGACGACGCCTTCGAGGAGGCCCAGGCCGCGGAGGAGCTGGACGACGCGTTGCGCGTGGCCCACGATCACGGCGTGGCCACCGGCGACGAGAGCAGCCGGTGATGGCCCGCCACCCCGGCGGGCAGTCGGCCGCCCAGGTGCGGAATCGCACGTGGACGGCACCGCCCGGTCCTCGTCCGACCGGTCGTCACCCAGCCGGGTACCAGGAAGGAAGGCGCATCATGACGGACGACCTGCCCGAGAAGGACACGGCCGCGGATCACGAGAAGTGGAAGGAGAGGGGCGTCGCGATGCGGGCCTTCTTCTACATCTTCGGCACGCACCTGTTCGCCGGGTTCGTCTGGTTGCTGTTCCACCTCGGGCAGCACGCCCAGAAGTGACACCGGAGCCGCCACACGGCGGCACGTCGCTCAGCCGTGGCGGCCGGCCTTGAGGTCGGCCAGGAGTTCCGCCTGCCCTTCCAGGAGGCCGGTCAGGATGCCGCGGGCGACCCGCAGCAGCTCGGCGATCTGGGGGTGGGTGAGGCTGTAGTACACGTTCGAACCTTCCCGGCGGGTGGCCACCAGGTTCGCCTTCCGCAGGACGGCCAGCTGCTGCGACAGGCTCGCGGCTTCCACCTCGACCTGGGCCAGAACCTCGGCGACGGCGTGCTCACGTACGGACAGGAGCTCCAGCACGCGGATGCGGAGCGGGTGCCCCAGCGTCTTGAAGAAGTCAGCCTTCAGCTGGTACAGCGGTGTGCTCGCCTGCGTAGCCCTGCCGTGACCGCCCGTCTCGCCCACCCGGAACCGCTCCTTCGCCGAGGCATCTGTCCGCCCCTCTTCACGCCTTGTGACCTCCACAATTGCAGACGCCTGCAACTCGCGCGCCCTGCGGGGCGCCGTTCATGACGTGCCTGACCGTGCCGCCTGCACCGTGGGCGGCCAGGGCGTGGGCGAGGCCACAGTGGACGGGCACGGGCGGGCAGGTGGCGTCGGGTACGAGGGAGCCGTCGGCCGGTATCGCGGCGAGTTCGAGCCGGCAGCCGCGCTCGGCGAGCCGGCGGGCGGCCTGGGCGACCGCGATCTGCCCGCCGGCCGACCAGCCCAGCGGCCCGGTCAGGTCGAGGATCACCGGTCCGGTGCCCAGGGCGAGGGCCCAGCCGACGGCCCCGGTGAACCGGTCGGGGCATCCGCGCCGAGTTACCCCGCCAGGGACAGCACACTCAGGTCCTGGCGTGTCGTGTAGCGCCATTCGATCGTCGTTGTCAGCTCCCCGGCTTCACAGGGGAAGGGTGATCCAGATGGCTTTGCCCCGCCCGTCCGCGTCCGCCCGTACGACGGCGGTGCCTCCGAGCTCCATCGTCAGCTCCACCACCATGGCCAGGCCGCTGCCCGGGGCGGTGGCGAGCGCCCCGAACAGGGCGGGCTGGTAGGGGTGCCGGTCGTGCACGGCGAACGCGAACGCCCCCGGCCCGTGCGCGTAGGTCACGGTGATCATCGGCGAGGTCGCGGCGGCGTGGCGGACGACGTTGGTGACCAGCTCGGCCAGGATCAGCAGCGCCGGACCAACGTTCGGATGGCGAAGTCCCACCCCGCATTCGACGAGGACGAGTTCGGTGGTCTCGCGGGCGATGCGGACGGCCGAGCCCGTGGCCGGTACGTCCAGCACGTGCCGGTACGGCATCGCCGGGGCCTGGACGCTCACCGGCCCGCCCCGGACGCCGGACGGGCCAGGCGGAACCCGGACACCTGGTGCGGGTGCAGCCGCAGCAGGGTGTCGTGCGGACCGTGGGCCCAGCCGCGCAGAGTACGCCGGTAGTGGGCGGCCTCGTCCGGGTTGGTGATGACGTCGGCAGGGCCGTGGGCGCTGACCGTCCAGCCGGTCCCGGCCGGGGCGCGGATCTCGTCGACCTGGTAGGTCAGCAGGGCCCGGCCGGGGACCGCGGCGGCCTGCACGGGGGCGCGGACGATGAGGCGTCCGTACTCCATGACGTGCATGGCGGGGCGGATGACGGCAAGCTCCCGTTGGACGTAGACGAGTCGGCCCTGGGTGGAGCCTTCGAGGAGCCAGAGGGCCTCGGTGCCCGAGACCTCGGTCATGCGCAGGTCGGCGGGGATGGTCATCGTGCTCTCCGGGTGCGGTGGCGTCGGTGGTGCGGTCGGGGCAGCAGCCCGCCTGTTCCAGCTGCTTGCGGGCGCCGGCGATCACGGTCGGCCCGGGCCGGCAGCACGGAACGGATCCGGCCGTGCACGGCCTCCACAGACGTGCTCACGCTCACGAGGCCGGGACCCCGGACTCGCGGAGTTCCTCCAGCAGCTCGCTCCGCCCGGTCAGGACCTCGGTCAGGATCCGCCGCGCCGCCAGCATCAGCTGCGCGACGTCCCCGCCCGCCAGGGCGTAGACGACCGTCGCACCGTTACGGGTCGACGTGACGATCCCCGAACGGCGCAGGACCGCGAGCTGCTGCGACAGCGCGGAGGGCTCGACCTCGATCGCCGCCAACAGGTCCCGCACCGGCATCGGCCCGCCCTGCAGCAGCTCCAGAACCCTTATCCGCACCGGGTGCCCGAGCATCCGGAAGAACTCGGCCTTCGCCTGATACAGCGGAACCGGCACGGTCTCGCACCCTTCTCGCCACCCCGAACGGGGCAAACGCCTGGTGCCGTATCCGTGGCTGCCCACGGATACAGCAATCACAGCATCTATGAAATTGCAGACTTCTGCAATTTATGGAAGCTGCGAAACACCCGGGCGGCGGTGCTGACGCCGTGCGATGAGGCCGGCCGGGAGCCGACAGCGCCTCCCCCGGGCGTCCCGCTCGGCGGAGCGGGTGCCGGACGGTACGGACCGGCCGGTCCCTGGCGGGGTGGGTGGGGGACCGGCCGGTCCGGGCTGGGGCCTGTCAGGCGGGGGCCGTCAGAGCCAGCCGTCCAGGGAGGTCATGAAGCCGTCGAAGTCGTCGCGGTGGATGGTGTGTCCGGCGCCCGCGACCGTACGTACCTCGAAGCCCCGCTGCCTCAGCAGCGCCGACCGCTCGGCGTCGATCAGGAAGCTCGGGTCAGCGAGCTGGACCAGCGACGGCACGACGGGCGCGGCCGGCAGCAGGTCGGTGCCGACGAGCGGGCCCAGGCAGTGCGCGGTGGCCTCGTCCCAGAGGGCGAGGGTGGCCAGTTCGACGTCGATGTCGGTCTCCTCCCAGCGCGGGTTCATCAGCCGGACGGACTCCCGGGTGGCCTCCGTCTTGAACCGCGCGAACATCTCCGGGCCGAAACCCTCCTGCGGGAGCGCCAGGTGCCAGGCCGGATCCGAGTACACGGCCCGCTTCGGCGCCAGCCGCTCGACGGCGAGCTGCAGGGTGAGGCCGCCCAGCGAGTGCCCGATGGCCAGGTCCGCGCCGGTGGGCAGGGTCTCGACCACGTCGTCGGCGAACAGCGCCGGGCTGTACGCGCCGCGCCCGCTCCTGCCGTGCCCGCGCAGGTCTACGGCGATGACCCGGTAGCCGCGCCCGGCCAGCGCGGGCCCGACCCGTCGCCAGGTGCGGTGGTCGGCCATGATGCCGTGGACGAGCAGGGCGACGCGGTCGCCGTCGCCCCAGGTGTGGGTGTGCAGCTGCACGGTGGTGCCTCTTTCGGTTGCTGTGGGGTGGGGTCGGCCGGGTGAGGAGAGCGGGCGGGGCGGCGCACCGAGCGGGTCAGCGCACCGAGCGGATCGGCTTCACGGCCAGTGCGCCCGCCACCGACAGCACCGCCGCCACCAGGAACAGTGCGGTGTAGCCGCCGCTCACGGACACCACGACCGAGGCGATGAACGGGGCGATGATCTGCGGGCCGGCATTGGCGATGTTGAGCACGCCCATGTCCCGTGCGGCGTCCTCCGCGGCCGGCAGCACCATGGTCACCAGCGCGGTGTCGACCGCCATGTAGCAGCCGAAGCCGAGGCCGTTGACGACCGAGAAGGCCAGCATGGCGGTCCAGCCGGTGGAGAACGCGGGGATCAGCAGCGCCAGCGCGGACAGCAGGGCCGAGGCGCCGACGAACAGCTTGCGCCGGTCGAAGCGGTCGGAGAGGTAGCCGCCGAGGACCGTGGAGAGCACCATGGCCACGCTGTTCAGGGGCATCAGCAGCGCCACCGCCTCCTCGGGCTCCATGCCCTCGGGCAGCGCGGTGTGGTCCTGGAGGATGTACAGCTGGTACGCGCTCACCGCGAAGTACCCGAGGACGAGGAGCGCGCGGCCGATGAACGCCCACCGGAAGTCGTGGTCCCGCAGGGCCGCGGTGAACGCGGCGAGCTGGGCCCGTACCGGCATCGGCGCCCGGGCCGGCAGGCGTTCCTCCCTGGTGCAGGCCGTGAACAGGACGGCGGCCCCGGCCGTGATCGCGCCGAACACCAGGTAGCCGGTGCGGAAGTCGTCGGAGAACGCGGCGCCCAGCAGGGCGCCGATCGTCGAGCCGAACGGCAGGCCGAGCCCCACGGCGGCGGAGGCCCTGCCGCGCGCCGACACCGGGACCCGGTCGGGCACGACGGAGGTGATGGCGGCCTGGTATACGTTCATGACCGCCTGCCCGAGACACCAGGCGATCATGATCAGCAGGATGGTGTCGGCCAGTCCGAGCAGGAACATCGCGGGGAGGGCGAGCAGACCGCCGCCGAGGACCCAGGGGTTGCGCCGTCCCGAGCGGTCGGACAGTGCGCCCGCGACCGGGTTGAAGACGGTCGCGAAGATCGCGGAGACCCCTCCGATCAGGCCGAAGTTGGCCACCTTGTGCGCGGGGTCGATCTCGGCGACCTGGAGCGCGAGCAGGACGCCCGCGACGCCGATGTACAGGGCGTACATCGCGGTGTTGCCGACCAGCAGCAGGGGGAGCAGCCCGCGTGCGGGGCGGGACGGGGCGGCGGTGGCCTCGGACGTGCCGGTGCCGGGGGAGGAAAGGGCCACGGTGCCCTCCAGGGCAGGGGGAGTGTGCGGATGAGGGCGCGCCGCTGCCGGGTCATGGGTGACATTGCAATGGCGCGGGATACGCGTGGTGCGGGGGCGGCGATGTGCCACGGTCCAAGGGCTGGTTACACGTGTCAATGACTCGTGTAACCACTGTGTAGCATTCGTTTCCGGCCATCCGCTAGACCCCGGACCCGACCGGTCTGGAAAGATGCCAGCGCAATGTCACAGTCATCGAAGCCGCAACCGGCCGGCGCCGCCGCCCCCTCCGTTCCGACCAGCGCCGACGTCGCCCGCCTGGCCGGTGTCTCCCGCGCCACCGTGTCGTACGTGCTCAACAACGCCGAAGCGGTCCGGATCAGCGAACCCACCCGCCGCAAGGTCCGCGAGGCCGCCGAGGAACTGGGTTACGTCCCGCACGCCGCCGCCCGCAGCCTGCGCGCCGGGCACACCCGGATCGTCCTGCTGCCCACCCCGCACATCCCCATCGGCCCGCTCTACAGCCGCTTCCTCAACGAACTCCAGTGGGCCCTGCGCCGCCTCGACTACACCGTCGTGCAGTACGGCAGCCTCGGACTCAGCGGCGACCAGGCCGCCCGCGCCTGGGCGGAGCTGCGCCCCGTCGCCGTGATCTCCCTCGGCGAGATCACCCTCTCCCCGCGCAACGTCGCCACCCTCAAACGCGCCGGCGCCCGCGCCGTCATCACCCTCGGCCCCCGCACCGTCGCCGGAGCCCACGCCCTCCTCATGGACCAGACCGAGGTCGGCGCCCGGGCAGCCGCCCACCTCGCCGAGCGCGGCCGCCGTCGGATCGGCGTCGTCGTCCCCGAGGAGGAGGGCCTGGAACTCTTCTCCGCCCCCCGCCTCGAAGGCGCACGCACCGTCGCCGCCACCGCCGGCGTGCACGTCGAACCGCTCCCCATGAGCTACACCGAGGTCTCCGCCGAACGCCTCGCCGCCCGCTGGCCCGCCCTCGGCCTCGACGCCGTCTTCGCCTACAACGACGAGTACGCCATGCTCCTGATGCGCGCCCTCCAGGACGCCGGCCTCCGCGTCCCCGAGGACGTGGCCGTCGTCGGCGCGGACGACCTCCTCATCGGCCGGCTGCTCCGCCCCCGGCTGAGCACCGTCCAGCTGGAGATGCCCACCGGCGACAGCCTCGCCGAGCTGGTCGACCGGGTGGTCCGCGAACCCGCCGAGCCCCAGGAGCACCACGACCTGATGGCCGCCCGGCTGGTCCACCGCGAATCCAGCTGACCCGGACGCCGCCCGGCGGCGCGGCGGCCTCCCGGCCCGCCCCGAGTCACCCCGCCCCGAGTCACCCCGCCCCGCCCCCGGATGCCGTCTGCGCAGGTCAGCGGGGGTCACCGTTGACACGCGGCGGTGGCGGGCGGAGACTGCGGGCGCGTTGATCAGACGCGCCCCCGCGCAGCGGCACCCCCGCACGCGCCCCGCAGTCCCCGCACGGACCGGCCCAGGAGAGACCCCGATGAGCATCCGCGACGTGTACATCGTCGACGCCGTCCGCACCCCGATCGGCAAGTTCGGCGGTGCGCTGGCCGGGGTCCGCCCCGACGACCTGGCCGCGCACGTCGTTCGCGCTCTGGTGGACCGTACGCCCGATCTCGACCCCGCCCGGATCGACGACGTCGTCTTCGGCGACGCCAACGGCGCCGGCGAGGACAACCGCGACGTGGCCCGGATGGCCGTGCTCCTCGCCGGCCTGCCCGTGTCCGTCCCCGGCGTGACCGTGAACCGCCTCTGCGGCTCCGGCATGGAGGCCGTCGTCCAGGCCGCCCGCGCCATCGCCCTCGGCGACGCCTCGGTGGCCGTCGCGGGCGGCGTGGAGTCGATGACCCGCGCCCCCTGGGTGGTGCAGAAGCCCGAGCGGGCCTTCCCCGCCGGCCACCAGCAGATGTGGTCCACCACCCTCGGCTGGCGGATGACCAACCCGCGGATGCCCGAGGAGTGGACCGTCTCCCTCGGCGAGGGCGCCGAACTCGTCGCCGACAAGCACGGCATCACCCGCGAGGCCCAGGACGCCTTCGCGCTGGAGAGCCACCGCAAGGCGGCCGCCGCCTGGTCCGCGGGCCTGTACGACGGCGAGGTCGTCCCGTACCCGGGCGTCGAGCTGGTACGCGACGAGTGCATCCGGGAGGGCTCGACCCCCGAGGCCCTGGCCCGGCTCAAGCCCGCGTTCCGCCCGGACGGCACCGTGACGGCCGGCAACGCCTCCCCGCTCAACGACGGCGCCGCCGCCCTGCTCCTGACCGACGAGGAGGGGCTGCGGGCCACCGGCCGCGAGCCGCTCGCCCGCATCCGCACCTCCGCCGTCACCGGCATCGAGCCGCACCTGTTCGGGCTCGGCCCGGTGGACGCCGTCCAGCGCGCCCTCGCCAAGGCCGGCCGCGGCTTCGGCGACCTGACCACCTTCGAGCTGAACGAGGCCTTCGCCGCCCAGGCCCTGGGCTGCCTGGCCGAGTGGCCCGAACTCGACCCCGCCCTGGTCAACCCGCGCGGCGGCGCCATCGCCATCGGCCACCCGCTCGGCGCCTCCGGCGCCCGGCTCGCGGGCTCCGTCGCCCACCAGCTGGCCGCGGCCGGCTCCGGCACCGGCCTCGCGGCCCTGTGCATCGGCGTCGGCCAGGGCATCGCGCTGGTCCTGGAACGCTGACCGCCAGGCGACCGGCCGGCGAACGTTTCCGGTCACCAACTGCCTGATAACCGGCCTGATATGGGGACCGGCCGTGGCTAGCATGACGCGTGCCCGCTGCCCGGCCGGGCCCCCGCCGCCCGGGCGCCCACCCCCGAAAGGCGCCGTCATGCCGCTGCTCGACCCCGCCACCTGGCAGTCCGCCGCTCCGCTCACGGGCGGCACCGCCCCGGTCGTCGAGCCCGCGACCGGCGACACCCTCGCCACCGTCGAACTCGCCGTTCCCGCCGACGTGTCCGCCGCGGCGGCCCGGGCCGCCGCCGCGCAGCGCGCGTGGGGCCGCGCCCCGTACACCGAGCGGGCGGCCGTGCTGCGCCGGGCCGGCGACCTGCTCGCCGAGCACGCGGCCGAGCTGCGCACCTGGATCGTGCGGGAGACCGGCTCCATACCGGGCAAGGCCGACTTCGAGCTGGGCACCGCCGCCCAGGAGTGCTACGAGGCGGCCGCCCTGGCCTCCCGTCCGGGCGGCCAGGTGCTGCCGTCCGCCGAGCCCCGGCTCTCGTACACGCGGCGCGTGCCGGCCGGGGTGGTCGGGGTGATCGCGCCGTTCAACGTGCCGCTGGTGCTGGCCGTGCGCTCGGTGGCCCCGGCGCTGGCGCTGGGCAACGCGGTGCTGCTCAAGCCGGACGCGCGGACCGCCGTCTCCGGCGGCCTGGCCCTGGCGGCCGTACTCGCAGCCGCCGGCCTGCCCGAGGGGCTGCTGCACGTGCTGCCCGGCGGGCGGGACACCGGGGCGGCGCTGGTGGCCGAACCCCGGGTGCGGGTGGTGTCGTTCACCGGCTCCACCGAGTCCGGGCGGGCGGTCGGCGCGGCCGCCGGGCGTGAACTCAAGCGGGCCCACCTGGAGTTGGGCGGCAACTCCGCCCTCGTCGTGCTGGCGGACGCAGACGTCGAGGCCGCCGTGGGGCAGGCGGCCTGGGGCTCCTTCTTCCACCAGGGCCAGATCTGCATGACCGCGGGCCGCCACCTGGTCCACGAGTCGCTGTACGCGGAGTACGTCGAGCGGCTCGCCGAGCGCGCCGAGTCGCTGGCCGTCGGCGACCCGCACCGCGAGCAGGTGCACCTCGGGCCGCTGATCGACCGCGGTCAGCTCGACCGGGTGCACGCGCTGGTGGAGGCGAGCGCCGCCCAGGGCGCCAAGCTGGTCGCGGGCGGCACGTACCGGGGGCTGTTCTACCGGCCGACCGTGCTGGCCGGCGTCACCGACGACACCCCCGCCTACCGGGAGGAGGTGTTCGGGCCGGTCGCACCCGTACGCTCCTTCGCGACCCTGGACGAGGCGGCGGAGCTGGCCGCGGCGGGTCCGTACGGGCTGTCCCTGGGCATCGTCACACGTGACATCGCACTCGGCCTGGAGCTGGCCGACCGCATCCCGACCGGCATCGCCCACGTCAACGACCAGACGGTGAACGACGAGGCCGTCGCGCCCTTCGGCGGAGTCGGCGCCTCCGGCACCGGGGCCCGCTTCGGCGGCGAGGCCAACCTGGACGCCTTCACGGAACTCCGCTGGACCACGGTGAGGCGCGAGCCGGCCGGGTACCCGTTCTGAGGGGGACCTCCGTACGGGGCGTGCCGGGCGGCCCCCGGCACGAACCGGAATACCCGGCACCCGCCAGCGGTTGACGGGGACGCCTGAGCAGGGCCTCGGAACGGGGCCCGCGGTTGACGAAAGCAGGGACGACGCGATGGCCACCGTAGAGCTGACCAAGGACAACTTCGACCAGGTCGTGAGTGAGAACGACTTCGTCCTGATCGACTTCTGGGCGTCCTGGTGCGGCCCGTGCCGGCAGTTCGCCCCCGTTTACGAGCGGGCCTCCGACACCCACTCCGACCTGCTCTTCGGCAAGGTCGACACCGAGGCACAGCAGGAGCTGGCCGCGGCCTTCGGGATCTCCTCCATCCCCACCCTCATGATCGTCCGAGACCGCGTGGCGATCTTCGCCCAGCCCGGCGCGCTCCCCGAGGCGGCCCTGGAGGACGTGATCGGCCAGGCCCGCGCCCTGGACATGGACGAGGTCCGCAAGAAGATCGAGGCGGAGCAGGCGGGCGCGGGCGGCGGCACCACCGAGGCCTGACAGCCGGTCCCCGGCACCGCCGAAGCCCGCCCCGCCGGCGGGGCCTGTGCCCGCGGGAGCGCCCGGCACCCGCCCCGAGGCCGCGGAGGCGGCGCGTTGTGCCCACCCGCGCCGGCGCCGGCCGCCAGACTGACCGTATGACCGAAGCTGTGGAGTACGACGTCGTGGTGCTCGGCGGGGGACCGGCCGGCGAGAACGTGGTGGACCGGACCCGCGCCGCCGGGCTCAGCACCGCACTGGTGGAAGCGGAACTGATCGGGGGCGAGTGCTCGTACTGGGCCTGCGTCCCCAGCAAGGCGCTGCTGCGCCCCGCCCTGGCCCGGGCGGACGCGCGGCGGGTGCCGGCCCTGCGGGACGCGGTCGCGGGACCGCTCGACGCGGCGGCCGCGCTGGCCCACCGCGACTACTGGACCGGCCACTGGAAGGACGACGGCCAGGTCGACTGGCTCGACTCCATCGGCGCCCACGTCTACCGCGGCCACGGCCGCCTCCACGGCACCAGGAAGGTCGTCGTCACCAGCCCGGAGGGCGAGCACCACGTGCTCTCCGCCCGGCACGCGGTGGTCGTCGCCACCGGCAGCCGCGCCCGCCTCCCCGACCTGCCGGGCCTGACCGGGGCCCGCCCGTGGACCGGGCGCGAGGCGACCTCCTCCCCGCACGTGCCGGGGCGCCTGACGGTCGTCGGCGGCTCGGTGGTGGCCGTCGAGATGGCCACCGCCTGGCAGGCGCTGGGCTCCGCGGTCACCGTACTGGCCCGCGGTTCCGGGCTGCTGCCCCGGATGGAGTCCTTCGCGGGCGAGCTGGTGGCGGACGGCCTGCGCGAGGCGGGCGCGGTGGTCCGCACCGGCACCACGGTCGAGGCGGTGGTGCGCGACGGCAGCACCGGACCGGTCACGGTGGTCCTGGCGGGCGGCGAGACGATCGAGTCGGACGAGCTCCTCTTCGCGACCGGCCGCACCCCGCGCACCGAGGACATCGGGCTGGAGACGGTGGGCCTGACGCCCGGCGACTGGCTGCCCGTGGACGACGGCTGCCGGGTGCCGGGCCACGACTGGCTGTACGCGGTCGGGGACGTCAACCACCGCGCCCTGATGACCCATCAGGGCAAGTACCAGGCCCGGATCGCGGGCGGGGCCATCGCGGCCAGGGCGGCCGGGGTGCCGGTCCTGGAGACCGACCGCTGGGGGGCGCACACGGCCACGGCGGACGTCGAGGCGCTGCCGCAGGTGGTGTTCACCGACCCCGAGGTGGCCTCGGTGGGCCTGACGCTCGCGGCGGCCGAGGAGGCCGGCCGCCGGGCGCGGGCGGTCGACTACGACCTCGGCAGGGTCTCCGGCGCCGGGCTGTACGCCGACGGCTACCGCGGGCACGCCCGGATGGTCGTGGACCTGGACCGCGAGACGGTGCTCGGCGCGACCTTCGTGGGGCCCGGTGCCGGCGAACTGCTGCACGCCGCGACGATCGCGGTCGCGGGCGAGGTACCGCTGGCCCGCCTCTGGCACGCGGTCCCCGCCTTCCCGACCGTCAGCGAGGTCTGGCTCCGCCTCCTGGAGACCTACCGCGGCTGACGGGTCGGGCCGCCCCCGGCCGCCCGTGACCCGCCCGGGCCCTTCCGCCGCCGTCCGCGACGGGGGTCCGGGCCCTTCCGCCGTCCGTGGCGGGTCCGCCCGGGCGCACGGCGGCGGCGCGTCGGCGCGGCGGCGCGTCGGCGCGTCGGCCCGGTCCCGGGCGCGGCTGGTCCCCAGGATGGGGTGCCGCGAACAGCCGGGAGGCGCCGTGCAGATCACCGAGGGGACCGTGCCCTTCCGGGGCAACCGCACCTGGTACCGGATCGCCGGGCCCTGGCCGGCCCGGGACCGGCCGCCGCTGCTGGTGCTGCACGGCGGCCCCGGCGTACCGCACGGCTACCTGTGGGACCTGTCGGACTTCAGCTCGCGGGGCCGCACCGTGGTCTTCTACGACCAGTCGGGCTGCGGCCGCTCGGGCCCGCTCGCCGACCCGGCCGAGTGGACCGTCGCCACCTTCGCCGCCGAGATCGACGCGGTCCGGGCCGGCCTCGGGCTGGACCGGGTCCACCTCTTCGGGCATTCGTGGGGCGGAATGCTGGCGCTGTCGTACGCGCTGGGGCGGCCGGACGGGCTCGCGAGCCTGGTGCCGGCCGGCACGCCGGCCGCCTCGGCGCTCTTCGCGGCCGGGGTGCGCGGCCTGCCGGCCACCCTGCCGGGGACGGTCGCCGAGACTCTCGCCCGGCATGAGGAGGCGGGGACGACCGACAGCGAGGAGTACCAGGCCGCGGCCGGTGAGTTCTACGTACGGTGGATGTGCCGTGTGACACCGTACCCGGACCACGTCGCCGAGGCTTCGGCGCGACGAACCGGGAGCTGTACGGGGCGATGGTCGGCGCCGAGTGGAACCTCACCGGCAGTCTCGCGGACTGGGACGTGACCGCCCGGCTCCCGGAGCTGCGCCTGCCCGTCCTGATCACCACGGGACGGTACGACGAGCTCACTCCGGAAGCCGTGCGGCCGCCGGCCGAGGGGATCCCCGGCGCCCGGTGGGAGGTGTTCGAGCACAGTGCCCACCTCGCGACGGCCGAGGAGCCCGAGCGCTACCGCGCCGTGGTCGACGGCTTCCTGACGGAGGCCGAGGCGGCCGGCTGACGCCGGGCTCCGGCGGCCGGCGCGGGTGGGGGGCGGGGTCGGTCAGTCGAGGTGGTAGCTGTCCCCGTAGACCTTCCAGTCCAGCGGAGTGCGCAGTTCGAGGTTGCGCTTGCGGAGGAAGACGCGCTGGGCGGTGTCCACGCGGCTGGTGTCGCTGTGGGCCTCCTCCTGCCGCATGGCCCAGACGCGGGCGTCGAGGAACGCGCCGATCCAGGTCACCTCGTCGCCGCCCTGGGCCGGCGGCTTGGCCGAACGCAGCGCCCGCTTGCGGATGTTGCGGAAGCTGGTGGAGTCCGTGCCGTCGCCGTGCATCACGATGGCGTCGTAGTACGTGAACTGGCCCAGCACGCCGATGCCGTCGGCCTTGCCCTGCCGTACGGCCGGGTTGAAGTAGACGCGGTCGCGCTCGTCGTCCTGGGCCTTGCGGAAGACGGGGTCCTGGGCCGCGGTGCGCCAGTCGCGCGTGAAGTTCGGGTCCAGGCCGTCGTGGGAGTCGGAGCCGTCGACCTCGCGCAGGGCGGGGAGGTAGCGGGACAGGACGTTGCCGGGCTTGCGGCGGTCGTACAGCTCGACCAGGTCCAGCATGTCCCCGGTGCCGGAACAGAAGCCGATGATGCCCGCCGTGTATCCGCGGCCGTCGTCGATGTCCTCGATGTACTTGTACTGGGCCTTCCAGTCGAGCGAGGAGTTCTCGGCGCTGGAGACCAGCTTCATGGCGATCTCCTTCTTCGCCGGGTCGTCGAGGCCGAGCGCGGCGGCCTGCGGGGTGCTCGTGCCGGCGGCCAGGGCGGTGGCCGGCACGGCGAGGGCGGCGGCGCCCAGGAGGGCCCCGGTGAGCAGGGTCCGACGTGAGGGGTTCGGGCGCCGGTGGGGGGCTGTCACGGTACCTCCAGTGATTGACAGTAAACTTTCCTGTCAGTCTGGTGGGGGTGGCGTGCTCGCGTCAATGGGGCGGCTGGGGCAGGCTGTTGGGCCCGGCCGGCCGCTTCGCGCGGTCGGCCGAATCCCGGCGGCCCGCCGAGCGCCACCCTGCGAAAGCGGCACCCCGCGCATAGGGTGGGCGGCGTGCGACGCACGCCGCCGCCCCGCACCAGGAAAGGCCGCCCCACATGTCCGACACGATGCGCGCCATGACCTACAACCGCTTCGGAGGCCTGGAGGTACTGGAACTGACGCAGCGTCCGCTGCCCAAAGTGGCACCGGGCGAGGTCCTCGTCCGGGTGCGGCGGGCCGCGGTCAACCCGGTCGACTGGAAGCTGATGTCGGGCGGCCTCGACGGCGCCATGGACACGCTCTTCCCCGTCGTCCCGGGCTGGGACGTGGCCGGGGTGGTCGAACGCCTCGGCATCGACGTGCCCGAGTTCGCGCCGGGCGACGAGGTCATCGCGTACGCGCGGAAGGACTACGTGCACGGCGGCACCTTCGCCGAGTTCGTCAGCGTCCCCGTCCGCGCCCTGGCGCCCAAGCCCGCCGCGCTGAGCTGGGACGAGGCGGCCGGCCTGCCGCTGGCCGGGCTCACCGCGTACCAGCTGCTCACCCGGCTCGGGGTGGGCAGGAAGGACACCGTGCTGATCCACGGCGCGGCCGGGGGAGTGGGCTTCCTCGGCGTGCAGATCGCCCGCGCCCTCGGCGCCCGGGTCATCGGCACCGCCTCGCCCCGCAACCACGACCGGCTCCGCGAGGCCGGTGCCGAGCCCGTGGAGTACGGGGACGGCCTGGTCGGCCGGGTGCGCGCGCTCGCCCCCGACGGCGTGACCGTGGTCGCCGACTTCGTCGGCGGGGTGGTGGACGTGACGCGCGCCGTGCTCGCCGACGGCGGCCGGCACGCCTCCATCGCCGACCATGCGGTGCTGGCCGAGGGCGGTCAGTGGATGTGGGTGCGCCCCGTCGGCAAGGACCTCGAAGCACTCGGCCAACTCGCCGACAGCGGACGCCTGACCGTGCCCGTGGCGCAGGTCTTCCCCCTGGAGGAACTGGCCGACGCCTTCGCACTCAGCCAGACCGGCCACGTGCACGGGAAGATCGTCATCTCGGTCTGAACGGGTCGCCGTACGACTCACCAGACGGGGATGTCGGCCGCCTCCGTCGGTCCCAGGTCGGGACGGTCCCTCAACTCCACCAGCATGCCCGGCTCGTGGAGCTCCAGCACCACCAGTTCGTTGACGCCCGACCGCCACAGCGGGGCCGGCGCGTACAGCGTGCGCTGCGGTCCCCGGTCCCAATACCTGCCCAGATGGAAGCCGTTGAGCCACACCGCCCCCTTGGTCCAGCCGGGCAGCGCGAGGAACCCGTCGGCGGGAGAGGCGACTTCGAGCTCCAGCCGGTGGAAGGCCGGCCCCCCAGCCCCGCCGGGCGCACCGAACTCCAGGCCGGACAGGTCCGCCAGCGGAAGGGGCCGGACCTCCCAGCCGAACTGGTACTGGTTGTCCAGCCGCACCCCGCCGGTGATCCCCTTGCGATCGGCCAGCAGCGGACCGTAGTTGATGCGTCCCATGTTCTCCACGAGCAGCTCCAGCACCGCGCCGCCCGCCGGCACGGCGACCGGCAGCGCCTCCTCCGGCCGGTCCCGCTCCAGCACCCCGAGCGGGTGCCCGTCGAGGAGGACCAGCGCCCGGTCGGCGAGCCCGTCCACCCGCAGCTCCGCCCCGTCCAGCGGCCCGCGCAGCCGGGTCCGGTAGTGGATCAGGCCGAGGTTCTGGCCGAAGGCCTCCATCGGCTCGGGTTCGAGGCGGTGGTGTACGTCGGCCAGCGCGTCCAGCGACCCGATCAGCGAGACGCTCCCGCCGACGGCGGCGGCGGCCGGGGCCAGCCGGGCGGGTGCCCCGGGCAGCGGGTCTCCGGGCACCGGCAGGTGACGGGCGATCACCTCCCGGAACAGGTGGAACTTCTCGGTCAGTTCACCCGCCTCGCCGACCGGGGCGTCGTAGTCGTAGCTGGTGGTGTCGGGACGGTAGCGGCCGTCCTCGTGGTTGGCGCCGTTCCACCAGCCGAAGTTGGTGCCCCCGTGGCCCATGTAGATGTTGACGGAGGCGCCGGCGGTCAGCAGGCGGTCGAGCACGCCCGCGGCCTCCTTGGCGTCCCGGGTGCGGTGCGGGCCGCCCCAGTGGTCGAACCAGCCGTGCCAGAACTCCATGCAGACCAGAGGGCCTTGGGGCTGGTGGCGGCGCAGGCAGTCGAGTGCGGCGTCGGGGCGCGAGCCGAACGTGCCGGTGGTCAGCAGCCCGGGCAGGGTGCCGCCCAGCTGGAAGCCGTCCGCCGCGCCGTCGGCGGTGAACAGCAGGCAGTCCACGCCCCGCCGGACCAGACCGTCCCGCAGGTGCTCCAGGTAGCCGGTGTCGTTGCCGTAACTGCCGTACTCGTTCTCGACGGCCATCGCGACGACCGGGCCGCCCGCGGAGGCGAGCAGCGGCAGCAGGCGCGGCACGAGCAGGTCGAACCAGGCGTCGACGGCGGCCAGGTAGGGGGCGTTGCCGCGGCGGAGCCGCATCGCCGGGTCGGCCGACAGCCAGCCGGGCAGTCCGCCTGCCTCCCACTCGGCGCAGATGTACGGGCCCGGGCGGACGATCACGTCCAGGTCCAGCTCGCCGGCGAGCCGGATGAAGGCGGCCACGTCGCGGTCCCCGTCGAAGTCGGCCCGCCCCGGCGTGGGCTGGTGGAAGTTCCAGGCGACGTACGTCTCGACGGTGTTGACGCCCATCGCCCGCAGCCGCTGCAGCCGGTCCCGCCACAGTTCGGGGCGGACCCGGAAGTAGTGGATCGCGGCGGACACGATGCGGTGCGGCCGGCCGTCGCGCCGGAACATGTCACCGGTCACATCGAGCCGGCGGGAGCCGACGGCGGCGGTGGCGGCGGACCCGGGCACGTCGGCACCTTCGGACGCGGGGGACGCGGGGGACGCGGGAGACGCGGGGGATGTGGGGGAGGCAGGGGACGCGGGGGACGGCGGAGACGGCTCGGGGAGCGGGGACGGCTGGGGCGGCCGGTGCGGCGGTGGCGTCATGGGGGCATCCTGATCGAGGATCCCGGGCGGGGCGCGGTCCTTGACTACGCTGTGACCCGCGCGGCCAGCACGGCGATGTCGTCCTCGGCCCGGGCGGCGGACAGGTGGGCCAGCACCCGGTCGAGCGCCTCCGCCAGGGGCAGCTCGGGGGCCACCTCCAGCCCGACCAGCCTGGCGAGCGAGCGGTCGATGTCCTCCCCGCGCCGCTCGACCAGCCCGTCGGTGAACAGCAGCAGCACGCACCCGGGCCGCAGCCCGTACCGGATCTCCGTGTACTCGGCCAGGCCCGACCCGAGGGGCGGCCCCGGCTCCACCGGCACCAGCACCGACGCCTCCTCCGGCCGCAGCACGACCGGCGGCAGGTGGCCCGCGCTGGCGTACGTACACAGGCCCTGCCGCGTGTCGACGCTGACCAGCAGGCAGGTGGCCACCCGGTCGAACCCGGAGCGCGCGACCATGGCGTCCGCGTACCGCAGGATCTCGCGCGGCGGGTGCCCGGAGACGGCGAGCGCGCGGATCATCGACCGGTAGTGGCTCATCGCCACCGCGGCCTCCACCCCGTGCCCCATGACGTCGCCCATCACCAGCAGCGTCCGCCAGCCGGGCAGCGCGATCGAGTCGTACCAGTCGCCGCCCACCAGCGCGCCGTTGCCGGACGGCAGGTAGCGGGCCGCCACCTCCAGGTCGGGGTGCGGGAGGGAGGGCTCGGAGAGCAGCGCGCGCTGGAGTTCGAGGGCCATCGTGTGCTCGCGGGTGAACCGCTCGGCCTTGGCGAGGCTGAGCGAGGCGCGCTCGGCCAGGCTCTGCGCCACCAGCACGTCCTCCGGACCGAAGACGGGCGAGGCCCCGGCCCGGACCAGCGTGAGCGTGCCCAGGGGGTGGTCGGGGGCCAGCAGCGGCACGACGAGGGAGGAGTGGATGCCGGCGGCCCGGTACGCGGCCACCCGCTCCGCGCTCGGGGCCGCCTTGCTCATCACCTCGTCGGAGGAGAGGTTGTCCATCCAGGGGTGCCCGGTCTCCAGGCTGCGCCGGATGGCCGCGCCGGGCTGCAGGTCGACGTACGAGCCCGCGGTCCCGAAGGCGGCCACGTGCGCGGTGAGCTGGGGGACGGAGGCCATGGCCGCGCGGCGCAGCCGGAGGATGCCGGGCGGGGGGAGGGGATGGCCGTTGGGCTCCTCCGGGATGAGGAGCTCGACGCTGGCCGCGTCGGCCAGGCCGGGCACGAGGAATTCGGCCAGTTCGCGGCAGGTGGTGTCGACGTCGAGGGTGGTGCCGATCCGGACGGCCGCGGTGTCGAGCAGGATCAGCCGCTCGTGGGCCCGCTCCAGGGACCGCTGGTGCTCGCGGGATGCGCTGATCTCCAGGCCGATGCCCACCAGGCCGAGGACCTCGCCGTCCTCCTCCAGGCGGTGATATGTCACACGCCACACCCTGCTCTCGTGGGGTGAGTCGGCCAGGGTGCTGCCCGTGCCGACCACCTCACGGGGCTGTCCGTCCCGCAGCACGTCGTACAGGGCCTCGTCGGGCCGCCGGACGGCCGGCAGCAGCTCGGCGAGGGTGTGCCCCAGGTGCTCTTCGGCGGGGATGCCGGTCATCACGGCCATGTGGGGGTTGACGTAGAGGTAGCGCAGCTCGGTGTCGAGCACGGCCACCCCCGCCAGGGTGCCGTGCAGGATCTGGCGCAGCAGGCGGTACTCGCGGGCCAGGGTCCGCCCGGCCGCGGCGATCACCGCCTCGGCGTCCGCCGAGAAGAGGTACGGCCCCGGGTACGCCGGGTCGGGGCCCTCCGCGCACATCCGCCTGCCTCCTCGCCGCCCGGGGGCGCCGACCGCCCTCGGTCCCCATGGTCGGCCACGGGGCGGCCGACGGCATGCGGGACGGGGCGGCCGGTCCGGCCGTCAGCGGGTCTTGACCGCGCGGAGCACCACGAACTTGGCGTCGCTGGCCACCAGCTCGCAGTTGCCGAAGAGGCGGCGCAGTTTCAGGTGGTAACCGAGGTGGCGGTTGCCGATGACCCACAGCTCGCCGCCCTTGCGCAGGGCGCGGCGGGACCCCGAGAACATCCGCCAGGCGGTGGCGTCGGTGAGCGACTGGTGGGAGTGGAACGGCGGGTTGTTGAGCACCGCGTCCACCGAGTTCGCCGGGAGGTCGGCGATGCCGTCGCCCACCAGGAACCGGGGGATGCCGAGGGCGCCCGGGCCGATGTTCTCCCGGTACGTGGCCTCCGCGGAGGCCACCGCCTGGTACGACTCGTCGGTGAAGATCACGTCGGCCTCGGGGCTGCCCTTGGCGAGGGCGGTGCCGACCACGCCGTTGCCGCAGCCGAGGTCCACGATGGTGCCGGGGCCCCGCCACGGCGGCAGGTGGGCCAGCAGGAAGCGGGTGCCGATGTCGAGGCGGTCGGCGCAGAAGACGCCGGCGTGGTTGGTGACGGTGAGGCCCTCGGCCGGGCCCGCGCCGGCCTCCGGTCCCAGGGTGTAGACCAGCGGCCAGGGGCTGGGCACGGGCTTCTCGCGGGGCTCGGGCGTGGCGAAGATCAGCCGGGCCTTCTTCTCCGCGAGGGAGGTGACGGTCGGGCCGATGATCCGCTCGAAGAGGTCCAGGGTCGAGGTGTGGATCTCCTTGACCATGCCGGTGCCGATCACGACGCTGCCGGCGTGCAGGGAGGGCGCCAGACGGCAGAGCTGGTCCTCCAGCAGCGCCAGGCTCTTCGGGACCCGTACGAGCAGGACGTCGATGCGGGTCGGCGGCTCGTCCTGGGTGGTGAGGAGGCGTACGCCGTCCTCGGGCACGCCGGCCCGGGCGAGGTTGGCCTCGGTGGCCCGGCGGCCCAGGTACGAGTCGGTGATCTGGGTCAGGGAGGCGGCGCGCCCGGCGAGGGCGGTGGCCAGGGCGCCCCAGCGGTCACCGAACACGGTGACATTGCACTGTGACACGTCAACGGCCGGCACCTCCCCGGTGCCGCCGACCAGGTGCCTCAGCAGGTACTCGTCGGAGGCGTCCCAGGCGCGCAGCTGGTCGCGGGGGTCCTCGGGGAAGCGGGTGAGGCCGTAGTCGCCCCAGGACGTCGTCAAGCGGTTCTCAGTGGTGCCAGTCATCGTGGCCCCAGGCTAGCCGAGCCGCCCCGCCCCGGCCGCCGCGCGGCCCCGGGGCCGGCCCGGGGGAGAGGCGTCTGGCCCCGCGGCCGTTGCCGGCAGTCCGCCGCGCTCCGGGCCGCACCCACTCCAGCGCCTCCCTGCCGGCCCGCACCGCACGCCGTCCGCCCGCGCGCGCCACGCCACGCCGTCCCGCCCCCGGGCTCACTCCTCGCCGAAGTCGCCGGACATCGCGGCCGCCAGCCGCAGGTACGGAGCCGCCTCGGCCCGGCGGCCCTGCCGCTCCAGCGTCCGCCCCAGCATCAGCTGGGCGTAGTCCTCCACCGGCCAGCGCTCCAGGACGGCCCGCAGCTCCGCCTCGGCCCGCCGCAGCTGGGCCGAGTGGTAGTAGGCGCGGGCCAGCAGCAGCCGCGGCGCGAGCTGCTCGGGCGCCTCCGCGGCCAGCGGCTCCAGCACCCGCGCGGCCGTGGCGTACTCCTTGGCGTCGAAGAACAGCCCGGCCCGCTCCCAGCGCTCGGCCGCCGTGCCGTGGTCGTAGTAGTGCTCCGCACGCTCGGTCATCTCGCCGCTCGTCCTCTCTCGTCTCTCGGGTGCTCCATGGCCTCAACACCCACAGAAGGTTTAACATTCCACTACGTAGGGCGAGCATCCGGCGCGGTACGGGGCCGCGCCCCGCCCCCGCGGGACTAGGTTGTGGACATGAGCAATCTCGATCGCCAGGCAACGCTCTCCGTGTGCGGCGGCCGCGGCTTCGTCGTCGCCGAACCCGTACGCGAACTCCTCACCCCGCGCCAGGTCAGGCTGGGTGAATCCACCGAGGTGCGCAGACTGCTCCCGAACCTCGGGCGCCGGATGGTGGGCGCCTGGTGTTTCGTCGACCACTACGGCCCCGACGACATCGCCGACGAGCCCGGCATGCAGGTCCCGCCGCACCCACACATGGGCCTCCAGACCGTCAGCTGGCTCCACCAGGGCGAGGTGCTGCACCGCGACAGCGTCGGCAGCCTGCAGACCGTACGCCCCCGCGAACTGGGCCTGATGACCTCCGGCCGCGCGATCAGCCACTCCGAGGAGAGCCCCCGCTCCCACGCCCGCTTCCTGGAGGGCGCACAGCTGTGGGTCGCCCTGCCCGACGAGCACCGCCACGTGGAGCCGCACTTCCAGCACCACGCCGAACTCCCGCACGTCACCGCGCCCGGCGTCGACGCCACGGTCATCCTGGGCACCCTCGACGGCGCCACCTCGCCCGGCACCACGTACAGCCCGCTGCTCGGCGCCGACCTCAGCCTGGTCTCCGGCACCGAGACCCGGCTCCCCCTGGAACCGGACTTCGAGTACGCGGTCCTCGCCATGTCCGGCGAGGCGTACGTCGACGGCGTCCCCGTGGTCCCCGGCTCGATGCTCTACCTCGGCTGCGGCCGCACCGAACTCCCCCTGCGCGCCGCGTCGGACGCCTCGGTGATGCTGCTCGGCGGCGAGCCGTTCGAGGAGGAGATCGTCATGTTCTGGAACTGGATCGGACGCTCCCACGAGGAGATCGCCGAGGCCCGCGAGGCGTGGATGACCGGCACCCGCTTCGGCGAGGTCAAGGGCTACGACGGCGCTCCGATTCCTGCTCCCGAGCTTCCGCCGACGCACCTGAAGCCCAGGGGAAGAGTGCGTTGACCTGTTGTTCTGTGCGGATCAGGGCTGGGTGAGACGTTCGCGCCCAGCCCTCCGCGGCCGGTACGGGCGTCCGTCAGCTGCGTCCGGTCCCGCTGCCTGTGGCGGTGACCAGCCAGGAACTGCTGCGCAGCCACACGGCCCCGTCCGCCTCGTGGCGGCGCAGGGTTTGCGTCAGCGCCTGGCGCGCCTCCACCTGCTCCGGTGGGGTGATCTGGCTGAGCAGGTGGCGTCCCGGGCCGGAGTCCAGCAGGAACGCCGCGGCATCGGCCGCGTCCGCGCCCCAGTCTCCCGGCACCTCGATCCGCTGCACGTCGACCCCGGTGAATCCGCCCGCGGCAAGCAGGTCGCGGATGCGGTCGGGGTCGGTGAGCGAGAACATGCCGGGTCCGCCGGGCTTGCCGAAGCCGCCGAGCGGCAGGATGCCCTCCAGTGATGCCAGCGCCTCAAGCCACTCGTTGGCCTCGGCTTCGGCGGCGCAGACGAACGCCAGTCGGCCGCCGGGCCGCAGCGCACCGTGGAGGTTGGCGAACGCCGTGACCGGGTCGGCGAAGAACGTCATGCCGTACCGGCTGATGACCGCGTCGAAGCACTCGGTGTCGAAAGGGTGCACCTGGGCGTCGCCCTGAACGAAGGAGACGTTCTCCACCCCTTCGCGCTGGGCGCCGGCGCGGGCCCTCTCCAGCATCGGACCGGACAGGTCCAGGCCGAGTGCCCGGCCACGGGCGGCGCGCCGGGCCGCGAGGAGGGTGCTGCGCCCGGCCCCGCAGCCGATGTCCAGCACGCGATCGGTTTCCGTGATGGCCGCGGCGTCCAGGAGCGGCTGGTTGAAGCCGTCGTTGACGGCGTCCCAGCGCTCCTGGCTGCGGGCCCACTGCTCGCCCTCGTAGCCGTTCCACGCCTCGGCCTGTGAGGTGTTGGCGATGCGACTCATGGCTGCTCCGTCCCGCCTGGGCACAGCGCGGCGCCCCGGCCCTAGTATGGGCAAGTGCCCAAACAGTATGGGCGATCGCCCGTACCTGCAACGGGCTTGAGGGGAGGGGTTGTTGTGTCACCTCGTGGAGTGGCGATTCCGGACCTGCGCGAGCGGTTGTTCGCGGCGGCGGAGCGTGTGGTGGCCCGTGACGGTGCGGCGGGCCTCACGAGCCGGGCCGTCACTGCTGAGGCCGACTGCGGCAAGGGTGTCCTGCACGCCCACTTCGCCGGTCTGGACGAGTTCGTCGCCGAACTGGTCCTGGACCGGTTCGCGCACAGCGCCCGCCAGGCCGAGGCGCTGGGCGAGAAGGTGGGGCGGGCCACCGTCGCGGAGAATCTCCAGAGCGTCGTCCTCGCCCTGCTCGGTGCTCTGCCTCCCGCGGTGGTGGGTCTGGCGCTCACGCGGCCGGCGGCTGCGCTCCGGACCCGGCAGGGCTTCCAGGCCGGAGCGCCTGCTTTCGACGCGATTCAGCATGCCTTCGCCGCCTACCTGAAGGCGGAGCAGCGTGCCGGCCGGATCGCAGCGGACGCCGACACCGCCACCATCGCGCTGGCGCTGGTCGGCACGGTGCATCACCTGCTGATGACACGCGTTCCCGGCCGCGGCGAGGAGCCGGAAACCGTCATCGGGCGGCTGCTGGCCGTGCTGCTGGGTGGTGCCGGGCAGCCGCCGACGGGGTGACGTCGGAGTCGGTGCCCGTGCGCGTGCCCGTGTCGTGGGACTGCCCAGCCGACGGGGTGGCAGGAGTGGTGCGGGCCGTGGTCGGCGGTGCCGCTTCCTGGTCTTCCGCGTTCGTCCAGGCAGGCATGGGAAGGGGCAAGACCACGGGGTCGGGCTGTCGTGCCCCGCGGGTGCCCTGTTCGGCTGGCCCTCCTCGGGAGCCGAGCCGCGGCTCAGGTCGCGGTGCCGCGGTGCGCCGCCAGGGGCGGGGGGTGATCCTGGCCTCAAGGACGCCGTACGGCTTCGCAGAAGGCGAACCTCACCTCCGGTCGGCGGCGGGAGAGCGAGGGCCGTCGTCATGAACGCGCCCGTCAAAGACATGCTGCAGAGCTACCCTGCCGACCTCGGGAACATCGACCAGGACAGGCTCGCCCGCTGCATAGAGGAGTGTCTCGCCTGCGCCCAGGCCTGCACGGCCTGCGCCGACGCCTGTCTCTCCGAGGGGATGGTGGGTGACCTCACCAAGTGCATCCGCACCGACATGGACTGCGCCGACATCTGTACCGCGACCGCCGCGGTCCTCTCCCGCCACACCGGATACGACGCCAACATCACCCGCGCCCTCCTCACCGCCTGCGCCGTCGCCTGCAAGGCGTGCGCGGACGAATGCGCCACTCACGCCGACATGCATGAACACTGCCGACTCTGCGCCGAGGCGTGCCGTTCGTGCGAACAGGCATGCAACGAC
Organism: Streptomyces sp. NPDC086023; assembly: GCF_044540325.1. Classification (NCBI taxonomy): domain Bacteria; kingdom Bacillati; phylum Actinomycetota; class Actinomycetes; order Kitasatosporales; family Streptomycetaceae; genus Streptomyces; species Streptomyces sp. NPDC086023. The sequence goes on from NZ_JBITRX010000002.1 coordinate 696,979, forward strand.
CTGATGGCGTCCCTCGGCTGACCGCCTCGTCGACGGAATGCGCGAGAACCGCTGCCCCGGCCCGGGGCCCGGGGCCGGGTTCGAGGACCAGCGCCCGAGCTGTCGTAGACGTCGCCTTCGCAGTTCTGCCAGACCGGATGGTGGTCCCGGCCCACGGGCGGGGCCATGGGTGGGGCCATGGGTGGGAGACGTCCGTGGTGACGTGGTCCCGGCTCGACCCCTGCCAGGGTGGCGGCGGGCCCGCGAGCGCTGAAGCGGAGCACAGGCGGGCCACCGTAAGGAACTTGACCGGCGATGTCGCTCCACCGGCACGGGGGCGAAGAGCGGTGTGGTGCCGGCGGATCGGACGCCTGCCGCCGGTCAGTTCAGCGGCACCAACGCGACCGGGGCGTGGCTGTGGTGGATGGCCGCGTGTGCGACGTGACCGATGTGCGGGCCGACCGGCACCTTGCGGCCGCGTCGGCCGACGACCAGCAGTGACGCTCCCTGCGCCGCGTCCACGAGCCGGGCACCGGGAGGACCGGTGACCGCCTCGTGGGTGACGTGGACCCCTGCGTAGGTCTTCTGCCATGGCCGGAGCAGTTCCGTCAGTGTCTGCGCCGCGTGGTGTCCGAGCTCGTCGCCGATGTGCGGGTCCATCACGCCGGCGTACACGTAGACGGCAGGTAGGCTCCAGCAGTGCAGGACGTGGAGCGGACAGTTCCTGCGCGCGGCCTCGGTGAAGGCGAAGCCGAGGAGCGGGTCGCCGGGGTCGGCGAGGTCGATGCCGGCGACGATCCGGGCCTGCGCGGCGTGGCCGGCGTCAGCTGTGGGCGGTCTCACCAGGACGACCGGATGCCGGGCGGTGCCGACGACGGCGAGCGAGACCGAGCCCATGAGGAACCCGCCGATTCCGCGGAGGCCCCGAGAGCCCAGTACGGTCAGTTCCGCGTCGTCCGCCTCCCGGCCCAGGACCGCCGCGGCGGAACCCGGGACGCACCGTGTGCTCACCTCCAGTGCCGCGTGGTCCCGGAGCGCCTGCTCGGCGGCGCCGTGCAGCAGTGTTTCGGGTCGGCTGTCGGGCTTCGGGGAAGGCCGGTGGGCCGGGGGAGTCTCCGCCCGCTCCGCCACGTACAGCAGGTGCAGCGGCACATCGCGGAGCGTCGCCTCGTGCGCTGCCCACACCACCGCTGCGAGACTCTCGGGTGTGCCGTCCACGCCCACGGTGACCTGCGCCGTCATGGCATGCCTCCTTCCGGTGCCCGCGCGGGTGGCAGGGTGATCACCTCCAGCTTGCTGCGGCGCCGGCCCCGGCTCACAGGGGCCGAGAGGGCCGGACCGGGACCGAACGGCCCCATCCCCTGGCTGCCGCGCAGCGCCCGGGGTGTGCCGGAGCGTGCCGTGGTGTGCCGGCAGCCGCAGGGCGGTGACGCGGAGGTCGGGCCGTGCGCGTGTCGCACACCGCGCTGCCCGCGCCGGGCGGTGATAGTCGGCCCATGCATACCGCCGTGGCGGTGGTGGCCGCCCTGCTGTCCGCCCTGAGCTTCGGGGTCGCGTCGGTGGTCCAGCAGCAGGCGGCCAGGCAGGCGCCCGCGCAGGAGTCGCTGCGTCTTCGCCTGGTCCTCGACCTGGCCCGTCAGCCGGTGTGGCTGGTGGGAATGGTCCTGGTGGTGTTCTCCTACGCGCTGCAGGGCCTGGCCCTGACCTTCGGCCCGCTGGTGCTGGTACAGCCGCTGGCCGCCACGGACCTCGTCTTCGCGCTGCCGCTCCTCGCCTGGCGCCACGGGCTGCCGCTGTCCCGGCAGGACCTGGCCGGGATCGTCTGCACGGCCGGTGGGGTCGCGATGTTCCTGGCGGTGCTGCCGCCGTCCCCGGAAGGCACCGCAATTCCGGCGGCACGACAGTGGCTGCCCGTGCTCCTGGCCGTCGGGAGCGCGGTGGTGCTTCTGGCCGAGATCGGCCGGAGAAGCCGGGCGACGACACGAACCGCCCTCTTCGCGATCGCCGCCGCCCTGACGTTCGCCCTGCTGGACAGCGTGACCAAGAGCGCGGCCGGACGGTTCAGGACCGAAGGGTTCGAAGCGGTCGGCCACTGGGAGCCGTACACGGTGGTCCTTGTCGGCGTGATCGGCCTGATCCTGTCGCAGAGTGCCTACCAGGCAGGCTCCCTGGCCATCAGCCTGCCGCTCATCGACTGCCTCGAACCCGTGGGTGCCGTGCTGATCGGGGTCGCCGTCTTCGGCGAGCAGCTTGCCACGTCCACCTGGGCACTCGCGGTGCAGGCACTGGGGGCCGCAACGGCTGTGACCGGCATCGTCATCCTGGACAGATCTCCGTTGGCCCGGGCCTGAACGGTTCGGAGCCCCGGCCGGTCATGCCGAGGCGGCTGCCCGCAGGTGGCAGCGGACGTCGACGACTCCCTCGACGGAGCGGGTGAGGCGTTCGGCCAGGGGGATCAGGTGCTCGTCTCTGACCTGGCCGGTCAGGGTGGCGATGCCGTGGGACACGATGACCTTGACCGATTGGTGTGAGAGCGGGAACAGGCGCTCGACGACGCTCCGGCGGATCTCGGCGGTCAGGTCCTCGTCGGTGCGGAGGAAGACCTTCAGGAGGTCGGCACGGCTGACGATGCCGCGGAGTGTGCCCTCCGCATCGACGACCGGGAGGCGCTTGATGCGCCGGTCGGCCATGAGCCGGGCGGCCTGGGGGAGTGTGGCGTCGGGGCGGATGGTGACGGCGGGGCTGGTCATGAGGTCCTCGGCGCGGGTGGAGCCGGCCTTGGCGGTGTCGCCGAGGCGGCGCATCTGCTCGATCAGGCCGGGGCGGTGCTCGTGGAACTCCTCCTTGGGCAGGAGGTCGGCCTCGGAGACCACGCCCACGACACGCCCCTCGCCCTCGACGACGGGCAAGGCGGTCACCTTCCACCGCTTCATCGCGGCGGCGATGTCCTTGAAGCCGGTCTCGGGGGTGACGGCGACGACCTTGGCGGTCATCACGTCGGCGACGGTGTACGGGGTGGAGGTCATGGCCGGGTCCTCAGCGTGCGTGGGCGAGCGGTGTCCCGCCGCCGTAAGGGGCGAAGTGAAGAGGCGGGTGCCGGCCGGGAACGCGACCCGGCGGGAGTGGGCGAGCAGGGTCTCGCCGGTTTCCGGTGCCATCCCGGCGAGGATGCCGTGCACGGTGCCCATGGTGTGCCTCCAACCCGTGCCTCCACCCTGCTCCGGCGGTCACGGCTTACGGAAGGGCCGCGCGGTGCACACCGCGGGGACCGTCCGGCCCTCTTCCTCGGGCGAGGACGGCCTCGCCGGTCGCCCGGTTGCGGCGGCGCAGGTCGGCGACACCCTGGAAGAGGCCGCAGTCCACCGGGACACGGGCGCGACCGGGACATGGCGACAGCCCTCCTCTCGGGACGGAAGCCGATCTCCAGCCTCGCATCGGACTCCATCCGGGGGAGGGTCCCGAACGGCCCCGGTACGGGTCCGACCGGCCCAGGCGCGGCAGTGGGACGGAGGGACAGCCTGGCATCGTCACCGCCGCACAGCAGAGAGGACCACGTCGTGAAGGTACTCGTCCGCCTCGCAGGCCGCGGGCCGCAGTGAAGACGGCCTGGTGCTGGGAGTACCAGGGCTACGACCCCAAGACCGAGCGCCTGGTCGAGTCCCTGTGCACCCTCGGCAACGGCCGTTTCGCCACTCGCGGATCGGCCCCGGAGAGCGCGGCCGACGCCGTCCACTACCCCGCCACCTACCTGGCCGGCTGCTACAACCGCCTCACCTCCGCCGTCGCCGGACGCGCGGTCTCCAACGAGGACATGGTCCGGCTGCCGGACTGGACCGCCCTGCGCTACCGCTGCCTGCCCGACGGCGCGCCGCCCGGCGACTGGCTCACCCCGGACCACCCGTCACTCCGGCACTGCAACGTCTCCCTGGATCTCCGCGCCGGCACACTCACCCGCCGGTTGCTCTTCCACGACGCCCAGGGCCGCCGCCTCGGCGTCACCCACACCCGCATCGTCCACATGGGCGATCCGCACCTCGCCGCGCAGCACACCGTCTTCCACGCGTACGGATGGAGCGGCCGGATCGAGGTCGTGTCCGTACTCGACGGCGACGTCACCAACACCGGGGTGGAGCGCTACCACGCCCTGGCCGGACGGCATCTCGTGGAGCACCGAGCCGGAGTCGAAGCGGAAGGCACCGCCTGGCTGTCCTGCACCACATCGGCTTCCCGGGTGCGGATCGGTCTCGCCGTCCGTACGCGCGCACGGCCGTTGACGACGGTGCGCACGACCTGCACGGCCGACACGGCCACCCAGGGGTCCGTGCTGCCGGTCCGGCGGGGGCGGCCGGCCGTCGTCGTGAAGACCGCCGCGCTGTTCAGCTCCCTCGACCGCCCCGTGACCGATCCCGTCCGACGCAGCATCGAGTACGTCGGCCAGGCCCCGGACTTCCCGACGCTGTTGGCGTCGCACCGGGCGTCCTGGGGCCGGATCTGGAGCGAAGGAGAGGTGCGGACGTCGGGGGAACCCGGAAGGATCCTGCGCCTGCACGCCTTCCACATCCTGCAGACCCTCTCGCCGCACACGGCCGAGCTCGACGCCGGTGTCCCCGCCCGGGGCCTGCACGGGGAGGCGTACCGGGGCCACGTCTTCTGGGACGAGCTGTTCGTCCTGCCCTACCTCGCCCTGCACTTCCCCGACACCGCGCGGGCCCTGCTGGCGTACCGGCACCGGCGGCTGCCCGCGGCCCGGGAGGCGGCCCGGCGGTCGGGGGCGAAAGGGGCGATGTTCCCCTGGCAGAGCGGCGGTTCCGGGGCCGAGGAGACGCAGAGGCTGCACCTCAACCCCCGCTCCGGCCGCTGGCTGCCCGACCACTCCCACCTCCAGCGCCACGTCGGGTCGGCCATCGCCTGGAACGTGTGGCAGTACGGCCTCGCCACCGGCGACACCGGCTTCATGCACGGGGCCGGCGCCGAACTCCTGCTGCACATCGCCCACTTCTGGGCGGGAGCCGCCGCCTGGGACATCGGCCTCGGCCGCTACCGCGTCCGCGGCGTCGTCGGTCCGGACGAGTACCACGACGCCTACCCGGACGCCGTCACGCCCGGCATCGACGACAACGCGTACACCAACGTCACCGCGGCCTGGGCCGTCGCCCGCGCACTGGACCTGTACGCGGAACTCCCCGTGTCCCGGCGCGCCGAACTGCTCGCGCAGCTCGGCCTCGCGGCGGAGGACCTCGGCCTGTGGGAGGACGTCTCGCGCCGCATGTACGTGCCCTTCCACAGCGGTGTGATCAGCCAGTTCCACGGCTACGGCGACCTCGCCGAGCTGGACTGGGACGCGTACCGATCCCGCTACCAGGACATCCGCCGCCTGGACCGCATCCTGGAGGCCGAAGGCGACACCCCCAACCGCTACCAGGCGTCCAAGCAGGCCGACACCCTCATGCTCGGCTTCCTCTTCAGGCCGGCGGAACTTGCCGGCCTGTTCCGCCGCCTCGGCTACGCCTTCGACGACGGCCTCTGGGCGAGGACCGTCGCGTACTACCTGCGGCGGACCTGCCACGGCTCCACGCTCAGCAGCCTCGTCCACGGCTGGGTCCTCGCCCGGCAGCAGGGCGGGGACGCCTGGCGGTACTGCCGCGAAGCGCTGCTCGGCGACATCACCGACGTCCAGGGCGGTACCACCGGCGAAGGGATCCACCTCGGCGCCATGGCCGGCACCCTCGACCTCGTCGAACGCGGAATCGTCGGGCTCGATCCCGGCCCCGACGGGCTGCGCATCGACCCGGTGCCGCTCTCGGAGATACCGGGATCCGCGTTCTCCGTCTGCTATCTCGGGCACCGGGACATCCGCATCCGGTTCCGCCCCGGCCGGCTCGGCGTCCGCGTGCCTCCGTCGCTCCTCGGCCCGGTGCCGCTGGTACTGCCCGGCGGCCGGACGGAGCGGGTCGCCCCAGGTCAGGAGCGCTGGTTCCGCCTGCCGACGGACTGAGAGGCAGGTGCAGCACCGCCTGTGGAAACACCGCACCGCCGGGTGCCTCGCGTGGCGGTCACCCTCCGCCTCGCACACGCTGAAGGTAGATCTCGGAAGGGATGAAGGGCATGGACACGCAGCAGGAGACTCCGCGCATCGTGGTGGGCGTCGACGGATCGCCCTCGTCCCAGGCCGCACTGGGCTGGGCGGTGCGGTACGCCGGCCTGGTCGGCGGCAAGGTGGAGGCGGTGACGGCCTGGGAAGTCCCCGGCGAGGCGTCGTGGTCGGCCCCGGCGGTGGACGCGACCTTCGACGAGGAGGAGGCCGAGCGACTGCTGGTCGAGGAGGTCCGCACCGTACTCGGTGACCAGGGGGCGTCCCTGGTGCACGAGCGCCTGGTGCACGGCCACCCGGTCGAGGTGCTGGTGGACGCGGCCAAGGGGGCCGACATGCTGGTGGTGGGCAGCCGCGGACGCGGCGGCTTCCGCCGGGCGCTCCTCGGCTCGGTGAGCCAGCAGGTGGCGCTCCACGCCTCGTGCCCGGTGACCATCGTCCGCCCGGACGCGGCCGACCGGTAGCCGACGTCATGCGGTGCGGCCGCCGCCGTCCGACGTCCGTTCGATGTCGAGGTCCAGGAAGTGCGCCGAGCACGAGATGCAGGGGTCGTGGTTGCGGACGGCCCGCTCGCACAGCCGGGTGAGCTCGGCCTCGGAATCCTCTCCGCGGTCGATCCCGGCCTGCACGGTCCGGCGCAGGTCCTCCTCGATGGCGCCCTGGTTCTGCGCCGTCGGCGGAACGAGGCGCGCGTCGGTGATGCGGCCGCCGTCGTCGATCGCGTAGCGGTGGTACAGCAGGCCCCGGGGCGCCTCCGTGGCCCCGTGCCCGGTGCCGGCCCGGCCGGGCACCTCCACGTACGGGCGGGGCGGCGGCTCGTACGCGTCGACGAGGCGCAGCGCTTCCTCCACGGCGTACAGGACCTCCACCGCACGGACGAGGATGCTGCGGTACGGGTTGCGGCACGCGGTGCCGCGTCGGGCGCCCGTCGCGCCGGGGGGCGCCGGGGGGTCGCCCAGTCCGGCCTGCCGGGCGGCGTCGAGGGCCGTGGGCGAGAGGAGGTGCCCGCTGATGGCCCAGCGCGCGAGTGAGCCGGTGAGGTGCCTGCGGCCGTCCAGCCGCGAGTGCAGGGCCGTGGAGTGGCGGACCTGCGCCTCGGCGACGTGGCCGCAGAAGTCCCGCAGGGGGAACGTGCGGGGCGCGGAGGGCTCGTCGTACGGGAGTACGGTGGGGACGCCGGACTCGATGGCGTAGGTGCCGGTCTCGGCCAGGGCGAACAGGTCGGCGTCGCACTCGGCGTCGGGGAAGTCGAACCCCGCCACCCAGCGCACCGTGTCCCAGGCGTCGTCGAGGGCGCCGCGCAACCGCTCTCCAAGCGGGCGCAGTTCCGCGCGGGTGGGGGTGCGGTGGAAGCCGCCGAGGCGGACGTTGACGGGGTGGATCGCGCGGCCGCCCAGCAGTTCGACCACCGCGTTGCCGGTCTGCTTCAGGCGCAGTCCGCGTTCGACGTGCTCCCGGTGGCTGCGGGCGAGTCCGATCACGTCGTGGTGGCCGAGGAAGTCCGGAGCGTGCAGCAGGTGGATGTGCAGGGTCTGGCTCTCGATCCATTCACCGCAGTACAGCAGGCGGCGGAGGGCGGCCAGTTGTCCGCCGACGGTGACGCCGCACGCGTCCTCGACGGCCCGGCAGGCGCTCATCTGGTAGGCGACGGGGCAGATCCCGCAGATGCGGGAGGTGAGGTCGGGGGGCTCCGTGTGGCCTCTGCCGCGCAGGAAGGCCTCGAAGAACCGCGGCGGCTCGTAGATCGCGAGGCGTGACTCGACGACGGTGCCGTCGTGGATCCTCAGGTGGAGCGCGGTCTCGCCCTCGACCCGGGTGAGGGCGGGGATGCGCAGTACCCGGGACCCGGGCGCGGGCTGCTTCATCCGGTCGCCTCCGCTCCCGCCGCCCCGGGCCCCTGCCCTTCGACGGCGGTGAAGGCCGTGACGTTGAAGGTGTGCAGGAACCTGTCGACCTCCTCCTCACCCATGCCGTCACGGTGCAGGAGCGGGAGGAGTGCGGGGAGGTTGGTGGTCGCGGCCGGGCCGAAGCAGCCGTAGCAGCCGCGCCCGTAGGTCGGGCACAGGGCTCCGCAGCCGGCGTGGGTGACGGGACCGAGGCACGGCGTCCCGTGGGCGACGGTGACGCAGACGTTGCCGCGCCGCTTGCACGCGAAGCAGACGCTGTGGTTCGGAATGCCGGGCCTGCGCCCGGCCAGGAACGCGGTGATCACCTCCAGCAGCTGGCCGCGGTCGATGGGACAGCCGCGCAGTTCGAAGTCGACCCGGACGTGGGCGGAGACGGGCGTGGAGGTGGCGAGGGTCGCGATGTAGTCGGGGCGGGCGTACACGGTCGCGAGGTATTCCTCGACGTCGGCGTAGTTGCGCAGTGCCTGGACGCCTCCGGCGGTGGCGCAGGCGCCGATGGTGACGAGGTGCCGGGAGTCGGCGCGGATGCGCCGGATGCGCTCGACGTGCTCGGGGGTGCTGACCGAGCCTTCGACCAGCACGAGGTCGTACGGGCCCGGTGCGGGCTCGCTGGACGCTTCCGCGAAATGGGCGATCTCCAGCTCGGTGGCGATGCCGAGCAGTTCGTCCTCGCAGTCGAGCAGGGTCAGCTGACAGCCGTCGCACGAGGCGAACTTGAAGACGCCCAGTCGGGGACGGGCGGGCTGGTGCGGTGCGTGGGGCGCGTTCATCTCACAGTTCCCGGACGGCGAGCAGGGGAGCGGCCTGGTCGTAGCCGACGACCGGGCCGTCGCGGCACAGCAGCAGCGGCCCGAGCTGGCAGTGGCCGCAGTGGCCGGTGGCGCAGCGCATGTTGCGCTCGAGGGAGACCTGGATGCGGGCCGGGGGAACGCCGCGGTGGACCAGGGCGCGCGCGGTCGCACGGATCATGACCTCGGGGCCGCAGACGAAGGCGGTCGTGTCCGCCGGAGTGAACCGGGCCTCGCCGAGCAGCGAGGTGACCACTCCGACCCTGCCGGTCCAGTCGTCCGAGGGACGGTCGACGGTGACGGCCGCGAACGGCCGGCGCCAACCGGGAAACTCGTCCGGGTACAGCAGGTCGCGGGGGGTCCTGGCACCGGCGAGGACGTTGATCCGGCCGTACGCGCCCGGCTCGGCCTGTACGGCATGGATGAGAGGGCGCAACGGGGCGAGGCCGATGCCGCCGGCGACGACGAGCACATCGCCGCCGCGCGCGGCCGCCGTGTCCCATGCGGTGCCGAAGGGCCCGCGGACCGCGACCTGTGCGCCGGGCCTCAGGTCGTACAGCGCACGCGAGACGGCACCGACGGCCCGTACCGTGTGGGCCAGCCGGCGGGCGTCGGGGATCCGGGACACGGACACGGGGATCTCCCCGACACCGAACGCGTACACCATCGCGAACCGGCCCGGCGCGAAGCGGGCCAGGGGCTCGCCGACGGGCTCCAGCGTGAGCGTGACCGTGTCGTGGGTCTCCTCCCGTCGGTCCGCCACGCGGTAGGGGAGCGGTGCCGGCGTCATGGCGTGCGCCCGTTCCCCGGCGTCCCGTACAGGTCGAGCAGCCGGGTGCGCGTGGCCCTGAGGCGTTCTCCGATGGTCTCGGCGACGAGGGTGACCAGCGCCAGGCCGAGCGTGGGCCGTACGGCGCAGAGGTCGCGTACCGCGGCGGCGTCGAACATCCAGGCGCGGGTGGGCTCCCGGGTCTCGGCGCCGAGGTGCCACTGCCGGGGCGGGCACAGCCACGACCAGCCGAGCAGGCCGCCCGCGCCGACGGTCTCGACGACGGCGCGTCCCCGGCCGGGCACCTGGACGTCGAGCGCGACCGTGCCCGAGCGAAGGACCCAGAAGCGGTCCGCCTCCTCCCCCTCTTCGAAGACCCGCGTGCCGGCCGGCATGAGGGTGTCGCGGGCCAACGCCATCAGCCGCTCGCGCTCCTCTGCCGGCAGAGCGGCGAGCAGTCCCTCGCCGCCCGGCCCGCCCGGATCCGCGGTCATGGCGTGTCCTCCTTCCCCGCTGCCTCCTGGTGCAGGGCGTGGGCCTCCTCGGTGAGGTCGATGCCCGTGGGGCACCAGACGATGCAGCGGCCGCAGCCGACACAGCCGGAGCTGTCGAACTGGTCGTGCCAGGTGCCCAGCTTGTGGGTGAGCCACTGGCGGTAGCGGCTGCGCGGGGTCGCCCGGACCGGGCCGCCGTGCAGCAGGGAGAAGTCGAGGTCGTAGCAGGAGTCCCAGCGGCGCCACCGCTCGGCGTGGTCACCGGTGAGGTCCGTCACGTCCTCGGTGGTGGTGCAGAAGCAGGTGGGGCAGACCATGGTGCAGTTGCCGCAGCTCAGGCAGCGGGCGGTGACGTCGTCCCAGCGGTCGGCCTCCAGGCTGTCCCGCATCAGCGTGCGCAGGTCCACCAGCGGCATGGACCGGCCCATGCGGTCGGCGGCCTCGCGCACCCCGCGGGCGGCGGCGGCCCGGGTGCCGTCGTCGGCGGCGTGGCTCGGGAGTTCCGCGAGGACCGCGGTTCCCTCCTCGGTCCCGCTCCGGCACAGGAAGCGGTGGCCGCCGTCGTCCACCACCTCGGTGAGCGCGAGGTCGTACCCGGCATCCACGGCCGGTCCCGTGCCCATCGACACGCAGAAGCAGGTGGCACCGGGCTCGGTGCACTCGACCGCGATCAGGAAGGCGCCCGTCCGTCGGGACAGGTAGGCGGGATCGCGGTACCGGCCGCCGGACATAACCCGGTCCAGGATGCGGATGGCGCGCAGGTCGCAGGGCCGCACGCCGAGAAACGCGTACGAGACGCTCTCCGGCCGCTCCTCGCGCACGGTCAACTCGCCGCCGGGCCCGCGGTCCGCCGACCACTGGCGGACCCGCTCGGGGTGCAGGAACGACTTCCACGACTGGGGCCCCGCGCTGTGCGCGAACGCGGCCCCGTCCTCGCGCCGGCGGACCCGGTACCGTCCCGCCTCCAGCTCCACTCCCCACCCGTACGGCAGCTCGGCGGCGGAGTCCACCTCGTCGAGCACGATCGCCGCGTCACGCAGGGTCGGGCCGATCACCGTACGGCCGCGGCTCCTGAGGACCTGCACGAGAGCGTCCAGACCGGCGCGGTCGAGCACCGCCTCGGCCCAGCCGCCGGCACCCCGTCCGATTTCCTCGGGGTCGCTCATGGTCTGCCCTCTCCTCCGTGCCCCGCGGCCCGCGAGGGGCGGGGCGCGGGGGGAGCAGCGGTCCGCCGGCGGGTGGCCGGACGGTGTCCCCGTGCTCACGGACAGGGTGTCAGGCGGACCCTTCGCAGGCCGCGAATCCGGTCCGGCGAGTCCCGTCGCGCAGGGCCGTCCGGGCGTGGGCGCCGTCGGAGGAGGCGCCGTACTGCTCGATGTCCGCCTCGATCCGCCGGACCAGCCGCGGGACCGCGCGAAGCACCGACGGGGTCAGGCCCGGCCCCGTCGACCGGTCCGCACCCTCGACCGCGTACACGATCAGGCGGCCGGGAGCGCGGCCGAGCACGGCGCCGAGACGCAGCGCATCGGGGAATCCGAGACCGTGCGTGCTGTGCCTCCCGGCGGCGGCCGTGCGCAGCGCACCGGTCGTGGCGGCATCCCAGCGGTGGGTCCGCCCCGGCTGTGCCGAAGGGGGGAAACAGGCGTCGACGACGATCGCCAAGGCGGTGTTCTCCCACAGCTCGATCAAACGCCCGGGGTCCCCGTCGCACTGCGCGAAAACGGTGTCCGCGGGCGGCCGCCGCTGCGCGGCGCGGTCCTTCATCAGGCCGGCCACGACCGGTCCGACACCGTCGTCCCTGCGGAACGCGTTGCCGACCCCGATGACCGCCGCAGGGGTGAACGCTTCCATCGGTCCCCTTCTCCCTCTCCGCGGACGGCCCGGCGGTGACGCCGACCTGCGCGACCCGGGACGGACGCGACCGCGTACCGATGGTCGGGCCGGTCGCGGTGGTCCGCACCCGGAGCACCGCGCCCGGCGCGCGGGCCGGTGCACCCGAAGCCAGACTGGACGGGGGAACTGAGGAGGCAGTCATGAAGACAGCGCGGGAGATCATGCACACCGGTGCCGCCTGCGTGCAGGAGACGGAAACGCTCGTGGACGCGGCGCGCCGGATGAGCGAGCTCGACGTCGGAGCGCTCCCCATCTGCGGTCCGGACGACCGGCTCCACGGCATCATCACCGACCGTGACATCGTGATCAAGTGCCTGGCCAAGGGAAAGGACCCGAGCCACATGACGGCTGGGCAGCTCGCCCAGGGCAAGCCGGTGACGGTGGACGCCGAAGCGGGAGCGGACGAGGTCCTGGCCACGATGCAGGACCACCGCGTCCGGCGTGTCCCCGTCATCGCCGACCACCGGCTCGTGGGAATGATCAGCGAAGCCGATCTCGCGCGGCACCTTTCCGACGAGCAGGTGGGCCACTTCGTCGAGACGGTCTGCGCCTCCCGGTGATCCGGAGGCACTCCGCCCCGGCGGGTGGCGTGCCTGCCGCGCACGGCCGCGGAGCCGGCCCGTGGCGCGAGGGTTCACCATGGCCGCCGGGACCGCCCTCAGCGCATCTCCGTCGTACGGCTGCTCGTCGTACCGCCGCCTGAACCGCCCGACCAGCGTCGGGCCGGCCCCCCGGGCCGTAGGACCATCGGCCCCCCACCGGAAGGGCCCGGTCGGTCCCGGGCAATTGGCCCTCTCGGCACTGCGGGCGGAGTGAGGCGCGGCGAGATCGTGGAAACCCGGACGCCGTCCGGGGCGCCGTTTCCCCAAGAGGGTGACCACGATGCAGCGCATACGGATCCACAGCCGGCCGAAGCAGCCCCACAGGCCCGCCCCGCTGGACCTGCGCACGCCGTCCGGGCGCCCCCTGCCGTACTGAGCCTGCGGCCGCGAGGGCTCCGGAGGATGCCATGGAACGCACGCGACGCGTCATACCGTTCACCCGGCTCGGCCGCGGCGACGTCAGCCGCGTGGGTGGGAAGAACTCCTCCCTGGGCGAGCTGACCGTGCAGCTGGCCTCGGCAGGCGTGCCGGTGCCGCCGGGCTTCGCCACGACCGCCGATGCCTACGGGGAACTGCTCGACGGACACCGGCTGCGCACCCGCATCCGGGAGCAGCTCGACCGGTTCCACGCCGGTGGCCTCCTCGCGGACACGGGCGAGGCCATCCGTTCGCTGATCATGGCCGAGCCGCTTCCCGAGGGACTGCGGGACGAAATCGTCTCGGCGTACGAGGGCCTCGGCCGCGAGCTGGGCCGTCCCGACCCGGACGTCGCCGTCCGCAGCAGCGCCACCGCCGAAGACCTGCCGGAGGCCAGCTTCGCCGGCCAGCAGGAGACGTACCTGAACGTGCGGGGTGCCGAGCAGCTGCTCCAGGCCGTCCACCGCTGTTTCGCCTCACTCTTCACCGACCGGGCGATCGACTACCGCGAGCGGATGGGCTTCGACCATCTGAGGGTCGCGCTGTCCGTCGGCGTCCAGGCCATGGTCCGCTCGGATCTCGCCGGAGCCGGGGTGATCTTCACCCTCGACCCCGAGAGCGGATTCCCCGAGGTCGTGGTGGTCAGCGCGGCCTGGGGTCTCGGCGAGACCGTCGTCAGCGGGCAGACCGACCCGGACGAGTACACGGTCTTCAAGCCGTCGCTGAAGGACCCCGTCCTGAACCCCGTCATCGACGTGCGGATCGGAGCAAAGCGCCGTAAGGCCGTCAACGCGGAACAGGGGCTGACCGACACCGTCGACACCGCCGCCGAAGAGCGGGCCCGTCGCGTCCTGACGGACGACGAGGTGCGCCGGCTCGCCGAATGGGCCGTCGCCGTCGAGGAGCACTACGGCTGCCCGATGGACCTGGAGTGGGCCAAGGACGGAGTCACCGGCGATCTGGCGATCGTCCAGGCCCGCCCCGAGACCGTGCAGTCCCGCCGCCGCTCCACCACCCTGCGCCGCTGCCGCCTCACCGGTCCTCCGGGCACGGTGCTCGCGGAGGGGACTGCGGTCGGCGAGGCCATCGGCGCCGGCCCGGTGCGGCGCCTGGACACCCCCGTGGACCTGGATCGGTTCCCCGCCGGTGCCGTGCTCGTCACCTCGATCACCGACCCCGACTGGGAACCGATCATGAAGCGGGCGGCCGCCATCGTCACCGACCACGGAGGCCGCACCTCCCACGCGGCGATCGTGAGCCGGGAACTCGGTGTCCCCGCCGTCGTCGGCACCGGCAACGCCACCGATGTCCTCCGCGACGGCGCACCCGTCACCGTCTCGTGCACCGAAGGCAGCCGTGGCAAGGTCTACGCGGGGCTGCTCCCGTACGAGGAGACCGAGACGGACCTCGCCGCGCTGCCCGCCACCCGCACCCGGGTGATGCTCAACCTCGCCGACCCCTCCGCGGCCTTCCGCTGGTGGCGGCTGCCGGCCGACGGGGTCGGTCTGGCCCGCCTGGAGTTCATCGTCGCCCACCAGGTCAAGGTCCATCCCATGGCCCTGGTGCACCCCGAGCGACTGGACGCGGCCGACCGCCGCGCCGTCGACCAGCTCACCGAGGGCCACCTCGACCGCACCCGCTACTTCACGGACCACCTCGCGTCCGGCATCGCGCGGATCGCGGCCTCCCGGTGGCCGGACCCGGTCATCGTCCGCACCAGTGACTTCAAGACCAACGAGTACGCCAAGCTCCTCGGCGGCCGGCCCTTCGAGCCGGCCGAGGCCAACCCGATGATCGGGTGGCGTGGTGCCAGCCGCTACTACAGCGACGGCTACCGGGAGGGCTTCGCCCTCGAATGCCGGGCCCTGCGCCGGGTGCGGGACGAGATGGGCCTGACCAACGTGATCGTCATGATCCCGTTCTGCCGCACCCTGTCGGAGGCCGACAAGGTCCTCGACGTCATGGCGGGTGAGGGCCTGCGCCGCGGCGAGAACGGGCTCAAGGTCTACGTGATGGCCGAGATCCCCGCCAACGTCCTGCTGGCCGGGGACTTCGCCGAACGGTTCGACGGCTTCTCCATCGGCAGCAACGACCTCACCCAGCTCACCCTCGGCGTCGACCGCGACTCCGAGGCCCTCGCCAGCGTCTTCGACGAGAACGATCCGGCGGTCACCGGACTGATCCGCATCCTCGTCCCGCGAGCCCATGCCGCGCGGCGGCCCGTGGGCCTGTGCGGGCAGCGGCCCAGTGATGATCCCGCCTTCGCGGCCTTCCTCGTCCGAGTCGGGATCGACTCGATCTCCGTGGTCCCGGACAGCTTCGCCGCCGTCAAGCAGCACGTGGCAGCGGCCGAGGACCACGGGCAGGGGGAGGGCCGAGTGGTCCCCGCCGGGAACCGTCCGACCCATGCGGATGCGCCGCCGGCCGCGTGACAGTGGCATCAGCCCGCCCGGAGGAGAGAAGGAGGCCCGGCCATGACCGGCAAGCGAGTCCTGGTCGCCTACGGCACCGAGCACGGGGCGACGGCAGGCATCGCCGAGCAGATCGGCGAGACCCTCCGCGAGGACGGCCTCGACGCCGTCGTCCTGCCCGCCGGCGACGTGGACGACGTCCGCACCTACGACGCCGTGGTCCTGGGCGGTGCCATCTACGCGGGCGATTGGAGCGGCAACGCCCAGCGCTGCGCCGAACGCAATGCCGACTCGCTCCGGCACCGCCCGGTCTGGCTGTTCAGCAGCGGCCCCCTCGACCGCTCTGCCGAGGAGCGCGACATCCCTCCCGTTCCCGGCGTCGCCCGGCAGATGCAGCTCATCGGCGCGCGGGAGCACAAGACGTTCGGCGGCAGTCTCACGGCACGCACCCCCGGACTCCTCGCGCGGTCGATGCTCCGGCAGGGCAAGGGCGGTGACTTCCGGGACCCCGACCGCATTCGGACCTGGGCCCACCACATCAGTGCCGAGCTCGCCGCCGCCTGAACCGGGCGGCCGGGTGGGCGCGGAGGCAGCGCGGAGGTGCGCCATGGACGACCGGACGAGGGGACGGGGGACCAACCCGCTGCGGCGGAAGGCCGACCGCACCCGCACCCGTCTGCGTGCCGCCTTCGCCGTGGCCTGCCTGATCGCTGTGGTCTGCGGGGTCGCCGTCGGCCGGGCGGCCTGGACCGAGAGCAGCCGCGCAGCCGAGACGGTCGCCCGCCACCGGCACGAAGTCCGGGCCGTCACGGTCGGCGAGACCACCTACCGGGCCGGTGCCCGGCCGAGCGGCACGCCCGTCACCGTTGCTCCCGCCACCTGGCACGACCCCCCGGAGCGCTCGCACACGGGCACCGTCCCGGTCCCGGCGGGCACCCGCAAGGGGGACACCGTCCGGATCTGGGTCGACGACGTCGGCAACGCGGCCACCGCCCCTCCCGGGAGGGCCGACGTCGCGTTGGACGCGGTCGGCTTCGGCATGGGCGCGCTCACCGGGATCCTGCTCGTCTCCGGTCTCGTGGTCCACGCCGGGCTCCGGATCGTCGACGCACGCAGCGCTCGGGCCTGGGAGACAGAGTGGGAGGCCGTCGAGCCCCTGTGGTCCGGACGCCTGCGGCCCGGCCAGGGAGCGGACGATGGCTGACCGCGCCGTGGGCCCGGATCTCACGCCGGACGTCACGCCGGATCCCCTCGAACCCCTTCCGCTGCTCCGCCGCGAGCTGCACACCGGGCCGCTGGGTCTGTCGAGCCGGGAGGCGGAACGGCGCCTGGCGGTCTACGGGCCGAACGAGGTCCGCCGCACCACCCGGCCAAGCATCCTCCGGGAACTCCTGCGGCAGCTGGTCCACCCCCTGGCGCTGCTGCTCTGGGCGGCGGCCGCCCTCGCCTTCATCGCCGCCATCGAGGTGCTCGGCTGGGCGATCGTCGCGATCATCCTCGTCAACGCCGGCTTCGCCCTCGTCCAGGAACGACAGGCCGAAAGGGCCGTCGAGACCCTGGCCCACTACCTGCCGGCCCAGGCACAGGTGATCCGCGACGGTCGGCCACAGCACGTCCCCGCCCGTGACCTGGTCCCCGGAGACCTCGTCGTCCTTGAGGAAGGCGACCGGATCCCCGCGGACGCCCGCCTGACGGAGGGAGGCATCGAAGCCGACCTGTCCATGCTCACCGGCGAGTCCACACCGGTCGAACGCCTGGCCGGTCCCGGTCTGCAGGCGGTACCGGTGCTCCAGGAGCCGAACCTCGTCTTCAGCGGCACCAGCGCGACCGAAGGACAGGCGCAGGCGATCGTCTTCGCCACCGGCGACCACACGGAACTCGGCCGCATCGCCGCCCTCAGCCAGCGCACCCGCAGGGAGCCGAGCCCGCTGGAGAAGCAGGTCAAGAAGGTCGCCTGGCTGATCGCGGCGGTCGCCGTCGCGATGGGAGCGGTGTTCCTCGTGGCAGGTGTGGCGGTCGGCCTGCCGGTGACCGACTCGCTGATGTTCGCGATCGGCCTGCTCGTCGCCAACGTGCCCGAAGGGCTCCTGCCCACCATCACCCTCGCGCTCGCGGTGGGCGTCCGGGTGCTGGCTCGGCAGGGAGCGGTGATCAAGCGGCTGAGCGCCGTCGAGACCCTCGGTTCCACCAACGTCATCTGCACCGACAAGACCGGCACCCTCACACGGAACGAGATGCGCCTGCACGGCTTCTGGACGCCCGAGAACCTCATGGAGGCAGGGCCCCGGAGCGCCGAGCTGATCCGGGCGGCGGCCGAGTGCACCACCGTGATCCGCGAGACCGACGGCCGGCTGCACGGCGATCCGACCGAGATCGCACTGGCCGAGGCAGCCGCGGAGCCGGCGGTGCCCTTCGACCCGGCGGACCGGGACGCACACCGACGGGCCTGCTTCCGCTTCGACCCCCGCCTGCGCCTGATGTCGGTGGTCCAGGCGACCGGCCACGGCCGCCTGCGCGTCGTCGTCAAGGGTGCGCCGGAAGCGGTCCTGTCACTGCTGACGGGTGGGGAGCCGGTCCGGGAGGCACGGGACGCCGCCGAGGCGCTGGCCTCGGCGGGCATGCGGGTGCTGGCCGTGGCGGTGCACGAGCTGCCGACCGGTGCCGAGCCTCCGGCACGGCGTCAGCAGGCTGAGCGGGAGCTGCACCTGCTCGGGCTGGTCGGCCTCTACGATCCGCCGCGCCCGGAAGTCGCGGCCGCTGTCCGGCGCTGCCACGAGGCGGGCCTGACGGTGCACATCGTCACCGGTGACAGCGGCGCCACGGCCGCCTCGATCGCGCGTGCCGTCGGCATCGGTGTGCCGAAGCTGCGGGTGATCGCGCAGTCCGAGGCGGTCGACGACCACCACCTCGACCACCTCCTCCGGCAGGCGGACACCGAGATCGTCTTCGCGCGCTCCTCGCCCGAGACCAAGCTGAAGGTGGCCGACGCCCTGCGCAGCCACGGGCAGATCGTGGCCATGACGGGAGACGGCGTGAACGACGCTCCCGCCCTGCACCGCGCCCACATCGGCGTGGCAATGGGACGCTCGGGCACCGACGTGGCCCGCGAGGCGTCGACCATGGTGCTGACGGACGACAACTTCGCCACCATCGTCACGGCGATCGAGTCCGGGCGCCGGGTCTACGACAACGTCCGCAAGTTCATCGTCTACATCTTCGCCCACCTCACCCCCGAGGTCGTCCCCTTCCTCGTCTTCGCCCTCTCCGGCGGAGCCGTGCCCCTGCCCCTGACCGTGCTCCAGATCCTCGCCATCGACCTCGGCACCGAGACCCTCCCGGCCCTGGCCCTCGGCCGCGAACGTGCCGAGCCGGGGCTGATGAACCGGCCACCCCGGCCCCGCAGCCAGGGCGTGATCAGCAAGGACATGCTGGTCCGCAGCTGGGGCTGGCTCGGCACCGTCTCCGCCGCACTGGTCATGGCCGCGTTCCTCTACGTCCTGTGGCGCGCGGGATGGCAGCCCGGCGACCCGACCGGCCCGGGCACCCCGCTCCACGACGCCTATCTCACCGCGACCACCGCCACCTTCGCCGGCATCGTCGCCTGCCAGGTCGGCACCGCGATCGCCGCACGCACCGACCACGCCGCCCTGCGCGACATCGGCTTCTTCACCAACTCCCTGCTGCTCGCCGGCATCGCGTTCGAACTCGCCTTCACCGCCGCGCTCGTCTACGCGCCCCCGCTCCAGCACCTGTTCGGCACCGCGGCCCTGCCTCTGGACGTCGTCCTCCTCATCGCGGCGTTCCCGCCGCTGGTCTGGGGAACCGACGAGATCCGCCGCTGGTCCCGCCGCCGGCTCCGCGACGCCGCCGCCTCATGACGGGCGCCCCCTTCAGCTTCAGGGGGCGGACCCCCGGACCGTGAAGTCGGCCTTGACGCCCACGACCCCCGGCACGGTGCCGGCGGCGCGGACCACCACGTCTTCCAGCGCGGGATCCGGCAGGGACCCGTGCAGGTGTGCGACGCCCTGGGCCACGTGAACGTCGACCTCGGCGGAGCCGTGCGGGAGGAGGTGGTACGCGAGCAGTTCACGGATCTCGGCGCCGATGTCCGCGTCCGGGCGGAGGTAGACCTTCAGCAGGTCCCCGCGGCTGACGACGCCGATCAGGCGGCCGTCGCCGTCGACCACGGGCAGGCGCTTGAGGTGGCCGCGTGCCATCAGCCGCGCGGCGGCAGTGACGGGGTCGTCCTTCGCCACCGTCACGGCCGGCCGGGTCATCATCCGCTCCGCGGTCGTCGCGCGGTCCGGGTCGGTGTCCTGAGCGTTGAGCAGCAGGTCGGCTTCGGAGACGACGCCGATCACCCGCCCGCCCTCGGCCAGCACGGGCAGGGCGCTGACGTGCCACCTCCGCATCGCTTCCACGACGTCCTTGAACGCGGTGTCGTGGCCGACGGAAACCACGACGCGGGTCATGACGTCGTCGACCGTGTGCAGGTGTGCCATGACCATTTCCACTCTCAGGCGTGGGCGATGACGGCCACGGGCGCTGCCGCGTGGTGCAGGACGGCGTGGGCGACGGAGCCCAGGTGAACGCCGAGGGGCGAGCGCCGCAGGTGGCGGCCCACCACCACCAGTCCTGCCCCCTGGGAGGCCTGGACGAGCCGCTCGCCCGCGGATCCCATGAACACGCCGGTGGTGACGTTCACGCCCGGATGCCTGTGGCGCCACGGCAGCAGCATGTCGTCGACCATGTGCGTGACGCTCCGTCCGATGTCCCGCTCGTTTTCCGGGTCGAAGAAGGGGACGTACGCGTAAGCGGGCGGCATCTTCCAGCCGTGCACGACCCTCAGCGGGCATCCGCGCCGTTCCGCCTCCTCGAAGGCGAAGGCGAGCACGCGGTCGCCGGCCTCGTGGATGTCGACGCCGACGACCACATCGGCGGCGGCACCGGTGCCGGGGCCGTCCGGGTCGTCGGCGACCCGGACGAGGACGACGGGGGTGTCGGTGGCGACCACCGTGGACAGTGCCACCGAGCCGACGAGGAAGCCGACCAGGCCGCCCACGGCGCGCGATCCGAGGACCAGCAGGGCCGCGTCGGCAGCCTCGGCGGCGAGGGCGGCCGCCGGCCGGGCCTTCGGGCAGCGGGTCGTGATCTCCAGGTCCGGATGGCGCCGGCCGAGCTCCCGTGCCGCCTCGCTCAGGGCCTCGTCGGCCCACCGGTCCATGTCCGGTCTGCCCACGCCCGGCAGGACGGGGTCCAGCGGCCAGTCGACGGCGTGCACGAGCCGCAGGGGTACCTGCCGCAGAGCGGCCTCCTGCGCGGCCCACCGGGCGGCCGCCCGGCTCTCGGCGGAACCGTCGACCCCGACCGCTACATGGTTCTTCATGACGACGAGCTCCTTCGTGCGGTGGACCGGCCGTCACCACGGCATCGCGTGCCCAGCGGGGCCGGCAGCCGAGACCACCGCGTGGCTGTTGGGCGTGTGACACCCACCCTCCGCCGCGGCGCAGAGCGAAACGAGGGCCGAACGGGCCCCTCCAGGTGCCGGAGGGACCACTCTGCCCGGGGCGGGACGGGCCGGCACCGCGGAATGGGCCCATTGGTCCCGGCGAGCGGTCCCGGGCGGCCCTCTTCCCCACCGCACCCCGGGTGACAGCGTGGGTGGTGTCCCCCCATCGGATTCTCGGTTGGGAGTAGCCGTGGAAAGCACCCTCCGTACCCCGGACACCAGCTCGGTCGTCGTCGGCGTGGACGGCTCGGAGCCGGCACGCCGCGCCGCCCTGTGGGCCGCCGGCGAGGCCGTGCGCCGCGGCCGCCCCCTGCACATCGTGTACGGCGCGGACACGGACGGCAGGGCGCTGTACGTGTCCGCGGAGACCATCGAGAAGGTCCGTGCCGCCGGCCGGGAACTCCTGGCCGACACGGCGAAGGCCGTGGCCTCCGAGCACCCCGGTCTTCAGGTGACCACCGAGTTCAGTCGCGCGGACGCCGTCACCAGCCTGCACCGGGCCGGCGGCCTGCACGGCACGATCGTGGTCGGCAACCGCGGCCTGGGCGGCTTCCACGCGCTCATGCTCGGCTCCGTCGGCCTCAACACGGCAGCCGGGGCCAAGACCCCCGTCATCGTGGTCCGCGACGTCGACGAGACGGTGGAGCACGGCACCGTCCTCGCCGCCGTCCGGGACGAGCACGACCTCGTGTGCGCCCGGTACGCCGCCCGCGAGGCCGAACTGCACAAGGCCTCCCTGCGGCTGCTGCACGTGTGGAACATCCTCCAGTCGGTCGGTGACGTGGCGCCCCTGCTCGACGACGTGGACGGGATCGCCGGCAAGCACGCCTCGGCCCTGGAGGCCGTCACCGACACGATCCACGACGAGTTCCCCGACCTGACCGTCGCGAGTGACGCGACGAAGAGCCGGTCCGTGGCCGGAGTCCTCGTGGAGGCGTCCCGCCGGGCCGACCTGCTCGTCATGGGCGGCCGCAGGGCCCCCGCCCCGTTCGGACTCGGCCGCAACCTGGGCGGGGCCACCCACAGCGTGCTGCACCACGCCCACTGCCCCGTGCTCCTCGTCCCCCGCGCGGGAACCGACTCCGCGAGCCGGTCATGACGGGCCCCCGGGAGGGTGCTCGGGACATCCTCGTGGCCATCGACCCGGTCCGGGACTGGCACCTTCCCCTGGCCTGGGCCGCCGACGAGGCCCACCTGCGCCACCTCCCGCTGCGCCTGGTGCTCGCCGTGCCACCCCGGCACGAGGTGCACCACGCCGATGACACCCCACGGCAGACGGCCTTGCGACGGGCAGGTGCCGAGAGACTCGGGCAGGCCCGGGAGTGGGTCCGTGACAGGCATCCGGAGCTGGCGGTGACCGAGGACCTGAGGGGCGGCTTCCCCGCCCCGGTGATCGCCGGTGTGGCCGGGCACGCCCGCATGGTCGTACTCGGCTCCCGGCACCTCGGCCGAGTGGCGGAAGTGCTCAGTGCCGGGGCGCTCGTGGTCCCGGTGACCGCCCGGGCCCCGTGTCCGGTCGTGGTCGTGGGCGACGCCGCGCACACCACCCAGCAGCCGCCGTACATCGTCGCCGGCGTCGACGGCAGCGCCGCCTCGGTCACAGCGCTCCGGTTCGCCTTCGACGAAGCCGATCTGCACGGCGCGGCCGTCCGCGCCGTCTCGGCGTGGCAGCCCCCCGTCCTCGCGCTGCACGGTGAGGAAGGCGCCGTACGCGCTCAGCGGGCCCTGCTCGCCGAGGCCACCGCGGGACTGGCCGGGACGTACCCGGACGTGCGGCTCACCCACGAAGTCCCGGTCGGCCACCCGGTGGAGGAACTGGCACGGGCGGCCGAGCACGCGCTGGCCGTCGTCGTCGGCCGCCGCGGCCGCGGGGGCTACACGGGCATGCGCGTCGGTTCCACGGTGCACGGACTGCTGCACCGGGCGCACTGCCCGGTGATCACCGTCCCCGAGGGGTGAGGCCGGCATGACCGGCAGCGCGACCGAGGCACCGCCCGTCCGAGCCCCCGGCCGGCCGGGGCTGTCGCAGGCCGAAGCCGAACGCCGGCTGGTCCGCTACGGCCGCAACGAGGTGGCACCGCCCCCGCCGACGCCGTTGTACCGCCGGGTGCTGGCCCAGCTCCGCGATCCGCTGATCATGGTGCTGCTGGGGGCCGCACTCCTGACCATCGCGATAGGGGACCACCCGGACGCCGTCGTCATCGGACTGGTGATCGTCTTCAACACCACCGTAGGGGTCGCGCAAGAGGTCCGTGCCGACCGGGCCGTCGCCGCGCTCTCCGCGCTCTCCGCCCCCCACGCCCGGGTGCTGCGCGACGGAGCCGCGCACGAGGTCCCGGCGGCGCTCGTCGTCCCGGGCGACGCCCTGCTGCTGGGCGAGGGCGACATCGTCGCCGCGGACGCCGACCTCACGGACGCGTCCGCGCTTCTGCTGGACGAGTCCATGCTCACCGGCGAGTCCGAGCCGGTCGACAAGGCTCCGGGCGAGCCGGTGAGTGCCGGCACCGTCGTCGTACGGGGCCGGGGCACTGCCACCGCCACGGCCACCGGCCCGGCGAGTGCCCTCGGCCGGATCGCCGCACTGCTCGACGGCGGCCACGACCCCACGCCGCTCCAGCGCCGGCTCGCCTCCCTCGGGCGCGTCCTGGCCGGCGTCACCATCGCCCTGTGCGTGCTGGTCTTCGCCCTGGGCCTGCTGCGCGGCCTGGCACCGAGCACGATGGCCGTCACGGCCATCAGCCTGGCGGTCGCCGCGGTGCCCGAGTCCCTTCCGGCCGTGGTCATCCTCGCCCTCGCCCTGGGCGCCCGCAGGATGGCCGCGCGGGGCGCGCTCGTCCGCCGTCTGCCCGCCGTCGAGACCCTGGGTTCGGTCAGCGTCCTCGCCACCGACAAGACGGGCACTCTCACCGAGGGCCGCATGGTCGTCCAGCACGTCTGGACGCCCTCCGGCGCCGCCGACGTGTCGGGCAGCGGTTACCAGCCGGAGGGCGAGCTCACCCGTGCCGGACACGCACTGACGCCCGAGGAGCTCCGGCCACTGCGGGAACTGCTCACCACGGCCGCCCTGTGCAACGACGCGAGCCTCACGCCGCCAAGGCCCGGCTCGGACGCCTGGAGCGCCGTGGGCGATCCCATGGAGGCCGCTCTGCTGGCCGCCGCAGCCAAAGCCGGCTGCCCCACCCGGGCCGAGCTGCGCCGGGCCTGTCCCCGGATCGCGGAAGCTCCCTTCGACAGCCTGCGCAAGCGGATGACCACGCTGCACCACCTGCCCGACGGAAACGTGCTCGTCTGCCTCAAGGGGGCTCCCGAGGCCGTCCTCACCCCGCTCGTGCTCGCAGACCCCCCCGAAGTGCTGACCCGGGCCCGCGAGCGGGCCGCCGCGCTGGCCGCGCGGGGGTTCCGCGTCCTGGCCGTGGCAGGCGCAGAGCGGCTCCTGTGGCGCCTGCCGGCCGCCGAGGCCGAGCAGGGACTTCACCTGCTGGGCCTGATCGCCGTCAGCGACCCGCCGAAGGCCGCTGCCGCCGCGACCCTGGCGGCCTGCCGGGACGCAGGGATCACCTCCGTCCTGATCACCGGCGACCACCCCGCGACAGCACGTGCCATCGCCGAGCGCACCGGCCTCGTCGAGGACGGGCAGGCCGGTGAGGTGCTCACCGGCCCCGAACTGGCCGCCGCGCCGGACACGGACCTGACCGGCGTACGCGTCTTCGCCCGCACCAACCCGCAGCAGAAGCTGGACATCGTCCGCGCCTGGCGGGCACACGGCGCCGTCACCGCCATGACCGGCGACGGCGTCAACGACGGTCCCGCCCTCCGGCAGGCGGACATCGGCGTCGCCATGGGCGCCCGCGGCACCGAGGTCGCCCGGCAGGCCGCCGACCTCGTCCTCACCGACGACGAGCTCTCCACCGTCGTCACGGCCGTGGAGGAAGGCCGCCGGGTGTACGACAACATCCGGCGCTTCCTCGTCTACGCCATGGCCGGCGGCGCCGCCGAGATCCTCGTGATGCTGATCGGTCCGCTGCTCGGCCTGGCCCTGCCGCTCCGCGCCGGGCAGATCCTGTGGATCAACCTCCTCACCCATGGCCTCACGGGCGTCGCCATGGGCGCCGAGCCCGTGGCTCCGGAGGCCATGCGGCGCCCGCCGCGGCCGCCCGGCCAGCACATCCTGGCCGCCGGCGTGTGGCAGCGCCTGCTCGTCCTGGCCTGTGCCGTGACGTCGGTCAGCCTGCTCGCCGGCATCGCGGCCCGGGCCCTGGACCTGCCCTGGCAGAGCGTGCTCTTCCTGGCCC
The DNA here is from genome assembly GCF_044540325.1 of Streptomyces sp. NPDC086023. Taxonomy (NCBI): domain Bacteria; kingdom Bacillati; phylum Actinomycetota; class Actinomycetes; order Kitasatosporales; family Streptomycetaceae; genus Streptomyces; species Streptomyces sp. NPDC086023. The sequence goes on from NZ_JBITRX010000002.1 coordinate 722,131, forward strand.
TCCTCGCGGCCCAGCTGGGCGTGGCCCTGGGCCTGCGGGCCCGCCTCCTGACCAGGGCCAACCTCTTCCTTCCGGCCTCCGTGGCCGGATCCGCCGCGCTGGCCATGGCGGCCCTGCACCTTCCCGCCCTGCAGTCCCTCCTGGACACCGAGCCCGTCGGCTGGACGGGTGTCTGGCTCGCTGCGGCCGCCGCTCTCGCGGCCTTCGTGGCGGCCCGGCTCCTGCGGGGCGCATTCCGCAGAAAGGCATGATCATGAACACCTACGCGTCGGAACGCGGACCCGGTGTCCACGCCGAGATCGGCGACCAGATCGTCGTGGGCGGCCCCGCCGTCGGCAAGCCCGGCCGGGACGGGGAGGTCGTCGCCCTGCACCACCCGGACGGGACCCCGCCGTACGACGTCCGCTGGTCGGACACGGGCCGTACGACGGTGTTCTTCCCGGGGCCGGACGCCCGTGTCCGGCACCTCCACGAAACGGCGGCGCACGAAGCTGCCGGGAAGTAGCCCCGGGAGCCCGGTGGCTCCTGACCCAGCAGGAAGGCTCCTCCGGCCGGGGCTACGGTGGACAGGTGGTCCTCCCATCGTTGTTGCGGGCCGGAGGTGGGACATGGGCGCAGGCGGTCAGCCTGCCGCGAGCGGCATGCCACGGCTGCGGCTGGATGAGCTGCTCGACGAGCTCCAGGCGCGGATCGACGAGGTCAGGGGCACCCGGGACCGGCTGAACGGCCTTCTGGAGGCCGTGATGTCGGTCGGCCGGGAGCTGGATCTGCCGCAGGTGCTGCGCGGCATCGTCGAGGCCGCCGTGGTGCTGGTGGACGCCGAGTACGGTGCTCTCGGTGTGATCGGCGACGACAAGAGGCTCGCCGAGTTCCTTCCCGTCGGCATCGGCGACGACCTCCGGGCACAGATCGGGGACCTGCCCTCGGGCCACGGCATCCTGGGCGAGCTGATCCGGCACCCCGAGCCCCTGCGCCTGTCCGAGCTGTCCGAGCACCCGGCCTCGTACGGCTTCCCTGCGCACCATCCGCCGATGCACTCGTTCCTCGGGGTCCCCATCCGGGTCCGGGAAGAGGTCTTCGGCAACCTCTACCTCACCGAGAAGCGCGGGCGTGCGGACTTCGACGCCGAGGACGAGGCGGTCCTCTCCACCCTGGCCGTGGCCGCCGGCATCGCCATCGAGAACGCCCGCCTCTTCGAGGAGGTCCGCCTGCGGGAGCGCTGGCTGGCAGCCAGTTCCGAGATCACCAGTGCCCTCCTCTCCGGAACTCCCGAGGACGAGGTCCTCGAAGGCATGCTCGAGCGCGTGAAGGACATCACCGGCGCCGACATGGGCGTGTTCTACCTGCTCGGTGCCGCCGGCGAACTGCGCGGCTCCATCGCTCTGGGGCAGGGTGCCGAAGCACACCGGGGGATCGTCCTTCCCAGCACCCGGGGAACCCTGGCCGAAGCCGCCCTGGCCCAGGACTGCATCGTCACGGTCACGGACGTGGAGTCCGACGAGCGGGTCACGGTGCAGCCCGAACGCTGGACGGGCTTCGGCCCCACCGTCGCCGTCACCGTGGGCACCAAGGAGCGGCTGAGCGGCGTGCTCATCCTGGCCAGGCGTCGGGGCCGCCCGGTGTTCGCCGGCGCGGAAGTCGCCTCCCTGCCGGGATTCGCGGGCCAGGCGGCTCTCGCCCTGGAACTGGCCGACCGACGCCGCGACGCCGAGCAGATGAGCATGCTGGAGGACCACGACCGCATCGCCCGCGACCTCCACGACCTGGCCATCCAGCGCCTCTTCGCGACCGGCATGACCCTGCAGAGCGCCCAGCGGTTCGCCGAGCATCCCGAGGTGTCCGAACGGCTCGGCCGCGCCGTCGACGACCTCGACGCCACCATCAAGATCATCCGGTCCACGATCTTCGGACTTCGCGAGCACGAAGCACCTGCGACCGGTGCGAACCTGCGCTCCCGATCCGTCCAGACCCTGGACGAGGTGTCCGCCGGCCTCGGCTTCGCCCCGGCCCTGCGCATGGAAGGGCTGATCGACACCGATGTGCCGCCGGCCGTGGCCGACGAGGCTCTCGCCGCACTCAGCGAGGCCCTCAGCAACGTCGCGCGGCACGCGAAGGCCGCGCGTGCGGAGGTCTCCATCGTCGCGGCGGACGGGGTGTTGACGCTGACTGTGACCGACGACGGCGTCGGCATGCCCCAGGGTGGCCGTCGCAGCGGACTGCGCAACCTCGCCGAACGGGCCGAGAAGCTCGGAGGCCGGATGGAGGTCACCAGCCCGGGGGGTGCGACGCGCGGCACCCGCCTGGAGTGGGAGGTGCCGCTGGCCCCGCCGACGCTGTGACCGCCCCTGCTCCCCGGGGCGGCGGTGGGCAGGTCCGGCCCGGCATGGGGACCGACCGGCCCATGCGGAGAGGCCTGGTGCCGGCCCAGCATGGCGGTACCGGGGAAAGGAACGCGGCGCGTCCCGCCCGACCGCGGCACGACGCGGCGACCTGGTCCCCCGAGGAGGGCTGACGCCATGACCACCGACCTGGGGCGGCGGCTCGCCGCCCGCCGAACCGCGGCCGGAATGAGTCGCGAGGAGCTCGGGGAGCGTTGCGGTGCCGACGCGCACTACATCGCCTCCTTGGAGGAGCATGCCGCCCTGCCGGCGATCGGGACGCTGGTACGGGTGGCCGATGCGCTGGGCACCACCGTCGACGACCTGGCCGGCACGGGTTCCGATCGCGATGGCGATCGTCGGCCGGCGGCGAGGGCGCCGGACGGAACCGCTCACCCGGTCGTTCTGGAAGAGGAGGAGTGCCGGCGGCTGCTCGGCGTCCGGGGCATCGGGCGGGTGGCCGTCTTCACTTCCGAAGGTCCCGCCGTCCACCCGGTGAACTACCTGGTGGTCGAAGGCGACGTGGCCTTCCGGACCGCGGCCGACACCGTGCTGGCACGGGCCGCGGGCACCGAGGCCGCCTTCGAGGTGGAGCGGATCGACGACGTGTCGGCAAAGGGGTGGAGCGTGCTGGCCGTGGGGCTGCTCCAGGCGGCGTCCGACCCCGAGGAACTGGACGGCAGGGCCGCAGCCGCCCACTACGAGCCCTGGGCAGGCGGCACGCGTACCCACTGGATGAGACTCGCCCCGGTCCGGCTCACGGGTCGCCGCGTGGTGGGCCGCGCGTGATGCGGTCTACGCGGCGTCCCCGCCCCGGCGGCGCACCGGGGCCGAACGATCCCGTCGCTGCCCCGACAGGCCCAAGCGGATCCTGGGCCGGCAGGCCGACAGTGGGGGCAGAAGCCCGTGAAGGCGCCGTCGCACGGCGCCGGAGATCCAGGAGCACCCCATGTCAGGCAAGCAGATGGAGCGGAGGCGCAGCCTCTTCCCCGACCTCACCGACTGGTTCGGAGCCGACTTCCCGCGCTTCCCGATGTGGCGGTCGGCCCTCGACGCCCATCCGATCCCGATCGAGGTGAGCAGCAAGGAGGGCACGTACACGCTCCGCGCCGAAATGCCGGGGCTGGACCCCGAGAAGGACATCGAGATCACCGTCGACGGCGACACCCTCACCGTCGGCGCCGAGCACACGGAAAGCACGGAGGACAAGGACCACTCCGAGTTCCGCTACGGGTCCTTCCGCCGCACTGTGCGCCTGCCCGGCCGGATTCCCGCCGAAGGAGTCGAGGCCGCCTACCAGGACGGCATCCTCACCGTCCGCGTCCCGATGGAGACCGAGCCCCCGGCCGGCAGCCGCAGCATCCCCGTCAAGCGCTCCCAGGACCCGGGGACGGGCGAGAAGCCGTGACCGCCAAGAGGGTGCTGGTCGCCTACGGCAGCAAGCACAACGCGACCGCCGGCATAGCGGCGGAGATCGGCAGGACCCTCCGCGAAGACGGTCTTCACGCCGTGGTCCTCCCGGCGGAAGCCGTGGACGACGTCCGCGGCTTCGACGCCGTCGTCCTCGGCGGGTCCCTGTACGCCGGCCGCTGGAGCGGCAAGGCCCTGCACTGCGCAGAACGCAACGAGCACCAGCTCAAGCACCGTCCCGTCTGGCTGTTCAGCAGCGGCCCGGTGGACAGCTCTGCCGAGCAGCAGGAGATCCCGCCGGTGCCGGCCGTGGCCCGGCAGATGGAACGGCTGGGCGCCCGCGAACACATCACGTTCGGAGGCAGCATCACCGCGAAGACACCGGGCCTCATCGCCAAGGCCCTCGTCCGGCACGGCAAGGGCGGCGACTTCCGCAACCCGGAACGGATCCAGACCTGGGCCCACCACATCAGCAGCGAACTCGCGGCCGCCTGACCGGTCGTGGGGTCACCGAACCGACCCGCCGCCGCTCCGCTCAGGGAGCGTCCCCCTGCGGTCCGGTGGTGCGAGCGCTCACGTACTCCGCGCAGCCGTTCAGGGTGGTGAGCGCGGGGTAGTCCTGTTCCGGCAGAGCGAGGCCCGTCCTGCCGCTGAGGACCTCGACGAAGCTGAGGAAGTCCAGCGAGTCCATCTCCAGTCGCGGCTCCTCGTCCGTCACGAGGCGAGATGGGGGTGCGAGAACCACCATCCGTCACACGCACCCTGTCCGGGGAGGGCCGAACGGTACCGGGCGGGGACCGCTCGGACCACTCCAGGCGCCTCACGGCGGGGTCACCGTGCTGCCGTAGCCCCCGCCGCCCGGTGTGTGCAGCACGAACACGTCCCCGGGCCCGACGGCCGTGGAGTCGCAGCCCGCCATCGGGACGACCGTGCCGTCCGCCCGCTCGACGTGGTGGGCGCCCAGAGCTCCGGGCTCGCCGCCGGCCATTCCGTACGCCGGAACACGCCGGTGGCCGGAGAGGACGCTGACCGTCATCGGCTCGCAGAAGCGGATCCGGCGCACGACTCCGTCGCCGCCGTGCCAGCGGCCCGCGCCGCCGCTGCCCGCACGAACCGAGAACTCCTCCACGAGCACCGGGAGCCGCAGTTCCAGCACCTCGGGGTCGGTGAGGCGGGAGTTCGTCATGTGGGTCTGCACGGCCGAGGCCCCGTGGAAGCCGGGGCCGGCTCCGGCACCGGAGGCCACGGTCTCGTAGTACTGGTGGCGTTCGTTGCCGAAGGTGACGTTGTTCATGGTGCCGCTGCCCTCCGCCTGGGCGCCGAGTGCGGCGTAGAGCGCTCCGGTGACGGCCTGGGAGGTCTCGACGTTCCCGGCGACGATGGCGGCAGGGGGAGCGGGGGCGAGCATGGAGCCTGGCGGGGTGATGATGCGCAGCGGCCGCAGGCAGCCGTCGTTGAGGGGGATGTCCCGGTCGATGAGGGTACGGAAGACGTACAGCACGGCGGCGGTGACGACCGAGGTCGGGGCGTTGAAGTTGGAGTCGAGCTGGGGTGAGGTGCCGGTGAAGTCGACGGTCGCGGTGTGCCGTGCGCGGTCGACGGTGACGCGGACGGCGATCACGGCGCCGGAATCGGTTTCGTAGCGGCAGGAGCCGTCGTCGAGGGTGTCGAGGGCTCGGCGGACCGCCTCTTCCGCGTTGTCCTGCACGTGCCGCATGTACGCCTGGACCACGTCGAGGCCGAAGTGGCGGATCATCCGATCGACTTCCTCCACTCCCTTGGCGTTGGCGGCGATCTGGGCACGGAGGTCGGCGAGGTTCGTTGCGGGGGCTCGGGAGGGGTGGCGGGCACCGGTGAGGAGGGCCAGGGTCTCCCGCTCGCGGAGCCTGCCGTCCTGGACCAGGAGCCAGTTGTCGAACAGAACGCCTTCCTCGTCGATGCGGCGGCTGTCTGCGGGCATGGAGCCGGGGGTGAGGCCGCCGATCTCGGCGTGGTGGCCGCGGGAGGCGACGAAGAAGAGGACGCGGTTTCCCTGGGCCGTCCCCTGCTCCCCGAACACCGGGCTGATCACGGTGATGTCGGGCAGGTGCGTGCCGCCGTGGTACGGGTCGTTGACCGCGTACGCGTCGCCGGGGCGCATGGTGCCGGCGCGGCGGCGGACGATCTCGCGGACGGCGGTCCCCATGGAGCCGAGGTGGACGGGGATGTGCGGGGCGTTGGCGACCAGGTTGCCCTGGGGGTCGAAGAGGGCGCAGGAGAAGTCGAGCCGCTCCTTGATGTTGACCGACTGGGAGGTGGCCGCGAGGCGGGCACCCATCTGCTCCGCGACGGAGACGAACTGACTGTTGAAGATCTCCAGCATGACCGGGTCGGCCCGGGTGTCGACGTCGGCGGCCGCGGGGGCGGCGGCGCGGTCCAGGCGCAGGTGGCCGAGCTCGGTGGCGGTGGCCTCCCAGCCGGGGTCCACGACGGTGGTGGCGTCCTGTTGCGTGATCACGGCAGGGCCCCGGACCACGGATCCGGGCCTCAACCGGTCGCGTTCCCACAGCGGCACCGACCGCCACGCCCCCTCGGCGTACAGGCGCGTGGTGAGGGTGCGAGCCTCGTCCCCGCCGGGGTCTTCCGAGGCCGTGAGCCGGCCGAGGTCGGTCTGTTGAGCCAGCCCCCGGGCCTCGACGGACAGGGCGTCCACCACCACCGGCCGGTCCAGCAGGAACGAGTAGAGCGCGAGGTGCCGTTCGGCGAATTCATCGGCCATGGGGCCCGCTCTTCCCAGCGGTACCGTCACGGACGTGTCCGTACCGTCATAGCGCAGCCGGACGGAGCGCGTGAGACGAACACGGTCCTCGGGAACGTCCTCATCGCGCAGCACGGCCCGGGCGGCCGCTTCGAGCTCGTCCGCCAGGATCTCCACCCGCGCCATGCTGCCTTCGGCCAGAGGCATTTCGACGGAGCGCTCCTGGACGGTCGAGATGTCCGCCAGTCCGAGGCCGACGGCGGACAGGACTCCGGCCAGCGGCGGTACGAGCACGGTACGGATACCGAGGGAGTCCGCCACGGCGCAGGCGTGCTGGCCCCCGGCACCGCCGAACGTCGTGAGGACGTACTGCCGGACGTCGTGGCCGCGCTGGACCGAGATCCGCTTGACGGCGGCCGCCACGTTGGCGACGGCGACCTGGAGGAAGCCATCGGCCACCTGCTCCGGGGTCCGCGGGTCACCCGTGGCGTCCCGGATCCGCGCCGCGAGACCGGTGAACTCGCGACGTACGACACCCTCGTCGAGGGGCTGGTCGCCGTTCGGGCCGAAGACGCGCGGGAAATGGGCGGGCGGGATGCGTCCGAGCATCACATTGGCGTCGGTCACGGTCAGCGGCCCGCCTGCCCGGTAGCAGGCGGGGCCCGGAGCCGCGCCGGCGGAGTCGGGACCGACGCGGTAGCGGCCGCCTTCGAAGCGCAGGACCGAGCCACCCCCGGCCGCCACGGTGTGGATGTCCAGCATCGGCGCCTGGAGGCGTACTCCGGCGACCTGGGCGACGGACACGCGCTCGAACTCACCGGCGAAGTGTGAGACGTCGGTGGAGGTGCCGCCCATGTCGAAACCGACGACGTGGTCGTGACCGGCCTGTTGGGAGAGCCGGGCCATGCCGACGATGCCGCCGGCGGGGCCCGACATGACGGCGTCCTTGCCGCGGAAGTGGTCCGCCCCGGCCAGGCCGCCGTTGGACTGCATGAACATCAGCCGGACACCGCGGAGTTCGGCGGCCACCTGCTGTACGTACCGGCTCAGCACCGGGGCGAGGTAGGCGTCGACGACGGCGGTTTCGCCTCGCGGGACGAGCCGGGTGAGCGGTCCGACGGCCGAGGACAGGGAGACCTGGGTGAAGCCGGTGCTCTCTGCGAGCCGCCCGATCAGCTGCTCGTGCGCCGGATGCAGGGCGCTGTGCAGGCAGACCACGGCGGCGCAGCGGAAGCCGTCGTCGTACGCGCGCCGCAGATCGGCAGCCAGCGCGTCGAGGTCCGGCGGACGGAGTACCTCTCCCTCGGCCGTGATGCGCTCGTCCACCTCGACGACCCGCTCGTACAGGGCCTCGGGCATGACGATCTCACGGGCGAACAGGGACGGGCGGTTCTGGTAGCCGATGCGCAGGGCGTCGCGGAAGCCTCGCGTGATCACCAACAGCGTGCGTTCGCCGGTGCGCTCCAGAAGGGCATTGGTCGCCACGGTGGTGCCCATGCGGACACTCTGGACCGCGTCCGCGGGGATCGGCTCGTCCGGAGCAAGGCCGAGGACGGTCCGGATGCCCGCGATGGCGGCGTCGCGGTACCGCAGCGGGTTCACGGAGAGGAGCTTGAGGCTGCGCAGTCGCCCGTCCGGCATGCGGGCCACGACGTCCGTGAACGTGCCGCCCCGGTCGATCCAGAACTGCAGGCCCCTGGCGGTGCCGGAGTGCATGGACGCGTGCTCCTTCCCGTGTCCCGGTCTGCCGCGAGGCTCCGGCATGCCCCTCGGGAGGGGCACCCGGGTGACCGGGGGATCGGACGGTTCCATAATGAACGGGCAGGTGGCGCGATGCCGGGAGGTGACCGGCGTGATCCCCACGAGGCTGGGCGTGTGCCGCGAGACCGCGCCGGGTGACCGCCGTGTGGCGCTCGTTCCGGACGACGTGCACCTCGCCGCCGGGACGGGACTCCGCGTACTGGTGGAGTCCGGTGCCGGGGAGGGGGTCGGCCTGCCGGACCGCGCCTACCGTGCAGCGGGCGCCGAGACCGCCTCGCGTGCGGACGTGAGGGAAGCCGAGATCGTCGTGGGCCTGTCGCCGCCTGCCCCCGCGCCCGGGGCCGGATTCCGGCGGGGGCAGGTGCTGGTCGCCCTCGTGGATCCGTTCAGGTCTCCCTTCCGGATCCGCCGGTGGGCCGACGAAGGCCTCACCGTGATCGGCCTCGACCTCGTACCGGAAGGATCGGACGAGGCCCGCAGTCTCGATGCCGCCTCGTCCCTGGAGCGGTTGGCGGGCTACAAGGCCGGCCTGCTCGCGGTGGACCTCCTCGACCGGCCGGTCCGCGGCTCCTGGGGACCCGGCGCGCCTGCGAACGCCGCCCGTGCCCTGGTCATCGGCTGGGGCCCCGGTGCCGAAGAGGCGGCACGAGTCCTGCGGGACTGCGGGGCGGACGTACACACCGACTCCGGCCGACCCGGCGCCGGCGTCGTGCCCGGTGGCCTGGACATCCTCGTCACGGCGGTCCGGCCCCGCCTCCCCGGGCCGCCTCCCAGACTGGTGACGGCACGGGTCCTCGACACCATGCGCCCCGGTTCCGTCGTCGTCGACCTGGCCGCAGGCCCCGACGGGGGCAACGTCGTGGGCGCCCGTCCCGGAGCGCCGTCCACAGCGGGGCACGGCGTGGTCCTGGTCGGCGCGGGTCCCCGCGCCGACCAACTGCCCGGTGCGGCGTGCCAGGCGTTCTCGCGGCACGTCGTCGCACTGCTGGAGCGCATCATGTCCGACGGCGTTCCGTGGATCGACGTGGAGGACGCCGTCCTGGCGGCCGTCCTCGTCACCCACGGGGGTCTTGTGCGGCGGAGGGACATCCGGCGCATGGTCCTGGAGCAGACGGCGTTGGCGGGCCTGCCCTGACCTCCCGGGGCCGGGCGACGGCAGATCACGGCTGTCCGCGCCGCTCGATCCGCAGTGCTCCGATCCGGGCCACGGCGGCGACCCGGAACGCGCACTCCTCGTAGCATCGTCCGAGTACCGCTGCGTCGGCGGCATCCGCCAGGAGGGCGGGGTCACACGTGTCCGCCAGCAGCAGCCGCTCCAGGCCGCGCTGGCGTGCGGTGATCTCTGCCAGGCCGCTGTCCATGACGGCCGGGGGTGCGGCCGACCGCAGGACATCCTGGGCCCGCGTGACCAGCCCCAGGGTGGCCCCACCGAGCTCTCGGAGGGGCACGAGCACGCGTTCCGCCGGCGGCGGGCCGGAACTGCGCGCCTGCAGGATCTCCCCGGCCTGCCCCAGCAGCACGGCGATCCGCCCGGCGTCCTCGGACACGTACAAGGCCGTGAGCACGGAGGACCGGTCCGGCTGTTCCGGGAGGACGCCGAGGGCGGCGGTGGCGAGCTCGGCGGACCCGCTGTGCAGCTCGCGCAGTGTCCGGCCGAGGCTCGCCATGGAGCGCTCGGTCCCCGGGCCCGTCGAGAGGGTGAGGGCCCGAACAGTGACGTCGAGGGCGGAGTGAGCCCGGCGCAAGAGGCTCACCAGGCACTCGACATCGGCCGTCGCACGGATCGTGTCGTCCACGTCGGTCTCCTCGTCCGGGTGTCGGCCGTCCAGACGCACGCCGGAGCGTGGTCCGTGTGCCTGCAGCCGCCCAACGGTCCGGTGCCACACGTTCTGGCTCCTCCGCGCGTGCCGCGCGCCCGGGGTGGGGGCCACCGCACCATCAGGATCCGCGAGAAGCGGGCGGACTCCCTCCGCTGCCTGGCGCACGCGGGCCGATTTCGTCCTGTGGCCCGGGAGGCTCCTCCAGGACACTCCATGCGATCGGGCCGAGCAGGTCCCCCACCCTTCGGAAGACGTCCATCAGCATGTCGTCCACCGTCAGGATGCCCACGACGCGCTGTCCGTCGACGACGGGCAGCCGCCGGACGCCGCTGTGGCGGAACATGCGGTACGCGGCCTGGATGTCGTCGGCCACGTCGACCGTGACGGCCGGGGTGGTCATGACCTTCCGTACCGGCTCGTCGCGGTCGAGGCCCGCGGCCACTGCGCGTACGGCTATGTCACGGTCGGTGACGATGCCGCGGAGGGTGCCCTGTTCCGTCACGACGAGGCAGCCGACGCCCTGGACGTCCATGTGCCGGGCCGCCTCGCCGATGGTCGTCGCGGGGGTGACGGTCACTGCGGGCGCGGACATGGCAGCGGACACGTTCATCGTGCAGCTCCTTCAGGCAGGCTTCGTGATGTTCACGTGTGCCGGACGTGATGTGCCGCCACGGTGAGCCGGGGCCGGGTCGCGAGGGCCCGGCCGGCTCAGTGACCCGTACCGGTGTCGTCCGTATCCCAGGCGAGCTGTTCCGTGACCCCGACGACGCCGTCGACGGTGCGGCACAGCCGGTCCATGACGGCAATCAGGCTGCGGAAGCGCACCACGCCGCGCAGCGTCACGTGTCCGTCCACCACCTCGACGGATACGGCCGAGGGGTCCGTGTGCAGGGTCCGGTCGAGGATGTCCCCGGTGATCTCGTGTCGGATGGCGTCGTCTTCACGCAGGAAGATCCGCAGAAGGTCGCCGCGGGTGACGATGCCGACGAGGACGTCCGAGTCGTCGACGACCAGCAGCCGTTTGACGTGCTGGCTCTCCATGAGCCGAGCGGCCTCCGCCACGGTCCACTCCGGCCGTGTGCAGACCGCGGGCGCCGACATGAGCTCCTCCGCCTTCGTGCCCGCGGCCTTGTCGCTTTCCCAGGGTTCGGGGCGTGGCAGAGAGCGGAACCAGTCCCCTTGGTCGGCCGGCTTCGGCAGCAGATCGCCCTCGGAGATCACGCCGAGGGGGTGTCGGGCGGCGTCGGTCACCGCCACCGCGGAGACCCTGTGCTCGCCGAGCGTGCGGACGATGTCCTTGAAGGTGGCGTGCCGGGGGACCGTGACGACCTCGCGGGTCATCAGCTCGCCCACTTCCCTGTGCCTCACCGTGTTCTCCTTCCCCTGTTGCGGCCGGGCGTCGCCGTCAGGCGACGGTGCGTGCGTCCTTCATGGTTCCTCCAGCCCCGGATTCCGCGCTTCCAGCCTCGCCGCGCGTTCCGGAGGCGGTATAGGGCCGACCGGGCCCCTGCGCGGGGGCCGGCCGGACCGGATGCTGCGCTCGACGCCGAGCCTTCGGGTGGCACCCGCGTGTGGGCCTATGCGGTGGCCGAGACCGGTCCGTCGAGTTCCATCCGGACGTCGACGACCCCCTCGACCGCGCTGACGGCCCGCGCCAGGAGCGGAATCAGGGCGCGATCGTGCACAGGGCCCCGCAGGGTGACGACACCGTCCTGGACGGAGAAGTCCGGGGAGACACCTGGGACGAGTTCGGCCAGCACGGCCTGCCGGATCTCCTCCGCCAGCTCCTCGTCCGGGCGCAGGAACACCTTCAGGAGGTCACTGCGGCTGACCACGCCCTCCAGCATGCCGAGTCTGTTCACCACCGGCAGGCGCTTGACGCGCCTGCGGGCCATGATCCGGGCCGCCTCGGCAACGGTCGCGTCCGGATGGACGGTGACCGCGGGGCTCGACATCAGTTCCTCGGCGAGCACGCCACCGGCCTTGGACGCTTCCTCCAGCTGGTCCGGCAGGTGGGGCTCCTCGCGGCGGAACTCCTCCTTGGGCAGCAGGTCAGCCTCGGAGACGACCCCGACGACGCGGCCCTCACCTTCGAGGACGGGGAGCGCACTCACCTTCCATTCGTGCATCAGTTCGACGATCTCCTTGTAGGACGCCTCGCGGCCGATGGCCACGGCGGTGTGCGTCATGACGTCACTGACGGTGTGGCGAGATGCGGGCATGACCGGCTCCTTCACCTCGATCGGTCGTGGATCCTGCTGCCGCCCGAAGGCGCGTGGCAGGTCGGGGCGAACCCTCCTTCCATCTGAGCACCCCGACCACGTGCGCGCCCATGGGCCCTGTGGGCAAGGGGAGGGCCGGATGGCCCCGGGCCGGCGCGGTGTCGCCGGCGCCGTGCACCGATGCCCGCAGGATCCGCGGCCGGGGGACGGACGCGTTCGCCGGGTCCCGGAGGCGCGGCAGGTCCACGCGGGGAGCGGCGATCACGCGCAGGCGCCGGCCGACCGCTGCACAGGACTCGCCCACGTGATGGAGAGGGCAGGGGACCCGGGCCGGATGCGGTCGGCCGTGGTCATCGGCTCTCGTCTCCTTCCGGGGGCCTGCTCCCCGCCGGTGCGCGGTAGTGGTCCGGGTGGGCGTCGAAGGCGGCTGCGCACTGCGCCGAGCAGAAGACGTGGCTGCCGTGGCCGGTGTCGCGCCGTTCGGCGGCAGTCGACGGGTCCAGGCGCATGCCGCAGACCGGATCGACCGCACTGTCCTGGGCGCCGGGCCCGGACCCTTCGCCCAGGCCGGGCCCGGACTGGTGGTGGTGTCCGTGCGCTGCGGCAGCGGTGGGGGCCGACGTGCGGTCGGCCGCGGTTTCCACCTGGGGTTCGACGTGCTCTGCGGTGGCGGCCGGCAGCGGAGCGGTGTGCCAGCGGCGGAGGCGGGAGGCGTTGGTGACCACGGACAGGGACGACAGCGCCATGGCGGCGGCGGCGATGATCGGGCTGAGGCGGATGCCCCACAGCGGGTAGAGGGCGCCGGCGGCGAGCGGCACGCCGACGGCGTTGTAGACCAGGGCGAAGAACAGGTTCTGCCTGATGTTGCGCATCGTGGCGCGCGAGAGCCGGACGGCGGTGACGACGCCGGTCAGGGAGCCGGAGATCAGGGTGATGTCGGCGGCTTCGATGGCGACGTCGGTGCCGGTGCCGATGGCCAGGCCGACGTCGGCGGCGGCCAGGGCGGGGGCGTCGTTGATGCCGTCGCCGACCATGCCCACGGTGCGGCCCTCCGCCTGGAGCCGGCGGATCTCGTCGGCCTTGTGCTCGGGCAGGACCTCGGCCAGCACGCGCCGTACGCCGACCTGGGAGGCGATGGCGGCGGCGGTGCGGGCGTTGTCGCCGGTGATGATGACCGTCTGAAGGCCGAGTCGGTGCAGGGCGGCGATGGCCCGGACCGAGTCGTCCTTGACGGTGTCGGCGACGGCCAGTACACCCGCGGGCCGGCCGTCGACGGCGGCCAGGACCGGAGTCTTGCCCTCGGCGGAGAAGCCGGCGGCGACCTCGGTGAGGGCCCCGCTGTCGATGTCGGCGTCGGCGAGCAGCCGGGCGGTACCGACGAGGACCGTACGGCCGTCGACGGTGGCCTGCACGCCCTTGCCGGTGACCGAGCCGAAGCCACTCGCCGCAGACGAGGTGAGGCCGCGCTCCCGGGCCCGGGCGACGATCGCGCCGGCGAGCGGGTGCTCGCTGTCCGCCTCGGCCGCCGCCACCAGGGCCAGCAGCTCCTCTTCCCGGAAGCCGTCGGCGGTGTGCACGTCGGTGAGCACCGGCTTGCCTGCGGTCACGGTGCCGGTCTTGTCCAGCACGATCGTGTCCAGCTTGTGGGCGGTCTCCAGCGCCTCGGCGGAGCGGATGAGGATGCCGGCCTGGGCTCCCTTGCCGGTGCCGACCATGACCGACAGCGGTGTGGCCAGGCCGAGCGCGCACGGGCAGGCGATGATCAGCACCGCGACCGCGGAGACCAGAGCCAGGGTGAGCGCGGGGGCGGGCCCGACGGTGTACCAGATCGCGAACGAGGCGACGGCGATGGCGATGACGGCCGGAACGAAGTACGCGGACACCGCGTCGGCCAGCCGCTGGATCGGTGCCTTCGACGCCTGCGCCTGCTGCACCAGGCGGATGATCTGGGCCAGCATCGTGTCGGCCCCGACCCTGCTCGCCCGTACCCGGAGCGATCCGGTCGTGTTGACGGTCGCGCCGATGACCGTGTCCCCTTCCCGCTTGGTGACCGGCATCGGCTCGCCGGTGACCATGGACTCGTCGACCGCCGAGGACCCGGACAGCACTTCGGAGTCGACCGGGACCTTCTCCCCGGGCCGGATCACCACCTCGTCGCCGACCGCCACGTCCTCCACCGGGATCTCCGCCTCGGTGCCGTCGCGGATCACGCGGGCGGTGCGGGCCTGGAGGCCGAGGAGGGCACGGATGGCCTCCCCGGTGCCGGCCTTGGCGCGGGCCTCCAGCAGCCGGCCGAGCAGGATGAGGGTGAGGATCACCCCGACCGCTTCGAAGTACACCTCCCGTACGTCCTCCGGCAGCAGGCCGGGGGCGAGGGTGACCAGCAGGCTGTAGCCGTAGGCGGCCGTCGTACCCAGGGTGATCAGGGAGTTCATGTCGGCGCCGCGGTGCTTCAGGGTCAGCCAGCCGGTGGAGTGGATCGGCCACCCGGTGTAGAACATCACCGGCGTGATCAGCGCCAGCTGCAGCCAGTGGTTCAGCAGCCAGCCGGGCACCCAGTCCGCGCCGAACAGCTCATGGGCCATGACGGCGAAGAGCACCGGCAGCGTGAGCACGGCACCGACCACGACCCGCCGGGTCAGATCGGCGATCTCCGCGCGCCGCTCGGCGACCTCGGCCGCCTCCGCCTCGGCTCCACCGCCTTCGCCCCACCGCTGCCCGCCGGCGGGGGAGGCCGCCTCCTCGCCCGGGCCTTCGCCGCCCGGCGCGGCCTCGGCGGCGCCGGGGCGGTCCGCGGGTTCGACCAGCAGGGTGCCGTGGATCATGTTCATCCCGCAGGCGAAGCCGAAGGAGCCCGCCTGTTCCGGGGTGACCCGGACGGTGGTGCGCGCATGGGCCGGCAGTCCGGCGCTGACCCGCAGGTCGGGGAAGACGACCCGGTTGGTGCACTCCCCGCTCTCCTGCCGGTCGAAGACCAGCTCGACCGGCACCCCCTGGCGGACCTTGATGACCTTGGGGCTGTAGCCGCCCCGCACGGTCACCTCGACGCGCTGCACCCCGCCCTCCAGCTGCGCCGTACGGGCCTTGCGAGGCCCGAAGAAGAACCAGCCCAGCCCGCCGATCAGGACTGCGGCCAGGATCACGACCACCACATCGGCGACACCCATGGCAGATCGCCCTCCTTGCGTGCGCGCTCCCCTCCAGGGTCTCTCGCCCCACCGGTGAGAGGCGGGTAGGGACTGACGGGCCCACCGGACAGGGACCACATGGCCCTGCACCGGACGGCCGGGACCGGGTGACCATGATGGTGAACGACCAGGAGGGCAGCGGGGATCGCAGACCCGCTGGCCCGATCACCGGGGAGGCGATCGTGATGATGTTCTGGTTCGACCACGACGTCAGCGGCTGGGGCTGGTTCGCGATTTCGGCCGGCATGATCGCGTTCTGGGCCCTGATCATCGCCGCCGCCGTCCTGCTCCTGCGGACCCTGAGCCGAACCACCGAGCCCCGCCCCGGCCCCCCGCCGTCGCCCGAGCAGCTGCTCGCCGAGCGGTTCGCCCGCGGCGACATCGACGAGGAGGACTACCGGCGGCGCCTGGCTGCGCTGCATGCCTCCGGCCCGCCCACCCGGCATTGACCCCCGGCCGACTCGGCTGCTCGCGGCCGGAGCGGCTGAGACACGAGGAGGGCGTGATGGCTGACGCCGCACACGGCCTGTGGCCCCGGCGGCCGGTGAGCGGCGGACGAGCCGGTGGCGCAGCTGCGCGGCCGGGGCCGAACCCGCGAACCCGCGAACCCGACGGAGAGCCGGCGAGCAAGGAGCCGGTCCCCATGAAGACCACCCGCGCCCTGCACCGCCGCACCGCCCTGGCCGCCGCGGCCGTCGCCGCCTCCGCGTTCTTCCTGGCCGGCTGTGGAGACGACGGCAACGGCTCTGCCGCCACCTCCCCCGGCCCCACCACGTCCGTCTCGGTGCCGGCGGGCGCGCACAACCAGGCCGACGTCGACTTCGCGCAGGGCATGATCCCGCACCACCGCCAGGCCGTCATGATGGCCGACATGGCCGAGACCCGGGCCTCCTCCGGCGACGTCAAGACCCTCGCCGAGGAGATCAAGAAGGCCCAGGAGCCGGAGATCGCGACCATGTCCGCCTGGCTGACGGCCTGGGGCGAAGAGGTCCCCCAGGGCATGGACGGCATGGACCACGGCGACGCCTCGTCCATGCCCGGCATGATGAACGACCAGCAGATGGACGACATGCGGGGCGCCTCCGGCAAAGCCTTCGACACCATGTTCCTGACCCGGATGATCGAGCACCACGAAGGCGCCGTCACCATGGCCGAGACCGAGAAGAAGGAAGGCACCTACGGCCCCGCCAGGGAACTCGCCGACGACATCATCACCGCACAGAAGGCGGAGATCACCCAGATGCGCCAGATGCTCGGCACCGACTGACCTCGGCGCGTGCAGGCGACCGCGTCCATGCCGTCGGCAGGGAGGACTTCCCGGTCGCGGCGACGCCGCGGACGGGCCCGCTCGCCGTGCCGGTCCGTGACCGTCGGCCTACGCTCGGGGCATGCGACGCCGCCCGATGCACATGTCTGCCGAGGCCCAGGACGCCCTCGGCTGCGCGCTGGAGGAACTGCGCGCGGAGCTGAAGGTCCCGCTGAGCTTCCCCAAGCGCGTACTCAGAGCGGCCGAGAAGGCCGCGGCCGAGGCGCGGCTGCCCGACAAGGACGCCACCCGCCTGCCGTTCTTCACGATCGACCCGCCGGGCTCGAAGGACCTCGACCAGGCCCTGCACCTGGAACGGCGGCCCGGCGGCGGCTACCGCGTGTACTACGCCATCGCGGACGTGGCGACCTTCGTCGGACCCGGCAGTCCGCTGGACGCCGAGGCGCGCGACCGGGTCGAGACGCTGTACTTCCCCGACCTCAAGGTGCCCCTGCACCCGCCCGTGCTCTCCGAGGACGCGGCCAGCCTGCTGCCGGGCCAGGACCGTCCCGCCCTGGTGTGGGAGCACGAGCTCGACGCCTACGGCAACCTCACCGACTCGTCCGTCAGCCGGGCCAGGATCCGCAGCCGGGCCCAGCTCGACTACGAGGCCGCCCAGCGGGCCCTCGACGACGGTACGGCGGAGGAGTCCCTCGCCCTGCTGCGCGAGGTCGGCAGGCTGCGGGAGGCCGTCGAGATCGCGCGCGGCGGCATCTCGGTGAACCTGCCGGACCAGGAGGTCACCGTCGAGGACGGATCGTTTCGGCTGCGGTACGCGGCGACGCTGCCGGTCGAGGGCTGGAACGAGCAGATCTCGCTCATGACCGGGATGTCCGCGGCCCGGATCATGCTCGACACCGGGACCGGCATCCTGCGGACCCAGCGGGAGCAGGCCGATCAGAACGTGGTCAAGCGCCTGCACGACCTCGCCAAGGCCCTGGGCATCGTCTGGCGGCCCGGGATCTCGTACGCCACGCTCGTGCGCAAGCTCGACCCCCGGAAGCAGCAGCACCTGGCCTTCCTCAGCGAGGCCACGACCACGATGCTCAAGGCGGAGTACACCGTCTTCCGCGACGGCCGGCAGCCGGCCCACACGATGCACGCGGCGATCGCGGCCCCGTACGCCCACTGCACGGCACCGCTGCGGCGCCTGGTCGACCGGTACACGGGTGAGCTGTGCGTGACGGCGTGCGCGGACAAGGCCCCGCCGGGCTGGGTGCTCGACGCCCTGGACTGCCTCCCGTGCGACACGGCCCGGGGCAAGGGCGGCCTGGCGGACCGGCAGACCGTGGACCTGGTCGAGGCGGCCGTGCTCAAGGACCGCGTGGGCGAGGTGTTCGACGTGGCGGTCATCGACACCGACGCGGAGCGGGGCAGGCCGCGCGAGGGCAAGGTGTTCCTGGCCGACCCCGCCGTGCTGGCCAAGGTCGAGTCGCGCAACGGCCTGGACCTCCAGCTCGGCTCCAGCGTCAGGGCCAGGCTCAAGCGGGCGGACCCCGACTGGGAGGGGGACAAGGTCCTCTTCACCGTGTCCTAGTGACCTGGTTTTGAGGTCGGGGCTCGCCTCGTGAGTCGTGTTCTGTTTCAGATCCTGGGGTTCGCCTGACGTGACGGGCTTGGGGCCGGT